>CAJQLX010000010.1 GCA_905479265.1 uncultured Alphaproteobacteria bacterium
CTGATCCTAGTTGATCTTTGGTAGGATGCTCAAAACATCCCCCAGCCGCTGATCCATGAAGGCGTCGAACTCAGCATAGAACGTATCCGGGTCGCGATCGAAGGTTGCGATGAAGGCCGCTTCCCAGCCCTTGTCCTCTAACTGCGGCAGGAATTCGTTCAGCAGCACATCCTGACTGGTTTGGGACGCCAAAAGCGCCATGGCCCACGCCCCGCCTTCGTAAAAGAAGCTGCGGCAGGGATTATCATAGCTGATGGAAACCATTTCCTTGATACAGCCGAACTCGCGGTCCCATTCCTTGGCGCGACGGAACTTACCGCCCATGATCTTGCGAAACTGCTTATGGGTCGCGGCGAACTCTCCGTTGTCCCACACCCGCAGCATACCGCGTGCCTGGGCCGTTGCATGGCCATAGACGGCCATGTACTCCGCCCCTCCTTCAACGAACCAGACCGGGCCCATGCCTTTGTATCGGTCCTGATGCTCAAGCGTGCGCAGATGCGCGTGCTGGACGGCGTGGAAGTATTCGTGGAAAACGCCTTTCTGGTCTTCATCGCCCGGAATGCCAAACTTTCCTGACATGCCCCACGGCAAGGACGACGCAAAGCGGTGGATGCCCCACTGGAACCCACCATTATGCCCAGCTGAACCGCTGGGGCGTCCTTCTTTCAGCGCATCTGCACCCAACTGCTGGTAATCCAGCAGGCTGTGCTGGCCTTTGGTCTCGCGATTTATGCACTGGCGGAAAGACCACTGCTTAGCGTCATCCCGGCGTTGGCAGAATTCTTCGACCAACGCTTCGCCGGCTTCGGGATCAACACCCATGATCCAGTATTCCACCGGTCCATAGTTGCCCCACAGCTCGATGGCCGCTTGCATGGCTTCCGGCACACCTTCGCGCACACTGTCCGGCACGTCCTCAGCAAAGAAGAAAGCGGGTTGAACGTCCGTTGGTTTGGACCAGGACGCTGGCAGGCGGCTGCCATCATCCTGTGCCAAGGGGTCTTGGCCGAACACCTCACGATCGCTCATACTGGCCGATACAAGGTACCAATTCTGAAGCTGATTCCCGTCGTCCTCTGCTGGCAAAACGACAGCCCCCGTGCCGGGGTCAAATAGCAGGGAGTTCTTGTCCTGCGAAGCCTTGTTGAGCAATTGGGTTCCGCCGTCGGATCGCTCAGAGAGCTTCCAAGACTGGCCTGAATACGGTCCAGTATTGCCCATGAAAACCTCGAAGCCGGTCCCTTTTACAGACAGGGAGTATTTCCCGCCTAAAGCCACGTTGGCGATTCGATATCGGCTTGCGCCCAGATGCGTAAACAGCCATTTCACGTGATCTCCATCACTCTGCTCGCTGGCACCGACAGCCTTGCTGTCCGGATCGACACTTAATCGAACATTGCCTTCGTCCAGCGCCATAACGATGTTGTATTCAACCGCTTGATTGGGCTGTGCGTTCGCACCGGTGGCACCCAGCATCAACAGGGTTGCTAGGGTCAAAAACCAACCCCGTAGGCTGCTGCTAAGACCACCCTTTATCCTATTCATGAAACTATTCTCCCGAGAAATGTAAGCATGGAAAGAGTTTGCTGGCGGCTGTTTTCAGTGGCAAGCCATTAAAAGTCTAGTGACCTCGAGAGACCAAGACCAAGCCTTACAGACAGGCTTGAGGCGCCTGTTTTTTTGAGCCCTTATGAAGTTCGAATGTTTGGTTTTTACCGCCGGAGCCGTTTCGATACGATTAACCGTGACCGGGTGCGGATACACCCCGCAACCTGCAAGACGAGCCACGCTCAATATCCGGGCCTGCCTCATCGAGTGAGCCCAACCAAGATGTTAGGACCGGCTTCAGTTTCGAGCTGCTTCTTGCCACAGGTGTTCTATCGTTTTGGCGGCTGGGGGAAATCTAGCCCTCTGCGTCCAACACGTTTGATATTTCCATTAAATTTCCGTCTGGATCGCGAATGTAAATTGACCGCAAAGGTCCAGTCGAGCCTGTCCGCGCAGTCGGTCCAAGTTCGACCTCAATCCCAAACTCCGCTTGGTCGTATAACACCAAAGCTGCAGCGGACGGTGCAATAGGATTTTGTTACGCCCAGAGTGGGGTCGTCAAATCCAATAAGTGGGATAAAATGTGGGATGGCAAAACTCACCACTGCGAAATAACTATAGATTACAGATATTTGCATGAAAGTAATGGCGGAGAGGAAGGGATTCGAACCCTCGGTACGCTTGCGCGCACAACGGTTTTCGAGACCGCCCCGTTCGACCGCTCCGGCACCTCTCCACCGCCGTGTCTAGGACAAAGCAAAAAGAGCCGCAACCATCGGATTGGCTTGATTACGCGTTGCTTGCATGAGCCTGACGCGGGATAGCAGCAGCAATGCAGTGAAAACAGGCTGATTTCATTGACCTTCGCCGGGTCTCCGCTTAGGACAACGGCTCTAACAACAAGCCAAGGCGCCCCGCGGTTTCTTTGAAATCGCACAGCAAGAGCGTCAGCTGCAACAACAGGACAGCACACAAATGTACGCAGTCATTAAGACCGGCGGTAAGCAATACCGCGTTGAAGCCGATTCCGTTTTCCCCATCGAAAAGCTTGAAGCTGAGGTTGGTGACACCATCACCTTCGATCAGGTGATGATGGTTGGCGAAGGCGACAAAATTACGCTTGGCACCCCAACGGTTGCCGGCGCTACCGTTACCGCAGAAGTCATGGACCAAAAGCGTTCGCGCAAAATCCTCGTCTTCCGCCGTCGCCGCCGGAAAAACTTCCGCCGCACGAACGGTCATCGTCAGCACCAAACCGTGGTGAAAATCACCGGCATCCAGGGCGCTTAATACGCGACCGACGATCCACTGATTTCATCAAAGGGGGGGCTTATGGCCTCCCTTTTTGCGTTCAGGGCCCATTCTTTTTTTGAGCGCGCACCCCGCATCTTGTAAGAAGCAACCCATGAAATTCTTAGATCAGGCCAAAGTCTTTATCGCGTCGGGCAACGGCGGAAGTGGGATCATCTCCTTCCGGCGAGAGAAGTACGTTGAATTCGGCGGTCCCGATGGGGGCGACGGCGGCAAGGGCGGTGACGTCTATGTTGAAGCGGTCGAGAACCTCAACACCTTGATCGATTACCGCTATGTTCAGCATTACAAAGCCGAACGCGGTAAAAACGGGCAAAGCGCCAACAAATTTGGGGCTGCGGGCAAGGGCGTCACGCTGAAAGTACCGGTGGGCACGCAAATCCTCGACGAATTTGGCGAAGCGGTGCTCGCGGACCTGACCGAAGCAGGCCAACGGGTGATGATCGCCAAGGGCGGCGATGGCGGTTTTGGCAATGCCCGCTTCAAAACATCAACCAACCGCGCACCTCGGCGCCGTGACTTGGGCTACCCGGGTGAGGAGCGGTGGGTTTGGCTGCACTTGAAGCTGATTGCAGACATCGGACTGCTCGGGTTTCCAAACGCAGGCAAGAGCACCTTCCTGTCGGCCGTCTCCAAAGCCACACCAAAAATTGCCGACTACCCCTTCACCACCCTGCACCCGAACCTCGGCGTTGCCGCCATCCAAAACCGGAGCTTTGTGATCGCCGATATCCCCGGCTTGATCGAAGGCGCTTCGGATGGGGCGGGCATGGGAACGCGGTTCCTGGGCCATGTGGAGCGCTCTGCGGGCTTGCTGCACATCGTGGATGGCTGTGAAGACGATCCTGGCGAATCCTACCGCAAGCTGCGCACGGAGCTCGAACTCTACGGCGGTGATCTTGCGGACAAGAACGAGCTGTTGGCGCTGAACAAAGCCGATGCGATCGGTCCCGAACTGGCCGAAGACCAAGCCCGCCAGCTGTCTGAAGCTGCCGGGGGCAAGAAAGTCTGGATCATGTCTGCTGTCAGTGGTGAGGGCGTGGATGCCATCCTGCATGAACTGGCGAATATGGCCGATGCGCACCGCGACGAAGAACGCCGCATCGCCAAGGGTGAGGTCGAAGAGCCATGGACGCCCTGACCGCTATCGCAACGGCCCAAGGTGCCATCAAAGAAGCACCCACCCTGGTTGTAAAGGTTGGCTCAGCACTGCTGGTGCAGGAAGACGGGTCAATCCGGCGGAAATGGATGGCGGCTTTGGTCGACGATATCGCGGATCTGGTCACAGCCGGACAGCGGGTGGTTCTTGTTTCATCAGGCGCCATTCGGGTTGGCCTGCGTTTGCAGGGGCGAGAACCGACCAATTTGGGATTGGATGAGAAACAGGCTGCAGCCGCCTTGGGTCAGATTCGACTGGCAGAAGCCTATGCCGATTGCTTTGCTGAGCGCGATCTTCGCGTCGGGCAAATTCTGGTGACGCAAGAAGACACCGAAGACCGCCGACGGTACCTGAACGCCCGTGCGACACTGAACCGTCTGCTGGACTGGGGCACCATTCCACTGGTCAACGAGAACGATACTGTTGCAACCGCTGAGATCCGCTTTGGCGACAACGACCGCTTGGCCGCGCGCGTAGGCGGTATGGTTGGTGCCGATCTGCTGGTGCTGCTGTCTGACATCGATGGTCTTTATACCGCAAATCCGAAAACAGACCCCAGCGCCGAACACCTCCCGCTGATAACGGGCGGCATCACGCCAGAGGTTGAGGCGATGGCCGGGGTGGAGAACAGCGCCTATTCCAACGGCGGCATGGTGACCAAGCTCGCAGCGGCAAAAATCGCTTTGGGCGCAGGCTGTGCAATGTTGATCGCAGATGGTCGAAGCCTGAACCCGCTGTCAGCGCTGCGAGCGGGCGCGAAAGCCAGCCTATTCAAGCCGACCGTTTCCCAACATTCCGCCCGTCAAGCATGGCTCGTTGGTGCTCTGTCCGGTGACGGTATTTTGGTTCTGGACGACGGGGCAGCAACAGCTGTGAAAAAGGGTAAATCCCTGCTTCCAGCAGGCGTTGCACGGGTCGAGGGCTCGTTCCAGCGTGGCGATACTGTCCAGCTCAAAGGATTGGACGGCTGCGATATCGGTCGCGGCATTGCCATTTACGACCGGCGAGAAGCGGATGTGATCGCGGGCAAGCGCAGTGCAGATATCGCTGGTTTGCTCGGCGAAACGCGCGGTCCGAACTTGATCCACGCGGATGATTTGGCACTATTCTAGACGACACATCACCTTCTGATCGGCAAGGGAGCCCCTCATGAGCTTGCAAGACAGCATGAACGCTTTGGGAAAATCTGCACGCGCCGCGGCGCATACGCTGTCCCTCGCCCCGGCACCGCAGAAGAAAGAGGCGCTGATCGCAGCAGCAGCGGCCCTTCGCGCGCGCGTCGATGACATTACCGCCGCCAACGACATTGATATGAAGGCTGGCGCGGAAAAGGGGTTGAGCAAAGCCATGCTGGACCGCTTGCTGCTGACGCCAGACCGTGTCGAAGCGATGGCCGCAGGCGTGGCGTTGGTCGCTGAATTGGACGATCCCGTTGGCAAAGAGCTTGAGGTCACAGACCGCCCCAATGGCCTGCGCATTCGCCGCGTCGCTGTGCCTTTGGGCGTTATTGGCATTATTTATGAGAGCCGCCCCAACGTGACAGCAGATGCAGCGGCGCTGTGCTTGAAAGCCGGGAATGCCGCTATTTTGCGGGGTGGTTCAGACAGCTTTAACAGCTCGGGCGTAATCCTCGAATGCATGCAAGCAGGCCTGCGCGCAGCAAACTTGCCCGCAGAGGCCGTGCAGCGGATTCCGACCGTGGATCGCGAGGCGGTTGGTATGCTGCTGCGCATGGCGGAATACGTTGACGTGATCGTACCCCGTGGGGGCAAGGGGTTGATCGAGCGCGTCCAGAACGAAGCACGCGTCCCCGTCTTCTCGCACCTGGACGGCATCAACCATACGTACATCGACGCGCAGGCAGACTTGGCCATGGCTGAGCAAATCGTCGTTAACGCCAAAATGCGGCGCACGGGAATTTGCGGTGCGATGGAAACCATGCTGGTGCATCGGGACATTGCCCCAACCTTTCTGCCCAGCGCCGTTTCGGCCCTGACTGCCGCGGGGTGCGAAGACATTCGGGGCGATGCTGCCGCTCAGGCTCTTGTCAGCAGTTTATCCGCCGCCAACGCCGAAGATTGGGATACGGAATATCTCGATTCAATCCTGGCTGTTCGGGTCGTTGATGATCTTGATCAGGCGATTGCGCACGTGAACGCACACGGATCGCACCACACCGAAGCGATCATCACCGCCGATGCCAACGCCGCAGCGCGGTTCCAGCGAGAGATTGACGCCGCCATCGTCATCCACAACGCCTCCACCCAATTTGCCGATGGTGGTGAGTTTGGCATGGGCGCGGAGATTGGTATTGCGACCGGGCGGATGCACGCCCGCGGCCCGGTCGGTGCTGCGCAGCTGACATCGTACAAGTACGTGGTCGAAGGCTCCGGCCAAATTCGGCCTTAGCGCTGTGCCGGTTACCAGCGATATTCTGTATCCGGGGACGGACACAACGTGGTCCCCGGATCGTTCGCATCGCTATTTCCTGCGTCGCCCAGCGAGCCCGCTGGATCAAGAAAAGCCGGGTATCGCCTTTATCCTGCTGAACCCCAGCACCGCCGATGAACGGAAAGATGACCCGACCGTCGCTAAGTGCCGGCGCTATGCGGCGGGATGGGGGTTTGGGGAAGTGATCGTGCTCAATGCCTTCGCCTATCGGGCCACGGACCCCAAGGATATGAAAGCGCATCCCGACCCTGTTGGTCCTGACAACGATCGGACCATCCTGGAAACCGCTAGAGCTGTTCAGAGCTTGGGCGGGACGTTGCTGTGTGGGTGGGGAACGCACGGCTCACACTTGGATCGCTCGATCCACCTGCAAGAGCTGCTCAAAGACTTTCCGCTCAAAGCCTTTACCCTCACCAAGCATGGGCAGCCCGGTCACCCGCTGTATCTGCGCGGTGACCTGCAACCCATGCAGTGGAAGCCCTAAAGCGGGAAAGGGACGGCTAGAGGATGAAACGACTCAGGTCGGCGTCCTTCGCCAGTTCGCCGACTTCAGAGCGCACTTTGTCCTCGGTGATCTGGATTGTTTCCCCGCCACGATCGGGCGCGGAAAAGGAGATTTCTTCGAGCAAGCGCTCCATCACCGTTGCCAAGCGGCGTGCGCCGATGTTCTCAACCGTCTGGTTAATATCAGCAGACAAGTCCGCCAAGGCATCGATCGACGCCTCGTCAAAGTCCAGCGTCACGCCCTCAGTTCCGAGTAAAGCGACATATTGCTTCACCAGCGAGTTTTCAGGCTCGATCAGGATTCGCTTGAGGTCGTCGCGGGTCAGGGGGTTCAATTCAACACGGATCGGCATCCGGCCCTGAAGCTCTGGCAACAAATCACTCGGCTTGGACAGGTGGAATGCCCCCGAACAGATGAACAGCACGTGATCGGTTTTCACCGGGCCGTACTTGGTCGTTACCGTGGTGCCTTCGATCAGCGGCAGCAAATCCCGCTGCACCCCCTCGCGGCTGACTGACCCTCCGCGCGCATCCGTATTCACGGCGATTTTGTCGATTTCATCGAGGAAAACGATACCGTCATTTTCAACGCGTTGGATGGCGGTGCGGGTAAGATCTTCCTGATCGATCAGGTTGTCGGCTTCTTCCTCGACCAAGTGCTCATAGGCTTCATTGACCTTCAGCTTACGCTTAACCTTGCGCTGGCCCAAGCCGCCAAGCATCTCGCCGATGTTGATCATCCCCATCTGACCGCCGGGCATCCCGGGAATATCCATGGTTGGCATGCCGCTGCCGGACTTGTCGTTGAGATCAACCTCGACTTCACGGTCATCCAGCTTGCCTTCGCGCAGCATCTTGCGGAATTTCTGCTTGGTATCGTTGTTGGCCTCCGCGCCGGTCAGGATGTCGATCAGGCGGTCTTCAGCGATGATTTCAGCCTTTGCCTTTACCGCGTCGCGCTGCTGCGCGCGGGTGCTGGTGATCGCAAGCTCGACCAAGTCGCGCACGATGGACTCAACATCGCGTCCCACGTAGCCCACTTCCGTGAACTTTGTCGCTTCGATCTTGATGAACGGCGCGTTGGCCAGCTTTGCCAAACGACGAGCGATTTCTGTTTTGCCGCAACCGGTTGGGCCGATCATCAGAATGTTTTTAGGCAGGACTTCTTCGCGCAGGTTGTCCGGCAACTGCTGCCGCCGCCACCGATTGCGCAGCGCAACCGCCACGGCGCGCTTGGCGTCCGCTTGACCGACGATGAAGCGATCCAGCTCAGAGACAATCTCGCGGGGTGAAAAGTTGGTGTTGGCCATTGTTATTTGCTTCCCGCTTTATTTTCGAGCTTTTCAAGACGCACAGAGTGGTTGGTGTAAACACAAATGTCACCGGCGACTTTCATCGCCCGGCGCGCAATTTCTTCGGCGCTGAGGCTGTCATCCTCAACCGTGATGAGCGCACGCGCTGCGGACAGGGCGTAGTTGCCGCCAGAACCAATGGCGAGCACGCCATCAGATTCAGCCTCGACCACATCACCGGTCCCGGTAACGATCAAGGAGTGTTCAGCATCAACAACGATCAACATGGCCTCCAGCCGGCGCAAGTAGCGGTCTTGCCGCCAGTCCTTGGCCAGTTCAACCGCGGCGCGGACCAACTGACCCGGATAGGTTTCCAACTTGGCTTCCAGTCGTTCGAACAGCGTAAAGGCATCAGCGGTTGCACCAGCAAAGCCACCAATGACATCGTTGCGCTTGCCCAGACGTCGAACTTTTATCGCCGAGCCCTTCATCACCGTTGGGCCAAGGCTGACCTGACCATCACCAGCAACGACAACTTCATCGCCCTTGCGGACAGACAGGATTGTCGTGCCGTGCATCACGTTTTCATCGCTCATAAGCGGGGTGTTTCCCAGTTTGTTTCTTTGGTGTGTTGAACAGAGACGTAGGATGCGCGGGGCTGAGCCGCAAGGCACAGCCTTGGTTGGACCGCAACCAAAGACCCTGCTACATAAAGCCACCACCACCTGTATCCACGGAGTATGCCCCATGGCTTCATCCGCGCGGACCGTATCTTTGCAGCGCAAAACCAGTGAAACCGAGGTTTCACTTCGTCTCAATCTCGATGGAACTGGCCAAAACCAGATTTCCACCGGAATCGGCTTCCTCGACCACATGCTCGACCTGTTCGGCAAGCATGCACTCATGGACCTGACCGTTGAGGCCAAGGGCGACCTGCACATCGATGCGCACCACACCACCGAAGACGTCGGCTTGGTTCTGGGTCAGGCACTCAAGGAAGCCTTGGGCGACAAACGTGGGATCAACCGCTATGGCCACGCTTATGTTCCGATGGACGAAGCCTTGGCCCGTGCCGTTGTCGACTTTTCGGGGCGTCCTCACTTGGTGTGGGATGCAACCTTTGAGATGCCGACACTGGGCACGATGGAAACCGAGTTGTTTCGCGAATTCTTTCAGGGCGTGACCAACGCAGCGCAAGCCAACGTTCACATCGCCGTCCTCTATGGCGCAAACAGCCACCACAAGGTCGAAGCCTGCTTCAAAGCCTTTGCGCGCGCTGTTCGCATGGCCGCGAGTGTTGATCCGCGCGCAGCGGATCAGATCCCTTCGACCAAAGGCGCGCTGGACGGTTAAGCAATGAAGATTGTTGTCGTTGATTACGGCTCGGGAAACCTCCGCTCCGCCGCCAAAGCGCTTGAGCGTGTGTCCGATGCCCCTGTAAGCGTTACGGCGGACCCGGATGCGGTTCGTCGAGCCGATTACTTGGTCGTTCCGGGCCAAGGCGCCTTTGCGGATTGCCTGTCAGGGGTCAAAGCGATTGATGGGCTCTATGACGCCATTACAGATTTCGCCTTAAATCAGGCCAAACCCTACTTGGGCATCTGTGTCGGCATGCAATTGATGGCCACACGCGGTCTGGAACACGGCGTGCACGATGGCTTTGGCTGGATTCCCGGCGATATCGCGCCGATCAAACCCAGCGACCCGAGCCTCAAGATCCCGCAGATGGGCTGGAACACCCTGCAAGAAACAGGCGCTTCGCATCCGGTCTTAGACGGGCTTGCGGGTGAGGATGTGTACTTTGTTCACTCCTACGCGTTTGAAACCGCCCAAGCCGATCACCAATTGATGATCACCGACTATGCCGGTGATGTGACAGCCGTGGTCGGACGGGACAACGTGATTGGAACTCAGTTCCACCCTGAGAAAAGCCAAACCATGGGCTTGAAACTGCTGTCACAGTTTTTGACGTGGAAACCGTGACGGCCATGCAATCCAAATCCTTTGACGCAAGCGCGAGCAAATCCATTGCCCTGGCCGAGAGCCTGAACGAAGGCGACTTGCAGGATCTGTGTGACGCCACCGTTGATGCGATTGAAGCCGGCGGCGGCTTTGGGTGGCTCTCGCCCCCGCCCCGCGACACGCTGGAACGCTACTGGCAAGGCTTGATGCTGATCCCTGATCGCCGGGTTTTTGTGGCCCGGCTGGATGGATTGATTGCCGGCTCAATTCAGCTGCACCTCAACCCTCGGAACAACGAAGCACAGGCCGTTCTTGGTCGCGTGACGACGGCCTTTGTCGCGACGTGGGCGCGGGGTAAGGGGCTGGGGCATATGCTGATTGATGCGGTCGAGGCCGATGCGCAGTTGATTGGCTTGCGCGCGCTCACGCTCGATCTGCGAGAAACACAAACCAACGCCATCCGCACCTATGAAAGCCTCGGCTATACCCGCTGGGGCACCCAGCCCCAATACGCCTTTGTGGATGGGGCGTGGATTGCCGGTCATCACTACGCCAAGGAACTCAGCTGACATGATCCTTTTCCCTGCCATTGATCTCAAAGAAGGCAAGGTTGTTCGCTTGCTCTACGGTGATTTGGATGCCGTAACCGTCTATGGCGAAAACCCGGGCGCACAGGCGCAGGCCTTTGCTGAGGCTGGGTGCGAATGGCTTCACGTGGTTGATCTGAACGGCGCTGTCGAAGGCCGTCCCGTCAACGATGACGCGGTAAAGTCCATCCGTGCTGCCTTTCCCGGCAAGATGCAATTGGGCGGCGGCATTCGGACCTTGGACAACATCCGCCATTGGCTTGATGCAGGGATTGATCGGGTGATTTTGGGCACGATTGCAGCGCGAGATCCTGCGCTGGTGATCGAAGCCTGTCGCCTGTTTCCCGGTCAAATCGTCGTCGGTATCGACGCCAAAGGCGGCAAAGTTGCCGTTGAAGGTTGGGTTGAAACGGGCGAAATGACAGCGCTGGAATTGGCGCAAAAGTTTGAAGACGCAGGCGTCGCTGCCATCGTCTTTACGGACATCGACCGCGACGGCGCACTGACAGGCGTAAATCTGCAAGCAACCGTGGCCTTGGCCGACGCAATTTCAATCCCGGTCATCGCCAGTGGCGGTGTCGCTGATCTTGATGACTTGGCCGCCGTGCGCGATGCCAAGAACAAGGGCGCCAACCTCGAAGGCGCGATCTCTGGCCGGGCACTCTACGATGGCCGGATCGACCTGAAGCAAGCGCTGGAACTGACACATGCTTAAAGCGCGGGTGATCCCTTGCTTGGATGTCCACGCCGGACGCGTGGTCAAGGGCGTGAACTTCGTCGACTTGGTGGACGCCGGTGATCCCGTGGAACAGGCGAAAGTGTATGATGCTGCCGGCGCTGACGAGCTGTGTTTTCTTGATATCACCGCAAGTCACGAAGACCGCGAAACCATTTATGACGTGATCGCCCGGACAGCCGAACAGGTGTTTGTCCCGCTGACGGTGGGCGGTGGCGTGCGTGCCGTCGAGGACGTGCGCAAGCTGCTTCTCGCTGGCGCAGACAAAGCGTCCATGAACTCCGCCGCTGTCCACGATCCAGACCTGATCGACCGGGCGTCTGGTAAATACGGCAGCCAATGCATCGTCGTTGCAATCGACGCCAAGGCGCGGGAAGACGGGACCGGTTGGGACGTCTACACGCGCGGCGGCCGGCACAACACGGGCATTGATGCCGTCCAGTGGGCAGAAGACGCAGCACGGCGCGGCGCGGGCGAGATTTTGCTCACGTCGATGGACCGCGACGGCACCAAAATTGGCTTCAACTTGGCCCTAACGCGCGCCGTTGCTGACGCCGTTCCGATTCCTGTCATTGCCAGCGGTGGCGTTGGAACGCTGGACCACTTTGTTGATGGCATTGTCGAAGGTAAAGCCAACGCGGTGCTCGCCGCTTCCGTTTTTCACTTTGGCACCTACAGCATTGGTCAGGTAAAGAACCATATGGCACAGGCCGGCATTCCAACCCGCAAGGTAGTATCCTCATGAGCAGCTACAGCGCTGAAGTTCTCGACCGTGTTTTCAAGACGATTGAAGACCGTCACACCGAATTCAAAAACGGTGAAAACTCTGATAGCCGGACCGTACGACTGTTCGAGCGGGGCACGGCGAAAATCGCGCAAAAATTTGGCGAAGAAGCCGTTGAAACCGTGATCGAGGCGATTGCAAAGCGCAAAGGCCATTTGATCGAAGAGTCCGCTGACGTGCTCTACTTTTTACTGGTGATGTGGAAAGACCGGGGCATCGCGCCCAAGGATGTTTGGAAAGAGCTGGCCAAGCGCCACAAAATGCCAGAAATCGAAGAGCGCGCGGGACGGCTAAAGTAGCGCCACCCGCCCGCAGACAAGGAAGTAAAACCATGGCTTACGACAGCAACAATATCTTCGCGAAAATCCTTCGCGGTGAAATTCCATGTGACAAAGTCTATGAAGACGACTTCGCGTTGGCCTTTCGGGATATTAACCCGCAAGCCAAGGTGCACACGTTGGTGATACCCAAGGGCGCCTACGTCAGCTTTGACGACTTCGCCACAACGGCAAGCGATGCTGAGATCGGTGGCTTTGCCCGGGCCGTGCAGGCCGTCGCCGCCTTAGAAGGCGTCACCGAGTCGGGCTATCGACTGCTCGCAAACCATGGAAAACACGCGCATCAGGAGGTGCCGCACTTCCATATACATATCGCAGGTGGTGAATCACTGCCGGGATTGATCGCCTGATTGCGATCCATACTATTAATAAGCGAATCCGAAAAAGTTTATGCGCCTAAGACCGACTCGCCTTGTTTTTGCCCAAGGCTGACTGTATTTTGCGACCGCAGATTTAACTGAGCCCGAATTCAACGCAGGCTTGGAAATTTTAGGGAAATTGGGGCTTTCATTGGACTATTGGGACCGACAGGGAACGGCATCGAACGACATCCACAGCGCCGTGGATGATCAAGCCGACGCGCCTGTGCGTTTTGACTATGATCCGCAGGAATGGAACGAGTACCCACTCGCGCCGATCCTGAAAGCCTACCGGGAGGCTTATGGCCTCGACCTTCCTGAAGTCTCGGAACACCTGCGTATTCGCCCGCATTACCTCAGCATGCTTGAGGATGGCCGGTACGACGAACTCCCTGCTCGGCCCTACGCGATCGGTTTTGTCCGCTCTTACGCGAAGTACCTCGGCCTGCCAGTCGATGACATGGTGGCTCGGTTCCGCGAGGAAATTGACGATTTGCAAGCGCCGCCCATGCCGCAAAAACTGGCGATGGCACACGCGAACACCCGCAACGATTCATCCGTAAGCCGTTTTGTGTTTACCCTGCTGGCCGTGGTTGGTTTGCTGTCCAGTTGGACGCTTTGGACCGTTGTTGCGAGCGACGATCGTAACGTTGCAACGGCAACATTAGGCGACGAAAACGCCGTGGTGGCTGACACCTTCCTGTACGGCGTGACCGCCAGCGACCCCGTAGCCCGCCGCATTTTGGATCAGGAAGGCCGCGAAATGCCGGTCCAACCGATTTCTCGCGATGTGCCAGAGGGGCAGGAAGTTGTGGTCGTGCGGAACAATGCCGGCGACGAAACAGATTTGCGCTACCAAGCGCCCGTGGGCGAGAGTGTTTTTGGGGTTCCGATTCCTCAAATCCGCGAAACGGCCGTCGCGCCCATGCGCGAAACGGATCCTGAGATTGATACGACCACGCGCTATCGCTTGGTCGCTGTTGATCTGGTTTGGGTTCAGATCCGTGATTTCCAAGACAACATCATCGCCTCGCAGATGCTGCAGCGTGATGACGAGTTGTCCGTCACCCACCAAGATGGCCTGCGCCTGTTCACTGTTGCCCCGCGCAACCTTGAAATCTTTGTGGGTGATGAAATGGCAGAACCTGTTGTTCCGGATCGCAATCAGCCGGTCGTTTGGCCACTGAACCGCGATTACCTGCTGCCGTTTTCCAATCCCGATGCGGAAGTCATCGCGCTTTACTAAGACGTTCAGGCAAGGCTGGCGTCCTCGCAATGGTCTTGCCATGAGCAAGCCCTCTCCCCTACTTGTTGGCGATGCAACAAACTGAGGTTTGAGACATGGCTAAACAGCTACAACCGGTAAAAGGCACACGTGATCTCTACGGCGCGGAGGGTCGCGCCCAACGTCATGTGGTGGACACGGCTGATGCTGTTTCACGCTCCTACGGATACGACCGCATGGAAACCCCGATGTTTGAGCAGGTTGAAGTCTTCAACCGGCCCTTGGGGGAATCGTCCGACGTCGTAACCAAGGAGATGTTCGACTTCCAAACCAAGGGCGGCGATCACGTCGTTCTGCGTCCTGAAAACACCGCAGGTGTCGTTCGCTCGGTCATCTCAAACGGCCTGACGCACGATCTGCCGGGTCGCTACTTCTACGCCGGGCCGATGTTCCGCTATGAACGACCCCAAGCGGGACGGTATCGGCAGTTCACGCAAATTGGTGTCGAGCTGATTGGCCCGGAACAGCCAACGGCGGATGTTGATGTGATTGCCTGTGGCTGGCAAATCCTGAGCGATTTGGGCCTGACGGACCACATCACGGTTCACTTGAACACCCTCGGCGACACCGAAAGCCGAAACGCCTACCGCACGGAATTGGTGACCTACTTTAGCGACCATCGCGACGCGCTGAGTGAAGATTCCCTCACCCGGCTGGACAAGAACCCGTTGCGAATTTTGGACAGTAAAGACGAAGGCGACCGTGCCCTGCTGCCCAACGCGCCAAAGTTCGTCGATCACCTTAACGCCCTGTCGCACGATCACTATTCCGCCGTCAAAGCCGGTCTGGATAACCTTGGCCTGCCGTATAAGCACGACGACAATCTGGTGCGGGGCTTTGATTATTATTGCCACACCGCTTTCGAATTCATCACGGAACAATTGGGCGCACAGGGCACAGTTTTGGGTGGTGGGCGCTATGATGGCCTGTCCAAGTTGTTGGGGGGGCCGCAAATGGCGGGTGTTGGTTGGGCCGCTGGCGTTGACCGGCTTGCCATGCTGCTCGGCGAAGCCCCCGCGGACCCGGCACCACTGGCCTTTGTCCCCTTGGGCGCAGAAGCAGAAGTTGTGGCACAAAAGTTGGTCTTTGAGCTCCGTGCCAAAGGCTTGCGCGTGGATATGAACTACAGCGGCAATATGAAAAAACGCCTGACACGAGCCAATAAAGTGGGCGCGCAGCGGACCATCATTCTGGGTGAAGACGAGCTAAAAGCGGGTATCGCGCTGGTTAGAGATATGGAAGGCGGCGAGCAACGCGAAGTGCCGCTTGCCACATTGGTTGAGGACATGAGCGCATGAGTTCGTTGGTCTCAAAGCTTGAAACGGTCGTTCGGCGGCATGAGGAAATCCAAGCGCTGCTGGCTGATCACCCTGAACCGGGCGGCGCGGACTACACGAAACTAACCCGTGAGTACTCGGAAATGAGTCCGGTGGTTGAGGAAATGCGCGCCTTTCAAAAGGCCGTCCAAGACCTCGAAGACGCTCAGGCGCTTGCCGCGAGCGAAGATGACCCCGAAATGCGCGCTATGGCCGAAGAAGAGGCCCGCGAGCTACAGGGGGAAATCGAAGCAACAGAACAGAAGATGAAGGTGTTGCTGCTGCCCCGCGATGAAGCAGACAGCCGCAACGCAATCCTCGAAATTCGTCCCGGTACAGGCGGCGACGAAGCCGGGCTGTTTGCCGGGGATTTGCTGGCCATGTACCGACGGTATTCAGAGCTGCAAGGCTGGAAGTTCGAAATTCTGGAAATGAGCGAGAACGATGTTGGCGGCTTGAAAGAAGTTTCGGCCAAAATCAACGGCACCAACGTTTTTGCGGCGCTGAAATTTGAGTCGGGCGTCCACCGCGTTCAGCGCGTTCCCGCGACGGAATCCGGCGGGCGGATTCACACGTCGGCAGCAACGGTTGCCGTCCTGCCCGAAGCCGAGGAAGTGGATATCGAGATCAAGAATGAAGACATTCGGATCGATACCATGCGCGCGTCGGGCGCTGGTGGGCAGCACGTCAACACGACCGACTCCGCCGTTCGGATCACCCATTTGCCCACGGGCATCATTGTGACCCAAAGCCAAAAGTCTCAGCACCGGAACCGCGACGAGGCCATGCGGGTTCTCCGCGCTCGCCTGTATGAATTGGCACGGGACGAAGCGGACGCGGAGCGTGCTGCGAACCGCAAAGGGCAAGTGGGCAGCGGCGACCGCTCCGAACGCATTCGCACATACAATTACCCCCAAGGGCGCGTCTCCGATCACCGGATAAACCTGACGCTGCACAAGCTCGATCGGATCGTCGCTGGCGACAGCTTGGGTGAAGTGATCGAAGCGCTCACGGCAGAAGACCAAGCCGCACGTTTGGCCGAATTGGGCGAATAAGCCTTTGTTGCTGCGGTTGGAAGACTGGCTCAAGGACGCAACCGCTGCCCTATCAACCGTTGCGGAACAACCCCGCGCCGAAGCGCGTCGCCTGATCGAATATGTGTGCGACTGGGATACGGTGCATCAGATATCCGAACCCGGCGCGCTGCTCACCCGCGAGCAGTTTGAGATCCTCAACAGCCTGCTGGCCCGGCGGAATGCTGAAGAACCCCTGTCCCGAATCCTCGGACGGCGAGAGTTTTGGGGGCTTGATCTGAGCATCAGAGGCGCAACGCTCGACCCTCGCGCGGACACCGAAACACTGATCGAGCTGGTTTTGGATACCCTCGGTTCAAACCCGCCGGAAAAGATTTTGGACCTTGGAACAGGGTCGGGCGCAATTTTGCTGGCGCTGCTGAGTGAATATCCAGCAGCGCAGGGATTGGGCATCGACCAGAGCGCGAAAACCCTCGACGCGGCAGCCACCAATGCCGCGGCCTTGGGGCTGGCCCCGCGCGCGCAGTTCGCCATGGGCGATTGGATGAACGGATTGACCGAGCGCTTTGACCTCATTGTCTCCAACCCACCCTATATTCCGACCAAAGATCTGCGGAACCTGAAACGAAACGTGCGCGCCTTTGATGATACTTTGGCGTTGGATGGCGGTGAGGACGGCTTGAGCTTTTACCGGCGCACGCTGGAGGCGGCAGGGAACCACCTGAAACCCGGCGGCATGTTGGGCCTAGAATTGGGCATTGATCAGCAAGCCGATGTGATAGAAATCGCCGAGGCTTTGGGGTGGACCCTTGCCGGTCAAAGAACCGACCTCGGCGGCGTTCCGCGAGCCTTGGTCTTTGTCACAGATGCCTAGTGGCTTTTTCACTTGGAAATCTGGGCCGCAAAGTCTAGGTTCCGGCCCAAGGTGAGCCCAACACTTTGGGAGCAGGCACGTTTAACGCTGGCTCCTGGTCTCGCTGCGGATGACACATCTACCGCGCGGTTTCTCCATAACCCCCCGGAACGTCAAACGTTCAATACCACTTCCGCCTGAGGGCAAAGGATACGACATGAGGCAGGGCAACAACAACCGCCGTGGGCGTCAGCCAAAGCAGCAAAAGCAAGGCACGATTCCAACGCGGAACCAGGTTTTTGATTCAAACGGTCCGGACGTACGCGTCCGCGGCAACGCACACCAAGTCTACGACAAGTATTCCGCTTTGGCGCGCGAAGCCACAGCAGCGGGCAACCATGTGCAAGCCGAGGCGCATCTTCAGTTTGCCGAACACTACCTGCGCCTGCATCTAGCGGCCACAGTCATGGGTGGCGGCAACCGGCGCGGCGGCAATGGTCGAGATCAGTTCCCGCCAGAGGCTATGGAAGATCCGCTGATTTTCCGCCCCGACATGCCCGAGCCGCAGGAGCGCAGTGAACAGCAATCCCGCGACGAAGGCGAAAACGCCGAAGGTGGCGGCGAACGCCGTGAGCGCCGGGACCGGAACCGCGATCGTGGCGACCGGAACGAGAAAGGCGACCGTGATGATCGCCGTCAACGTCGCGAGCGCAAGCCGCGCAATCAGCAAGCGAACCCATCCGGTGGCGGTGAGGACAGCAACGTCGATCCGTCCGAACAGGATCAACCGGAAATTCCGCTGTTTCACGCTGGCATGGAAGCCCCCGAGGGCGAAGCAATCGTCGAAAGCCGTGCGCCAAAGCCCGTCCCTGCCCCGCCCGCCATGGATGAAACAGACGACACAATCGGCTAACCCGCTGCCTGCTTGACCCTTGCACCAGCGGCAAGATTCCCCATATCCGAGTCATACCGCGTGCCGCAGAGCGGGCGCGGCCTCAACCCAAACCAAAGCACGCTGGATGCAGGTGCTTTGGACGGATTTAGGAGACTGAAATGGATATTTCTCGCTTCACCGAGCGTGCGCGTACGATTCTGCAATCAGCGCAAGGACTGGCCGCCGAACAGAGCCACCAGTTCATCACCCCAACCCACTTAGCCTTGAGCTTACTGGACGACGAAACCGGCCTGGTGCCGCGCTTGTTGAGCATCGCAGGCGTCGAGGCTGAACCAGCACGCGCCAGTCTGCTGGTCGATCTTACCAACCTGCCCAAGGTATCGGGCGGCGGGGCCGAGCAAGTTTTCCTCAACAAGGAAATGGGCGCCGTTGTAACGCGCGCTCAGAAACTTGCCACCGAAGCAGGCGATCAATTCGTGACGACCGACCGCCTTTTACAGGCCGTGATCGAGAGCAAGAACGCCCCGGCGGGAAAGGCTTTCCGAGACGCTGGCGCAGACGCCGTTAAAATGGCGGCGGCGATTGAGTCGGTCCGCAAAGGAAAAACGGCGGAAAGTGCGGCGGCTGAGGACGGTTTTGAAGCGCTGGAAAAATTCACGCGTGACCTGACGGCCGACGCTGCGGCGGGACGGCTGGACCCGGTGATTGGGCGCGAAGATGAAATTCGCCGCGCTGTGCAAGTGCTCTCCCGCCGGACCAAGAACAATCCCGTGATGATTGGTGAACCCGGCGTGGGCAAAACGGCGATCGTCGAAGGCCTTGCGCTACGCATCATCAACGACGACGTGCCGCAAAGCATCAGCGGCAAGCGGCTGTTGGTGCTGGATCTGGGCGCGTTGATTGCCGGATCGAAGTACCGCGGCGAGTTTGAGGAACGGCTTAAAGCTGTTCTCAAAGACGTCGAAGCGGCCAATGGATCGATTATCTTGTTCATCGACGAGCTGCACACTTTGGTCGGTGCCGGGAAAACAGATGGCGCGATGGATGCGTCCAACATGCTCAAACCGGCTTTGGCACGCGGTGAATTGCGCTGTGTTGGCGCAACGACGCTGGACGAATACCGCGAATATATCGAGAAAGACCCCGCGCTCGCCCGCCGCTTCCAGCCGGTTTTCGTCGATGAACCCGGGACCGAAGAAACCCTATCGATCTTGCGCGGGATTAAAGGCAAGTACGAGACCCACCATGGTGTGCGAATATCGGATGCGTCTTTGGTCGCGGCTGTTCAGTTGTCTGACCGCTACATCACGGATCGGTTTTTGCCGGATAAGGCCATTGACCTGATGGACGAAGCCTCGGCCCAACTGCGGATGGAGGTGGACACCAAACCCGCTGCCTTGGACGAGATCGACCGCCGCATTGATATGCTGAAAATGGAACAATTTGCGCTGGAAAAGGAAGGCGACGCTGCGTCAAAGGAACGGCTAAAGCTGTTGCGAGACGAGCTGGCCGAGCTGGAAAAACAGTCCGAGGATATGTCCGCGGAGTGGAACGCCGACAAGGCGAAACTGGCCGAAGCGCAAGCCATCAAGGAAGCGTTAGACGAGGCGCGCACGGCGTTGGACATCGCGAAGCGAACCGGTGATCTGGGCAACGCAGGGGAACTCCAGTACGGCACGATTCCAAACCTGGAAGAACGCCTGCACAACTTTGATGAGTTGGACACTGCGCAAGTGCGGGAGGTTGTTGGCACGGACCACGTTGCACGCGTTGTCGCGCAGTGGACCGGCATCCCTGTTGAAAAAATGCTCGAAGGCGAGCGGGAAAAGCTGCTGCAGATGGAGCAGGCGTTGGCCAAGCGCGTCGTTGGTCAAGAAGCGGCCGTCTCCGCCATCTCCAAAGCGGTGCGGCGCGCCCGCTCTGGGCTGTCCGACCCCAATCGGCCCCAAGGCAGCTTCCTGTTCCTTGGTCCAACGGGTGTGGGGAAGACCGAATTGGTCAAAACTCTGGCGTCATTCCTGTTCGACGACGACACGGCCATGCTGCGGCTGGATATGTCCGAGTATATGGAAAAGCACGCTGTGAGCCGGCTGATCGGCGCGCCGCCGGGCTATGTGGGCTACGAAGAAGGCGGCATTCTGACTGAAGCCATTCGCCGTCGTCCCTATCAGGTTGTCTTGTTCGATGAGGTCGAGAAGGCCCATCCCGACATTTTCAACATCCTGTTGCAGGTGCTCGATGATGGGCGATTGACCGACAGCCAAGGCCGCACGGTTGACTTCCGCAACACGATCATCGTGCTTACGTCAAACCTTGGCGCGCAAGTCATGACCGAGCCCGGTGCCCTGTCACAGGATGACGTTGTGCAAGCAGAAGTCATGAAAATTGTGCGTCAGAATTTTCGGCCAGAGTTCCTCAACAGACTGGATGAAATTCTATTTTTCAATAGGTTAGCGCCAGAGGTGATGGATTTCATCGTGGATATCCAACTGCAGGGTTTGGCTGATCGGTTGGACGGACGCGACATCGAACTCAGCTGGACTGACACAGCGAAACAGTGGTTGGCGCAGGAAGGCTATGACCCGCTCTATGGCGCTCGCCCCCTCAAGCGGGTGATCCAACGGGTTGTGCAAGACCAACTTGCTCGACAGTTGCTGGATGGCAGCGTGAAGCCCGGTGACGCCGTGGTGGTCGATCAGGTTGGATCCACCATTCTCGTGACTCATCGGGATCAGGAAGAGCTTGTCGCCTAAGCGGTACTTTGGCCGAGCATAAATGAAAAAAGGGGGCGCGCCGGCTGACGTACCCCCTTTTGCTGTATCGGTATCCAACGACGGCTCTTAGGTCTCAGGCGCGATCACGGGTTCTGCATCAGCGATCATGCGCCGCGTATTATCGCGCACGATAAAGAAGGACTGACGCGCGCTGCCACTGAGTTTTTGCCCGGCTGGCAATTTCGACTTCACCGGATCGATCTGTTTTCCGTACTTCTTGATCTCAAAGTGCAAGTGATTGCCGGTTGATGAGCCCGTTGTCCCCACATAGCCAACGACCTGCCCCTGCTGCACACGCGAACCCACGCGCAGGTTTTTCGGGAAGCGCGACATGTGGGCATAGAGGGATTGGTAGGTGTCATTGTGCTTGATGATCACATGCTTGCCGTAGCCCCCGGAGTGCGTGCGCTTGGCAATGACAACGCCGTCGCCGGCTGCGAAAATCTTGGTTCCCTTTGAAGCCGCATAATCAACACCGCGATGGGGGCGAATTTTGCCCGTGATCGGGTGCTTTCGCCGAGGATTAAAGGGCGAACTCATCCGGTAAGGCCGGGCCAATGGTGCCCGAATGAGGGAGAACGCCGCCGCACAGCTCTGTTTAGCATCGCTATCGTAGTAACCGGTCGCGTTCTTACGCTCGTACCGGAACACTTCTCGTTTGCCACGGCGGGTTTCAAACGCCACGTAATGGATCTTCTGAGAATTGATGATTCGCCCGTCTTCGGTCAGACGCGCATCGAACAAAATGCTGAACTTGTCACCGATTTGGATGTCTTTTTTGAAGTCAGTGACACATTCATGAGTTTGCATCGCATTGGCAACGACCCGATCGGGCAGGCCCAACGCCTTGGCGTCTTTCCAAAAGCCTTTGCGAATGGTGCCCGACGCGATCATCAACTTTTCGATATAGACCGTTTCATCCCGGTGCGCAGCGAAACCCGTTGGTGTGCGTTCGACTGAAACGGTGACGTCTTCGGACGGTTCAAAGTGTAGCGAGATCAACCGACCCGGCGCCATTGGCTCGATCGACGCATCGAGGTTCAGGGAGACCGGCCAGCCGGGCATAAGTTTCCGCAGGTCGAACACTTGGCTTACGGCCTGGTTGATCGCGTTTACATCCGAACGCGCCAAACCCTGGCTGTTCAGGATCTTGACCAAAGTGTCACCACTTTCGATTGTCGCGTATTTCCGCAGTTCCAGAATTGCGGGACGCTCTACGGCGCGGAGTTCCGACGTCATGTCCATCCCGACGTGGCGGTCGGAAACCATCAGATCATTTTCGTTGAGAGGTTCGCGAATACGAGAAAGCGCTTTTCTGCCTTTGACCCGGCGGGTGAGGAAGCTGAAGTCGAACCCACGGCGGGCCACTTGCGGTTCCGGGGCAGCGCCGCCAACCGCCATATCGTTCGCAGCGCTCAAATTGCGCTCATAACGAACCATTGTTGAGATCCAGTCGCCATGGGCCACGCGTGTCGCACCCATGATTAATAATAAAACAGATCCTGCGAGCGCGATGGCCTTCAACACGCCGTCCCCTTCTTAAATGCGCACAAATACTCGTTACCCAAGCGGCGCAAATTGACCCAAGTCCCTTTGGACATTGCCTTTATCCATACTTCTATGACCTCAATAGGGCCAAACATTCCAAAGCACAAACACAGCCCGCATAATTGTCAGATGTTCTCGTGCTGGGCCTATATTGATCAAGCCTTGCAAAAGCATCCTGTCTGCCCCTTCGAACATGCCTTGAGCTTTTTGATTTTGGGCTTTGACAAGCCGGTGGGAGGGGCGTAAACCCCGCTCACTTCCGACGCACACACCGCTTCAAACGAAACGGCGGCGGCGCCGGAACCGCTCTTTGACATTGTTGGTTAAGAAAAAAAGAGAGGATGCGCGGCTGGCGCTAGTTTTGGGACTTTGGGCATAAGTTGTCTGAGGAAGCTAAGACTTTTAGCGTAAGCAAGTGCATCTTTGACACAC
>CAJQLX010000011.1 GCA_905479265.1 uncultured Alphaproteobacteria bacterium
CCGTCGCTGCACTTTAGGATATAGAGATAGTGCATGGGTTTGCCGGGGGGTTGGTGATTGGGTTTGGGGGATTGAGTTTGGCTTTGCCCCTTCGATACGCGCTATTGCGCTACTCAGGGAGGGCTAGAGGGTGGCTTAAGGTGGGTGTTGAAGGGGCTGGCCGGGTTGGGTTGGCTGCCCCTTCGATGCGTGCATCCGCGCTGCTTAGGGAGGGCGTGAGGCGCTTGGTTTTACCGGGTGAGGCGCTTGTATTTGATGCGCGTGGGTTGGTCCGCGTCTGCGCCGAGGCGGCGTTTGCGGTCGGCTTCGTAGTCGGTGTAGTTGCCCTCGAACCACTCCACGCGGCTGTCGCCCTCGTACGCCAGAATGTGCGTGGCCAAGCGATCAAGGAACCAGCGGTCGTGGCTGATGATCATCGCGCAACCGGCAAACCGCTGCAGCGCTTCTTCGAGCGAGCGCAGGGTGTCGACGTCGAGGTCGTTGGTCGGCTCATCGAGCATGATGAAGTTCGCGCCCGTCTTGAGCATCTTGGCCAAGTGCACGCGGTTCCGCTCACCCCCTGACAGCTTGCCCACGGCCTTTTGCTGGTCGCCGCCTTTGAAGTTGAACGCACCGACATAGGCGCGCGAGGGCATTTGGGACTTGCCCACGTCGATCATGTCCAGCCCGTCGGAGACTTCCTGCCACACCGAGTTCTTGTCGTTCAGGTGATCGCGGCTCTGGTCCACGTAGCCCAGCGAGACCGTCTCCCCCACCCGGATCGTGCCGCTGTCTGCGGTTTCCTGGCCGGTGATCATCTTGAACAGCGTGGACTTGCCCGCGCCGTTGGGACCGACGATGCCGACGATGGCACCAGCGGGAACGCGGAAGGACAGGTCGTCGATCAGCATGTCGTCGCCGAACGCTTTGTTCACGCCTTCGACTTCCAGCACCAGATTGCCCAGCCGCTCGGCGGTCGGGATGGCGATGGTGCCCGGCTCGTACTTCTCGCGCGAGGCTTCGTTGGCCAACTCGTCATACTGCTGGATGCGGGCTTTGGATTTCGCCTGACGCCCCTTGGCCCCTTGGCGCACCCAGTCGAGTTCGCGGGCGAGGTACTTTTCCTTGTCGCTCTCGGACTTGGCTTCCTGACGCAGGCGCTTTTGCTTTTGCTCAAGCCAGGAGGAATAGTTGCCCTCAAACGGGATACACTCGCCGCGGTCCATCTCAAGAATCCAGCTGGCGATGTTGTCGAGGAAGTACCGGTCGTGCGTGACGCAGACGACGGTGCCGGGGTACTCGTCCAAGAAGCGCTCCAGCCACGCTACGGATTCCGCATCGAGGTGGTTGGTCGGCTCATCAAGCAGCAGCAAGTCGGGGCGAGACAGCAGCAGGCGACAGAGCGCCACGCGGCGCTTCTCACCGCCGGAGAGGTTATCAACCGACGCATCCGCCGGCGGACAGCGCAGGGCGTCCATGGCGATTTCGAGCGTGCGGTCCAGATCCCAGCCGTCGGCGGCGTCGATCTTCTCCTGCAACTCGCCCATTTCCATGTAGAGGTCGTTCATGGTGTCGTCGTCGGTATCCGGATCAGCGGTCAGGGCAACGACTTCGTTGAAGCGGTCGAGGATGGCTTTGGTCTCCGCCATTGCGAGCATGACGTTCTCACCCACGGTCAGGGACGTGTCGAGCTGCGGCTCCTGCGGCAGGTAGCCGACCTTGGCACCCTCCGCCGACCAGGCTTCGCCGTCGTACTCGCTGTCCAGCCCGGCCATGATCTTCATGAGGGTGGATTTACCGGAACCGTTCAGGCCGACGACGCCGATCTTCGCGCCGGGCAGGAAGCTCAGGTACACGTTCTTGAGGACTTCCTTGCCGCCCGGGAACATCTTCCGCAGGCCTTTCATGACATAGACGTACTGATAGCTGGCCATTGTGCCGCTTTCCCCGCTTTCTTAAAAAAAGGTGTTGAGGCGTAGATAGGACGGCGGTCGAGGCCTGTCTATGGTCAGCAACTTACGCTATAGTAACCGCATAATGTTTAACGGACCCGGATGGTGCGATTCATGGCGATACGTGCGGTTTTTCCCCTGATTCTGGCGCTGGCGGTGGTGCTGAGCGGCGCAGCTACCGCTTTGGCGCAGGTCTCCAATGAGCGGCCACCACCGGGATTCTACAGCCAGTCCGGCACCTGTGCGCTCAAGGATGCGGTGATTACCTATCGCGATGACCGGCACGAAGTGAACCTGCAGTTCGATGCCTTGGGTCAGCTGATGATCGTGGATGTGATGCTGCCGCTCGACGGCGTTGCCAGCCCCTATGGCGGGCGCGTGTTTGGCGGGTATAGCTATTTCAGCTCACCCACGGGCTTCCAACTCAAAGAAACCGAGGGCGTGTTTACCATCACCGGGCGGTCGGGACCGGGGGCGCATGGACTGTATTTCGACTATGGCTCAGAGCGGTGGTTTGGCTTTGCTGAGCGCGTGTGTGCGGACAACGATTGGTTGCGCAACATACGGCGAAAGACGGGGCCGTTTCTGGTCGATATGATGAACCGCGGCGATATCGACATTGGTGTGCGGATAAAAGACATGGCCCGGCTTGTGAACCGGGCCATGCAACGTCCAGTCAACTAATGGAGGTCTTAGTTTGCTGGTGGCAGCATGATGGAGTCAATCACGTGGATGACGCCATTTGAGGTCTCGATGTCCGCTGCGACGACGGTTGCGCCGCCGACCATGACGGAATCACCGGTTGCATCGATGGCGAGCATGATGCCGGCTGCGGTCTCTGCTTCCAGCGCCTGGCCTGCAATGTCTGCGGACATCACTTTGCCCGGCACGACGTGGTAGGTGAGGATCGTGGTCAGGGTACCCAGACCTTCTTCAGCCAGCAGCGCTTCGACGGTGCCTTCTGGAAGGGCGGCGAACGCATCATCGGTTGGTGCGAATACCGTGAACGGGCCTTCGGACTTCAGGACATCGACCAGACCGGCAGCATCGACGGCTGCAACCAACAGGTTGAATGAACCCGCTGCGACAGCGGTATCAACGATGTCAGCTTTCATGTCTTCGGCGGATGCGGTGGTGGTTGCACCGAAAGAGAAGGCGGCAAGCGCGACGGCTGCGGTGGCGAAAAACTTTTTCATGATCATAAACTCCCTAAGGCATGGACAAAAAATTTCTTGGCGTCGCGGTGATGCGACACTCAGAACATGACTTAGGGGGAATTTTGGTATTACCACTGCGACAAAGTGGTCATACCAATCACAGCCGCGTGAGCAGAAATGTAGGCTTTACCCGCGCAAACGGCTCCCGGTCGGATCAAAGGGTGGATGCTCCAACACCGTGGCGGCATGCGGAATACCCAGCGCCGCAACATCAACCTGCTGACCCGGCTCGCAGTAGGGCGCCTTTAAGAAGCCCAGCGCCAGACCTTGATCGGTCGTGTAGGAATAGCCGCCAGAGCTGACCCGGCCGATATACTCCCCCGCTTTGGAGAAGATCGGCTCACCGCCAACGGGATCAGCGTTGTGGGGCGTTTGCACGCTCAAAACCACCAGCTTCTCACGCGGTGCGCGATCTTTGAGGTCGATGTAAGCCTGCTTGCCCAGAAAGTCTTCGTCCTTGTCGAGCTTGATCAGACGATCCAAGCCAACTTCTTGCGGCCAATACTCCGGCGAATACTCCCGACCCCAAGAACCATAGCCCTTTTCCAACCGCAGGCTCATGAGCGCCCGCGATCCCACGGGGCGCACATTCAACGCCTGCCCTGCATCCAGCAAAGCCTGATAGAGCGCGACTTGATCGTCTTCGGACACGTAGATCTCAAAGCCAAGATCGCCGGTGAAGCTCACCCGCAGCACCTTGGCATCCAGCCCCCCAACCGTCATTTGCCGAGAGCGCATGAAGCGGAAGTTTTCGTTACTGAGATCTTCGTTCGACAGACGGCTGAGCAGGTCGCGCGCGGATGGCCCGGCGACGTTGAACCCGGCCCACCCCGTCGTCATGCTGGTAAAGCTCACGGTGTCAGGGCGCGGGACGGCGTTGAAGTATCGGCGATGATAGCGCTCCGCCATACCGGAGCCGATCATCATGAAATGCTCTTCATCCAGCATGGTAATCGTGAAATCACCCGCGATCCCCCCGCGCACCGACAGCAACGGCGTCAGGCAGGACTTACCAACCTCGCGCGGAACGCGGTTGGCGACGATTTGGTTCAGCCATTGGGCCGCGCCCCGGCCCTTGATCTCGTATTTGCCAAAGTTGGACACGTCGATGATCCCGACACCCGAACGCAACGCGCGGCATTCCTCGCCCACGTGCGTCCACCAATCTTGACGCTCGAAGCCATAGGTCTCCTCCCGACTTACACCTTTGGGCGCATACCAAAGCGGATGCTCCCAGCCGTAGTTCAAGCCAAAGACAGCGCCCAACTCCTTCTGGACTTCATAGGCAGGGCGGGTTCGGACCGGGCGACCGGAGGTGCGCTCCTCGAACGGGAAATGGATCGAAAACCGAGTGCCATAGGTTTCCATGGCCCGCGCCTTGGTAAAGGCTTTACCGGCCCATTCGCCATAGCGCGCCATGTCCCATGGGAACATATCGTACTCAGGCTCGCCTTGGATAATCCATTGCGCCAACGTCAGACCGAGGCCACCGGACTGGGAAAAACCCGGGATGATCCCGCAAGCCGTGTAGTAGTTCTGAAGCTCTGGCACCGGGCCGAGCAGCGCGGCGGAGTCAGGGGACCAAATCATCGGCCCGTTGATGACACGCTTGATCCCGGCCTCCCCCAACATCGGCAAGCGCTCGCAGGCGCGCATCACATTGTCAGCAATCCGGTCCAGATCGTCGTTCAGCAACTCATGCCCAAAATCCAGCGGCGTCCCGTCTTCCGACCAATAGCGTCCATCGCGCTCATATGCGCCGACGAGGAAGCCATTGCCTTCTTGGCGCAGGTAGTATTCGCCATCACGGTCGGCAACCGCCGGAAGCTCAAACCCAAGGTTGGCGACTTCTGGCACTTCTTCGGTGACAAAGTACTGGTGCTCCATCGGCATCAGCGGCAGTTCCAGCCCGGCCAAGCGCGCCACTTCCCGCCCCCAAAGGCCTGCGGCGTTTACCAGAACACGCGTGTGGATCGTCCCCTTTTCCGTCACCACATCCCAGCTGCCGTCGGGCCGCTGGTTGGTTTCGAGCACGGGGCAGAAGCGCTCGATCGTCACGCCACGGTTTCGGGCAGCCTGCGCGTAGGCGTGGGTCACACCATTAACGTCAACGTGGCCGCTTTCTGATTCCCAGACGGCCATCTGAATGCCGTCAAAGTTAACAAACGGGTGCTTCTCCGCCGCTTCTTTCAGGCTGATTTCGTGAAACTCCACGCCCTGAAACTGACGAGCCTTGGCAGCGCTGATCCGCAGCTGATGCGCGCGTTCGTCTGATTGAGCCAGATACAGATAGCCGGTTTGATGAAACCCCACGGACTGGCCGGTCTCTGCCTCAAGCTCTCGATACAGATTCATGGTGTAATACTGCAGCCGCGCGATGTTATTCGTATCGTGCAGGCCATGGACCCCACCGGCCGCGTGCCACGAAGACCCACTGGTCAATTCTTGCCGCTCCAAAAGCATGACATCGGTCATCCCAAGTTTCGCCAAATGATAAGCGATTGAACAGCCAATGACGCCGCCGCCAATAATCACGGCCTCTGTTTGTAATTTCACGAATCCCACCGTCGCGCTTGGGTGAATGAACGGGCCTGATAAACCACCATCCTACCCTGCAGAATCTTTCGTTTGAGCGCCATAGTGACGACATATCGGGATTTAGGGTCGTTATCCTTGCCTTACTCGGGTCTCCCTGTGCTAAGCACGGCGTCAAATTGGGAAAACTTGCAGGTTGCTCATGATTGAGGTGGAAAATGTCTCAAAGCACTTCGGGGGTGTGAAAGCGGTTAATCACGCGACACTCACGATTGCTCAAGGATCGATAACCGGATTGATCGGGCCAAACGGCGCGGGCAAGACGACGCTATTTAATTGTATCGCTGGCGCTTTATCACCCACCGAAGGTAAAATCACGCTCGACGGTGACGATATCACGGGCCTGCCCCCGCACGAGCTCTATGAAAAGGGCCTGATGCGGACCTTCCAGCTCGCGCACGAATTTTCGACGCTGTCGGTCACAGATAACCTGATGATGGTCCCAGATCAGCAGGCGGGTGAAAGCCTGGTTTCAGCTTGGTTCCAGCGCGGCAAAATCCGTCAGCAGGAACAGGAAATTTTGGCCCGCGCCAAAGACGTTATTGAGTTCCTCAATCTAACCCATGTCGCAGACGAACTCGCTGGCAACTTGTCAGGCGGGCAGAAGAAACTTCTGGAACTTGGCCGCACCATGATGGTCGACGCTAAAGTCGTTCTGCTCGACGAAGTGGGCGCAGGGGTGAACCGGACGCTGCTGAAAGACATTGGCGATGCGATCATTCGACTGAACCAAGAACGTGGCTACACGTTCTGTATGATCGAGCACGACATCGACTTTATCTCGCGGCTCTGCGACCCGGTTATCGTGATGGCAGAAGGCACCGTTTTGGCGGAGGGCAAGGCCGAAGAGGTCAAGGCCGACGAGCGGGTCATCGAGGCCTATCTCGGCACCGGCCGGAAGCACAAAACCCCCGAGCAGGAACGCGCGGCGGAGGCCCAAGCATGAGCTATTTGATTGGTGACACTATTTTCGGTGGCTACGGCGGCGCGGACATTCTGCACGGCTGCACCGTCGCCGTTGAAAAGGGCGAGATTGCCGTGATTGTCGGGCCCAATGGGGCGGGCAAGTCCACTGCGATGAAAGCCTTGCTGGGCATGCTCACGGTGCGCGAAGGTTCGGTGCGGCTGGACGGCAAGGACATCACATCTCTCAGCCCCCAAGACCGCGTGTCTGAGGGCATGGCCTTTGTCCCGCAAACCAACAACGTTTTCGCCGGGATGACCGTGCAGGAAAACTTGGAAATGGGTGCCTACCTGCGGCGTGACGATATTACTGAGACGATGGAACAGATCTTTTCACTGTTCCCCATTCTCGGTGAAAAACGTCGCCAACTGGCCGGCGAGCTTTCAGGCGGACAGCGGCAGCAAGTGGCCGTGGGCCGTGCGCTGATGACCAAGCCCAGCGTGCTGATGCTCGACGAACCAACCGCTGGCGTATCGCCCATCGTCATGGACGAGCTGTTTGACCGTATCCTCGAAGTCCGAGCGACAGGCATTGCCGTTTTAATGGTGGAGCAAAACGCCCGGCAGGCCTTGGAAATCGCCGATCGTGGTTACGTCCTTGTTCAGGGCGAAAACAAATATACGGACACGGGCGCAGCATTGCTTGCTGATCCAGAAGTCCGCAAATCGTTCTTAGGGGGTTAATCCATGGTCGATCTTCTAAACGCTATCGTCTTAATGCTGAACTTCGTGATCATCCCCGCCACCTCTTATGGTGCCCAGCTTGCGCTTGGCGCGCTTGGGGTCACGCTGGTTTACGGCATCCTTCGTTTCGGCAACTTTGCCCACGGTGACACAATGGCCTTTGGGACCATGTTCACCATCTTCTTCACTTGGCTGTTCCAAGGCCTCGGACTGAGCCTCGGCGTCCTGCCAACCGCTCTTCTCGCCCTTCCCTTTGGTATCGCCGTTACCGCCCTCTATGCGGTCAGCATGGATCGCGTTGTTTACCGGCACTATCGGTTCAAGCGTTCCGCGCCGGTCATCCTGACCATTGCGTCCGTTGGTGTCATGTTCGTCACCAACTCCTTTGTGCGCTTTATGATCGGAACGAACGAGCAGCGCTTCAGCGATGGCCAGAAATTCATCATCAAAGCGCGTGAATTCAAGGAATGGTCCGGCCTCAGCGAAGGTCTGAAACTCAAGACGACAGAAGCGCTGACAATTGTTGTCGCAGGCATGGCCGTCGCCGCCCTATTCTGGTTCTTGCAGCGCACGCGCATGGGTAAGGCGATGCGCGCTTACTCCGACAACGAAGACCTTGCGCTGCTCTCCGGTATCAATCCAGAGCGCGTGGTCATGGTGACGTGGATCATCACAGCCGCGCTCGCGACATTGGCAGGCGTTCTGTTCGGTCTCGACAAGTCGTTTAAGCCCTTTACCTACTTCCAACTGCTGCTGCCGATCTTTGCCGCTGCCATTCTGGGCGGCGTGGGCAATCCTCTGGGTGCCATCGCAGGCGGGTTCGTTGTGGCCTTCTCTGAGGTCATGGTGACCTACCCTTACAAGAAGTTCCTCAAGTACATGATGCCCGAGAATCTCGAACCTTCGGGTCTCATGCAGCTGCTGACTGTGGACTACAAGTTCGCTGTGTCCTTTATCATCCTTGTTGCCGTCTTGCTGATAAAACCGACGGGACTGTTTAGCGGAAAGGTGATTCGAGCATGAGCCAGTCGCTTCGCCCCATCCTCCTGTTCTCCGCCATGGCCATCGCGCTGCTGGCCGTTGGTTTCGGCCAAGGCTGGTCGGTCATGTTGGTTATCCTCAACCTTTGCCTGATTAGCGCTGTCATGTCGGTCGGCCTGAACATGCAGTGGGGCTATGCCGGGTTGTTTAACGCCGGCGTCATGGCCTTTGTCGCTGTTGGTGGCATGGTCGCCGTCCTGATCTCCGAACCACCGGTTCGGGCAGGCTGGGAAGCTGGCGGTCTCCGCATTGGTATCGCCGGCCTGCTGGTCGCTGTATTTATCGGTTTGATTTACGCCGTGCGGCGCTTTGTCAGCACGAAATGGATCAAGAATTGGGGAACCGCTGCCCTGCTTGTTGCGGGCTATTTTATCATCCGACCTGTGTTTGAAGGCGGCGTAACGGCCGTAGAAAGCATCGCAGCGGCTTCCGCAGGGAACTTGGGGGGTCTGGGCCTCAACATCCTTGTAAGCTGGGGTGTGGCGGCTGTGGTGTGCGTTGGCGTCGCTTGGGTCATTGGGCGGATTGCTCTGGGCCTGCGCGCGGACTATCTCGCCATCGCAACGCTCGGGATTTCCGAGATTGTCGTCGCTGTTGCCAAAAACGAAGAATGGATGACGCGCGGTGTAAAAAACATCACCAGCCTCAAGCGCGCTCCCGTCCCACGGGAAACCAACCTGCAGCAAGCTGAGTGGTTCCAAAACCTCGTCAGCGGCGTGACGGGCCTAGATCCAACCGATGCGGATTTCAAACTGCGCGTCATCGAGTTTTCATCGATTTTCGTCAAGCTCTGCTTCACCTTCTTGTTCGCCGCCGTCCTCGCGATCGTCCTGTTCCTCGCCATCCGCGCGCTGAACTCCCCGTGGGGCCGGATGATGCGAGCGATCCGCGATAACGACGTCGCAGCCTCTGCGATGGGAAAAAACGTGGTCAAGCGCCACCGTGAAGTGTTCATCGTCGGCGCCGCCATCTTGGGCGTATCTGGCGCGATGCTGACCACGCTGGACGGACAGTTCACCCCAACCGGCTACCAACCTCTCCGTTACACCTTTTTGATCTGGGTGATGGTGATCGTCGGCGGGTCCGGGAACAACCTTGGTGCCGTGCTGGGCGGTTTCGTGATCTGGTTCTTCTGGATTGAAGCCGAAGTCGCCGCGCAGTGGCTCTCCGTAAATGTGGAACGCTTGCTGTTGCCCTATCTGGACGTGGTCATCATCAACATTGGTGATGTCGTGCTCAACGTGCAAGACGGCGTCGTCTGGCTCAAGAACGCCGCCCCGCACTTCCGCTATCTGCTGATGGGTTTGGTGTTGTTGCTCGCACTGCGGTTCTCGCCGCGGGGGCTTATCCCCGAAGCCGGCGCCGCCCGCGCGCATTAGACCGACGCCTCAGCGTCCTTTGCCGGACAAAGGCCGATGCGAGCAACCGCTCCATCGGCCTTTTTCGTGCTTGCGCCTTGCCCCAAAATCTTGCTGCATTTTCGCGCACTAATTGCGCGATTTCCCTCATTTGCGTGCATTTCCGCGCATGGCATCTGTCGTCCATCCCTCATTTAAAGGAACAGGATGAACGACATGCGCATCGCGCTTCTTATTATCAAAATTCTCCTCACCGTCGCTTTCGTTGCGGCGGGTGCCGCCAAGCTGATCGGCGCTCCCATGATGGTTGAAAGCTACGAGGTTATCGGTCTGGGTCAGTGGTTCCGCTATTTGACGGGCATCATCGAAGTCGGCGGCGCTGTGCTGCTGTGGATCCCTCGTCGCCAAGCCTGGGGCGCGGCTCTGCTGGGTGCGACAATGGTTGGGGCTGTGCTCGCTCACTTGGTGGTTCTGGGCATGAGCACCGTCGCGCCGTCGATCGTGCTGGGACTGCTCTGCGCCTTTGTTCTGTGGTCGCACCGAAAGGACTTCCCGGTGCTGTCCCGATGGGCTTAAGCCCGGCTTAGCCGCCACCAAACCAGAGATAAAAAAACCGGCGCCGAGCATCGAGCTTGGCGCCGGTTTTCAGTTGGGTCATCTCAGGCCCGAAGGCCTAAGACGAGACCGCTTTGGATTAGCGGATTTCCTTATCGGTGAACACGCCACCCTCTACGACTTTGTAGATGTAGGAACCAGCAGCTTCGCCTGGACCAATCAGGTTCACGTTAGACGCACCTTCGTAGTCAACTTCGCCACCGTTCGCGATGATGCGAAGGGCTTTGCCGATCTGACCTGGGTAGATCTTCTCGCCTGGGCCGTTGGAAACGTTCAGAACCTGTGCAGCAATGGCGTCACGGTCGGACGAACCAGCAGCTTGCATTGCCATAACCAGCAGTGCCGCAGCATCGTAGGATTCAGCAGTAAATGGCGCGGAGCCGTCTACGCCGTCACCGGATACGTCGTTGATCCAAGCCATTGCGCCGTCGGACGTGGAACCCGGTACGGTACCGTAGGAACCGTCGAAGTCTGTGCCGATAGCCGCTGCAATGGAGTCACCGATCATGCCGTCGCCCATGACGAATACGTCAAACGCACCGGTGTCGATGGACGCCTGGATGATGCCCTTACCGCCTTGGTCAAGGTAACCGAATACAGCGAGCTCTTCGCCGCCAGCAGCTGCGAGTGCAGCAACTTCAGCGGAGTAGTCAGCCTTGCCGTCTTCGTGCGCTGCGGAGATGGTTACAGTACCACCCTTCGCTTCGAAGTTCTCCTGGAACGCGTCAGCGAGACCCTTACCGTAGTCGTTGTTGGTGTAGGTCACAGCGATTTCTGTCACGCCACGCTCGGAAACCATGTCAGCAAGGATTTGACCCTGGCGAGCATCGGTAGGAGCGGTACGGAAGAACAGGCCGTTGTCTTCAGCGGTCGTCAGTGCTGGGGACGTAGCAGATGGGGAAATCATCACAACGCCGTTTGGCAGTGCAACGTTCGCCAGGACTGCGCCGGTTACACCGGAACAGTCAGCACCCATGATGGCAGCAACACCGCCAGCAACCAGACCTTCAGCAGCAGCAGTCGCAGCAGCGGAATCAATACAGGTGGAGTCAGCGCGAACGCCTACTACGGACTCACCACCCAAGAAAAGACCGGAAGCAGTAGCTTCAGCGAGCGCAATGTCGGAAGCGTCAGCCATTGGGCCGGTCAGGGATTCAATCGGGCCGGTAAAGCCGAGGATGACCCCGATCTTTACTTCGGCGGCTGCCAGCGAAGGAACGACCATCGCTGCAACAGCAGAAAGAAGAATTTTTTTCATTTGCGTTTACTCCAAAACGGTAGGGTTTTCAGCATCTTGAGACGCGAAGCGGAAGTAACACACGAAAATCTGATAATGCAATCAAAAATGCAAAATATTTGGGCACGTGATGCATTATGCGTTGATTTGCACGAGTCTTCCAATTTTATGCGCGCCTAAGTAGGTATTATGAGCCGCAGTTTATTTCGCATTTTAGCGGCCCTGCGAAGACTGCAGATTCCGCGCATGATTTTGGTGCGATTCCATGATCATAGCGAGCTCTGCACCGATCAAGTGACCATCCTTCACCCGCCACTGTCCATTCACCATCACGGCATCGGCTTTGTGAGCGCCGCACACAATCAGCGCGGCCAAAGGATCGCCCGCGCCGCTGAACCGCGGCTCGTCCAGGCGGAATAAAGCCAAGTCAGCCGCCATGCCGGGGGCCAGTCGGCCAAGGTGCGCGTCTCGCCCCAGCAAGCGCGCAGACCCTTCAGTGCCCCAGCGCAAAGCATCCTGCCAGGATACGGAACCCGACCCGTACTTGAGACGCTGGATCAGCCAAGCCGCGCGAACCTCTTGGATCATGTTTGAGGCATCATTGGATGCGGAACCATCAACACCCAAGCCAACCGCTACTCCGGCTTTTTCCAACTCACAGGCCGAGCAAATGCCACTGCTGAGATGCATGTTCGAATGGCTGCACGACGCAACCCCTGCCCCGGCCTTTGCCAAGCGCTGGATTTCGTCATCGTTGAAGTGGATCCCGTGCGCGTACCAGCTCTTGGTCTCCGACCATCCGCACGCCTCAACGTAGTCCAGCGGTCTGCAACCGAATACGTCTTCGCAAAAGCCGTTCTCGTCTTCGGTCTCGGCCAAATGGGTGTGCAGCAGCACGCCGCGATCTTTCGCCATTTCAGCAGCAGCGGTCATCAACCCCTTGGTCACTGAAAACGGTGAGCACGGCGCAAGCGCGATCTGGGTCATGGCGAGCGGGCCAGCGTCATGAAATTGGTCAATCAAACGCGCTGAATCGGCCATGATGGTGTCTTCGTCTTGCACGACCGTCGCCGGGGGCAAACCGCCGTCCTCGACGGACAGGCTCATCGAGCCTCGCGTCAGAACCACACGGATCCCCAACCGCTCTGCCGCCGCAACCTGCCGGTCGATGGCGTCTTCGTGGCCTGCGGGAAATACGTAGTGATGATCGGTCGTGGTCGTGCAACCGGACAAGAGCAACTCGGCCATGGCCAACTCAGAGCTGGATGAAATCATATCTGGCGTTAGCCCGGCCCAAACGGGGTAAAGCGTCTTCAGCCAATCAAACAATTCCTGATCAATCGCCGCTGGTACGGCGCGTGTCAGGGTTTGATACATATGGTGGTGGGTGTTGATCAGGCCGGGGATCACCACACGGTCGCTGGCGTCAAAGCTCGCGTCATGCTCGGGCGCCTCCCCGCTCGCAACCAACGCCGCGATCCGGCCATCCTCAACAACAAGACCTCCGCCAGCGTTTTCAGCATGAACAGCGAGTGGGTTTTTTATCCAAAGTCGAGACATAAACGCGCTCCGAGGTTGATCACCGGAGGACACTCGTTTCATGGCTGCGAACTGTCAAAGGAAATGGTGGGCGATACTGGGATCGAACCAGTGACCACCACAATGTCAATGTGGTGCTCTACCGCTGAGCTAATCGCCCCACCGCTGGTCGCCGACGTAACGTCGGTGTCAGAAGCACGGAGTTAGACCTTAGCCCCCCCGTTGGCAATCCCCTTCCGCAGAAATTTTCACCTGACCTGCGCTTGGCACAGAGAGGGTTTGCTTGCGCTGCGCCCAAGCGCGCCTATGGTCTGCCTCATGGATCAGGCTTCAACCATCGCCGTTTTCAAGCCCAGCGCGCAGGCTTTGCCGGTTGTTCTGTCCTGTCCTCATGCCGGAACCATGGTGCCGGATGACTTGGTCGCCGCCACCACGTTGGACGAAGCCACCCTGATCGGCGCAACCGATTTTGGCGTTGATGCGCTGGTTGAGCCTGCGGCCCACGCTCTCGGGGTGCCGCTGGTGTCCTGCTTGGTCGCGCGCGCCTATGTTGACGTGAACCGCAGCGAGGATGAAATCGATACGGCGATGTTCAAGGACATCGACGCCCTGCCGCCACACCGCGCTCGATCCCCTCGGGTCATGGCGGGGTTTGGCGTCATCCCCACCTTGGCGCCGGGAAACAACTCAATTTACGGGGCCACCAAGCTCGATGCATCCAGCGTCGAACATCGCCTCAATTTGGTGCACCGCCCCTACCACAAGGCCTTGGCTGCGCTGACGGCTCAAACGGTCGAGAAATTTGGGTTTTGCATCCTGCTGGATTGCCACTCCATGCCCGCCATGACATCTGCCGCCAGTTTTTCACTCCGTCGCGACCGCAATCCGTTCCGCATCAAACAAGTGCCGGGCGAGGGACAAGGGTTATCGACGGGGGCTGTTGACGCTGTGTTGGGCGATCGCTTTGGGACCACCTGTGCCAAGCCTGTGGTTTTGTCCGTTCTTCATCGCCTTTGGCATGATGGTTTGATCGTCGAATGGAATCGCCCCTATGCCGGCGGCTATGTCATCCGCGAACACGGCGCGCCCAACGCAGGGGTTCATGCGCTGCAGTTTGAATTGTCCCGCGACCTCTACTTGAACGACACACTGTCGCCCGGTCCCAACCATGCAAAAATTGGCGAAATGGTGAAAAGCGTCGTCGAGCGCTTGGGCGCGCTGGACCCTGCGGTTTTAAATGACACCGAAGTCCCCCATCCTACTGAGTGATGCCATGACCGACTTTCAGATTCGCCCTGTTGCACCTCACGCAGATTCGACGGCCCTGTCTGCTATTTATAGTGGATACGTGCGCGAGACTTGGGTCAGCTTCGAGGTCGAGCCGCCAACGCCGACAGACATGGAATCGCGCATCCACGCGATTCTGGATCGCAACCTGCCGTATCTGGTCGCCGAAGACGCAAGCGGAACGGTGATTGGTTACGCCTACGCCTCGCCGTATCGACCGCGAACAGCCTATCAATTTTCCGTCGAAAACTCGATTTACCTCGCACCAGAAGCGCAGGGCAAAGGCATCGCAAAGGCCTTGTTGGACGCCGTGGTTTTACGGTGCCAAGCGCTTGATATGAAGACAATGATTGCCATCGTCGGGCTCGATCCAGACATTCCGACAGATCACAACCAGTCCGTGCGTTTTCACCGGAAGTATGGGTTCCAGTTTGTCGGCGTTCTGGACAACATTGGACAGAAGTTCGGTCGTTGGACAGGGACCGCTGTGCTCCTGCTCAATCTGCAGGAAGACGAAAAAGAAGGGCCCTAAACCACGAGAGTTTGGGCCCTTTCTAGGGGGAGGAAACGCTGAAAGCGCAGCTCGATGCAGTCCGTTCTAACTGCTCTGTTCACTTTCACCATTCATGCTAAGTCGTAGAATGTTGGAAACAATGACACGAACGCTTCAAACAAACTTATTTGTTTAATCCATGTCGAATCTGTTGCCAGCGAGCATCATTTTTGCGCCTTAACCCGCGAATTGGCCAGTGACTTTCTGTAAATTGCCAGGCAGCGCAAGTCGCGCCGAATGCCTAGTATTTGATACATCTGCAGTTTTGCGACTGATTTCATGCCCTTCCAACGCAGCCCACAACTTATATTACGAATTTTATTAGTATTGTTTATTATCGCTGCTCGTCGGCGCCTTTGGTCGAACCATCACGCCCGCAACTGCGAAGGCCGAGCCGTCAAGATCACCAGAACCAAGGCGAAGCGCTGAAAAGCGTCCGTTCGCAGGCCGAAACCCAGCCGGTTTTCCAGCAGAAACGCCGCTTCATCCCCCTCTTTAGCGGCAAACAAAGACCCCTGAGCAAGACTGCGCCCTCACGACCCCTTCGACGACTGCGGTGAGCGCTCTGGGTCGAAGCCCTTCTCACGCTTAGGCCCGGGTGTCTTTACCGAGCATCGCACCCCGGCTGCTTCGCTGAGCAGCTCCCATGCGGTGACCAACGCCAACTCATCCACGACATGCCGTCGATCACAGGATAGAACAGAGATCTAAGGGGCTGATAAGACGCGGAAATCGTCTGAAAAACCTCTGCTCAAACTCTCCTATTGGTTGTATTTGGCCCCCATGTCCGAACCCTCTCGTCTATCCTCCAGAGCGCTCCAGCCCCTAACCCACCGACGGGTGTTTGCTGTCGCGGTTCCAGCCTTTCTCAGTGGGATTACCGAGCCCCTCTTATCCTTGGCTGACGTGGTCATCATGGGCCAACTGGAGACCCAAGGGCTGCAAGGTGGCGTGACCGCCGGTAGTGAGATTTTCGTGTTTACCCTGTGGACGCTCGGCTTCCTTCGGCTTTCCACCGGCGGATATGCGGCGCAGGCCTTCGGCGAGCGAAACGAGCGAAAACTCTTTGCGGTTCTGTGGCGTGGGTTGTTGATCGCAGCGGTTGGCGGCGCGTTGATCGCGGCTTTGGCGCCACTTTTCTGGGGAGTGCTCAACACCCTGATGGGTTGGCAGCCTGAATTACGACCAGCGCTGGAGGAATATCTGAGCGTTCGGGTCTGGTCAGCGCCAGCGGTGCTGTTCAGCTACGTGTGCTTTGGCTGGTTGATTGGGCAGCAGCGGACCGGCCTCGTCCTGCTGCTGCAGGCGTTTATCAATTTGTCGAATATTGGTGTTACTTGGTGGCTGGTGCTGGGGCTCGATATGGGCGCAGGCGGGGCCGCACTTGGCAGTGTCATCGCAAGCTACGCCGGTGTGATTTTGGGACTGTTGATTTTGCTGATGCTTGGTTTGGCGCGTCGGACGTCCTTGCAAAGCCTCGAAGGGTTTTGGGAGGCCAAGATCTGGATCACCCTCTTTTCAACCAACTCGAATTTCTTCCTGCGAAGCCTCGCCTTTGCGGTTTCTTTCATGGTCTTCTTCAAGGCTGCTGACTGGCTGGATCAATCCCAAGGGCTGGCCGGGGTCAATGCCGATGCTGTTGCGGTGCTGTGGCAATATCTGGGTTTGATCGTGTTCGGCCTCGATGCCTTTGCGGTCGCGGCTGAAGCGTTTTCTGGCGAAGCGATCGGCGCGGGGCGTCGCGAGCGCCTGCAAAGAGCGTCTCGCCTTGTCTTCTTTTGGGCCGGAATAAGCGCGGTTGCTTGCGCCTTGCTGTCGCTCACCATCGGCTATTGGGCCTTGCCGTGGATCACCAAACTGCCAGATGTAATCGCGCTTTCACGCGAGCTCATGCCCTACGTGGTGATCAGCGGCTTTATCATGGCCCCCGCCTTCATGTTTGATGGCCTGTTTCTCGGCGGCACCCGATCGCTTGAAATGCGGAACTCCGTTTTGCTTGGCGGCGTCGCACAAATCCTGACCACCATCGCGCTCATGCCTTGGTTGGGCATCCATGGGCTGTGGCTGTCGCTGGTCGCCTTTATGATCGCGCGCGGGCTTTATCTGTTCTGGCGCTATCCGGCTTTTGTCGCGTCCGTGCCGGTGACGTCCTCAACCGATACAAACGCCAAAGCCTGACGCAAGACCTCCACGCCTGCGGTCTTGTTGGGCGCGTTTTCTGAGATGTAACGCCGCCAGAGTCGAGCGCCGGGCTGGCTGTTGAACAAGCCTAAGATATGCCGTGTCATCGCATGAAGCGGCACGCCCGCCGAACGCTGATCTTCGACATAGGGCAAGAACGCCTCGATGATCCCATGCCGCGTCCGCTGCAGACCGCCTTCGGCCACGCCGAAAAGGCGTGCATCGACGTGGGAAAGCATCCACGGATCCTGATAGGCGGCCCGCCCAACCATCACCGAATCCAGCCCCGCTGACAGCAAGCCAAGGGCTGTATCGAGGTCTTTCACCCCGCCATTAATGCCAATGTGCAAATGCGGAAACTGCTGCTTCAGGCGCTTGACCCGATCGTAGTCCAGTGGCGGGATATCGCGGTTTTCCTTGGGGCTCAGCCCCTGCAACCACGCCTTGCGCGCATGCACAATAAACCGCTCACAGCCGCCTGATTCACTGACTTGAGCAATAAAGTCCGTCAGCGCCGCTTCGCTGTCTTGATCATCGATGCCGATGCGGCACTTCACGGTGACAGGAATATCAACACCCGCCCGCATCGCCTGTACGTTTTCCGCAACCAACCCCGGCTCGGCCATCAAACAAGCCCCAAACGTTCCCCGCTGAACCCGGTCCGAAGGGCAGCCGACGTTCATGTTGATTTCGTCGTATCCCCAGTCCTGCCCCAACCGCGCCGCAGCAGCCATGTCGGCCGGCTCTGAACCGCCAAGTTGCAGCGCCACAGGGTGCTCAACATCGGAATAGTCGAGATGACGCGGCACATCGCCGTGCATCAGCGCACCGGTTGTCACCATTTCTGTATAGAGAAGCGCATGTTGACTCAGCAGGCGGTGGAAGACGCGACAATGCCTGTCTGTCCAATCCATCATTGGTGCCACACTGAAACGAGCCTGACTGGTCATCGTACCCACGGTTGAGAAGAGGTTTCTGTTTCCAGCCCGCAACCTATCCTCGCTGCCTGCGGTCTGCAATCCTTCCGCGTGCGGGCGACCGTGTGCGTGCCTTGGTTCCGTTGCTTCTTGCCCCCTTTTTCGCCATCACTTGAACGACTTAGGCAGGCAATCTTGCAGGCAAAAGCTGGGGTGAGAGTAGCAATGCAACAGATTTTCCGCACAGATCGCGCCGTGAAAAGCCGCAGCAGCATGCTGGCACTTGCCGTTGGCGGCGGCGCGTTAACCGCAGCACAACCCGCGCAGGCGCTGCTGTTCAACGGCTTGGACTATCAACTGATTGGTCCAGACGTCTACCAAGTCAGCTCTGCCCAAGGCTCACAAATGGTTCCAGCAGCGCAAATACCCGATGCCGTCCGAGATGCGCTCGAGGTCTTGGGAGGCTTTGGGACAAGTCCGGGAATCGTTCCCAATGGTGCCTTTAGCGCTAGCGACGCGCTGATGCTTGCCTATGGTCGCGGTCCGGCTTGGTACACTGACACGGCCAACGTGCTGACGGTCGCTGGTGTCGCCTCGGCCGGTGTGGTGACCGGCGGCGTGATCCTTCTGGGCGCTGGACCTGATGAGCCCACCATTGAACCCCCTGAACCACCCCTGCCCGTAAAGGGATATTTCACCGGCAACAACAACATTGATGCGCTGTTATACCCCGCCGATGACCCCATTTCGCCCATGGCACATTGGCTGGGCAGCGGCACCTATGATCAACCGGTTGAACTGACCTATTCCTTTGCTGTGGAACGCATGCCGACCACCAGCCTGACGGGGTTTCAAGCCTTTGGCGCGATCGAGCAGCAGCGCACCCATGACGTGATGGAATCGCTCGAATCCTTCATCAACGTTACCCTGACTGAGGTCAGCGATCAGGGTGCAGGAACCTACACCGCGGACGGGCTCAATCGCGGCCACATCAATCTCGGCTATGACGCCAACGGTTTTGTCGATGATCCGCTCGGCATCACCGAAGGATGGGCGATCGTCCCCTATGGCGACGCACCAAAAATGGAAGAAAACAGCGGCGATGTGCATCTCGATCCCGCTGCGTTTCGCGACATGTACTTCGAAGATCCCCTGGGCGGCGGTGCGACGGTACTTGTCCACGAAATCGGTCACGCTCTGGGTTTAGGCCATCCGTTCGAAGACCCGCTGATGGACGATTGGCTCGACACCGACCTCTATACTGTGATGACCGAGACAATTGCGTGGTCCAGCGGTGAGGGCGGTCATTCGCCGGCGAGCCTGATGATGTACGATATTGCAGCGCTCCAGCACCTCTATGGCGCCAACACGGCGACCGCGATTGGCGATACCGTTTACACGTTTGACAGCGATACCCCGGTGTTCGAAACGATCTGGGACGCGGGCGGCACCGATACCATTGTTCATGTCGGCGCAACCAACGTCGTGGTCGATTTAACACCGGGCAGTCTGAGCACGCTCGGTGGACTGCCGCTGACCAAATGGGTCACGGCGGTGGAGGAGCTGACCGACGCGCCCCTGTTGATCCAAGACGTGTCCGTTGTCAGTGGGGCCAGTCACTTGAGCGCTGACGTGTCCAACGATGGAACAGAATTCGCCATCATTTCCGACGCTGAAACCTACTGGATGGGCGGGGTGGAGTTTGAGGTGGTTTTCTCCGATGCTACGTCGGAAAACTTTGTGCTGACCGACCTTGTGCGCCCGACATCCTATGGCAACGTCGGCATCGCCTTTGACGTGATGATCGAGAACGTGACGACCGACGCTGGCAACGACACAATCTATGGCAACGAGGCCAGCAACCGGATCGATCCCGGCGCAGGATCGGATTTCATGATTGGCGGAGACGGGGCGGATGTCTTTATTTTCAGGCCCGGATACGGCAGCGACGAAGTGGGTGATTTCGAATCGGGGTACGACAGCATCGAATTACAGGGCTTTTCGCTCGACGATTATACGACGACCTACACCGGGTACTCGACAACCCTCTCTTTCAACACGGGCGACGAGCTCATTTTGTACTGGGAAGACCCGCTGGTCGAGCTTTACGCCACTGACTCCGTTTATGTGGCTTAAAGTGCTGGCTTTCATGCACGCGTTGCAGGTGGACAAAGCGCGAGCCAGCCTCTAAACACGGCCTCTAATTCAAGAAGTCTCCAAAGGGAGCCCAGAAATGGCACATAAAAAAGCAGGCGGTAGTTCGCGGAACGGTCGCGACTCAGAAAGTAAACGCCTCGGCGTAAAGCGTTACGGCGGCGAGCTCGTAACAGCTGGCAACATTATCGTGCGTCAGCGCGGTACGAAATTCCACCCAGGCACCAACATGGGCTTGGGCCGCGACCACACGCTGTTCGCACTGTCCGATGGTTACGTGAAGTTCCACGTTGGCCAGCGCGGTCGTTCTTTGGTGTCCGTCGTTGACGAGAACCCAAACACGCCGCCGTCCAGCGCCAAGAAAATTGGTGCGCCGACCGCTTCTGCAAAAGCAGCAGCAGCCGTAGCGGTGGCTTCCGCAGCCGTTTCAACCAAGGCTGAAGCAAAGAAAGCTGCGCCAAAGGCTGAAAAGAAGGCCGAAGCACCAAAGGCTGAAGCGAAGAAAGCTGAGGCGCCTAAGGCGACAGAAAAGCCAAAGAAGGCAGCAGCGAAGAAAGAGAAGTTCGTAACGGACGCGCCAGCGCCAACGAACCTGCTCAAAGAAGCGCCGACCGATGTTGACGATCTGAAGAAAATCAAAGGCGTCGGACCGAAGTTCGAAGGCCTGCTGAACTCTTTCGGTATCTACCAGTACGCACAGCTTGCTGCTTTCTCTGCGAAAGACGTTGAGTGGCTGGCCGCTGAGCTTGGCTCCTTCCCTGATCGCATCGACCGTGATGAGTGGGTGAAGCAAGCCGGTGAACTCGCTAAGGGCTAAACCGCCGCGCGCCGTGAAACACGAAAAAGGCCCGCAGGATGTTCGATCCTGCGGGCCTTTTTTATGTCTCTAGCCTTGGGACGTTAGTACGACCCTTCAAATTTTGACAGGTCCATGTAAGTGGAGCGCACTTCGGTATAGCCCTCCAGCGCAAACCGGCTGTTTTCCCGACCGAATCCGCTTTGCTTCGACCCGCCAAAGGGCATGTCTGGCGGACAAATGTTGTAGGTGTTGACCCAAACCGATCCCGAAACCAACTGGTCCGCGACGCGATGCGCACGGGCGAGATTGGTGGTCATCAAACCAGCACCCAAGCCAAAGAACGTATCGTTGGCCCGTCGCACGGCTTCATCCTCGTCATCAAAGACCAAGACCGACATCACCGGCCCAAAAATCTCCTCGCGCACGATCCGCATGTCATCCGTACAGCCGGAGAACACGGTTGGCTCAACGAAGTAGCCGTTCTCAAACCCTTGCGGAGACACGCGATTGCCGCCGGCCAAAAGGGTCGCCCCTTCGTTTTTGCCGATTTCGATGTAGTCCATGACCTTGTTCAAATGCTCTTCGGAAATCAGCGCGCCCATGTGGACTTCCGGGTCCATCGGGTCGCCGACGCGAATGGTGGCCGTGCGGCGTGCGACCTCGGCCAGAAACGTGTCAGCGATCGACCGGTGCACAAAAACCCGCGTGCCGTTCGAACATACTTCACCCGAGGTATAGAAGTTCGCCGACAGCGCCACGCCAACAGCATCGTCCAAATCGGCATCTTCAAACACAATCAGCGGTGACTTTCCGCCCAACTCAAGCGTCACCTTTTTCAGCGTGTCGGCGGCCTGCTTGATGATGAGCTTGCCGGTATCAACCCCGCCGGTCAGCGAGACTTTGGCGATTCCCGGATGCTCGCAAATCGCCCGACCGATAGTATGATCCCCCTGTACCACGCTAAACAGGCCACTGGGCAAGCCCGCCTCGTGCAGGGCGTCGGCCACCTCATAGGCTGTTAGCGGCGTTTCCTCGGACGGCTTGAGGATGAAGGCGTTGCCTGCGGCCAGCGCCGGTGCCGCTTTCCAGCACGCGATTTGCGTGGGGTAGTTCCAAGCGCCAATACCGGCACAAACGCCCAAGGGCACGCGCTGTGTGAAGCCAACAGCGCCAGGATAGGTGTGATAGGTGCCGGGCATATCGCGGGCGATGCCGCCGAAATATTCAAGCGCATCGGGGCCGGAAGGGACATCACCGCTTTCGGCTTCCGCGATGGCTTTGCCGACGTCCTGTACCTCCACCCGCGCGACCTGCTCGTTGCGATCTTGAAGGATTTTTGCAGCCCGAAGCAGGATGCGTCCGCGCTCGGTTCCACTGGTTGCCGCCCATGCTTTTTGGGCCTCAGCTGCGTCGGCCACAATCTCATCGAGTAACGCGGCAGAGGTTGGCTCGATGCGGGCGATGACTTCCCCGGTTGCCGGATAAATCTTGTCAAACGGCTCCAAACCAGAATGCCGCGATTGCCCGCCCACGTAAGTATGCTTCATGATCATGAAAAAACCGCCCTTCCAGCTCTGTCTCAGAAGGGCGGTTTAGCATTAGGTCGGGGTCAAAGACAGGCGGTTTTACGGAAGCCGCACAATCCGCCCAATCCCCCAGCCCAGGCCCAGCAAAGCAGCGCCGACCACAGCGACCGTTACCGGCGTTTGGAACAGAATGGGACGGACAACATTAAACCAAGGGTCTGTTGGGTTTGGTAACCAAAAGAACAGCTTTCGCTCGATGAACACTTGGAACAAGTCGAGGCTGAAGTTGTGCGCGAGGTACCAAATATCGATGATTTCCAGCGTGAGCGCCGTCACTGGGTTGGCGATAAAGATACCAACCCCGTACGCCACCAGCCCAAGAGCAAGGCTGGCGATGCCCACGATCCGCAACACCAACGCAAGCCAGCTCAGGCCGCGTCGCACAATGAGATCACGGCGGCTGAGTTTGGGGCTTTTGGGCCGGGTTTTTGACTTCAGTGCAGGGCGCGATGCAGCGGCCATCGTTTCAGTTCCTTAGAAGAAGACCGAGCGGTCAGAATCGCGGCCAGCGTAAAGCGATGCGACTTGGTTCGCGTAACCGTTGTAAATCTGTGTTGGGATCTGCTTGCCGCCTTGCCCAATGTCACGTTCCTGCGCTTGGCTCCAGCGTCGGTGCGGCACGTCCGGGTTCACATTGGCGAAGAAGCCGTACTCTGAGGGCCCGCTCGCCATCCAGAATGTCGTTGGCATTTCCGAGACAAAGTCGATCCGCGTGATGCCCTTGTTGTGCTTAAATCCGTATTTCCACGGAACCGCCAGGCGCATCGGCGCGCCGTTTTGCTTTGGCAGGGGCTCGCCGTACAGACCGGTCACCATAAACGCCAGATCGTTGGTTGCTTCCTTGAGCTCCAACCCTTCGACATAGGGGAAAGGCCAACGGCTGCGGTATTGGTTGCGCGCCTCTTCAGGGCGGTTGAACGACGTCAGCACAACGTATTTTGCGTCGGATGTTGGGTCCGCGAGGCGCACCAGCTCCTTCAGCGCAAAACCGGACCACGGCACGACCATCGACCACGCTTCCACACAGCGGTGGCGGTAGACCCGCTCTTCGATCGGCATCTTCCGGACCAGCTCTTCGAAATCCAGGGTCATGGGGTTGTTCACCAAGCCGCCGATTTCCACCGGCCACGGATCGATCGTCAGCTTCTGCGCATTCTTCGCAATCTTCTTCGACGTACCGAATTCGTAGTAATTGTTGTACGTCGATGCCGTCTCGAAATCCGTCAACGGACGGTTATTCAGCGTGCTGGCATAGTTGGGATTCTTCCGCGCGGGGTAAAGATCGCTGGTGTCACCAAAAGCAGGCATGGCGCCCGACAGCGCAAGGCCAGCCCCGACGGAGCCAATGCCCAGGCCTTTCAAAATGGCGCGGCGGTTTTGATATGTTGTTTGGTCGGTTGCTGCGCTCTCTGGCAGCCACCAGTCAGGCCGGATGATTGGCTTCATCAGACGTCTCCCCGTGTTGATCTTGCAGGTATATCTCAAGCGCCAATGTAGAGCGTTTTTCACGCAATGCGACACACAACGGAAAACAAGTCCTCACGCCTCGGTGACCGGAGGACTGTTTTCGCTACCAGCGGGGAGAAGGCCGGCTTAGACCTCGGGGTCGTCCAAACCCAAGGAACGGTGCGCAGCGGTCAGGGTGTTTGCCAGCAGGCAAGCGATGGTCATGGGGCCAACACCACCGGGGACAGGTGTGATCGACCCTGCGTGGCCCAAGCACTCGTCAAAGGCCACGTCGCCAACCAACTTGGTTTTGCCATCGTCCTTCGGGATCCGATTGATACCCACGTCAATCACGCACGCCCCATCGCGCACCCAATCGCCCCGCACCATCTCAGGACGCCCCACGGCGGCAACAAGGATGTCTGCGGTCTTGCACAAAGCCTGCAAATCTTTGGTGCGGGAGTGTGCCACCGTAACGGTAGCATTCGCACCCAGCAGCAGTTGCGCCATCGGCTTACCGACAATATTCGAGCGCCCAACGATCACAGCATTCGCGCCGGAAATATCGCCCAGCGTGTCTTTAATGAGCATCAGGGAGCCCCAAGGCGTGCACGGAATGATCGGCTTGTTGCGCCCCGTCGCGCCAATGGACAACCGGCCCACATTGACCTCGTGAAAGCCGTCAACGTCCTTTTCAGGAACGATCCGGGCCAAGATAGAATCGCTATCCATATGAGCAGGAAGCGGCAGTTGAACCAGAATGCCGTGGATCTTTGGATCCGCGTTCAGATCGTCGATCAGGGCTTCAAGTTTCGATTGCTCCGTATTGACCGGCAGCGCGTGGTGGATGGACTCCATGCCGGCTTCGGCGGTCTGCTTGACCTTGTTGCGCACGTAAACTTGGCTGGCGGCGTCTTCGCCGACGATGACAACGGCAAGACCGGGCTTTGTGCCGTGGCTGCTCATCAACGCATCTGCGCCTGTTTTTACGCGTCCACGCAGACCGGCTGCAAAGGCTTTGCCGTCAATCAATTTTGCCGTCATGACTCTCGTCCTTGAATGAATAGGTGTCAGGTTGTTGAGCCGACATTAGCCCCCTGCCCGACAAAAACATTCACCAAAACGACAGGCAATTGCAGGCTTTAGCCGTTTACGATCTGAAGCGCCCACGTGCTCAAGAACTGACGCAGCAACCACAGGCCACCGAGCAGCACGATGGGGGCAATATCGATGCCGCCAAACTGTGTTGGAATCACGCGGCGAATCAGCGACAGCAGCGGATCAATCAGGGAATGCAGGCCCGTGTAGACTTGGCTCACCACGGGATTAAAGGCGAATCCGACGTTAAAGACGCGGAGCCAACCAATGACGATGTACACAATAAGAATGAAGTTCAGGATCGAAATGGCGAAATCGAGAGCCTGGACGATTGTGAACAGTGCAGCGACGAACATAGGTTTTTCCCAGAGCTAAAAGTGTTGCGCCCTGCATATGGGGCAAAACCGTTGAAAATTCGAGGGTGAATTTTCGGCTATGCCGCCGCCGACAGGCTCAAACGATCCCACGTTGCTTTCAGCGCCTCAACCAGATGATCCATATCCTCATCCGAATGCAGCGGCCCGGGCGTAAAGCGCAGGCGCTCCGTCCCGCGCGGCACAGTCGGGTAATTGATCGGCTGGACATAGATGTTGTGATCTTCGAGCAGAATGTCCGAGGCTTCGCGGCACCGGCGCGCATCGCCGACCAAAACCGGGACGATATGGCTTTCCGACATCATGAATGGCAACTGTGCGGCGCGCAGCTTGCTTTTCAGCGCCGCCGCCCGCTCTTGCAGCTTGAGCCGTTCTTGCTGGCTGTCTTTGAGGTGTCGCACAGCCTGCAGCGCGCCAGCGGTCAAGGACGGTGGCAGTGCCGTGGTAAAGATGAACGCCGAAGCATAGGAGCGCACGAAGTCGACAATATCGCTGTTCGCGGCGATGTAGCCGCCCATGCAGCCAAAGGCCTTCGCCAGTGTGCCCTCGATCACGTCAACCCGGTGCGCCTGCTGATCGCGCTCAGAAACCCCGCCACCGTGCAGACCATAGAGGCCAACGGCGTGGACTTCGTCGAGATAGGTCAGCGCGTTGTATTTTTCCGCAAGATCACAGATTTTTCCGATGGGCGCGAAGTCGCCTTCCATGGAATAGCAGGACTCGAAAGCGATGATCTTGGGGCGATCGGGGTCAAGCATGCGTAGCTTGGATTCCAGATCGGCCATGTCATTGTGCGCAAAGATCACCTTTTCCGCTTTTGACCAGCGCATCGCCTCGATCATCGAGGCATGGTTCAAACGGTCGGACAGCACCACGCAATCTTTTAGATTCGCCGCCAACGTTCCCAGCGCTGCCAGGTTGCTCACGTAACCGGAAGTAAAGATCAGCCCGGCTTCCTTGCCGTGCAAATCCGCCAACTCGCGCTCTAGTGCGACGTGCAGGTGGTTGGTGCCGGAGATATTCCGCGTGCCGCCAACGCCCGCGCCTTGCTCCAAAGCCGCGTCGGCCATGGCTTGCTGCACGTCCGCATTCTGCCCCATGCCCAAATAGTCGTTCGAGCACCAAACGGTGATCTCTCGCGACTGACCATTCAGAGGGTCACGGTACATGGCTTTGGGGTGCTTGCCTGATACACGCTCAAGGTTAGCAAAGACGCGATAGCGCCCTTCTTTGTGCAGGGAAGACAGACTGTCGGCAAAAAAAGAAGCGTAGTCCACGTTTCGGTCTCGTAGCTTTTGCGGTTGACCTTAGATTAAGTGCGTGTGACGGCCCTTACCAGTGCGTCATTATGCAAGGGAGCTTCTTAGAAGACGCGACCGACCATTTAAGACACAGGGACACAAATCCAAAAAGGACAGAATATGAAGGTGGGATTGGTACAGTTTTGCGTCGGCCCGGACCCAAAGGTCAACGCCAAGCATTTGGAAACATTGGTTTCTGAGGCCATTGGCAAAGGTTGCACGTTCGTTTTGACACCCGAAGCCAGCAACATTATCCAGCCTGATCGCTCTGCATTAAACCGCGCCGTTGGCAGCGCCGAAGACGATCCTGTTTTCCAGATGGCACAAAGGGTCGCAGGGCAAAACAAGGTGTTTATCTGCTTGGGCTCCTTGCTTGTTCAGGGCGGAGCGGCGGGGAAACTCGTCAATCGCCAGATCCTGCTCGATCCCTCCGGCGCTATTATCAACAGCTACGACAAAATTCATTTGTTCGATGTCAGCATCGGCGATGGCCAACACTATGGTGAGAGCGAGATATTCTCCCCCGGCGACGAAGCGATTCTCTCAGCCCTTCCTGATCACCCCGCGACGCTGGGGCATACAATCTGCTACGATCTGCGCTTTCCTCAACTGCACCAAACCCTCGCGATGGCGGGCGCAAACGTGTTGCTGGTCCCTGCTGCCTTTACGCAGATAACAGGCCGAGCCCATTGGCACACGTTGCTGCGCGCACGGGCGATTGAGACGGGGGCTTGGGTGCTGGCTTCGGGAACCTGCGGCGAGCATGCAGGGGAACGGCGCACCTATGGGCATTCTTGCATCATCAATCCGTGGGGTGAAATCGTCGCTGAAATTGCGTCAGAAACCGAGGAGGGGTTGATCGTTCATGAGCTGGATTTTGATCAAGTAAGCGCGGCGCGACAGGCAATACCAGCTCTGGAAAACGCCAGAACGTTCAATTTGCCGTCTTCCCTCTAGCCGCGAGTAAACTTACATAAAGCCCATGATCAAGTTTTCACTCCAATGTTCGAACGGGCACGGTTTCGAGGCCTGGTTCCCGGGCAATGACAGCTTTGCTGACCAGAAAGCACGCGGGTTCGTCACCTGCCCGCACTGCAATGATGCCTCCGTTGAGAAAACCATCATGGCGCCCAATGTTCAGGGCGGAAAAGGTCGCGGCAGCAAAGACGACCCTGCGCCGAACCTACCCGCGGGCAATGCTTCAACAGCCCCAATGCCAGCGCCACCTCAGCCGCCAGTCCAGCCACCAGTCCAGACGGCTAAACCGCCTGAATCATGGGGGCCAGAGCACGTGGCCGCCGCCCGGCAGTTCCTGCATGCCGTTCGCGCCACGGTGCAGAAGACACACGAAGACGTGGGCGATAAATTCGCCGATGAAGCGCGCGCCATCCACACAGGAAAAAAGCCCGACCGTGGCATCCACGGCAAGGCTTCTAAGGAGCAGATTGACGCGCTGCTCGATGACGGGATCGAGGTTATGCCTCTGCCCGACCCAAAACTAGACGGCTGATCAGCCCATGCCGACGGCGGCTTTGTAGGTTTCGATCAGGGCTTCTTGCTCCTGCCGATCGCCCGGTTCCATCTTCCGCAAGCGAACAATGGCGCGCATGATTTTTGGATCAAACCCAGCCCCTTTTGCTTCGCCGTAAACTTCCTTGATGTCTTCCATCAGCCCGGCTTTCTCTTCCTCAAGCCGTTCAACCCGCTCGATGTACTGAATCAGCGCGGCTGCCGCAGGCGTGCCGGTTGGAATGGCCTCTGGCTTGGCGACCGTGTCGGCCATGATCTCATCAAGTTCGTTATCAAAGTCGTCGGACATTCCTATTTCTCCGCTGCGGCGGCCTGTTCAAAGGCAGCCTTTTGGTTGTCATTTGCTTCAGTCTGATACCTGTCGCGCCATTCGCTGTACGCCATGCCATAGAAGGCTTCGCGCGCTTCGTCTTTGGTCATGTTGATTCCCCGTTCTGCGGCCGCCTCACCGTACCAGCGAGACAGGCAGTTTCGGCAGAACCCTGCAAGGTTCATCATGTCGATATTCTGAACGTCCGTGCGCTCAGCCAGATGATCGCGCAGCACGCGAAAGGCAGCGGCTTCGAGTTCGGTCTGTGTTGCTTTGTCCAGATCAGTCATGGTCAGAAAACCTCCTTGATCATTGCTTCGAGCACAGCACACCAATGGCTGATGTCACTCGGGGTGGTTAACAAGTCCTGTCTAATCTCGAAGGTGATAGCAGGAGCATCGCGATGCAAGCTGTGCAGAGCATAGGAGCCTGTCATCCGCTCGAACAGGCTATAGGGCTCATTATCACCCACCGTGTAGTCCGTATTCGCCCGCAACCAGTCTAGCGCCTCGGCCGCGCGGTCGGTCGCATTGTAATGCAGCAGGCCGATTTCCCACGGGCGTGGTTGATCGGGCTGGGACATCAAGCAATCGGTAAAAGAGTGACAGTGAATAATCACCCGGTCCGGGTGTCCCGGATCTTCCGCCAAAAACCGCTCGATCTCGTCATGGTAAGGGGTGTGGATCGACTGAATCCGCGCCGCGTAGGACGCTGGCGACAAATCGACATTTCGGGGCACCTCGACCCCATCCAGAACAGCGCCCGCCATATCCCAATCGGTCGCCCGTCTGTTCAGGTCAAGCACAGCGCGCGAGTAGACCCCCTCGATCAAAGAACCTTTCAGCCGTTGAACCAATGCCCGGCCCAGCGCTTCCATCCCCCAATCACCCACGATGTGCTTGGTCCAGTGCTCAGCCGATAAGCCCAGATCACCCAGGCTTTCCGGTGTGTGAAAGCCTGCATGGTCGTTCAGCAACAAAAACCGCTTCTGCGGCTCCCGATTAATCCAGCGAAAGGGCGCTGGATCGTTGGGACCGAGAAGCGGTGATGGGTCTGATTGCATGGCGCAGCTACTCCTTTGGCCGCACCTCAATCAGGCTATTCGTACGGCGTGAACTCTGTTGGCTGACCTACTACGCCAAACCTCAGTGATTCGCTATACAGTCGCTTTGCCACACGTCGTGTATCCTCCAGCGTCACCGCACGAAACAGGTCGTTGCGGAACTCGGGGAAATTCGGCGGTAAGTCCTGAATTTGAATGCTCAGCAGGTAATCAACCACGTCGTTCGAATTCAGGAAGAATGTGGCGTACGAGCCGGTCAGGTACGAGATTGCCTCGTCAACTTCATCCTGCGTCGGCCCGTTTTCGGCAAAATCCTTCCAAACAGCTAACGTTGCGTCCAGCGCTTCGTCTGCTGCGTCGTTGGCCGTGGCAAAGTTGAACGATACAGTGCCGTAGTCTTCACCGGCCGAATAGCCGCTTCGAATGCCGTAAACCAAGCCCAACTCGTTGCGAATTTTATCCGCCAGCCGAGACCCTAAACCGCCACCGCCAAGAATGTGGTTCACGACGCGGGCGGCATAGTTATCAGGGTCCGTTCTCGGAAATGCCGGCGCCACAGCAAAGACAATGCTTTGCGTTTGATCAAAGTCGATCTCAATCGGCGCTTCAAAGGTGTTGAAGGTCGGCGGGTCAATCGCCTCGGGCGGCGTGACGGTCGGCAGTTTATCGAGGATCGCACCAACCCGTGTCCGAAGCTCGTCGGGCGTAATATCGCCGACCGCAGCAATCAGGACGTTGTTCTGCCCTATCACCCGACCCTTGAGCGTCATCAAGTCCTCACGCGTGATGGCAGGGATGGTCTCCATGTCGCCACTGAATTCGCGGTTGCGAGGCTCATCCGCACCCCACAGCGCCTTGTAAAAAGCGTCGCCGAGTTGCGCGCCGGGTGAACGCTCACGCTGCACAGCGCCAGCCATCGCATCCCGACGCATCCGCTCGACACCTTCGGGGTCAAAAGCGGGATCTGTGAGCATGGTTTCCAAGGACTCAAAGGCAAAATCAATGGATGCGGTGGGGGTTTGAAAGCTCACCGTTGACCACTTCAAGCCCGGACTTCCCGCCATGGAAACAGCTTCATCCTGCAACGTGCCAAGGAAGGTTTCCGCGCTCATGTCCCCTGCCCCTTCGTTCAGGGAGCCAAAGGTCAGTGAGGCCGTTCCTTCCTTGCCCGGCTCATCCCAAAGGGAGCCACCTTCGAAGCCAAACTTGAGGGTGATCAGCGGGTTGCTGTGATCCTCAACCAACCACGCATCAACTGTCTCGTTGATCTTTACAACCTGAATATCAATCGCAGCAGCAGGCTGGGATAGGGCCAAACTCAACACGGCTAACGGGATATATTTCCACATAATCTTAGTTCTCCAGCGGCAAGAGCGAAAGCGTGCGTGGCGCGCTGGCTTGCTGCAAAAACAAATCAGCAATCGCGCGCACATCGTCCAGCGTTACTCCAGCAATCGTTTCTTCCAAAGTCAGATAAATGCCGTAGTCGGACTGGCTCGAAACCACACTCTCGAACGAACTTGCCGGCCCATCGACGCTGTCGGCAGCATAGACCAACCCGTTCATCAAACGGCGCTTTTGACGAGCAAGGCGCTCTTCGGTCAGGTCATTCGCCAACCAGTTGCGCAAGAAGCTCTCGGCCTCGTCCAACACCTCCACGGCGTCCAAACCCTCCACGGGTTCAACATTTAACAAGGCCCAGTCCTGCCCCTCGTCCAACACCATACTGAATGCCGCGCTCAGCGCGATTTCACGCTCGGTCTGTAAATAGCGGGTAAAGGGCGCATCCAGACCACTGGTCAACATGGATGTCAGCAACCGTGCGGCGTAGCGGGCTTGGAAAGCCTCGGGACCGGTTTCGGCGATGACTTCAGGTAAACGCCATCCGCGCCGGGCTGAAGCCTTGGTGATCAGCGCGTCTGACACTTCTTCGAACCCGGGCTCGAAAGGACGGACCGCATCGGGGCGGACACGGTCGGGAACCGCGCCGGGTTCAAAATCGCCAAAGTGCTTTTCCGCCAACGCCAAAACCGCCTCTGGCGTCGCGTCACCGGAGACGATCAGAACGGCGTTGTTCGGCTGGTACCACGCCTGATGAAAGTCGAGCAGGTTCTGTGTGCTCAGCGCGCCAAATTCTTCTTCAAACCCAATGATGGGGTGGTCATAGGCGGGTGCGCCGCGCAACGCTGCGCGCAGTTGGTGCGACGCGCGCGCAGAAGGATTGTTCTCCCAGCGCTGCCGAAACTCCTGCAACACCACGCCCTTCTCATTCTCCAGCTGATCGCCTTCTGCGTTCAAGCCGTTCATCAGAACCGCGTTCAATTCCAAGAACAGCTCCAGATGCTCAGACCCCATCACGCCATAGTAGCTGGTGACGTTGGCCGACGTCGAAGCGTTGTCTGTCGCGCCAATGCGACCCAAAGCGCCGTCATACTCACCCGGCGCCAAGCTGCGGCCCTTATGCTCTGGCGAGCCGCGGAACATCATGTGCTCCAAAACGTGCGCGATGCCGTACTGACCGGGCTGCTCGTCCAAGGCACCAACCTTGTAAACCACGCGGGCATGGACCGCCGGGGCGCGATGATTTTCGATGACAATAACGTCCATGCCATTGTCGAGCGTAAACCAGCGGGCCTGCTCATACAGCGCGAGCGCCGGCGCAGCGACAAGCGTTGCAAAGGCGCCTGAAAGGGCAAATATCAGTCGTTTCATGGTCTCTCCAAAAACGTCAAAATACGTTCGTGCGATCGGAAAGGATCGGCACGGTACCAAAAGCTTGAATAGGGATATGGTGCTTTAGCGCTGTAAAACGACCGGCGCACCGACAACGGTCACGCCATCTGGAAGAGATGTGACCATTGGCGCGGCGCGTATTGCGGCTGCGGCCGGGGGCAGATTTGATATGGGCGCACCGATGGCCAAAGCGGACAGCGCCGCAGCATCTTCGGCGCTCAGGACAACAACGCCCTCACCGACGCCCGCACTCTCCATCGGCGCCGTTTGCGGAACAGGGGCCAATGCGGGGGAAATGGTCAGTGCGGGTGCGCTGGCTGGCTGGTTGAGCACGGGGAACAGCGAACCAGCGGCATTGGTTTGCGGTGAAACGAATTCTTGTGACGCGGCACCATTGGACCCACTCGCCACGATGCGGCCTATGGGCTGATAGTCTGGCACCTCGCCGGTGACGACCGTCATCGGCACATATTCCGGCTCTGGCTCAGGTTCCAACGTAAACATCAGCGATTCAATCTCCGCCTGCGACGGCAAACTGGCCCGGACATCCCTTGGGTTTAACGGGGTTGGCAAGCGGGAGAAATCCGTTGGAACGGCAAGTCCACGGTTTTGCGGGATCGAGTACTCGTCCACCAAGCCTTCGCTCGTCACCCCGCCCAACCCGCGCGTCAAAGCTCCGCAGCCCGTAACCACAGGGCTGCTGGCCAAGAGAACCAGAACTGAAACGAAGCGCGATAGCGGCATTGGTGTGTCTTCTACTCCGATGCTTTGATTTCCCGGTCACCCGATAAGAACATCATATCGATCAGAATTAGGGCAACGCCAAGGACAATTGCTGAGTCAGCCACGTTAAACGACGGCCAATGGGCGGTTCCGATATGGAAATCGAGGAAATCCACAACAGTTTGACGCAAGGGATTCAACCGATCCATCGCATTCCCAACCGCGCCACCGGCGATCAAGGCATAGGCGGCGATAACCACCCTTTTGTGTGTTTTCGACCCAAGAAAGATCAAAACGCCCGCAACGACAAAAGCAAGGATACCGATGAAGTAGCGGCCACCGTCGTTAAAATTGCCCAGCGAGAACGCGATGCCAGAATTTCGAACGTGCCAAATGTTAAAGAACGGCGTGATTTCTCGAATATCGAGATTGCCCGCATAGGATTGGTCAATCAAAGCCACAATCAGGAACTTGGTCGCCTGATCCAAGGCCAGCACCACCAGCGCGAGAAGAATACCCCAGCGTAACATCAATTAGCCTTTCGAAGCAGAAACAGCCGTTTCGCAACGGCCACAAATGCCCTGCGGATTGGCATGAACTTCAGGCAGCACCTGCCAGCAGCGCTGACACTTCTCACCTTGTGCCAACGTTGGCTCAACAGCCACGCCGGCAATGTCCTCGACCCGCACAGCAGAAGCCGGACCGTCGCCTTCGGCAATGGTTACATCTGAGACAATGGCGACTTCGGTGAAGTCGACACCGGCAACAGCGGCATGCAGGTCGCCTGACAAATGCACTGTTGGCGCGGCCTGCAGGCTGGAACCAATGGTCTTTTCCTGCCGAAGCGGCTCAAGCGCCGCGGTGATCACCCGTCGCACAGCAAAAACCTTAGACCACTTTTCAGACAGCTCAGTGTTCGTCCACGCCTGCGGAATATCGGGAATGGTGCGCAAGTGCACGGAGTCCGTATCCACCAGCTTCTCCGGCAGATCTTTTTCGTCTTCGGCCCGCGTCATCCACGCTTCTTCGGCCGTGAACGACAAAATCGGCGCCAGCCATGCTGTCAGGCAGGAGAAACACTCCGCCAAAACCGTGCGAGCCGCCCGCGCGCGCAGGCTGTCTGCCGCGTCACAGTAAAGCGCATCCTTGCGGATATCGAAGTAGAGCGACGATAGATCCACAGCGCAGAAGTTGTGCAGCTCCGTATACAAGCGGTGGAAGTCGTAAGCCTCAGCCGACGACCGCACCAAAGCGTCAAGCTCGCTCAACCGGTGCAGCACCCAACGCTCAAGCTCAGGCAGGTCTTCGTAAGGAACCGCCTGCGACGGCTGGAAGGAGCCCAAATTTCCGAGTGTAAAACGCAAGGTATTGCGGAAGCGGCGGTAAGCGTCCGCAGAGTGCTTCAGAATCGCCGGGCCAATGCGCAGATCATCGCTATAATCCGAAGCCACGACCCACAGCCGCAGAATATCAATCCCAAATTGCTTGGCGACGTCATCCGGTGCGGTGACATTGCCCAGCGACTTGGACATCTTGTTGCCTTTCTCATCCAACACGAAACCGTGGGTGAGAATGGAGTCATAGGGCGCACGCCCGCGCGTGCCAACGCCAACCAGCAGGGAGGAGTGGAACCAACCCCGATGCTGGTCGGAGCCTTCCAGATAAAGGTCAGCAGGCCATTTCAGCTCAGGACGCCGCTCCAAAACGAAAGCGTGCGTCGCGCCGCTGTCGAACCAAACTTCAACAACGTCTTTGCCCTGCTCAAAATCATCGGGGTCGTAGTCATCGCCCAAGAACCGCGATGCCGGGCTGTTAAACCAAGCGTCTCCGCCCTCTTGCTCATAAGCCTCAGCAATGCGCTCGATAACCGCTGGATCGCGCAAAGGCTGACCATCGGATTTGCGCACGAAAATCGGCAAAGGGACGCCCCAAACACGCTGGCGGGATACACACCAATCGGGACGAGATTCGATCATGGACGTGATGCGGTTTCGGCCCTGCTCCGGGACAAAACCAGTTTCGCTCAGCGCCTTCAGCGCGCCATCACGCAAGCCTTTTTCTTCCATCGAAATGAACCACTGCGCGGTATTCCGGAAGATGAGCGGCGCTTTGGAGCGCCACGAATGCGGGTAAGAGTGCTCCAGCTTGCCTTTGGCCAGCAATCCACCAGCCTCAATCATCGCCTTTAGGATCGGACCAAGCGCCGTGCCGTCTTTGCCCTTTTGGTTATAAACCGTCAGGCCAGCAAACAGCGGAATGTGGTCGTAAAAGCTGCCGTCTTCGGCCACGGTCATCGGCACTTCGATGCCATGCTTGACGGTCGCCAACTGCCAGTCATCAAAACCATGGCCCGGCGCAATGTGAACCAACCCCGTGCCCTGCTCGGTCGTGACATAGTCACCGTGGAACATAGGCACATCGTAATCATAGCCCTGACCGTTCAGCGGATGCTGCGCAATCACACCGGTCAGGTCGACATCCATATCTTCCCGTGTCCAGGACTCGATCTTGGCGGCCTTTGCGGTGGCTTCTGCGGTTTCATCAGCGATAACCAGCCGCTCACCCACCTGTGCCAGCGACCCTTCGGCCACGGCATCAACGCGGTAAACGCCGTATTTGATGTCGTCATGGAAAGCCATGGCCCGGTTACCGGGGATGGTCCACGTGGTGGTGGTCCAAATGACGGCCTTTGCGCCAACAAGCTCAGCTTGCGGCGCTGCTGTGATCGGGAACTTGACCCAAATGGTGACGGACTTGTGCGGGTAATACTCAACCTCAGCATCGGCCAGCGCGGTTTTCTCGACCACGGACCACAGCACGGGCTTGTTGCCCTTGTAGAGTTGCTCGTCGAGCAGGAACTTACCCAACTCGCGAACAATCTGAGCCTCAGCATCGTAATGCATGGTCAAGTAAGGCTTTTCCCAGTTGCCCATGACACCCAGTCGCTTGAACTGGCGTGTTTGCTCCTCGACCCAACCTTGCGCGAAATCACGGCATTCGCGGCGGAATTCAATGACGTCAACGTCGTCCTTGTCTTGCCCACGCTCGCGGTATTGTTCTTCGATTTTCCATTCGATCGGCAAACCGTGACAATCCCAGCCCGGCACATAGTGCGCGTCCTTGCCCATCATCTGGTGACTGCGGTTGATCACGTCCTTCAGGATCTTATTGAGGGCGTGCCCGATATGCAGGTTGCCGTTGGCGTATGGGGGGCCATCGTGCAGGACGAATTTGGGGCGTCCTTTGGACTCCTCCCGGATCCGGTCAAACAGGCCCATTTCCTCCCACTTTGCGAGCCATTCCGGCTCGCGGGTCGGCAAATTGCCGCGCATGGGAAAAGCCGTTTCCGGTGTCGTCACTGTATCTCGGAAATCGCGGGCGTTATCAGTGTCGCTCATGGGTCTAAGGCTACTCAGTCAACGGTGAATCAATAAGATACGCAATACAGGCACGCAGCGCTAAACGCGAGTGTGACAGGCGCAACGCGGCTAATCGGCAGGAACGTAGATTTAGGGCGCCAGCCTGCGGCGGGCTTCATCGCAGTCCTCAGCGATTTGTACTTTCAGCGCTTCCAGACCTTTGAACTCTAAATCCGGGTGGATGAAACTGTCGAACCAGAAGCGCACGTGCTCGCCATAAATGTCGCCAGACCAATCGAGCAAATGCACCTCGAAACGCTCTTCGACGCCGTCCACCGTGGGACGGGTGCCAAGGTAAGAGACGGCGGGCAAACGCTCGCCACCGTTCACGGCGGCCCAGCCCGCGTAGACCCCAAAGTGTGGCCGCAGCTGCAGCGCGGGCCATCTGAGATTGGCCGTTGGAAAGCCTAACGTGCGACCAATTTGATCGCCGCGCTCGACAACACCTTCCGCGCTCCATTCCCGCCCAAGCAGGCGATTGGCGGTGGGTACATCGGCGTCTGCCAGCGCTTGGCGCACGCGCGATGACGAAATCACACCGCCTTCGGCATCATCATGACGCAGCGGCACGGCGGAAACGCCAAAGCTCATATCCTGACCCCAGCGCCCCAGCTGCAACATGTCGCCGCCGCGCTGATACCCAAAGCGAAAATCGGGGCCAGCGAGCACATGTCGTGTCCCCAAATGCGTTGAGAGAATTTTCAAAGCAAAGGCTTCTGCTTCGACGCTGGAAAGATCCTCGTCAAAAGCCAATTCAACCAGCACATCGACCAAACCGGTCTCACCCAGCAACGCCTCTCGTTGCTCAACACCGCGCGTCAGCAGGAACGGTGGCTTGTCTGGACCGGCGAAGTACCGACGGGGATGGGGCGCAAAAGTAAGAACACCAGCGCGGCATCCCAGCTCATCGGCCTTGGCGCGTGCACCCTCCAGCAACGCCAGATGCCCCCGATGAACGCCGTCAAAGTTGCCGACAGCAAACACCACATCGTTGAATTTTCGATCCCACGTCTTGAGTTCCTCAAGTGGGACGGATGGAAACCATTTCACTGCGCCAGCGCTGCCTCGATCTTCTCTGCTTCACCCTCGATCAACGCAACGAAATGATCCACCATTTCAGCGTCACTTACGTTGTGATCGGGACGACCGTTCATGTACACCTTATGCCGTCCATTGCCACCACCCGTCAGCCCCAAAACCGTTTGTGCCGCTTCACCGGGGCCATTCACCACGCAACCGAGAACAGAAACGTCCATTGGCGTGCTGATGTGAGACACGCGGCGCTCAATTTCCGTGACAACATTGATGACGTCAAAGCCCTGTCGCGAGCAGGACGGGCAAGCGATGATATTCACGCCGCGGTGCCGCAACCCCAGCGACTTGAGCAGGTCAAACCCAACGTGGATCTCCTCAACCGGATCCGCCGAAAGACTCACCCGGATTGTATCGCCAATGCCTGACCAGAGCAGGTTCCCCAGCCCAACAGCGCTTTTAACCGTTCCCAGCCGCGCTGGACCCGCTTCGGTGATGCCAAGGTGAAAGGGGTAGTCGCAGGCATCGGCCAAACCAGCATAGGCCGCAACAGCCAGAAAAACGTCGCTGGCTTTGACCGAAATCTTGATGTCCTGAAAGTCGCAATCTTCGAGCAGCTTGATGGAATCCAAGGCACTTTCAACCAGCGCTTCCGGGCAAGGCTCGCCGTATTTTTCCAAAAGATGCTTTTCCAGCGAGCCGCCGTTGACGCCAATACGAATGGAACAGCCGTTCGCCTTCGCTGCGCGGACAACTTCGGCGACACGCTCTTTGCTGCCAATGTTGCCAGGGTTGATCCGCAGGCACGCCGCGCCCTTGTCCGCAGCTTCCAACGCACGTTTATAATGAAAGTGGATATCAGCGACGATGGGGACCGACACGGCTTTGACAATTTGATCGAACGTCGCTGTGGACGCTTCGTCCGGACAAGACACGCGCACGATGTCGGCGCCAGCCTCCTCCAGCGCGCGGATTTGATCGATTGTTGCTTGCACATCGGGCGTGGGCGTGTTGGTCATCGATTGGACAGTGATCGGAGAATCGCCACCGACAGGCACGTCACCGACCATGACTCGTCGTGTTTTGCGCCGTTCGATGTCTCTCCACGGTCGTATGGATGACATACGGTTGTCCTCCTTCAGCATATTTATGCCTGATTGGTGTCGGAAAGCCTCAGTGTACGATAACAATGACGTATAAACGTGTATGGTTTTCGTTTACGAGTTTCCAATCTGTAGTGTCAGAATAAATGTGGGCGTATCGTAGATGCGTGTCACGGGCCTAGAACAGAAGGGGCGCATGCGCCTCTTACATGCTCGGCGATGGAAAATAAGCAAGACGGCGAGGAAAATCGCTGCAGGTGCGAATGAATGTATGAGTTGAGGTTGGGTTGTATGGACCGCTGGTTTGCCTTTGCAAGGCCGCTTTTAATCGGATTGAGCATCCTTTGTTTGGGTGCTTTGACCGCCTGTGTTGAAACGACATATGCGACGATGGACGCGGAAGTCACGACGACGACGCAAACCGAGCCGGCTTATCGCATGGTCATGACGCCCAATGGGCTGCGCGTCATCACGCCCGAAGGGTATCTGATCGATCCTGAACAAGCCCCGACGTCGGTCGATGTCCGTCAGCTCGAACCAGCCAAGCCACCGGTTATCGCCATCTTGCTCCCCCTTACCGGTTCGTTGGGTGAAATTGGTGAAGCCATGAAAAACGGGGCGGAGCTTGCCATTAAAGACCGTGGCATCGCCGGAACCTTTGAAACCCGAATTTACGACACCCGCTCGGACAATGCCGGGGCTCAAGCCGCGGCATCCGAAGCTTTGCGAGACGGTGCTAAACTGATTTTGGGCCCCTTACGCGGTGACGCCATCGCTCTGGTTTCACGGATTGCGGCGCGGCAACGCGTCAACGTCGTGAGCTTTAGCAACGACATCACACGCGCGACGCCCAACGCCTACATCATGGGCATCACGCCCGAAGCCGTAACCAAGCGCGTTCTCGAATATTCCGCACGCCGGGGCCAACGCCGCATCGCCATTGTTGCGCCAGCAGATACCTATGGCCAAGCCGCAGCCGACGCTGCCAATGGCCTAGCACGGTTCGTGGGCGCGGAAATCGCGCTGACGGAAACCTACCCCTCGGACGCCCAGGATCGACCCGGTCGGACGGCGGTTGCGCAGTCTGTTGGACAGCGCGCAGCAACTTTTGACGCGATCTACCTGCCAGACACAGCAGAAGCCGGCGATATGGCCTCGCTGCTCTACTTCTATGGTGTAGACCCGCAGCGGGTTAGCTATCTGGGCGTGCCCGTTTGGGACCAGCAAGCCAACCAGCTGATTTCCGAACAAGCCCTGCTGGGCGCAATTTATGCGTCCCCGGCAGAGCGCGGGTTTGGAGCGTTTCAAGCGTCATTCAAATCAGCTTTTGGCAAAGATCCGCACCCTCTATCCTCAGTCGCTTATGATGGTGTTGCCATGGCTCTGGAGCTTGCGGCGCGCGGTTCCGGTGTTCCATTCACCGCCTCGGAACTCGAACGCCCACAGGGGTTCAGCGGCGTAGATGGACCCTTCGCTTTGCGCTCTGACAAGCGCGTCGAACGGGGAATGGCGATCAAGCGGATCAGCAGTGTGGGCCTAGAGCTGGTCGAAGATGCGCCGGCGACCTTGTACCGCAGCACGGCGTCCGCTGCGGTATCACCGGCACTTTACAGCCAGTAACCCCATAACCGTCTCCTTGCCGGAAAGAGGGCATTCTTCTCGGCCTAGATTATGCGTCTGACTACGTGAGCAATGGTTCGCGCCGGATAACGTGATCACCCGAAGGAGCATTTTGGCTAAAAAGGGGCATTATTGTGCGGCTGGAATTAAGGCGAGAAGTGGTTTTTAGCCGTCAAAACCACCATTTCCAGTGCTTTTATCTTTTCGCGTGCAAAACGATTTAGACAGCATTTTTTGTAAATTTAGAGACAAAAATCTAAAAGTCATGTTTTACAGTAGGTTAAATAAAAATCTTCTTGCATGAGATTAAACCTTTAGGTACATACGTTCGTAATAGCGCGGCGTTTCGAGCGTCCGGCGAGTAATTTTATATCCCTACAGGGACGTCTGAGCGAATTGATACCTCAATTTTCGGGGTGGATTTCAGACAGAGCTGTAAATCGATTTGGAAACGAGAATATGCATTCGATTTTAAATGCCAAAAGAGAATTTACGCCCAAAAAGCGTTCCCTTTTAAGAGCAGGGCTTTACTCCGCTGTAGCTGGAAGTGCCTTTATCGGCAGTGAAGCGCTCAGCCACACAGTCACACTGAACGCCGACGGCTCAACCGCCACCGGTCCGCTTTTCGGTGCTACATCTGGCCCTGCGGTTCCGCATGTACATCCTGGCGACGCGGCTGCGAGCCTCAATACCAGCTTCAGCAGCAGCACGAGCGGGTTCAGCAATCTTGAAACACTGCCAACCTCACGCGGCAGCGCTGAACCAGGCGTCGTAAACTTCATTGGCGAGCTTGAGCCAATCACGCCGATTTCTGAAGTGCAGCGTTGGGCTTCCGGCCAAACGGCATCGACGTCACCTATTTACTTCCCAACGCAGCAGACGCAGACGACCCAAGTAACCTTGCTGGACCCCCAGCAGCAGGTTCAAATTGGCGACGTCGCGACCAGCGTTGAAACAAAGAACTTCCGCAACATCCAATCGGCTGTTGAAAGCACCGAGAAACTCACCGACGGAACGCTGTCGCTCACGTTGAAAAACGGTGAGTTGATGACCGCTGCGGCGGGTGACTACGCCTTTAACGGTGGTGATGTATGGCTTGCGTCCAATATCGCTGGCGAACTGGGCACCATCACTGAAACCACCTCCGTTTTGTCGCGGATCTACGGTGTTGGCGGCGGCTGGGGCTTGCCGGTCGCTGCTGGCGTTCTGGGCATTGGCGCACTGGGCCTTGGGGCAGCGGCTGCCACGGGCAACCTGTCCAATCCTTTTGCCAACGACGGTTCAGACGGCGCCGACGGCGCGGATGGTGCAGACGGCACTGATGGCACCGACGGGACCGATGGTACAGACGGCAGCGGTGACGGCGATGGTGACTCCGATGGAACCGGCGACGGCACCGACGATGGGTCTGGCACCGTTGACGGCGGCGATGACATCCTGACCGAAGAAGTTGACGATGGCTCGGATCCTGAGTTTACGATCACGAACACGGACCCCGAAAACGTCGGGCCGACGGCTCTGACATTCAGTCAGTTCAGCAACTCCAGCGGCAGCTACGACTTGGTCGAAGCCGACAGCGTCGTTGGGACGCTGAGCGCAAGTGACCCCGAAGAAGACGAATTGATGTACCGCATCGAATCGCAGCATCTGGGTTCTGAGATCACCAACATTTTCGAAATTAACGAAAATGGTGAACTGGTGATCAATGAGCGCTTGGATTACAGCCAGCCTGGCAACGATGCCGATGGTACCCGTTTTGATCAAAACATTGCGACCGTTGTGGTTGAAGTGTCTGATGGTTCCGCCCTCACCTCCTTCCGGACGTTTGAGTTTACGATCAGCAACTCAACCGACGATGACGGTCCACTGGAATACGTGCGCGAAGCAAACATCACGCGCTTGAAGTTCAACGGCCTGAACAGCACCAGCTCTGGCGCAGCAGACAGCACCGACTGGCTGCCGTTCATGGACGAGGCTGAGTACCACCACAATTTGGATGGCGGGGAAGACATGATTGCCTCGTTCCATTCTGAAGTGGAAAACGCGTTCTCAGTCCACGAACTGACAGGCACTGGTGGCTTCTCAAACACGCGGAATTATTCCACCAACAGCACCGAGATTGATGCAGAATACCGCATTCATGAAGTTCGGGCGCTCGATATGGATGACATTGACGGCGACGGCTTCACCGATATCGTGGTTGCTGGCCGAGGCGGCACGAACAGCACGGACTCCGTTGTCCAGATTTGGGAAGTCGGTAAGTCTGGCGAGTTCACCTTTAAGGCGGCAGACAAGGATTCCGAGCCTTCCATGGTTGAAGACGTCTTGATTGGCCACTTTAACTCTGACAACGCCAGCAAGGAAACGTCCCCAACCAACATGAAGAAAATCATGGTGATTGGTGGCGGTACCAACGACGTGGCTGCGGAAGACGCGCTGTATTCGGTCTACTACGACGACCTCGAATACGCCTTTAACTCTGAGCAGTTGCAGGGCGGTTGGAACTACGGCGAAGTTGAAAGCCTGATCATCAACGACACGGAATACGCGGTTGGCATTTACGGCACCAATGGTGGCGACGGCATCGGTATGGTGTTCCTCGATGGCGACGCTGATGATGGTATCGTGAGCGCTGGCACCGGCATCAGTCACAACGATATTGCCGTCATCGGAAACGTCGTATTTACGGCTACAGACAAGGGCATTTACTACAGTAAAGCCTTCCACTCTGGCCTCGACTCCCCCGAGGCGCTGTCGATCACCAACGATGGCCTGCATATTGCCGATATCAAGGCGAGCCAAATTACGGCGGGTAACTTTGATGGTGACGAGGATCTGGAACTGGCCGTTTTGGATGTTTTGGACCAGACGCCAATCATTCGCTTCTTCGATGTCGATCTGACCAATCCACAGGTTGTGACCCAAATGTTCACGACGGAACCCGTACCGGGCGCTGTTGAGCTGCAAGTCATCCCTGGTTCAATCGAACAGGCTGAACGCTCAGATGGTAACATTGATGCGGATGAGCTGCTGGTTGGTATCAACGAAGCCGGAACCTCGTCCTACCTCGACAGTGATGGCGAGAGCATTTCCCAGACGTGGAACGGTTCGATCATCTTCTACGATGATACGTCCCTCTAAGACGACTTAGGGCATGGGCTGCAATTAAACCTTGTAGCCCATCCATTTTTTCACAGTGCGCAGGATCAGTTTTGATTCGATCCGAGTTACACCGGGCATGTGGGCGATTTGGCGGTGCACTTCTTCGTAGTGCGCCGTATCCCGCGCAGACACCCGCAGAGAGAAGTCTGCCTGCCCCGCCATGAGATAGCATTCCAACACCGAAGAATTGTCACGCGCCGCGCGCTCGAACGATTCGAGGTCTTCTTCGGCTTGCGAATGCAAAGACACATCAACGATGAAGTGCAGATCCAAGCCCAGCGACTTGGCATTGAGCCGGGCTGCATACCCTTCGATCACGCCAGCGGTTTGCAGCTGCAGGACGCGTCGGTGACAGGCGGACGAAGACAGGCCAACCTTTTCGCCAAGCTCCGCCATGGACAGCCTGCTGTCCTTCTGCAAAGTCGACAAAATAGCGCGATCAATCTGATCTAAATCGGCTGTCATCCCAAAATCCCCCTCGTTGGGCGCGGACTTTCGCAGTTTTTCCCGCTGCAATGCAAGGTTTTAACCGAAAAAGACCTTCCAAAAGGCGCGGATTGCAACGAGGATCAGGAATGCGCTGAACAACTTCTTCGTTATGGCACCAGACAGGCGATGGGTGAGGCGCGCACCGATTGGGGCCATGAAAACGGTGAAGGGGATCAAAAAAGCAACGGCAAGAAGATTAACATAACCAACGGACAGCGGCGGGAGGCCGTCTTTACCTGCGCCTATGACCATGAACCCCAAAGCCGCAGGTATGGAAATCAGAACGCCAACACCGGCAGACGTGGCGATGGCGCGTTTGATGTCGGCACCGCTGAGCGTCATGAACAGGTTATTCACCACACCGCCACCGATCCCCATGAGCGTCGAAATGGTCCCAAAAAACAAACCAACACCTTGGGCGACAGGCGTGCCAGGGACCGTCTTGGCCAGTTGCAGGCTCGGGGACGCCACCAACTGATAAACCCCGACTGTCAAAGCAATAGCACCAAACACCAGCCCCAAACCGCCAGCATTCATCACGGTTGCCAAGTACAGCCCGAGCAAAACGCCAATCGGGACAAAAATCACGTATCGCCGCAAAAGCGCCATGTCCATTTTGCCCGAGGCAAAGTGTGTCCGAGCCGATTGAATCGAGGTGGGAATGATGATCGCAAGCGACGTCCCGACCGCAAGATGCTGCGCGTAGGACGCATCCGAGCCGCCAAGCCCAAGGGCAAAAAGCTCGGTTAGGATGGGCACCATGACGATACCGCCACCAACGCCAAACAACCCAGCGATAAACCCTGCGATCATGGCGCCCCCGGCCATCAAACCAGCAAACATCATGAATTCAGCAATAGAGATACCCAGGATCACAGACTTAGTCCTTTAGATGTTTGTCAAAGAAGGAAACAAGCGATAGGCGATATTCGGATGGACGGTCCCACATGGTCGCCACATGGCTCACACCATCAGCGATCAGAAATTGCTTCTGGCGATGCGTGGCGACAGCGGCGTGGGCCAATTCCGCATGGTGAATGCCCACGGTTTCGTCCGCCGTTCCGTGCACCCAAAAGATTGCCTGTTCAGCCCGTTCGGCAAGTCCATCGATCGGGCTGGCGGCTGTAAAATTATAGTTGCGGAGAATTTGCACAGCGATACTGATGATCTCGACCGTCCAGGGCGGCACAGATGCGCGGTCGGAGTTGTCTTTCATCACCAACTTGATGTCTGAAAACGGGGCATCGACAAAAATAGGCCCGAGGTCTTCGTAGGTGTTGGCAATCAACGTGGTCGCGCCGCCCATGCTTTCGCCCCAAAACCCGACCTTGGATGGCGCTAAGCCAAGGGTGTTGAGCGCGTAGTCGCGCGCGCCTAGAACGTCGTTGAACTCATCACTGCCCAAGGCTGCGACGCCATCCAAAACCGTGGATTCGCCATGTTCCCGCAGATCAATCGCCAGCACGCCGAAACCGGCGCTGGCGAGAATGCCAATGATTGAGAGGCCATGCTTGTGGTGTTTGCAGCCCGTAAACCCGTGGGTCGCAATCACCAGTGGCGCACCGTCACGCGGCGGGCTGAGCAGACCGGCGACGTCAACCTTGCCATCACGAGATGGGAACGAGACGGCCTGAACACCACTGTAGACTGAGGGATCGATTTGGTGAGCGAGCGGGTTGCTGGCGATTGTCAGCTTGGCGGAGTCTGCGGTGAAGAGCGGGGCATCGTGACACGCCGGATCGACCTGCAGGGTCTCGCCATAAATATCGTTACCAATCCAGCAGACACCCGCTGCGAAAACAGCCAGAAAACCAGCCAGCACCAACCCAACAATCCGCATCGCACCGCTCCTATCAAAAAGAGCCTTCTGTATAGGGCCGCCCGCGACCGAGGTCACGGGCAGACTCTCTTCCTAAGCGAGGATTATCGAACGCGACGAGGACGGAACAGGCGGCGCACAATCGACTGACGCCGCTCACCCTCACGATAGAGGACGAACAAGCCAGAGAGGACAATGATCGCCATGCCGATCAGCGTGAATGCGTCCGGGTACTGGCGGAACAACACAATACCCCACACCAGATTGTACCCCATCAAGCAGTACTCAAACGGTGCCGCGAAGGACGGTTCAAGGTTACGGTAAGCTGCCGTCAACATGATGAAACCAATGGCGGAACCCAAGCCAATCGCGACCATAACCATAACGTCGTTCCGTGTCGGCCAGACCCATGCCTTTAGCAGCACTTCCAAACCAGCCGGGGCGTGATCTACGGCCCAACCATCACCAAAGATCGCCCAGAACATGGCACCAAAAAACAGGTTCATGATGACAAACGTAATGGACTGCACGGTGGTGGACTCTGTCCGCCCAAGCCAGTTGGTCATCAAGGCAGACAAGGAATAGAAGAACGCTGAACCCACGGCCATCATTGCTGGCAGCAGCGGAATATCCCCGGCACCCGGCTTGACGATGAACAGCACGCCGATAAAGCCAATTAACACGCCCATCAAGCGTCGCCAGCCAATTGGCACCCGCGTTGTCACCCAGCTCAGGAACGTAATGAACAGCGGTGCTGTAAAGTACAGCGCGGTCGCCTGCGCAAAATCCAACCCGGCCAATGCCAAATAATAGCAGGTGTAAGACAGCGACAGCAGCCCACCCCGCAGGAACAAAAACCAGAACTTGGTCACCTGCATGTTTTTGCCTTGGTCAAAGGCAAAACTGAGCAGGATCAAAGGCCAGATGTTGACCAGCGACCGGATGAACACGATTTCGTGCACCGGGTAGCGCTTGGTCAAATCAGAAATCAGCACGTCCTGTATCGAAAACAGGAACAAGGCCGCCAACAGCATCACCAAAGGGATGGTTGGACGGCTCGTATCGACCGTACTTGTCATAACCCACAACTCCCGCGCAACGCTCTACGTGGTGGGGAAAAAGAGCGTCAGATGAGAACCGGGAAGCTCGCCTGTTGATCGACGCATTTGGACTGCGTTTGAAGGTCGGCTTCGAGCCCTGCCAATGCGCCGAATAAAAGGGCGTGGCTAGTGCAGAAACGACGGATCAGACCTTCGCGCGTCATCGGTTTAAAGTGAGGCAGCACCCGAGGCTGGAAAAGCGCGATATTCGCAGTGAGAACGAGGGCACAGTCGACAGTTGGTTCCCACCGGCGACGGGGCTGATTCACGCAAGGCGTCAGCATAAATCACCTGATCGGCATGCTCGAACGAACACCCAAGAACAACCGTCAAGCGGCGCTGTGGCCGCCCGGCCAGCGGCACGCCTTTTCGGATTGATTTAGCCAGTGACAGGAACGCGCCGCCGTCGGGCAGCTGGACTTTATCGACGCCGAGGTTGCCGGGATGTCTGGGCGCGTTGACAATGGACCACGCCGGGCAGGCGCCGCCGTAGCGGGAAAACGAAAATCCGCCCGCACTGAACCGTTTTGACACGTTACCCGCCGCATCCATGCGCAGCAGAAAAAAGGGCAGCGCGCGCGTTCCCGGTCGCTGCAGCGTGGTGAGCCGATGGGCGACCTGTTCGAAGCTCGCCCCAAAGCGCGCTTGAAGAATATCAATGTCATGGCGGGTTTCCAGCGCTGCTTCTGTAAACCTTGCGTAGGGCATCATCAGCGCGGCGGCGAAATAGCTGGTCAGCGTGGTCCGCAACATCGCCTCGCTTGCGGGTTCGCGCAGTTTGGCGGCGGCAATGATATCGTTGATCTCATCCCGCAACCGAAGCTCTGCAACGATCTTGCCCAAGGCAAAAACGCGGGTTTCCGATGGTGTCAATTCGTTAAACAGCACCCGCTTGCCGTGAAAATCATGCCGGTAAGGCGTAGTTTCCATCACACGTGCGGGCATGGAACGCACGACGTGACCGTGCGCCTCGGCCAGATGACGACTCAACCCAGCCTCCAGCGCGCTTTGGCGCAAACCAGCTTCGTCGGACAGATCTTCGGCTGCTGTTTCCAACATGGGAAAATGGTTTTGCCGAGCCTCTAAGACATCCAACAGCTCATCGACCTCCGCCGGACGCCCCAAAACCGCTTCGCCAACAGCCCGACTTTCCGCCCCAGTCCCCTGCTGCAATCGGCTGTATACCAGTTGCAGCGCCTCAACGACCATCGGCACGCGCTCGACCGCATCTCGCAAGTCTTGGCGGGTGAGGTCCAAACCGGCGAACAAGGGATCGGCCAGCACCTCTTGCAAGCGCGAGGACTGGGTATCGGTGTCATCAATGGCGAATTCCTGAATGTTGACACCGAAGGCATCGCCCAAGCGCAACAGAACGTTCACGGTAATGGGCCGTTGGTTGTGCTCGATGAGGTTCAAGTAAGCAGCGGAGATGCCCAGATCGTGCGCCATCTGGGCTTGGGTCACACCTTCTTCACGCCGCAACCGGCGCAGTTTGTGACCAATGAAGAGCTTTCGTTCCGCAACCATGGAAGACGTATAACACAGTTAATAATTTACATGCAAACATGAATTTTGTTTGTAAATCTTTTCAGTCCCACACAGCCATGTCTGACAGGCGCAGGCACTTGCGGCATTTTGTCTTCACCTCTTTCTCGAACTCCAAACCTATCCGGGAGACAACAAGATGTCGAAGACTCGCAAGGAACAAACCGCCGAACTCCAGCAGGACTGGGCCACCAACCCCCGTTGGGCCAACGTCAAGCGTGGCTACACCGCTGAAGACGTTGTTCGGCTACGCGGCTCCAAGAACCGCGAAAACACCCTCGCCCGCGATGGTGCGCGCAAGTTGTGGGAACTGATCAACCGCGAAGGCGACGACAAGGCCGTGCGGTCGCTTGGCGCCCTGACCGGTGGCCAGGCGGTACAGCAGGCAAAGGCTGGCATCGAAGCTATTTACCTATCCGGTTGGCAGGTTGCGGCAGACGCCAACACCGCACCGACCATGTACCCCGACCAGTCGCTGTACCCCGTTAACTCGGTTCCAGCGGTTGTTGAGCGCATCAATAACGCGTTCATCCGCGCGGATGAGATCCAGTGGGCCAAAGGCACAGAAGCGGGCGAAGACGCGTTCATCGATTACTTTTTGCCGATCGTTGCCGACGCAGAAGCAGGCTTTGGCGGCGTTCTGAATGCTTTTGAGCTGGCCAAAGGTCTGATTTCCGCTGGCGCCGCAGGCGTTCACTTCGAAGACCAACTCGCGTCGGTTAAGAAGTGTGGCCATATGGGCGGCAAGGTTTTGGTTCCGACTCAAGACGCGGTTCAAAAGCTGATTTCTGCGCGCTTGGCCTCCGACGTTTTGGGCACCGACACGATCATTCTGGCCCGGACCGATGCCAACGCAGCGAACCTCGTGACGTCTGACGTCGATCCATACGATGCGCCGTTCATCACCGGCGAGCGGACCACCGAGGGCTTTTTCGAAACCCACGCTGGTTTGGATCAGGCGATTTCTCGCGGTTTGGCCTACGCCCCTTATGCCGATTTGGTTTGGTGTGAGACGGCAAAGCCGGACTTGGATGAAGCGCGCCGGTTTGCCGAAGCGATCAAGAAGGAATACCCGGACCAGCTGCTGTCATACAACTGCTCCCCGTCGTTCAACTGGAAGCGCAACCTGGACGACGCCACCATCGCCAAGTTCCAGACCGAGCTGGCGGCCATGGGTTACCGCTACCAGTTCATCACGCTGGCGGGCATCCACTCTATGTGGAACTCCATGTTCCGCCTGGCGAACGACTACGCCCAGCGCGGCATGTCAGCTTACGTGGAGCTGCAGGAGCAGGAATTCGCAGACGCTGAGAAGGGTTACACTTTTGTATCCCACCAGCAGGAAGTGGGCGCAGGCTACTTTGACGATGTGACCACCACGATCCAAGGCGGCACGTCTTCGGTGACAGCGCTGACCGGCTCGACCGAAGAAGAACAGTTCGACGTCCAAGCCGCCGCTTACTAAGCGCTTCGATCATATCGGAGCCACTTACGACGAAGGCTCCAGACAGAGGGGGGCCAAAAGGCCCCTCTTTTCGTTTCACGCACCCTTACCCCAACCCCAACTTTACCCACGAAACTCAGCAATGGAGAACGAACCATGTCAGCTACAGCAAATGCAAAGACTGCGACGACACCGCAAACTGCACCCGCCACCGAAGCCCTTCCCGCAACGACGTTCTTCTATGTGATCGGGGGCGAATTTACCGATACGTCGTTTGAGTCCGTATTGACCCGCTCGAACCAGATACACGGCCCTTTCAAAACCCACGATGAGGCGCTCAGCAAGTGGCGGTCCCTGTCCTTTCAGGAAACCGGCAATGCGCAAGTTCGCTACGAGATCGCTGAAGTGGCTCACCGCATGGATCGCCGGACGATCCTGCTGGGCTAGATCGGTCGATTAAGACCGCGCGGGGTTCCTGCTTGTGTTGGGCTTCAGGAACCCTGCGTCTTTGCCGCGCATTGGTCGTCGCGCATTTCGCGCTGACGCATGGGCATTCCATCGATCTGCGCGAAAATCGAATTGACGTTATCCGGCAACAGCGAACGGCGCTTTTCACCGCCATCTTTGCCGACCAGAACCAGCCCAAATCCGCTTTCAAGCGCATAAGCCTGCCGCAGAGCCGCGTTTGAGATGGTGTCCAAAGGCGCTTGTTCCACGCTTTCCCCACCGAACCAAACGCCCGTCACGGTGACAGGGCGATCCGCATAGATTTCCAGCAATAACAGATCACGATTATTAAAATCGCATCGGTCTGCCAGCAAATCGAGCCGCTGCTGGTAGGCCCACGGGTCTGCGGGCTGATCTGCGAACAGCAGCAACACGCGCCGTTCCCATTGGAACGCATCGAGCAGGCCGCTTTGCGCCTGTGCCCCGGCGCTGATCATCGATGCAAACAGCGCGAGCAGTCCGGCGGCGACCCTAGCTCTCATTTCCCGTCACCGACGTGCGCTCCAACGCCTCGATAAAGGTGTCGGTTGCAGCTTCCCACGAGAAGCCTTCTGCGTAGGTTCGGGCATCCTCGGATTTCAGATCCAATGACGTTATGCAGGCTTCCTGCAAATCTTCGCGCAGCGTTCCCGCGCGGGGGTCCGTAATCACGTCTTTTGGACCGGTCACTGGATAGGCCGCAACGGGGGTTCCTGAGGCGCAGGCTTCGAGCAGAACCAAGCCGAACGTATCGGTCTTGGAGGGAAAGACGAAGACATCGGCATCGGCATAGGCACCCGCCAGCTCATCCCCATGCAGCGGGCCGGTGAAGACAGCTTCGGGATACTTGGTCGTCAACGAGTCCAAGGAAGGACCAGAGCCGACAACCATTTTCGTGCCGGGAAGATCCAGCTTGAGGAAAGACTCAATGTTCTTTTCCACGGCCACACGACCAACATAGACAAAAACCGGACGGGCCAGCTCGGCGACATGGGTCGAGGGCTTCTTGTCAGGGTGAAACTGGTCCAGATCGACACCGCGCGGCCAAAGGTGCGTGTGCTTGATGCCAAATTCAGCCAACTCATCGGCCATGCCCTGATTCGTGACCAGAACCCTTTGCGCCGGACGATGAAACCACTCCAACCACCGCCACAACCATTCTGCCGGAACGCCCGTGCGCTCGTTGATATACTCGGCCAGCTTGGTATGGAACGAGGTGGTGAAAGGGATTTTGTTGCGCTGGCAAAAGGCACGCGCCGCCATGCCCAGCGGGCCTTCGGTGGCCACGTGAATGGCGTCAATCGCACCATTTTCGTCGATGATCTTCTTGATCCGTCGGCTGACTTCACCCGGCCAGAACAGCGCGAGGCCGATTTCCTGATACATGGGCATTGGCATATTTATGTCGAACAAGTCCGGTGTAATCCGGCTGAAGGTATGCCCTTTATCTTCGACGATTTTGCGGGTGGTATCGAGCGTGCGGACCACGCCGTTGATTTGCGGATACCAAGCGTCACTGACCAAAAGAATATGCATCAGGCCACGAACTCCTTTTCATCAACCAAACCTGTGTCTGACCAGTACAGCAGACGCAGCGTGCCAGTTTCATCTTCAACCAAAGCGGTACAGGATTCGACCCAATCGCCGCAGTTTGCGTAGGTAAACCCGTCCTTTGTGTTCAAAGCCGGGCGGTGGATATGTCCGGCAACGGCACCAACCGCGCCAAGGGCTTGGGCTTCCCGTTTCAGCCCGCGCTCGAACGCGCCCTGGGGTTGGAATATCCGCTTGGACAAACTCTTCACCCGCGCCGGCATATTGCGTGCCCACCCAAAGCCCGGCACTTTTGCAAGTTGCCGCATCATGGCCGTGTAGCCTTCGTACAGCACGTGGCCAAACTTGGACAACCACTCCATATTTTGCGTCACGGCATCGAATTGATCGCCGTGGGAGACGTAAAACAGCCGGCCATCGGCAAGAGCGTGGGTGTCGTTCAACCGCAGCTCCATCCCACGGTAGCGCTCCACATCCAACACGCGGCGCACCATATCGTCATGGTTGCCGGGGATATAGACCACGCGCGTACCCGAGCGGACCAACCGATCGATCTCCGCCAGCACAGCATCGTCTGTTTGGGACCAATGCCAGTGGCGCTGCAACGCCCAACCGTCGATCATGTCCCCAACCAAGTACAGAGTCTCACACGAAAGGGTCTGGAGAAAAGACAGCAGAGTCCGGCTGCGGACTCCCGTCATTCCCAGATGCGTGTCAGAGATGAACACGGTTCGAAAGGCAGATTTGGCTGTCATGCCGTTGGGTTGTTCTCGCGTAACCAAAAAAAGTGCCTCCTTTTACGAGCCAGACGGAAGCGCGCATAGGCCCAAAAAGGCATGTCCCCCCGTCATCACGCATCGACACGGCGCGTTAGGTGGTTAAAGTCTGTCGGCCAGTGAGAGAGGAGAAACACATGAGGCCCAATAAAATCCGTGAAATTTGGAAAAATGGCGGTGCCGTTGCCAACGGCTGGCTCGCCACGCCTGCGGCTTTCACTGCTGAAGTCATGGCCCATTGCGGTTGGGATAGCGTGACGGTCGACATGCAGCATGGTCTGATCGACTACCAAGTCGCCGTTTCTCAATTCCAAGCAATCTCAACCACGGATGTGGTGCCCTTTGTGCGCGTGCCTTGGCTGGATGCCGGCATGATTATGAAGGTGCTGGACGCGGGCGCTTATGGGGTTATTTGCCCCATGATAAACAACGCTGAGGACGCTCGCCTGTTTGCGCACTATGCCTCCTACCCGCCCGTCGGAACCCGGTCCTTTGGCCCCGTTCGCGCTTCGATTTACGGCGGCGCTGACTATACCGACAAAGCCAACGATGAAATCATCCGCATGGCGATGGTTGAAACCAAGGAAGGGCTGGAGAAGGTGGACGAGATCGTCAACACCAACGGCATTGACGCCATTTACGTCGGCCCGAACGACCTCGCCAATGCTCTGGGACAGCGCCCGACGCTGGACACGGAAAACGACGTGGTGCTGCGGGCCTTCGAGACCATCATCACGGCCTGCCGGAACGCGGGCAAACCGGTGGGGCTGCACAATGGCTCAGCGGCCTACGCGGTCCGGATGATTGAGATGGGCTTCCAGTTTGTGACCGTCCAATCGGACGCAGGCATCCTTAAAAACGCGGCAACCTCAATTGTTGCGGAGATCAAAGGTGGCGCTGCGAAAGTCGACACGTCGTCTTACTGATCCCCTACATCCAGTCCATGATAACCGGCACCAGCGGCACGTCCGCTGGTGGCATTTCCAAATCGCGCAGTTCAAACTTCGACACCCACTTGAGCGCCTGCCCTTCTTGCCCCGTGGGTTCCCCTTGCCACTTGCGGGCGGCGTAGAGGGGCATCATCAGATGAAATTTGGGGTAGGGAAAACTGGCAAAAGTCAGGGGCGCCAAGCATCCGATCCCAACGTCGATCCCCAGCTCCTCCTTCAACTCGCGGATCAGCGCCGCTTCTGGGCCTTCGTTGGGTTCCATTTTACCGCCGGGAAACTCCCACAATCCCTCCAGCGATTTTCCCTTGGGCCGCTGTGCGACCAAGACTTGATCCTGATCATTAAACAAAGCAGCAGCGACCACCCAAACCACCGGCACGCTGCGGTCCAGTTGAGGCTGCATGGTGCAGCCGCCTGAGAATACAAATTCATCGAAATCAGCGCGCGTCATGGTGGTTTCCAGGTGGCGCTTCGTGCCGCCGTGGGCGGTATCAATCATGCCCTCGGCCCAACCTTCAAACCCGCACTTTTCCAGCACCCGCTTGGACGCTGGATTATCAACGAGAACGCCAGACTCAATGGCCGGAAGTTCCATGTACCAAAACCCAAAGGTAAGGGCATGAAATGCAGCCTCAGTCGCCACACCCCTACCCCAAGCATGTGGGGCGAACCAGTAGCCGATGTGCCAGCCCCCGCGCTGTGAATCCAAGCCCACAAACCCGAGCGGCTCGCCGCTTAACCGATCCTTGACCACCCAGCGCACAGCCTCGCCCGCTTCAAACGTGGCTTGGGACAGGTTCAAGAACGTTTGTGCGCCGTCGTCGGGATAGGGGTGCGGCACCCGCGCTAACCACTGCGCAACGTTCCAATCAGCGGCATAGCGCTGGACGAAATCAAGGTGCGAGGGGTCAAAGGGCTCTAGCGTCAGATTGGGCGTGCTGAATGCAGCCAACGCGGGCGTGTCCGGGAACCACTTGGGCGCAACATCGCTCATGAGCGGTAATCTCCGTTGATGGTGATGTAGCCGTGGGTCAGATCACAGGTTCGCACCCGCGCTTGCCCCGCAGCCAACCCCAATTCAACCCGAATGGTGATCTCATCGCCTTGCATATAGGCAGACACAGTTTCCTCATCATAGGCCGGATCGCGCAAGCCGTTTTCGGCAACACGGTGCGGCCCGAACCAGATGCAGAGCCGGTCGCGGTCGGCGGGTTCTCCCGCCTTGCCCACAGCCATGACCACCCGCCCCCAATTCGCGTCCTGCCCTGCAACCGCGGTTTTGACCAAGGGCGAGTTTGCAATGGAAAGTCCGATGGTTTTGGCGGAAGCATCGGTCTGCGCGCCTTCAACGTCGATGGTGATGAGCTTGGATGCCCCCTCCCCGTCTCGTGCCAGCATTTCAGCGAGTTGGTCGCAAACCTCAAAGATCGCTGCGCCAACGGCTTGCAGGTCGCCGGGCGCGTCGCCGCCACCCAGCGCAAAAGCCAGCACTGTATCGCTGGTGGAGGTGTCGCTATCGACCGTGATGCTGTTAAACGTCTTCTCCGCCACGTCCGTCAGCGTGCTTTGCAGCCATTCGGCGGGCAGTGGGGCGTCAATCATGATGTAACCCAGCATAGTCGCCATATCCGGCGCAATCATGCCTGAGCCTTTGCAGATGCCCGTCACCGTCACGTCGCCTGCTTTGGCAACAGCCCACTTTGGGAACGTGTCGGTCGTCATGATGGCCTTTGCCGCACCCTCAAGGCTTTGTTCAGCCGCCTGCGCCGCCAGCACGGTCGCAGCCGCTGAAATGGCGTCAGCCTCCAGCGGTTCGCCGATAACGCCTGTCGAAGAGAGCAAAACATCGTCCACCGCACAGCCAACCGCTGCCGCCACGGCCTGCGCGGTCGTCTGACAAGCCGCAGCGCCAACCGCGCCGGTAAAGGCGTTGGCATTACCGGCGTTGACCAACAAGGCGCGAGCCGTGCCGTTTTGTACCGCCTTGCGCGACCAATCAACGGGCGCGCCGGGACATTTGGACTTCGTGAACACGCCCGCGACAGTGGTTCCCGCCGGGAAAATCGCCAGCGTGACGTCATCGCGCCCTTTGTAGCGCGTGCCGGAGTTCCCAGTGGCCAGTTTCAACCCAGTAACAGGCTCAAGCGTCGCCAACATGCGTGGCTTTAACGGGGATACAGGCAGTTGATCCATTCTTCACATTCCATTGCTCTTGCGCGCACCGGTCTTGAGCTTCAGTGCATCCTGTGGTTTGTCCCAGCAAATCACGGAACGCGGATCAGGAGAACTGCGAGATGCAGACACGACCCTTGTTGAACCGTCTAGGCGGCGTGTTGGTTTTGATGGTGGCGGGACTCGCCTGGTACCTCAACCAACAAACCGCACAGGCTGTTGATCTTGAAAGCTACCAGCAGCGCGAAGCCGCGTCGAAGGTTTGTGGCTATGACCTTGGCCTCGATGGTCCAGAAGTCGAAACACTGGTGGCATTCGGGGAAGAACAGGGCGTGCGCTTTCCCTATGCTTTCGCACAAGTCACAGCCTATCTGTGGCTGATTGGCGAGCTGCCCGACTGCTACATGACCAAGGGCGTAGCGCGCGGACAAGGATGGAAAAACGCCGGAACCACGGTCGATGACATCGACATTGACGGAGCCATCGGCGGGGACACCTTTGGCAACCGCGAAGGCCGACTGCCCCAACGCCCCCGCAACCGCTACGCTGAAGCCGACCTCGATTACGTGCGCGGCAATCGCGGCGCTGCCAGACTGGTTTACGACCGTGAATTGACAGATCGCGGGTTTATTTGGGTCACTGTTGACCACTATGACAGCTTTGAGCGAATTCCGGAGTTATGAGCATGAAACACCCAACCAAGCGCGCCGTGATCAACGACGGGGGCGCGAGCGACAGTGCAACGCAGATCAAGCGCTTGTACGAGCAACTTGGGATCGACGCAGGCTTGAACTTGGATGCTCTGTCCGACGTGCTGACAGATCCAAATTGGCTGCACGGGCCGGCGGTCATTTGCTGGCTAGCATGCCCAAAAGCTCGCTCTGGCTGGCACAAGACGCTATACGACACGCTGGACGAGGCAGCGGGTCTGCGCGACGATTTGACTTTTGTTGTCCGCTAGACCTGACTTTTCACCCCTTCAACCCACCTGAGTGGCTATGAGAACATTCTTCCTTATTTTGACGGTCGTATTCCTGATCGGAACGCTCGTCACCATGCTGCTCGGCGCCTTTTCAATGGGCCGGGGCGGAGACTTTAATCAAAAGTACGGAAACATGCTCATGCGAGCGCGAACCGTCTGCCAAGGCGGGACGATCGCGTGCTTGCTGCTGATGTTTCTAACCAGTCGATCCGGAGGCTGACATGGTCGAACTGACGCGTATCTACACCAAGGGTGGTGATCGTGGAAAAACCAGCCTGTCGACGGGCACGCGGGTGGCAAAGTATGACCTGCGCGTGGACGCCTACGGGACAGTAGACGAGGCCAACGCCGTTCTCGGTCTGGTCCGGCTCCACCTCGACGCCGTCCCAGATCTCGATAAAATCATGGCACGCGTCCAAAATGATATGTTCGATTTGGGCGCAGATCTGGCAACGCCGCTGGACGCTGAATTGTCCTACGAGCCGTTGCGGGTGACCGAGGGCCAAGTCGACAAGCTTGAGCGGGATATTGACCTGTACAATGACCGGTTGGAGCCCCTGAAGTCCTTTATCCTACCCGGCGGCAGCGCGGCAGCGACACAGTTTCATTTGGCCCGTACGGTGGTCCGCCGGGCGGAACGCCTGACGGTCGAATTGGGTGACAAAGTCGATATCAACCCGGAATCAATCCGCTACCTCAACCGTCTTTCAGACCTGATGTTTGTTTTGGCGCGCATCTGCAACGATGACGGCAAGGCCGACGTGCTCTGGGTGCCGGGCGCTTCCCGCGAGTAAAGGTCGGGGATTAAGCAGCGATGGGCGCCTTGGCTTCCCGATAGGACAATCGCTGCATCTCCATCAACCGGCTTTGCGTCCGCAAAAACGGCTGCATGTCGTGCTCTTCCAGATTCACCAATTCGGCAATGGGCGCAGCGGCCCGCGCATAGATGCTTGTGCCGGCTTCATAGAAAACATCGATCATGATCCGGAACCGCTCGCCACTGTCTCGTGTGCTGTACCGGATCATTGGAATGTCATCGACAAAGACGCGGTCAAAAGACTGCGCGATCAGCAAATAATCATCGCGGCCCAGCGGTTGTTCGCACAGGTCGGCATAGCGGAATCGGGCGGTGCGTCCGGCGGCTTCCGGCACGTTGACCGAGCGGCCCAGAACCGACAATTGTGCCGGCTCCCCGCGGCTGACTTTGGCTTCACGCTCAAACAGCGTTTGGAACGCCTGCGTGGTTTTCGCGCTGAGCGGAGAAACCCAAGCCTCCATCTCTGATCCATGCCGCAGGCGATAGTCTTGAGCATGATCCAGATTGACGATGTCAAACTCGCGCTCGATCAGCTCAATGGTGGGCAGGAACAACTCGCGCTTCAAACCACCGGTATACAGGTCGCCGGGCGCCTCGTTCGAGGTCGTTACAACGGTCACGCCCTCCTCCATCATCACAGAAAGCACGCGGCCCAGCAGCGTCGCATCGGCAATGTTGTTGACGAAGAATTCGTCAAAGCACAGCACTTTGGCCTTTCGCGCCTGCGCGCGGGCAAACCGCGCCGCCGTGTCACCCCGTGTGTCCCCTTTAGACCGGCGCGTGTGTATGTCCGCATGCAGGTCACTCATAAACTCATGGAAATGACGGCGCTGCGCCAGTTGCGGGCCCATGGCGTCGTAAAACAGGTCCATGGCCGTCGTTTTCCCTCGGCCCACTGGACCAAAGAGGTACAAGCTCCGGCGCACGTCTTTATCCGCGCCCTCGGCGGCGTCCTTGCCCCGACGACCAAACAGCCGCCCAAACCACCCCATGACGCCACTGCCCTCGCCTCGTTTCGCAACAGCAGCACGCGCGCGCTTACGACGGAGCGCGGACGGGGACAAAATCAGTTCCTGAAACAGCACGTCCAACGCCTCCACCGCACGCCGCTGCGCCGGCTGAGGACGCAGCTCGCCCGAAGAGAGTGCGCGTTCGTAAAGTTCGAGGGGTGAAGCAGGTGTGGTGGACATGGAGGTTTGTTAGCCTGAAAATAATTAAGGGGGAAGTCACCTTCCCCCGTTTGTTTGGCGCTCTAGAACGGCAACGGAATCATCAATCCATTGATGTTGGGTGACTCGCCCGCCGGAATGTCGAGGACAAACTCCAGCGCGCCTTCATCGGTCGGCACACCCAGCATCGACGCACCGAACAGACCTTCCAGCACTTGTTCAACCGTTTGCGCCGTGCCGGGGTAGACGTCCACAGCGCCGCTTTCAATGGCTTTCATCAGCTCGATGATTTCCGCTTGCGCCTCAGCAACGCCCAGCATCGTCATCGTGATCGACCCGACTGAGTAATTTGGCGGTAACAGCGGATTGATGGCCACAGAGCCAGAGGCCGTCGCCTCAACCATACCGCCGCTTATCTTCGAAGGCTGCACAATCAACGATGGCGGAGACGCCAGGAGTGGTGACACCAGCGCCGCGCCAGCGAACAACAGCGATGACGGATCAAAATCCGGGTCTCGCATGGTTTCCAGTGACGGCAAGGGCACGTTGCTCGCAATGTTCAAGATCATGGCCATAGGAAGCTCCGCGAGCTCGACCGTCAGGCTCACATCGGTCGGCAGCAGCCCCGGCTCGTCGCGACCCAACAGCAGATCAATCAAAACAGGGTCAAAGGCAATCTCATCATCGACAACGACGTCAAGGCCAGCGAAAGACACATGTTGCTGAATTGTGGCTTGATCCGTCAGCATATCTTGGGTCGTAAAGCTAATGTCTGCGGCAGCCAAAGACCCAGACACAGCCCCGGTCCCCGTCGGCGTTGCGACATAGAATGCAGCGTCCTTAGCCCCCAGCGTGAAGTTGGGTAAATAGCTGCTTACAAAGAACCTCAGGCCGTCGGCGAGCGTCAGATCATCGTTTTCCAGCCCCAGCACAATCTCCGTGATGCTGGCGAAGCTGTCCCGAATACGATAGCCCGCCGAAACCTCACCAAGCGAAAAGCCGACTTGCTCCGGCATTTCAACATTCAGCCCCATCAGTCGAGCAGCGAAATTCTGCACATCGCTTTCGGGCTCAAAGTTGAAGCCTGTCACCAATTCTGCGCCCGACATGGAAAGTCTAAAACGTTCGTCATCGCTCTCCGGCACCTCGATGCTCGCGCTGTCGAGCTTGAGTTCCAGCTCGTTGGCTGAAATCGCATCCGCGCTCCACGCGAGGAGCTTTCCGCCGACGCTAAGGTAAATGTCCCACAGCGCTTCTTCTGGATCGAAGAAATCTTCTACGTCCATCATCCGCACCTGCGCTGACAGGTCGGAAAAAACATCCCCCAGCGGGTTTAAGTCATAGTTTGGCGTGTAAGTCGTGCTGCCAGACAGCGATCCACCTTGCATGTCCAAGAGGTTGAATTCCCCGACCTCATCGGACCAGCTACTCGATGCGACCACCTGCAATCGCCCAAGCGTTCCGTCCGTTTTGGCCCTCTTCGCTGCGTGGTCATAGGCGGCCTTTATCGAAAAGCCGCCGAAGTCCAATCGGCCATCAAAGTCCAATAAATCGAGGTCGTTGAGGGTCAGCTTTCCCATGTCGAAGGAGGATGCCAAATCCTGCAAGTCTGACTCAAACAAGGGAATGAAGCGGTCAATCACATTGGCC
>CAJQLX010000012.1 GCA_905479265.1 uncultured Alphaproteobacteria bacterium
GACGTCTTATCTATTCCTGCCGCAGGCTCGTCGTCCGTGAAGGTCTTCTTCACCGACATCAGCACCTGATCCATGCTTAAAGCATGCCGCGCCGTATCTTCGCCCATGAGAAACCCCCTGCCCCTACCAACGTCGAAATTGATCGGACAAGGGTAGCGAATCGGGGGATTAAGGTGAAGCGGTTCTTAGCGGTCGTAGAGCAAGGTCGCCAGATTCTGGATTTTCCGGTTCTCAAACTCGCGCTGCGGCTCATAATACTGCACAGGCAGGCCCAAATCACGGGCTGCGAGCTGTCCCATCGCCGCCACCAGATTATATGCGCCCTCCACGACGTCGACTCGAGCCGTCGATGCCGCGACTTGCGCGCCGGTCAAACTCTGCTGTGCGCTGATCACGTCTATGTTGGTTTTCGTACCCGCGTCGAGCTCGGCTTCGGCGCCACGCAGCGACAATTCCGCAGCATAAATTTGGGACGCACGCGCCTGTCCGACCGCTTGCGCTGTCATGTACTGGTTCCACGCTTGAACCACCTGCAGCTCCACCTGCGACTTGATGGAGCGGAGCTGTTCCTCCAACCGATAAACGGCAATCTCATCCTGCCGCACCTTAGACTTGGAAATCTGCCGATTTCCATACAGCGGGACGCTTACGCCAACAGAGGTGGAGAAGTTCGTGGTTCCGCCGCCGTTCAGGATGTCTTGGTTTCGCTGCGCGCTGAGGCCCAATTGGTAAGATGGCTTCAGCTCAGCTTGCGTCACCTTCATCTTCGCGATGGCCTCCTCCAGCGCCACCACACCAGACTTCACCGCCGGGTTCCCCGCCAGCGCGACGGACATCGCCTCTTGCAGGTTCGCAGGCATACTCGCCGGCAACGGTGGGAAAATCAGGCTTTGCGGCGGGGAGCCAAAGATCTGCTGGTAAGACGCCTGCGCGATGGCAAGGTTGCCCCGTGCCTGCTGAACCCCTGCCTGTGCGTCAGCTAGTGACGCGCTGACTTGAGCAATATCTGTGCGGGTTCCGGAGCCTGCATCATAACGCGATTGTGCGGCTTCAAGCTGACGCTCCAGCAACGTGATGTTGCTCGCCTGCAGGGAGATCGCCGATTGCGCTTGAATCACCCCCAAGTAGGCTTGGATGCCAGAAAGGATGATATTCTGTTCATTTTGGTCATAACCAACCCAACCAGCCTCAATCGACTTTCGGGTCTGCACCACACCGCCGGAGATCACCGGGGAAATGGTCTGACTGACCGACAACCCACCAGCGAGACTTCCACTCGTCGTAAAGTCGCCCGTATCACGCAGAATTTCGTTGTACGTCCGGCCATAGCTCGTCTGCCATGTGGACGAGACTTGTGGCAGCGCGTTCGCGGCAACTTGGTTGAAGACTTCGTTTGTGGTCTCAGCGGCATAGCGGGCCGCCATGAGATCGGGGCTCGAATTGTAGAGTTTAACCAATGCCTGATTCAGCGTGTCAGCTTTCGCCGACGCACTCACCACCATCATCGTCCCAACAAGAGTCACCCCCGCTACGCACACGCGCTTCAGGAAGGGTGCATTTCGCACCATCGCTCGATCCCCAGCATTTTGCTTTTTATTATGCGACGAACATAGCTGGGGTTTGCGGGTAAGAGAAGGACATGTCTCAAAAATTTCGCAAATTAATCGCTTGCGAAATGAAAAAGTGGCGAAAAAGCCCTAGAAAGTGAATTTTTTAGGAGCAAGAAACTCAGGCAGATTCGGAATTGCGGCGTCAAACGCCGAAACTTCGCCCAAGTGGCCGCCAAATTTCGTAAACAGAGTCGCCGCGCCGTATCCCTCGTTCGATTCGGAAACGACGGCGATGGCTCGGCCACCGTCTTCGAGGAAGTCCACAAGATTGCTGGGGACTTGAGCGACAGATCCACCGAACAGGATGACATCGAACGGGCCGTGCTCGGCCGCGGCTTCCATCAAAGCGCCCTGCTCGATCACGATGTTGGTAATCCCCATGGCCTCAATCGTTTCGCCCGCCATTGCTGCCAAGCTGGAAACGCTTTCTTCGGCGACAACAGTTTGCGCGACGCGGGACAAAACAGCTGCCGCGTATCCGGATCCTGCGCCAACGACCAGCGCGTGGGCGTTAGAGTCGGCCTGCAATGCCTGAATCATCCGTGCGAGAACCCGGGGTTCCATGACACAACGGCCACCGTCTAAGGCGATATCGTCGTCAACGTAGGCGATCCCGCGCAAGTCTTCGGGAACAAACGCCTCTCGCGCCACGCTTTCGATCGCTTCAATCACCGCTTCGTCGGTAACGTTGTTGGTTCGAATTTGCGATTCCACCATGTTTGCACGGCGTGCATCAAAACCGGTCTCAGAGGTGCTGCTGATCGAAGACATAGACTTTCCCATTAACAAGGAGATGTTGTTCCAAAAGGTTCTTAAAGTGCCTTTGCCCACAGCAGAAGCGCGAAAAACGCCATGCGCTGTTCGAATTTTTGCTTAGACACGCTTTCGAGCCGCGTCTTGGATCGCCGTGACCATCGACGCCAGCCCATTTTTGCGCGTTGGGCTCAAGTGATCGTCCAGACCAATCTCGCTGATAAACGCGGGCGGATTGTTGAGAATTTCTGTAGCAGGTTGGTCGTCGTAGACTTTCAGCATCAGGGCGACCAAACCCTTTACGATCGCAGCGTCAGACGTCCCGCGCAGGCGAATGCGCCCGGCATCATCGCTGGAATTGACCAGCCAAACCTGACTCTGACATCCCTTGAGCAAATTGGTTTCCACCATCTCCTCCGACGAAAGCACGGGCATCGCCTCCCCCATCTGGATGATGTAGCGATAGCGGTCCATCCAATCATCGAAGAACGAAAAGTCTTCGATAAGTTCTGCCTGAATTTCGGAAACTGAGGCTTTGTTCGTCATAGACATTCAACCTTTGGGTTCAAAAAGGGGATAACTTTTTAACATAATGCCGTCACAACCGTTGCAAATGCGGTGCATCAGCCTGTTTTTCCCTGTGGTTCGTGATACAAATGACTGATCGGCAGGCAGTAAATGATCATGCCGAGCAGAAAAACAATTGTCTAAAAACTCTCGAGGGATAGATCCGTGAAACGTATTATGGCGTTCGCAGCAGCTGCAATTGCTGTTGCTGGTACTGCAGCAGCTGACTTCATGCCTGCTGTTATCTTCGATATGGGCGGTAAGTTCGACAAGTCTTTCAACGAAAGCGCATACAATGGCGCTGAGCGTTTCAAAGCTGAAACCGACGTTGAATACCTTGAGTTCGAAATCACCGACCCGTCTCAGCGTGAAGGCGCACTGCGTCAAATGGCTGAGCTTGGCGCAAACCCTATCGTCGTGATGGGCTTTGCTCAGGCTGACGCTATGGCCGTTGTGGCAGCTGAATTCCCTGACACCAACTTCGGCATCGTCGATGTTGGCTGGCTTGGCGGCGACAACCTTCGTCAATACATCTACAAAGAGCACGAAGGTTCGTTCCTCGTTGGTGCTCTCGCAGCAATGGCGTCCGAGACCGGTGCTGTATCCTTCGTTGGCGGCATGGACATTCCGCTGATCCGTCGTTTCGCCTGTGGTTACGAGCAGGGCGTTCGCGCTGTAAATGCTGACGCGACCGTGATCGTAAACATGACCGGCACCACACCTGCTGCTTGGGGCAACCCAACCCGCGGTGCAGAATTGGCACGTGGCCAGTTCGACCAAGGCGCTGATGTTGTGTTCGCGGCTGCTGGTGGTACCGGCGTTGGCGTATACCAGGCTGCTGCCGATTCCGGCAAAATGGCCATCGGTGTAGACGCAAACCAGAACTACCTGCACCCCGGTGTGATGCTTTCCTCCATGGTTAAGCGCGTAGACAACGCTGTTTACGACACGTTCATGTCCGCAATGAACGATGAGTTCGAAGCTGGCGTATTCGACCTGGGCTTGGCTGAAGCTGGCGTAGGCGCTGCAATGGACGAGTACAACGCTGACATGGTTTCCGACGAAATGATGGCTTCTCTCGCTGAGCTTGAGGCAGGAATCATCGCTGGTGACATTGTTGTACAAAACTTCACCGACGCAGACTTCTCCTTCGAAGGTTCCTGCGTGAACTAAGTTTGATGGCGGGGAAGGCCGGAAACGGCCTGCCCTCACCGTTAAAACATATCGTAAAAATGCCGTTGCTCCCGCCGAGCAACGGCATTTTGCGTTTTGGGGTTGGGCGCCTAAGGAACGGCGGGAAACCGTTCAGGATTCGGAGTTATCCGCTTTAATCTCAGCTTATGTTTGCCTTTTTACCTGATTTAAGGTCGAAATCAGGCCAAAGGCGCTTCCTGCCTTTGGGTTGGTGCGGTGGCAAACGCACGGGCCGGTCATTCTTTGCGCTGGAAACGGGGTTATCCCCTACCAAGCGCAGGATATTTTGAGCTAAATAGACGCATGACAAACTTAGCAATCGAACTGAACAGCATTTCGAAATCCTTTGGCCCCGTTCAGGCCAACAAGGATATCGATCTCGCCGTCGAAACGGGCACGATCCACGGGATCGTTGGCGAAAATGGCGCAGGGAAATCGACGCTGATGTCGATCCTCTACGGGTTCTATGTCCCCGATGAAGGATCCATCAACGTGTTCGGCGAACCGCTTGAGTTCAACTCCTCGCAAAAAGCCATCGAAGCCGGCATTGGCATGGTCCACCAGCACTTCATGCTGGGCGAGCCTTTCACGGTTTTGGAAAACATTATTCTTGGCGCTGAAGGTGGGTTTCTGCTCGGCGGTGCCATGTCCAAGGCGCGGAAAGCGCTGCTGGATCTGTCCGAGCGCTATGGGCTGAGTGTTGACCCCGATGCTGTGATCGGCACCCTGCCCGTCGGTGTGCAGCAACGTGTGGAAATCCTGAAAGCCCTGTACCGCGGTGCCAAGGTATTGATCCTCGACGAGCCAACAGGCGTGCTGACCCCGCAAGAGGCGGACGCCCTGTTCGATATTTTGCGCTCGTTGAAGGAGCAGGGAACAACGATCCTGCTGATCACGCATAAACTGCACGAAATCATGGATGTTACGGACCGAGTTTCGGTTATTCGCCGGGGCGAAATGGTTGGGCACAGAGAAACAGCCGCAACCTCCCCCGAAGAGCTGGCCGAATTAATGGTTGGTCGCAAAGTCCTGCTGGAAGTCGATAAGGCTCCGGCTCAGCCCAAGGACGTCGCGCTATCCGTGCGGAACTTGGACTATGTGGACGAGCGCGGCATTCAGCGCCTGTCCAATGTCTCTTTCGATGTTAAGGCCGGCGAAATTCTGGGCGTCGCCGGTGTTTCCGGAAACGGACAAGCCTATTTGCTCGAAGTGCTGTCCGGCATGCACACGGCAACCGGCGGCGCGATTACCATCAACGGTGAACCGCTGGCCAGCACCCCCGACACTGTGCGGGGGCAGTCCATTGGCCACGTCCCCGAGGACCGGCAGCACATGGGCTTGGTGACATCATTCCCGGCATGGGAGTCGGGCATTTTGGGTTTCCAAGCCTCTGCGCTCTATTGCAACGGCGGCGCCATGAAAACCAAGGCGATTAAAGACGCCATGGGCGCGCTGATGGAAAAGTTCGATGTGCGCCCCCCGAATCCTTTATTGGGAACGGCAAAGTTCTCTGGCGGCAACCAGCAAAAAATTGTCTTGGCCCGCGAAATCGACAAAGCGCCAGACGTCCTGCTGGTTGGGCAACCGACCCGTGGTGTCGATATTGGCGCGATTGAGTTCATCCACCGTCAAATCATCGCAATGCGCGATGCTGGCGCAGCGATCTTGCTGGTCAGTGTGGAGCTCGAAGAAGTCCTGAGCCTTTCCGACCGCGTAGTCGCCATGTTCGACGGCTTTTGCTCGCCCGATCGGATCACAGCGGAAACGGACGAACGCAGTCTGGGCTTGCTCATGGCTGGTGAATTTGAGCGAACCACCAGTGAGGGGATGGCAGCATGAGCCAGTCACGCGAACTCCATCCGATCATCAACTACGGCGTCGTTCCGATCCTGCAGCTCGTGCTGGCATTCGCCGTCGCAGGCTTGCTGATTGTTTTGATCGGCCAGAACCCGGTTCAGGCGGTGCAATTGTACGTCACGGACGTTCTGCTCAGCCCCGTTGGGATTGGTCAGTCGATCTACTACGGCACCACGCTGATGTTCACCGGAATGGCGGTTGCCTTGGCCTTCCATGCCGGCTTGTTCAACATCGGCGGTGAGGGCCAAGGGCTGGTCGGCGGTATCGCCATGACCGGTATCGCGCTGCTCATGATGGGGCATTTTACCGGCGACGTCGGGCTGTTGGTGCCAGGCTTTTTGGCGGTCCCCCTGCTGTTTATCTTTGCCGCTCTGGGCGGAGCAGCATGGGCAGCGATCCCCGGTTATTTGCAAGCCTATCGCGGCTCGCACCTGGTGATTACCACCATTATGTTCAACGCCATCGCGTTCTCGCTGGTGCTGTTCCTGCTGACCGGCTGGTTCCAGAATCCAGAAACGCCCGGCGATCCAAAATCGCCGCTATACCCCGAAAGCTGGTGGCTGTGGAAGCTCGGCGACTACTTCCAATATCAACTGGTTGGCTTGGAAGCACAGTATCAGGAATTCAAGGACGCTGGCCTGAAGGTCAAGGACATCAAGGCCCAACACGCTGAGTTCTGGGAACAGCGCTCGCTGGCACGGTCGATGAAGAACAGCGCGGCGAACGTGTCGTTCTTGTTCGCTTTGCTGCTGGCGGTCGGGTTCTGGTTTTTCGTGTGGCGCACCAAGTGGGGCTACGCCATCCGCGCCATTGGCTTCAACCAAACCGCCGCGCGCTATGGCGGCGTCAACGTTCCACGCACGATGGTGATGACGGTCTGCCTGTCTGGCGCGCTGGCTGGTCTAGCGATGACAAACATCATCCTTGGCAATGGCTCAGACTCCGAACACGTATTGCGAGAAACCGGGCTTGTGGGGCTGGGGTTTGTTGGCATTGCCGTCGCGCTCATGGGCCGAAATCATCCCTTTGGCATCATTCTCGCGGCGCTGCTGTTCGGCTCGCTGTTCCAATGGGGCGAAGTCATCCAGCTCAAAGGACAGTTCATCCGACCAAAGCTCGACATCGATAAAGAGATCGTTGTTGCGCTCCAAGGTCTCGTCGTCCTGTTCACCGGTGCGCTGTATCTGATGGTGGTTTGGGGCGTTCAGTGGTTCGCGCGGCGCGTGCTGGGCGGCTGGGGCTTTGCCAAAGAAGAAGTTGGTGAGGAGCGCGCGTGATGGACTTCCTCGAACTCCTGCTTTCACTGGCGCAATCCACCCTGCGCTTCACCCCCATTCTGATTTTCGCAGCGATGGCAGGCGTGTTCTCAGAGCGCGCTGGAATCGTTGATATTGGTCTGGAAGGCAAACTGCTGATTGGTGCGTTTGTCAGCGCGACCGTCGCACACTACGTCGGCTTTGGCCTCGCAGGCATGCTGGCCGCGATGGGCGCCTGTATCGTCTTTGGCTGGCTGCACGGTTTGGCGACCATCACCTTCCGCGGTGACCACGTGATCTCGGGCTTGGCCATCAACTTCCTTGCCGTTGGCCTGACCAAAACCATCGGACATGCCTTATTCGCCAAAGGCGGGGATACGCCGAATTTGGGTGGCCCAGATTCGACGGGATGGGAACGCTTACAAGCGCTGATCCCCAAGCAAGTCTGGCTCGACATCGCGCCGGGATTGAGTGAAAACCCGCTGCTGCTCAGTATTGTCTCCATCCACGGTTGGCTGATCATCTTGGCCTTCGTTACGGTCTTCGGAACGTGGTGGGTGCTGATGCAAACGCGGTTTGGCCTGCGCCTTCGCTTTGTGGGGGAGGAGCCGCAAGCGATTGATACAGCCGGGGCCAGCGTCACCGCCTATCGCTTCGCCGCCGTAACAATCGCCGGAGCCCTGTGCGGGATCGGCGGCGCGTATCTTTCGACCTCGAACATCGCCAGCTTCACGCCGGGCATGTCGGCAGACATGGGTTACCTTGCGCTGGCCGCCGTGATCTTCGGCAAGTGGCGTCCGTTCCAAGCTATGCTGGGCTGTTTGCTGTTCGGGTTCCTGTTCGCGGTAAAAGACCGTTTGGACGGCGCGTCTCAAGGCATTCTAACCCAGATCCCAAGCCAGTTCTTCGAAGCCCTGCCGTACATCCTCGTTGTTGTGGTTCTGGCTGGTTTTGTCGGAACAGCGCGCGCGCCTAAAGCGGTGGGCCGACCCTATGTCAAGGAGCGTGAATAGTGTCCCAAGACCTCTTCGAAGCTGCCAAAGCAGCTCAAGCGCGCGCCCACGCGCCGTACTCCAACTTCTTCGTTGGCGCGGCAATCCGGGATGAGAACGGCGACGTACACGCCGGCTGCAACATTGAAAATGCGGCCTACCCCTCGGGCTGGTGCGCGGAACCCGCTGCCATTTCCCATATGATTGTGGCCGGTGGGTTGAAGGTGAAAGAGCTGCTGGTCATTGGCAACTCTGAGGATCCTTGCATGCCCTGTGGTCTGTGCCGTCAGCGCCTGCTGGAGTTCATCGATGATACCTCCAGCGTCACCGTTCACCTTGCGCACCCCGAACGCGGCGTTATCAAGACGCTGACGTTTGCCGATCTCTACCCCCACGTCTTTGGCGCGGAACAACTGCACAGCTAGGAGCCCTTCTGTGGCGTATATTCCCCAGGAAACCATCATCCGGAAACGGGACGGTAAAGAGCTTTCTGATGCCGAAATTCATGCCTTTATCGAAGGTGTGACCAATGAAACTGTCGCGCGCGAGCAGGTCTCAGCCTTCGCGATGGCGACGATTTTCCAGAAGATGACGGTGGAAGAGCGCCGCGCCCTGACGCTGGCCATGCGCGATAGCGGGGAGCGGTTGCGGTGGGATGATCTCGACCTGCCCGGCCCCATTGCTGACAAGCATTCAACCGGCGGCGTTGGCGATAAAGTCTCGCTGCTGCTGGGTCCAATGGCGGCGGCCTGTGGCTTGTTTGTTCCGATGATCGCCGGACGCGGCTTGGGGCATACAGGCGGCACTGTTGATAAATTTGAAGCGATTCCCGGCTATACCGTGGCCCCTGACAACGCGACCTTCCGGGGGCTGGTCAAGAACAACGGCGTTGCCATCATTGGCCAAACAGCCAACCTCGCTCCGGCAGACCGCATCATCTATGGCGTGCGCGATATCACCGGAACGGTTGAGAGCATTGACCTGATTACAGCTTCGATCCTGTCAAAGAAGCTGGCTGCTGGGCTTGGCTCGCTGGTCATGGACGTAAAGGTTGGCAACGGCGCCTTTATGGCCACGCTGGACGACGCGCGCGGATTGGCTCGGTCGATCGTGGATGTTGCCAATGCGGCGGGGTGTCAGACCTCGGCTTTGATCACCAACATGAATTGGGTTTTAGGCCAGACCGCAGGGAACGCCGTCGAAGTGCGAGAATCGGTGATGGCGATGGCGAACCCGGCCCAGGCTGATACACGGCTGGTGACCATCTGCGTGGCTTTGGTTGGCGAAATGCTGGTGAACAGTGGGCTGGTCGATAGCCCCGTTACAGCGCGAGAACGCGCGCGCGCGTCATTGGATGACGGCTCCGCCTTAGAACGCTTTGCGAAGATGGTGGCCGGTTTGGGTGGCCCGACTGATTTTGCAGAAAACCCCGATAAACATTTGGCTCAAGCGGCCATCGTACGCCCCGTTTACGCGGAAACCGGCGGCTATGTCTTTGCCCACGCAACACGCGACCTTGGCGTGGCGATCATCGGATTGGGCGGCGGACGCACGCAGCCCGGTGCGCCCATTGATCACGCGGTTGGCCTCAGCGATATCGCCGGCGCAGGAGCAGAGGTTGCCCCCAACGGGCGCCCCCTCGCTGTGGTCCACGCCGCAGATGAAGCGGCCTTTGATGCGGCGGCACAGGCCGTGCGCGCAGCGATGGAAGTCTCAGAGGACCAACCCGCCCCTCGCCCGCTTGAACTCGACGTGGTGCGCTAAACCATGGCGCGCGCTTTTATCCTGCTGTGCGACAGCGTGGGCTGCGGTGGCGCACCCGACGCTGCTGACTTTGTGAACATCGACGTCGAAACTGGCGAGACCATCCCCGATACCGGTTCAGACACGCTTGGCAACATCGCCCGGTGGCGGGCGCAGCAGGGGCAGCCGTTGGACATCCCAAACTTGTCCAGTCTGGGCTTGGGGCTGGCCTGTGAAAATGCAACCGGGCAGGTTCCACCGGGGCTTGAGTGGCCAGCAGACGGTTATACGGGCGTGGTTGGCTCGGCGATTGAAACCTCGCTTGGCAAAGACACCCCCAGTGGCCATTACGAAATCTGTGGTTCACCGGTTGCGGTGGACTGGGGCTACTTTCCGCGCGAAATCCCATGCTTTCCCGACGATCTCATATCGACGCTGATGCAAGAATGCGGGCTCTCTGGCGTTTTGGGCAACAAGCACGCCAGCGGCACAGCGATTATCGCCGAACTGGGCGCTGAGCATTGCCGCACCGATCAGCCCATCGTCTACACCAGCGCTGATTCCGTGTTGCAAATCGCAGCGCACGAAGAAACCTTTGGGCTCCAGCGCCTCTATGACATGTGCGAGGTGGCGCGCAGGCTCTGTGATCCTCTGAACATTGGCCGGGTGATCGCGCGGCCCTTTGTTGGCAGCGACGCCGCGAGTTTTCAGCGCACAGGAAACCGCAAGGACTACGCGACACCGCCGCCTCAGAACAACCTGCTCGACCGTGTGGTGCAGGGGGGCGGAGCCGTGTGGTCTGTGGGCAAAATCGAAGATATCTTTGCCCACCGCTCCATCTCTCACCGCAACAAGGCCAGTGGGCTTGAGGCGCTGTGGGACGGTACACTTGATGCAGCGCGGCGCGCGGGCGATGGCGATCTGATCTTTGCCAACTTTGTCGATTTTGACAGCAAGTATGGTCACCGTCGCGAGCCCGGTGGCTATGCTGATGCGCTTGAATACTGGGATCGCCGCTTGCCTGAACTGCTGCCACTGCTGCGTGACGGCGATTTGGTGCTTTGGACCGCCGACCACGGCAACGATCCAACTTGGCAGGGAACAGACCACACGCGGGAACAAGTGCCCGTGCTGTTTTTTGGCCCCGCCGCGCCAAAGGGCTTGAACGTCGGCGTGTGTTCTACGTTTGCCGATATGGGCGCAACTTTGGCGAAACACCTGCGTCTTGAACATCTTTCTGCCGGAAATTCAGTACTTTAGCCACCTTTCTTGCGCATAAAGTTGAAGAAAAGAGCTTTTCACCTCATACCCCTGTCTGCTATAGAGACGCAGAATATTTTGGGAATTTCCTCATGAAGACTCTTGTTTTGGGCGTAATTTCGGCCCTCTCGATTTCCGTTTCCGCCGCTGCTGAACCCCTGATTGGGGCCGACATGTCCCTCGCGTTGGGGGGAAAAATGCTGGCGGGAGATGACGGCAAATTTTATCGCTTTTACGCCAATGGCTTGCTTGAAGTCACCGGCGAGGACGACAGCAAACAGGCCATGTCCTTTGGCAAATGGGAAGCCGGTCCAAAGTACCTATGCTTGAGCCTACCCGGCAGCGAAGAACGCAGCTTCTACACCATGGACGCACAGAGCGCAGACATGGACGCACTGGGTAATGAAGGCTTTGAAGGCGCGCTGAGAATTGTCATGGAGCCAACCGACAGCGGCACCGTGGTTTCCGGCATGCTCGACACGCCCCAGACAATCCGCCTGCAACGCCTGTTGGAAGAAGGGTCAGAAGCCGCTGCGCTGCGACCCATGCCTGACATTGTGAACGAGATTAAGCCCGTCCTGCTGGCCGCTGATGCCCTGCGTTTGCTGGAGCGTGAAAACACGCTGCCCAGCGACGGCGTCGAGGGCGCGGAATAGCGTCTTCGTGATGCTGGGGGATTACGTCCCGTACAGACGGTCTCCCGCATCGCCCAATCCCGGCACGATGTAACCTTTTTCATTCAGGTGATCGTCCAGTGACGCTGTGTAAATCGGCACGTCCGGATGATCTTCGCTGAACTTTGCAACCCCTTCTGGGGACGCCAGCAGGCAGATGAACTTCAAGTCTGTGGCCCCCTGATCCTTGACCAACTGAACCGCATGGGACGACGAACCGCCCGTGGCCAGCATGGGGTCACAAATGATTGTCACACCTTCGCTGACGTCCGGTAGGTTCAAGTAGTACTGCTCGGGCATCAGCGTATCTTCGTTCCGCTTGAGGCCCACAAAGCCCACTCGGGCCGTTCGCTCCAGCGCCAGCAATCCATCCAAAAAACCGTTGCCCGCCCGCAAAATTGATACGACGTTCAAGTGGTGAGGCTCGCGAACCGGTGCATTGAACGTTGTCAGGGGCGTTTCAACGGGGCGCTTGGACATGGGCCAGTCCCGCAGCGCTTCGTACCCCAGCATAAAGCTGACCTCGTGCATCAGCGACCGAAACCGCGCCATGTCGGTCGCGACGTCGCGCAGTTGGCTCAGTTTGTCGGTTACCAGCGGATGGTCAACAACGGTCAATGTATCGGACACAGGGAATCCCCACTTGTTTAGGCGGCTTCGGACGCACTCACCCGCATCATCAGCGCGGCGCGCGTTGTCTCGTCCATAAAGCCAGCGTTCAGAGCATTTCGCGTAATGGTGTAAAGGTCTGGCACAGACAGTCCAGCAACATCCACTGCAAAACGGTACTCAGCCCCCAAAGATGTGTGGAAATATGGCGGATCGTCAGAGGCAAGGGTGATCGTACACCCGGCATCCCACAGACCTTTGAGCGCGTGCTCCTCCGGCGTTGGAAAGACTTTGAGCGCAATGTTGGAGCCGGGGCAGACCTCGAACGGGATCTTACGCTCGGCCAGCTCCTTTACCAGCGCCGGGTCTTGGATCGCCCGAACACCGTGGCCCAAGCGCTCGACCATCGGCAAAGCGGCAAGCGTTTCACGGATGGAATCAGGCCCCAGCCACTCGCCCGTGTGCGCTGTGCAGCGCAAACCAGCCTCGGCTGCGATGTCGTAAGCAGGCCGGAAATCCGCCGGCGTATAGGCGTCCTCTGCCCCCGCCATCTGGAACCCTGTGATATACGGGTGCAAATGCTCAACAGCCGCTTTCGCCGCTGCGACTGAGTTCTCTGGCCCGTAATGGCGGACGATGGTTTGGCTGATGCGTGTTTCAACCCCAAACCGCTCGCGCGCGTCGTCGATGGCTTGGATCAGCGCGTCGAGTTGGTCTTTCAGGGCCATCCCAAGGTTCAAAACGTGGTCTGGACTGACCAGAATTTCGACGTAAAGACCGCCCTCCATCGCAACGCGTTCGAGGTAATCAAGGGTCAGGTCATAGTAGTCTTCGGGCGTTTTGATCGCGGCCGTCGCCAGATCGTAAACCTTCAAGAAGTCGTTGAAGTCGGTCCAGAGATAGTTGTCTTGGTCATCCAGAACACCGTCCGGCAGGGTAATCCCGTTTCGCGCTGCGAGTTTCCGTAAAACGGGCGCGTGGATGGTGCCTTCTAAATGCGCGTGCAGTTCAGCCTTTGGCACCCGGTCCGCCGGGTGCGCTCCAAAATCTTTGAGCATCGTGCTCTCCTTTTTTTATCGTTGTGCCGGGCGTCTGAAACAAGGTTGCGCCCGGTTTGGTCTGGACCCGGTCAGACGGCGGTGGTCATCTTTTCACCAAAGGTCCGGAGCGGCAGGTCGTCTCGCCGCCGTAACCAATTGTCGCTCGGATAATTGGCCGAAGCGTCAATTGTATGAAGGGTAAAAGCATAGCGTGACTTGTCAGACATGTTCGCTGAGGAACGATGCGGCAAACGGCCATGCAACATCACCAGCGAGCCCTTTGGCGCGACCAGTGGTACAGCCTCGTCCAGCGGCCAATCCGCTGTTTCAAGGTGTTCAAAATCAGTTCCATGCCCCTCGCCCGTGCGGAAAAACCGCTTTTCGAGTGGCCCTTTGTGCCAGCCTGGCAAGGCGTACATCGCCCCGTTTTCCGTGGTTGCATCTTCCAATGCAAACCAAAATCCAATGCAGGTTTCTGGCTCGGAATAGATAAACGTGCTGTCTTGATGCATGGTCACTTCACCGCCCACATGGGCGTGTTTGAAGATCACCATCGACTGCAGCAATAACGGCTTTCCCAAGCCCAGTTGTTGTGTGAGTTGTCCCAGCTGCTTTTGGTGGGTAAAGGCTTCGAAATCAGGATCGAGGTCATGCATGGCGTGGCCAAGCTTGTTAACCGCTCTCACCCGGTCAACGCCTTCCACCTTCTCTTCCATAAAGGCGCGCATGACATCGCCGGAACTGAGGAAGTAATCCTCGCCCGCGTGCTGATTATCGACAGCATCAAACGAGTGACCATCGGCGGCGTCCACCAACTCTTTGGAGAGTCGATCAGAAGCGGCCATGAGGTCATCACAGGCTTTTTCGGAAACAAATCCTTCAAGGATGAGGCAACCGGCCTCTTCCCATGCGGCTTTAGCACCCGCAGGTGCGCCGGTTACAGGATCATAGGTGAAACGGGGAGCTGGCACAGTTTTTATCATAGTGCATCTAAGGTTCGCTCATAAGACCCGCTTTGGCAATCAGATTTTCACGCCAACGGGCCTCAAGCAGACCCCAGCGCCGGTTTCTCGCTATTTTCCCGGCTCAAGGCCCGTCGAACGCGCCCAATAAGCCCCGGCTTTGAGGCTTCAGAGCCAAGAAGATCCGCCCCCTCATCCGCCGCCGCTGTGATGGCGTCGGTCTGGATGACGGCTTCCATCTCGTCGAGAATGCTTTGCGCCAAATGGCATTTGACTTGATGACCATCAGACAGGGTGCGCATCGGCGGCAGTGTCGTCTCGCACAGATCGCCTTCGACCTGCGCCTTGCGCGGGCAACGTGTCTGAAACGGACAGCCCGAAGGCGGATTCAACGCCGACGGAATATCGCCATCCAGAATGATACGGCGCTTCTTGACCCGAGTATCAGCAATGGGAACAGCCGACAGCAGGGCTTCGGTATAGGGATGATAGGGCGGCGAGAATACTTGCTCGGTGCTGCCCTGCTCGACCACGTGGCCGAGGTACATGACCACCACGCGATCCGACAGATACCGCACAATCGACAGATCATGAGAGATGAACAACAGGGTGGTTCGGTGCTCGCGCTGAATGTCCATCAGCAGTTGAGACACCGCAGCCTGCACCGATACATCCAGCGCCGATACGGGCTCATCCGCCACAACAACCGCCGGATTTCCGGCAAAGGCGCGCGCGATGCCGATGCGCTGTTTCTGACCACCGGATAACTGGCGCGGCATGCGATTGGCGAAATCGCGGGGCAGTTTAACCAAATCCAGCAAATCCAACATGCGCGATTCGCGTTCACCGTCGGTCGTGCCGATACCAAATTTCTCCAACGCACGAATAATCTGCGCGCCAACGGTTTGGCTGGGGTTTAGCGTGTCGAATGGGTTCTGAAACACCATTTGCAGGCTGCCCAGCGTTTCGGGTGCGCGGGATTGTACGGGTGTGTTCGAGATCACTTGGCCGTTGAGTTTGGCTTCACCCTTTGTTGCGGTTTCCAAGCCCAATAACACCTTGGCCAGTGTGGACTTGCCGCACCCTGACTCACCAACAATCGCAACGGTCTCCGCTTCGCGGGCGACCAAATCAACCTCTTCGTTGGCCTTGATCGTGCGGCGCTCGCCGGCGCTTAGAAAGGCATTGGCCGCGACTTCGTAGTATTTCTTGAGGTCTTTGACGTCCAAAACGATGTCACCGGCCAAGGCGGATTCCGCCTGTGCTTCAACCTTTGGCGGTGCTGTCCAATCGATCTCGTTAAAGCGCAAACAGCGGCTTAGATGGCCCGGCTGATCCTGCACGGCGCGCATGTCGATATCAGCCTGATCGCACCAGCCCGGCTTGTAATGGTCACAGCGGTCCTGAAAATTACAGCCCAGCGGGCGGTCTTGGGGCAAGGGCAGTTGACCCCGGATCGGCACCAGCGGGCTGGCGTTCTTGTCCGTGCCGGGTAACGGGATCGAGCGAAACAGACCTTGGGTGTAGGGATGACGCATCTTGTTAAAGACCTCGTCCACCGTCCCAAACTCCACCGCCTCACCCGCGTACATCACGTTTATTCGATCACAGGTGTCGAGGATCAGTCCCAGATTGTGGGAAATATAGACCATCGACGTCCCAAACTCAGCCGCCAAGTCGCGCACCAAGTCGACGATCGACGCCTCCACCGTCACATCCAAGGCCGTTGTCGGCTCGTCCAACAGCAGCAAAGACGGCTTGGAGAGCAGCGCCATCGCGATCACCACCCGCTGTTGCTGTCCACCGGAGAGCTGGTGCGGGTAAGCATTCATGATCCGGTCAGGATCGGGCAAGCGTACAGCTTCCAAAATATCCCGCGACCGCTGGCGCGCTTCCTCCCGCGTGACGTCCTCGTGCAGCAGCGGCACTTCCATCAGTTGGTTGGCGATTTTCATGGATGGGTTCAGGGAAGCCATCGGCTCCTGATAGACCATCGCGATTTCGGAACCGCGGATTTGCCGGGTTTCCTCGGGCGACATGGTCAGGATGTCTCGCCCTTTATACAAAATCTGGCCGCTGACGACTTTACCCGTCGAACCCATGTAGTTCATGACGCCAAGGGCGACCGTAGACTTGCCACAGCCGGATTCTCCGACCAAGCCGACGGCCTCGCCCGGCATCACGGTCATGTTGAAATCAACAACAGCCGGAATTTCGCCTGCGCGGGTAAAATACGACAGCGACAGGTTCCGGCATTCGAGGACGGGGGCGTTGGGATCCAGACCGGCGATTTCGACTTTCGACATGGTGTTAATCCTTCAACGACTGTTCGCGCAGCGTATCGGCCAGCAGGTTTAGGCCCAACACCAGCGAGACAATGCAAAGCGCCGGTATGACCGCCATCTGCGGCTCAAACCGAAGCTGACCGCGCCCGTGGGCAATCATGGAACCCCAATCAGCGCTTTCTTGCGGCAAGCCCAGCGCGAGGAAGCCCAAGGTGCCCAGCAAGATCGCCGTGTATCCAATCCGCAGCGCCGCATCGACCATCAGCGGTCCGCGCACGTTGGGGAGAATCTCAAAAATCATGATGTAGAACTGGTTTTCACCCCGCGTCTGAGCAGCGGCAACGTAGTCGCGGTCTTTGACATCGAGTGTCAGCCCGCGCACCAGCCGGAACGCACCCGGGGCCGAGGAAAAGGCAACCGCGACAAAGACATTGAGCATGCGCGGTTCCATCTGCGCAAAGTTGGTCACCGCGATGGCGATATCCGCCTCGCGCTGTGCATTCCCACCACCAAAAATCGCCGCAACCCATGCGCCCACGCCGCTCAAATCCGGCAGTCCCCACGTGTTGCGCAGGTACAGGAACAGCGCGATGGGAAGAAAGACCACAAGGATCGCAATCAAACGACCCATTTTGACCGAATATAGCCCCCACAACCCAGCGAGAACCAGCAACAGAGGAAAGGCGAAAATGGCGGTTGCGAGGATCCGGCTGAGGTTGCCGTCCTTACCAACCAAGACGATCAGGTAAAACAGCACGATGACCGGAAACGCCAGAATGGCATTGGCGGCAAAGGTGATGACTTGGTCAAACCAGCCGCCGCGATAACCCGCGAGCAAGCCAAGGGTGATACCGACGGTAAAGGATACCAAAGTTGCACCAATGGACAGGGGCAAAACGGTTCGTGCGCCGTAAATCAGGCGGGAGAAAATATCGCGATTGGCTTTGTCCGTTCCCAGGATTGCTGGCAGTTTTTCCCCTTCATCACCAACCCAAGAAACCAACGGCGCACCGCCGCGGATGTTGGACTTATAGAGCTTGCCGTATTCTGCGGCATCGGCCAACGAAAGCCGGACGTAATCGGCGTAGCTCAACCCGTTGAGCGCTTCGGCACCGAGTTTAAACTTGCGCGTAACGCCTTGAACAATGGTGCCGTTGTTCTTCGACAGGGCCTCCAACGGACCATAGAGCGGCAGCAGATCGGCCATCAGCGCGGCAATGATCCAAAAGAAGCAAATCGCCAAGCCAACCATGCCAATGGGACTGTCAAAAATGCGTCCATAGAGGCCCAATCTGGCCTTGAACAGGCGGCTCACGATCATGACCCCAGCGAGCACGGCAAAAACGGGCCACAGCACGTAGAGCGCCCAGACCGTTGCGAGCCCCATCTTGGGGGAACTGAACAGCGCAACAAAGACCATCCCGGCTGTCCCAAGGATCAACGCCAGCGACGTTAGGGTATTGAATGGTGGCCGTTTCAGCGCATTGATCACATTGGAACCAGCAGAGAGCAGCAAGGCAAAGCCGAGAAGCGTGGCCCAGACGGTCCAGAACGAGGCGATGGTGCCGCCGAGAATAGCGAGATTTGCAAGCATGATTGTCCCCTCGCCCTAAGCCACACGAATACGTGGATTGAGCAGCACGTATCCAACATCTGAAATGAACTGGGTCAGCAGGACCACGATGACCGACACGACGGAACAGGCGAGGATCAGGTTGTAATCCATGTTCGATGCTCCCGCGTTCAGCGCCCAGCCAAAGCCTTTCCACGAGAAAATAACTTCGACCACCACCAGCCCAGAAAGCAGATAGGGGAACTGCAGCATGATGACGGTGAAAGGCGCGATGAGAGCGTTGCGCAAGGCATGCTTCAGCACGACTTGGTGCCGAGGAACGCCCTTGAGCACGGCTGTACGCACGTACTGAGACCCCATTGCCTCCGCCATTGACGCGCGGGTCATGCGGGCGATGTAGCCGAAGCCGTAAATGATCACGGCTGAAACCGGTAAGACCGTGTTGGCGAAGGTAATGCCGTCTTTGTCGAGGTTTGCCGACCCTTGCAACGGGCTTTTCCGCGCCCATTTATCGGCGCCGAGGAAGGTGTCTGCGATCGGCAGCACGTCGATGACGTTGCCCAAAGCCGCAAAAACCATGGAGTTCCCCGCCAGCAAAACCACCAGCAGAATCCCCATCACGTATTCTGGCATCGACGTTGATCCAATCGCGACCACCGACAGGGTTCGGTCGCGGACAGAGCCTTCATTCATGCCCGCCAGAATGCCCACGCACAAACCCAAGCTGACCATAATGCCAAAGACCCAAAGTGCGAGCATGCCGGTGTTGGCCAAGCGCTCGTTTATCACGCCCCAAGGGTCGGCGTTGGGTCGCTCGTTGCCTTGTGAGTCCACGAGTACGCCTCGGTAACCGGCAACGTGCTTCTTAAAGACGATGGATTCTCCCCAATCCCCGCGCAAAAAGCCAAACAACCACGTGCCATAGCGTTCAGCGAGGGAGAGCTGGCGGCACTTTTCGGGGTCGATGAAGAAACCCTTTGGATGATTGGGATCGTCCGGCGCTTCGATCACCACTTCAGCCCCTGTGCCAGGCTCGCACTGGTGGAAAATGGTGCGCTGGATAAAGCGATCCTGCTCGGTCTGAGGCGTTCGCGGACCAAGCTCTAGCACGGCAATCGTCCGAAGCGCCCGCGCGTTGCCGCCCACAATAACAAAAACAACCGCCGAGACGACCAAGAGCGTCAGCAGCAGAATGATCAATTTTCGTATAGCAAAGGTGAGCATGTGTCCCTACTGCGCCTTACCCGTTCAGGGAAGCCAGCACCCGCTGTCTGGCTCGCCTGAACCGGCCGGAATTCACCGACCCATCAAGGTTGATTTTCGAATTTCTAGGCAAAAAGAAAGGAGGCGACAGGGCCGCCCCCTTTTCCCAAAACTGAACCGGCGTCGGTCTATGCGACGGAGACGGTTTCGTAGTGGTGCTCAAACGACTGGTGCATCTGGTAGCCCACGACACGGTCACTCGCGTGCGAGAAAATACCGCGCCAGTAAGGCTGGATGATCACACCATCGTCCTGCATCATCTTTTCCAACTTCGCCATGACTTCACGACGGGCGTCCGGATCAGCAAGTCCGTTAGCCATGTCGAGCGTCTGGTCGAACATTGGATTGTTGTAGTGCGACTCGTTCCAATCAACACCGCTGCGGTAAGCGAGGTTCAGGATCTGAACACCCAGCGGACGACCGTTCCAGTTTGTCGTGGAGAACGGGTAGTTGATCCAGTTGCCCCAGAAATCCGAAGACGGACGACCATCAGCAATCACATTCAGGCCCGCTTCGCGGAACTGGTTGATCATCGCGACGGACGTGTCTTCACGGTAGTCACCGCCAGCGAGGTAAGAGTAGGTGATTTCCGCGCCGGAAAGCCCCTCTGACTCGAGCAGTGCCTTTGCCGCTTCGACGTTGCGCATCGGCTTTTCGCCGAGGTCAGCGTACTCTTCGTGCATCGGACCAACGTGGTGGTTTTCCGCAACGGCACCCAGACCAGCCTGACCCAGCTCCAACATATCTTCGTTGGAAACAGCCAGCGCCAGAGCGCGACGGAAGTTCGCGTTGTCGAACGGAGCGATGTCCTGGTTACCACGGGCAATGATCGTCGCGCCCGTTGCCACTTCGTTGCGCCCAAAGCCCAGATCATCCATCAGCTCAACCTGAGAGGCCGCTGTCTGGAAGTTCAGGTCAACTTCGCCCGCTTCATAAGCTGCAATTTCCGGCGCAGGATCGTTGCCGTAGTCCGTGTAGACGATCTCGTCGAGGTAAACTTCACCCCAAACCGCGTCGCCATACCAAGAACCCGCAGGACGCTTCACCAAGCGCGCGCCAACTTCCACTTCGAACTCTTCGAGCGAGTATGGGCCGGTGCCAATTGGGTTCGCCTTGAGGTCACCACCAAAGTCAGGGTGAACGATCAAAGCGGGGTAGTCAGACATACCCGGAATGATGGTGATGTCAGGCTGCGACAGGTTAAGCCGGATTGTCATCGCATCAACAATCTCAACACCATCGGCGTTCAGCGTACCAACACGCGCCCGCATGGAGTTACCCTCAGTCTCTTCCGTCCAGCGGCGCAGGTTCCACGCGATGTGCTCTGCGGTCAGCGTATCGCCGTTAGACCACTTCACCCCATCACGCAGCTTGAGCGTATAAACGGAAGCATCTTCATTCGCTTCCCAACCCGCCAACAAGCGCGGCGAGAACGTGAAATCTGTATTCCAACGCACCAAAGGCTCAACAACGTGGCGGGCCACGTTGCCCATTTCTGACCAATCAAACAAACGCGGGTCGCGGATGTCCTTGATGATCATGGAAACATTGAGCGTGCCGCCCATCTTTTTGTGCCCATCAGCCAGCGCAGCAGGGGCCGCGCCGATCATCGCTAGAGCAGCTGCACTGGTGACGCCCAGTGCGGTGGCGGTTGCAAGAAACTCGCGTCGAGACGTGCGGCCTTCGCGCGCGTCTTCTGCCATTTTCAATACGGACTTATGCATTTCGCCACCAAGCCAAGTTTTCTCTGGCATGTTGCCTCCCAATATAACGGATGTTTTCTGCATGATTTTGCTGTCCAGCAGCGTGCAGCTTTTATGCGCCTCGCCACGTATGACAGCCATGCAACCCTATCATCATAGATCAGCAAGCCGTCTTAGCAAGATTAAATTGCCGATAAACGGTGACCCACCCCGCTTATCGGCATCAAAAGCGCATTCTAGAAATCGAGATTGGGGCGGATTAGACCCGAACCGACGCCAAATAGTCTTCGTTCAGCTCGACACCCCAACCCGGCTTCTCGCTCAGTCGCAAGTTGCCGTCTTCGGCTTTCAGGTGATCCATCAGCAGCATATCGCGCGGCGATTCTGTGAATTCTGGTGGGTCATGAGCAAATTCCAACCACACAGGCTTTTCCCCACGAATGCCTGCGATGGCTGCAACCAAGTGCGCATTGGTCACAATACCGAGCCCGTTGCCCCACGTGTGCGGGGTGAACCAATGGCCCATCTCAAACGCCTTGAGGCCCAGAGTGATGAGCTGCTTCATCCCGCCGACAAAGACCACGTCCGGCTGGTAAACATCCAGACAATCATCGCGCATCACCTGATCCCACTCGTGCATCTCACGCGTGATTTCACCGCCAGCGATCTTGCATTGCGCCACGTCCCGCAGCTTTTTCATGCCGACATAGTCGCCGCGGTGCAGTGGTTCTTCGAGCCAGAACAGATTGTGTTCACGCGTCCGCTGCTCTAGCGCCATGATTTCCTCAAGGCTCGGGCCGGGGTGGATGTCCCACGGCATGCGCCAGCCGTGGTTCACGTCAACCATCAGCGATACCTCGTCGCCAACAGCCTCACGCACCCGCGCCAAAGCCTCGATATCGGTGTCTTCCGAGGGTCGGCCAAAGCGCAGCTTGATCGCTTCATAGCCCTGCGCCTTGTACTCGCGCCCCATCTCAGCCAGCACCTTTGGATCCCGCAAAGAACCGGTGGAGGCATAGAGCGGAACGTCAGGGCTGGTGCCGCCCAGCAGCTTCCAAACCGGCTCGCCTTCGATCTTACCGTTCAAGTCCCACAGCGCCAGATCCAGCGGCCACATGCGGCAGTGATGCGCGCCGATGTTGTCGATGATCGCGGTGTGGCGGTCCATGTCGCGTGGGTCTTGGCCCAGGAAGTACTTCTTGTAATCTTCGATGCCGTAACACGGATCGCCAGAGCCAAAACCTTCCAGACCGGTGTCCGTCTTGACCCGAACAATCGTCGTCGGCAACGTGGCACGAGGAATGGAGTCCCATGCCGCAGGATAGGCCGGCTCACAGGGCACGATGTGGGTTGAAACCTGAATGTCCGTGATTTTCATGGAACCATCACTTTCGTTGAGTGCTGTGTGTTTTAGGGGTGTTGGCCGACCTAAGCCTTGCCGTAAGTCTGCATGATACTTTCACAAATATCCGCCCACTTCGACTCACTGAACGTCATCGGCGTGTTATCGCGCATCGCTTTGTTTTCTTCCGCGCACGCAGCTGCTGTCAGTTCAGCGCCGTTCGAGCCGGAGCCATCAAACTGTAACCCCGTTCCGCAATCACGGACCAACTTGGCCCAAACATGATCCAATGGCCCCCGATCCAAAGCGCGTTCGAGGTCAACATAAGCCTCCGGCGCGCCGTCGCGGGTGAGTGTGATGGTGGCGTCGGTGACAACCGCCACGGCCTGACCATGGGGAACCGGCAACACAGAACCCAGCGCATGACCGATAGAGTGACCAATCGTCGTACCGCCCAGATTCAGCGCTTCACCAGCCTGAAACGACCCCCACTGCGTCAGCCGAGCGGCTTCACCGCTCTCACCCCGAACATAGGCGGGCAAGTGGTCGCAAAGATGCGCGATGGCAGCCGCAGCAAAGGCGACGCCTTCGGGTGAGCGGCCATTGCCCGTGGCGCTTTCGTGCGCATGGGCAAAGGCGTCGAAGCCGCACATGGCCTTGAAACGCTGCGGAACCGTCTCTGTCAGTTCAGGCCACAAGCACGCTGCCGTTGTCTTGAGCTCTTCGCCCCAAAACCACATCTTTGCGCCTTCTTTGGTTGAGGCGATCGAGGTGCGGGAGGCTTCTGAACCGGTGCCAGAGGTTGTTGGAACACAGATCGTCGGGATCGGCGCGCCTTTAAAGTCCTGCGCGCACAGGGCGTAGCCAAGGGTTTCATCTTGCGCAATCGCCACTGCGGCGGCCAGCTTGGCCCCGTCCATCGTGGAACCGCCACCAACGGCGACCACAACCGGGTTTGCCACAGCGCGAATCTCCGCCGCCAGCGCATCGACTTGTGGAATTTTTGGCTCTCTGGGAAAGGCTGTCGCCGCCACAACCGAAGCAATGCCACCTTGGCTCAGCGTAGCGGCCAGATCACTCAAGGGACCATCCCCTGCCCCCGGTGCCACCAGCGCCGGATCAACGACCCAAACCACGGTTGGCGCGCCTTCGCGGCCTGCGAGTCCTGCGATGAAATCAGCAGAAGCCAACTCAGAACGACCAATTACTTGCGTCATAGCGACCCTCTTTTTTATCCCGGCATCACGGGTAATTTGACCATTGACCTTCAAGCCGAACCCATACATGGCAACCTAGGAATGACAAACAAAAACGCGCAGCTGATGGGTAAGAAAAATGGCGAGAGACGATAATGGTGGCCGCACCCGTCGGCGCAGTGGCGGACGCGATGCAAAAAACGCAGCAGCAGCGGCGACTTCGGCGGTCAAACAGCTTCCACGCGGCGCAGTGCGCAACCCCATTTCCCCCATCGAGCCCCTGTCCGCCGACCAAATTGAGATGATCCATCACGCCTCCCTTCGCATTCTAGCCGAGGTAGGGATGGAGATTTTGGGCGACGATGCCAAAGCCGTGTTCAAGGGTGCTGGCGTGGAGGTGAAGCCCGACACGGACCTGATCAAGTTCGACCCCGCCTTTATCGAGGAATCCATCAAAACCGCGCCCTCGACCTTCAAACTGCACGCCCGTAACGCCGACCGTACGGTGTCCTTTGGCGAAGGCTACATCAACTTCTGCCCCGTAGCTTCAGCGCCCAACGCAACCGATGCCGATCGTGGACGGCGGCAAGGCAACTGGGAAGACTTCCGCAACCTCACCCGGCTGACCCAAAGCCTGAATTGCATGTCCTTTATTCCCGGTTACCCGGTTGAGCCGACCGACATCGATCGACGGACACGCCATCTGGAAGCCATGCGGGATTTCAGTTTTCTGACCGACATGGCGTTTCACAACTATTCACTCGGACCGCAGCGGACCAAGGACGGGCTGGATCTCGCGAGAATCGTGCGCGGTAATATCACCGAAGAACAGTTTCTCGCCGAACCGTCGATCATGACGATCGTCAACACAAACTCGCCGCTGAAACTCGATAGCCCCATGGGGCACGGCATCATCGAACATGCCAAAAACGGCCAGATCTCGGTGGTGACGCCCTTTACCTTGGCGGGTGCCATGGCGCCGGTCACCATTGCTGGTGCCTTGGCGCAGCAGAACGCGGAGTTTCTCGTGGGCCTGTCGCTGGCTCAATGCGCCAAGCCCGGCGCGCCCGTGGTCTACGGCGGCTTTACCTCCAACGTCGACATGAAAACCGGCGCCCCGGCCTTTGGCACACCGGAATACGTCAAAGCCGCTCAAGCGGGGGGACAGCTGACCCGCCGCTATGGTGTACCCTACCGCTCATCCGGTGTTTGCGCCGCAAACATTCCTGACGCTCAGGCCGCTTGGGAGACGCAGATGTCGCTTTGGGCGACCATGACAGGCGGGGCCGATATGGTCATGCACGCGGCGGGATGGATGGAAGGCGGACTTTCCGCGTCGTTTGAGAAGATGGTCATCGACGCCGACATGATCCAAATGCTGCAAGCCTATATGCAGCCCATCGAAGTCTCCGAGGCGACGCTCGGCCTCGACGCCATCGCGGACGTTGGCCCCGGCGGACATTTCTTTGGAACGCCGCAGACGATGGAGCGCTTTGAAACCGCATTTTACTCGCCCATGCTGTCCGATTGGCGGAACTATGAAACCTGGTCCGAAGACGGCAGCAAGACCGCTTATCAGCGGGCAAACACGGTCTACAAACAGCTTTTGTCCGAATACGAAGAGCCCGCGATCGATCCTGCGACCAAAGACGCAATCAACGACTTCGTGGACCGTCGCATCGCCGAAGGCGGATCTTTTGACGACGACTAGCCACCTTTTCCCGTTTCCGGCGCAAGGTCGTAGGTTTTGTCGCAATTTCCTATGTTCCGGCACCGCGGGGGGCTAGCGTTGAACGCCTAGACTGTTTTCAAACACAAAAGGTGTCATCATGCCCACCCAACGCGCTCCTTCGAGCGCCAGTTCGGACCCCGAACCTTCCTCGTCGCGCTCCCGTAAATCTCGCTCCGGCGGCCGGGCTGCCCGCGCCGCTCAAGCGAAACAGGCATTAGCCTCCGCTGGAAGCGCCTACGCCAAGCCCCGCCGCAATACGGTTGGCGGCTTGAACATTGTCTCGGATGAAGCCCTCCAGCAAATCCATGACGCCTCCCTGCACATCCTTGAAAATTTCGGTATCGAGTTCATGGCTCAGGACGCACGCGATACCTTTGTTCGCGCTGGCGCTTTGGCGGATGACGAAACCGGGCGCGTTCGTTTGGGCCGCGAGTTGGTGGATGCCGCCCTCGCCACCTGCCCCTCCTACTTCGAGCTAACCCCGCGCAACCCGGATCGAAAGCTGCGGCTGGGTGAGAACTTCATGAACTTCACGCTGGTGGCTGGCCCGCCATCGGTTCACGACGAAATCAACGGGCGCCGCTCTGGCGGCATGTCGGACTACGTCGATTTGGTCAAGCTCGCCCAATCGTTTGATGTGATCCATGCCGTCGGGAACCAACCTGTTGCCCCCATGGAGCTGCCAGCCAATACCCGGCACCTCGATACCTATTACGCCAATCTGCGTTACACCGATTTGAGCTTTCACGCTTCTGCTATTGGCGAAGAACGCGCGCTGGATGCCATTGATATGATGGCCATTTCCCGTGGTTTAACGCGCGAAGAACTCAAAAGCAGCCCTTCGCTGGCCACGGTTATCTCCGTCAACTCTCCGCGCAAAGTTGATAGCGCCATGACCGACGGTTTGCGCGCCATGGCCACGTGGGGACAGGCCGTCTCAATCACGCCGTTCTGCCTCATGGGTGCGATGGCCCCCATTTCCGTTCCGGCTGCTGTGGCGCAATCAAACGCCGAGGCTTTGGCCTGCATTGTCCTGACGCAACTGATCAACCCCGGCTCGCCGGTGATTTACGGCTCCTATATCTCTAACGTCGATCTGCAGTCCGGCGCGCCAGCATTTGGCACACCGGAGCACGTGCAGGCGACGATGATCGCCGGACAGTTGGCCCGCCGATACAACCTGCCCTACCGCGCCTCCAACGCCTGCGCGTCAAACGCTTGCGATGCTCAGGCGGCTTACGAGTCCATGAATGCGCTCTGGGCCTGCGCCTTGGGTGGCGCACACCTAATTTATCACGGCGCTGGATGGCTCGAAGGGGGGCTGCAAGCATCTTACGAGAAAGTCATTTTGGACGTGGAAATGGCGCAAGAGATGGTTGAAACCTGCTCTCCTGTATCCGTGAACGCGGAAACGCTCGCTCTGGAGGCCGTCGCAGGCGTTCCGCCGGGTGGTCACTATTTCGGCGAAGCGCACACCTTAGCCAAGTTCGACAGCGCCTTTTACAAGCCGCTCGTCTCCGACCTTACGAACCATGAAAATTGGTTAGACGCCGGGGCCAAGACCGCCACGGAGCGTTGCACCGAGATTTGGCAGAACAAATTGCGGGAATACGAGGAACCGAAAATGGCGACCGATCGGCTTGAAGCCTTGGAGGCCTTTATGGCCAAGCGGAAAGAAGAGCTAAAAGACGCTTATATCTAAGCCGGGTTGGATAGAGCCCTAAAACGGAAAAAGCCGTTTCCCAGCAATATGGGAGACGGCTTTTTCTTTAGTCTCGTGTTGAGACTGGGCAGACAACCAGCTCGCGCTAGTCTGCGCAGTACTCGCCAGTCTTTGAGTATGCGATTTCTTCGCAAGACGACAAAGAGCTGGAAACCACAGTTGTGGACGCGCCGGTCAGAACCTGACCGTGAGTCGTACCTGTTGTAATCACTGTACCAGTGGACCCAACACCGATTCCGCCGCTCGTAAGAACGACTTCTTCGGATGGTACGCATGCACCCAATGTAAGAGCAGCAATAGCTGCCAAAGCGAAACGCTTCATTTGTATTTTCTCCCGAATTACGGACGACGGCACTTTAGTAACCGATTGCGACAGAAGAGTGGCTTTTGACGGCCACACACGCGCCGACGTCGCTGCTACGGCACTATGTGTCCGTTTAGACGATTCGTGCAAAGAAACGCAAGTTTCTTAGAGGGTTATGTGAAAAATTTTCCTAAGAGTTACAGAAATACCGCGCTTAGGATCGAGTCCTAAAGTCGTATTCACTAGTTTTCCCTTAATTTTCACCTAGTCCCATAACTGAGGCGCAGAATCAGAAGATGTCACCAATATTGGTCACGCCGCCCAATCGGCTGGTCGCCAGAGACTCGGAGCCGGAAGGGTAGCCCATGCGAGCGCGCAGCGATGCGTTTTGCTCGTAAATATCGGGCATAATCACCAACTCCCCATCGTGGCTGGGCCAGGCGTTGTAATAGATGGTGTAGACCGGCACATCGCGATTCAGGCTGACATGCGTAATCTCCCGCGATTCCATGCGCGCCACGATTTCTTCGAACGTGAACTCGCCGGGCTTGTCGCCGGCAAGAAGCCAATGCGCAAAGTGCTCCGAAGCGCCAACCCGGACACAGCCGGACGATTTTGCGCGCTCTGGCAATTCGAACAACGAGTCATCCGGGCTATCGTGCATGTAGATCGATGAGGAATTCTCAAGGTTAAACCGAACCCCACCCAGCACGTTCTGCGGCCCTGATTCCTGCTTCCAGGTATAATTTCGGACATTGATGTTGTTGAAATCCAAATCAAACGGGCTGACACGGCGGGAGCCGGAGTAGATCGACAGCCCCATTTTGTTGAGGAAGTCCGGCCCCTTTTCCAAGGCCAGCGGCACCAAATCCTTCTCCACGATGGAATAGGGCGCGGTCCAATCTGGGCTAAACTTCAGGCCCGTGATCCTGTCATTGCTCAACGGCGTTCGGCGTGTTGGCCGACCAACGACAACGTTGACGCCAAAGGCAACGCTGGAACCTTCCATGGCCATCAACTCAGCCGCACCGATATTCAGCATAACCCAACGCCCTTGCGACGGCAGATTAGGCTCGCCCCACCGCAACTTCTCCATATTCACGCGATAGGTCACAAACTCAGCCGGTGACAGGTACGGCAAGTCAGTCTGTGCCGCTTGCTTCATGGCGGAATAGAACCGCGTCTTGGGTGACAGACCATTGAGCCAGCCAGAGAAATCCGCCGTTTGCAGGCCTCGGGTCAGCTCGGAGGCGGGATCAATCCGTGGAGCCGGGTTGTACCGACCCTCTTTTACATCACGGATATACCGCAGCAATCCGGCTGTAAGCTCCAGATCAATCTGTGAAACTTGGGTGCCATCGAGCGTTCCGCCCGGCAAACCGCGATCGGCTGGCAGGTAATCATTCGGCACCAAACCGTCTATTTTCGAGCCCTGAAACTGCCGAATGAGGACTTGAGCGGCAGGCAGCCAACCATCTTGGGTAAACCAGATGGGGTTGTATCCGTTCTGCGCGTAAATCCGGTTGAGCTGTGAGGGCGAAACGCCAGAGGCTCGCACCGGCAAGGGCGACTTTCCCGTCAGATAGGGTCGAATGGTATCTGCGCCTGACCGGGGCAATGCATAGGTTGCCGTGGTCTCAGGGACCGCAACCCTCGACGCCACTTCCGTGGTGCCCGGCCCTTCTTCGATATTGGCAATCAACACCGTTTCAGCGCCAGCCGCCTCGGACGAAATAAACTCCGTCCCGCCCTCATACGGCACTTCTTCAACAATCACACACGCCGCGAAACCAAAGCTGAGGGCCAGCAGCCCTGAGACAACCAAGCGCTTCATCGGCAAATTACGATTTAACGTGCGATACATAGGGTCCCTTCCGGACGGTGACGCGAGAGAGAGTGTGTGAAGGCGATTCACGTCGAAGCTGTCTCCATATGACATTCTGCGAATTTCTCAACAGGTGGCACGACAATCTGAGCCGATGATCCGATAATTCACGGTCTTTTGTTCAATAATGCGCTGTTTTTGCGACGCTTTCTCGTGACCTTTGACGCCAAATCGATGTCTTCGCGTTTCAGCGTTGAGGTTAAATTTACAATTTTTATGCATCTCCCCGCTTTAGATTCGCAGAGACGGTTTCAGGCGCTCGGTTTGTGGGTGGCTGCTTTCAACCATCCTCGTGGCTGCAAACTTGCGTGCATTGCCACGGGCCTCCATACCCTTAGTATCAAAAGTTGAACCTTTTTAGGCAAAGTGAGAGGCCAGAATGTCCGAGAACTTCAAAATGCCCATCCGCGACGGATTTGTGGAAGCCATTGGAAACACGCCTCTTGTGCGGCTGAGAAAGGCATCAGAAGAAACCGGCTGCACCATTCTCGGCAAAGCAGAATTCATGAACCCCGGTGGTTCCGTCAAGGATCGCGCCGCCCTGGGCATCGTCCAAGCGGCCGAGGCCTCAGGCCAGCTCAAGCCCGGTGCAACAATCGTTGAAGGCACCGCTGGCAATACGGGTATTGGCATTGCGCACGTCGCCGCGGCGCGGGGTTACAAAGCGACGATTGTCATGCCGGAAACCCAAAGTCAGGAGAAGAAAGACGCCCTGCGCCAATTGGGTGCTGAGCTGATTTTGGTCCCTGCGGTGCCGTATCGTGACCCGAACAACTACGTGAAATATTCGGCGCGCCTTGCCGAAGAGCGCGCTGCTGCCACACCCGGCATGGCGATTTGGGCCAACCAGTTCGACAACACCGCGAACCGCGATACACACGCACGCACAACGGGACCAGAGATCCTGCGCGATCTGGACGGCAAGGTTGATGCTTTCATTTGTGCGGTCGGTTCAGGGGGCACGCTTGCGGGTGTTGGCAGCGCCTTGCGCACCGGAAATCCCAACGCAAAAATTGGTCTGGTTGATCCCTACGGCGCCGCTCTCTATGCCTACTACACCGACGGTGAGCTGAAATCCGAGGGCGGTTCGATCACCGAAGGCATTGGCCAAGGTCGCATCACGGCGAACTTGGAAGGCTTCAAACCGGATCACGCTTACCGCGTGTCGGATGAAGAAATGCTCCAGCGGGCTTACCAACTCATGCAGGATGAAGGGCTGTTCCTTGGCGGTTCAGCGGCTTTGAACGTCGAAGGCGCGGTAAAAATGGCCGCAGACATGCCAAAGGGCTCGACCATCGTTACCATCCTTTGCGATGGTGGTGGTCGCTACGCTTCGAAAATGTACAACCCAGATTTCCTACGCAGCAAGGGTCTCCCCACGCCGCCTTGGATGGAAGGCTAAGTCTCATGGCATCCGCGCTTATCTCCGCCGCTGATCTGGCCCAACGGATCAAATCCGGTGAGTCGGTCAAGCTGCTCGACGGAACATTTTACCTTCCCAATGAAGGCAAGGATGCCAAGGCGCTGTTTGAACAAGCCCACATCGCTGGTGCGCAGTTCTTTGATATTGATGCGGTTTGCACGCCCTCCGACCTGCCCCACACGGCCCCGACGCCTGAGATTTTTGCGACGGCGGTGGGTGCGCTCGGGATTGGTGCGCAGGACTTGGTGGTAGTCTACGACCAGAAAAACCTGTTCAGCGCCCCGCGCGTTTGGTGGACTTTCCGAATGTTTGGCCATGATAGCGTTTTGGTGCTCAACGGCGGTTTACCCGCGTGGATTGCCGCGGGCGGTGATGTTGTATCCGGCTCTGCCTCGCCCCAATCCGTGACCTACACCCCACGCGGTGATTTTCGGTCAACCTTCCTCGCTGACAAAGACGATGTCCAATCGGCGCTCGATGCCGGGCAGCCCGTGACGGACGCGCGTCCTGCGGGTCGCTTCACCGGCGCGGACAAGGAACCTCGGGCGGGGATGCGCAGCGGGCACATGCCGGGCGCAACCAGCGTACCGCTATCAACATTAGTAGCGCATAACGGCGAAATGGTCGCAAAATCTGAAATTCAGACTGCATTTAAGGATATTGATCCAGAAAGTCCGATAATCACGACCTGCGGCTCAGGCGTCACCGCTGCGGGATTGAGCCTCAGCCTCCACGAAATCGGCCTCAATAGCCGTGTTTACGATGGTTCTTGGTCCGAATGGGGTCGCGAAACATCAGACGGCGCAGTCATTACCGGCGATTCTTAAACGGCGGTAAATCGCTGGCACGCCATTTGCTCCCTCCGGCTTGAACAAAAAGAGCGAAAACAATTGCTCTATCGAACCTAAGTGGAATGGGCGAACCAAAGTCATGAAAAACGACATGTTTGCGATTATCGTCGCAGCCGTCGGCATCAGCGTCACGGGCGCTGCGGTGTCGCAGAATTTAGTCGACTCAGTTTCAAACGAAACCGACCTGAAAATTTACTCGCAGTCTTTGGGCCGCACGGTAGCCGATAGCAATTACTACACGGAAATCATCCGAACCGCAGTGGACCGCGATCCGTATCTTGCCGCAACATCAGTGGCTTATCAGAACCAGTACGGCGACACGTCCGCACAGACCCGCCAATTGGATTACCAAAATCGAGCGTCCGGCTGGCGATTGGTCGGTGTTGAACCAGCGCCGATTTCCGGTGAAATTGTGGGCCTGCAGCCCGTCGCAAGCGGCCTGCCTGCAGGATCGGTTGAGGTTGTCGGTGCCGAACTCGCGCGGTTTCGTGTGAACCCCGGCGTTCGGCTATACCGCGCTCCGTCGGGCAAATTCTTCTACGTCGAAGACCCAACCGCGCCCGGCTCCGTTGGTGCTAACCTGGTCTATGGCCAAGCGCCAGAAGGATCCGTGGCTGTTGACCCGCTCAGCGTTGGTGTGACGGAAGTGCCAGAAGGCTTCGCGGTTGTTCGCGGGCCAGACGGCCGCCTCTACCTCGCACCTGCGGCGGCGTACCAGTAAACGGAAAACGGCGCTGCTGACTTGGGCCGTCAACAGCGCCGATTCTCTGTGCTGAACAGCGTTAGGCTAGGGTTTCAAAACCTTGGCCAGCGCCTGAACATAAGCCTGATTGACGCCGTAAGCGCGTCGGCCAAACACGGACCACGCATACAAACTGACCCGCAGCTCACCGTTTTCAGTCTCGTTGATCCAATAGGATAAACCGTTAGGAAAGCGCAGCGTCCGGGTGCGAATGACGAAAACACCCGATAAATCACGAATCTCGCGCGCTTCACCCTTCTTCCGGTCAACGGCAAAGGCCTCAATCGCTGCGTGAATCCCCTCGGCGTCCAAACCCGTGACGACGATCGAGCTTCCGTTGGCCTCAATCGCAGCAAGATCAGCGTCGGCATAGAGATAATCATTCCCCCGCCGCGTCCGACGAAGTTCATCCAAAGAGCGCAGTTTGATCGAGTCATCGGCAAAGAGACTCTCAAAAAATTCACCGAACATGACAAAACTCGTTTTGGGGATTGCTACGACCCAGCCGCGACAGGCTGTACCTTGTTATAACCGGTTACATAACGCACATGAGCCATATGGAAACATCTAGTTCAGAATTGTTGGTTATTGGTGGCGGCCCGGTTGGCTTGTCTCTCGCGCTTGGTTTGGCGCAGCGGGGGCATGGGGTAAAATTATTGGATGCTGGCCCCGACCCTCGTCAGTTGAAAACACCACCACCCGCGCGTTCAACAGCGCTTATGCCGCTTAGTCTGGAAACCCTGACCGATCTGGGCGCATGGCCTCGTGTTGCACATATGAGTCAGCCGCTGGACAAACTTCGTCTGATTGACGATCAGGCTGACCGGTGGACCAACCCGGTTATCGAAGTTTTCAGCGCGGATGAGATCACAGACACGCCCTTTGGTTCGAACATCATCAACACGGATTTGACCGCGGCCTTGCTGGATTTGGCAGACGACACCGACGGGCTTTCGCTGCACTACGACAGCGCTGTTGAAAGCTGGAAACCCGGCGAAGTCACACTGGCCGATGGCGTCGTCATGACCGGCGACCTGATTTTCGACTGCGCAGGCCGACATTCCCCCGTCCCAGCCCAAGCCGGGATCGCCATCAAGGACCACCGCCCCAACCAAATCGCGCTGGTGTGTCAGATCGAGCATTCCATCGATCACGACAACATTTCCACGGAATTTCAGCGTCGCGAAGGGCCATTGACGACCGTCCCCCTGCCCCGATCAGACCGCGACAAACCGCGTTCGGCGATCGTGTGGGTGCATCGCCCAGAGAATGCGGAAAAACTGGGTGATTTGGACGACGACGCCTTCCAAAAGACCCTGCAAAGTGCGCTGCGCGGGGTTTTGGGAGAGATCACTGGCATGCGTGCGCGGGGTGGGTTCAAAGTCGGAACGCAAATTGCCGAAACCTTCCACGGTCCGCAATTGGCGCTGGTCGGCGAAACGGCGCACGTCCTGCCGCCACTCGGGGCTCAGGGGCTGAATTCATCGTTCGCAGACGTGGCCGTCTTACTGTCTCTTTTTGACCATCCATCCAAAGTCGCAGACCCCGATATGCTAAGGCGCTATGGTGCCAAAAGGCGGAGCGATGTAATAAGTCGTTTAACGGCGACCCACTTTTTGAACCAAGCGATACAAAACGATCGTTTGGGGCTCGATCACGCTAGACGCGGGGCTTTAAAAAGCCTCGGTTGGCTAAAACCGGTTCGCCACGGATTGATGCGCGCAGGAATGCGCCCTTTTGGAGTGGGCTGAACCGAAATGACCAATGCGACTGCTACTGATTTTGTGATTGATGCAGCACCAGTTATTCCAGTCGTGGTTATCGAGGATGCGAGTAAAGCCGCCGATCTCGCCAAGGCGCTGGTTGACGGCGGATTACCCTGCATCGAAATCACTCTCCGCACGCCGGCGGCCATGGCTGCACTGGAAGCCGTCGCTGGTGTCGAGGGCGCCATTCCCGGTGTGGGCACTGTCGTGACGCCGGCGCAGTTGCAAGCGGCAAAGGACGCGGGCGCGCAGTTCGCGGTTTCACCGGGCCATACGGCTCAGTTGCTGGACGCAGCAGACGTCCTTGGCATGCCCTACCTGCCCGGCGCGGCGACGCCAGCGGAAATGCAGAGCTTGATGGAACGCGGGTACAAAAACCTGAAATTCTTCCCTGCCGAAGCCTCTGGCGGTGCCGCCTATTTGAAGAACTTTGCCAGCGTCTTCAAGTCGATCCGGTTCTGTCCAACCGGGGGTGTTTCGCTCAAAAATATGGACCAATACCTCAGCTTGCCCAACGTCGACGTGGTCGGCGGATCTTGGGTCGCGCCTAAAAGCGCGGTGGAGACCGGCAATTGGGGTGAGTTGACGACCCTAGCGAAGGACGCCATCAAGGCCGCTCACGCCATTAACGGTTGAGGTCCGACCATGTCTTCCGATTCATCAATGCCCCAGACGTCCGCAGAACTTCGCGAAATGGTGGAACGTGCCACGGCGGAACAGCGCCTTGCACTCGCCAAAGCGGGAATCACGCTCGCCGTTTTGCAGGAAAAGCTCCGCATGGGCTTTACCAACGAAGAGGTCGCAACGGTTCTCGCGACTGACGAAGACGACGAGGTCATCACTGAAGCCTATGAGCTATGGCGGCAGCGGTTGGAACAGTTCACAGAGACGTTGAACGACGAAGGCCAGCTGAACGACGACGGCAGCTTTGACGAAGAATAGGCGGCTTACGTATAGGACGCCGCCGCCACGCAACCCGTCAGCGCCGGCGTATCGCCGATCAGCAAGTAAGTCGGAATATCCGCGTTAAATTTCTGCATCCGGCCCTTGTCTTCAAAACGGGTGCGGAAAGCGGACGTGGGCAAGAAATCGCGAAGCGCCAAAGCGACACCACCGGCGAGATAAACCCCGCCACGCGAGCCAAGCGTAAGCGCCAAGTCACCGCCAAACTTTCCCAACAGCCCGCAGAACAGCGAAATTGTTTGCCGCTGCAGCGATGTTTCCTCGGCCATGCCGGTTTCTACGATCTCTTTCGCGGATTGCGGCAGCACGGGGATTTGCTCGATCTCTGCCAAAGCCTCAAACAGCATTTCCAGGCCGGAACCACACAGCAGCCGCTCAGCGGAAACACGGCCACCGGGAATGCGTCGCCGCAGAATCTGCAGAATTCGGTCTTCGATTTCACGGCGCGGGGCAAAGGCAACGTGTCCGCCTTCGCCTGACAACACAATCCATCCCCCAGCACGATCAGGCACCGCACCCGAAACGCCGAGCCCGGTGCCCGGGCCAAAGATCGCTTTGGGTGAACCCTCGACCGGCTCTCCGCTACCGAGCTTGAGCAACTCACGCTCAGGCAAGTAGGGAATCGCATTGGCCAAGCCGCTGAAATCATTGATCAGCAGAAAATCGAGATCGAACAATCGCGCAATGTGAGCCTTGTCGATCAACCACGATCCGTTGGTCAGGGAAACAACATCGTCCTCGACCGGACCCGCAGCGGCGAAACAGGCCTTCTTAATCCCGCCAATTTCAGCTTCAGACAGGCCCAGATCGTCAAAATACTTGCGAACAGCGGTTTCCGGGTTGGGGAACGTGCTGATCTGGTACTTCAGGATTTGTTCCACGGGCTTTTGCGGCTCGGTTCCCAGGCCAAAGCGAACGTTGGTTCCGCCAATATCAGCAACCAGAATCGGGCCTGCCATGGTCTAGCCCACCACTACTTTTTCGGTATCCGAGGCTTCCGGCACGGTCAGGCTCGGCTCGCCAAAGACGCCCGCCCCCGTCTCAGAATCTCCAACCGTAGCGCGGAACGCGGCGAACAGCTCGCGGCCCATCAGGATGTGACTTTGACTGACATCATCGACCGCCGCTTCGCGTGCGTCGAATTCAGCCGCAGGCACCAACACTTCGAGCCCGCCGTTTTCGGCATCAAGCCGGATCACATCGCCGTCGCGAATTTTCGCAATCGGCCCGCCATCGCTTGCCTCTGGTGTCAGGTGGATCGCCGAAGGAACTTTGCCCGAAGCGCCTGACATCCGCCCGTCGGTTACCAAAGCAACCTTGAACCCCAGCTTCTGCAAAATTGACAGCGGCGGAGTGAGCTTGTGGAGCTCGGGCATGCCGTTGGCCTTTGGCCCCTGCGACCGCAGCACGCAGATAAAGTCGCCGTGCAACTCACCGGCTTTGAAGGCTGCCTGAATCTGGTTTTGGTCGGTAAAGACCTTCGCAGGCGCTTCGATCAAGCGATGCTCCGGCGCGACAGCAGAAATCTTGATAACGGACCGACCCAAGTTGCCCTTAAGAACTTTCAGGCCACCATTGGCTTGGAACGGCTTATCGGGCGTGGTCAACACATCCGGCATCAGTGATTCGGCGGGCGCAGGCTCAAACTCCAGCGTATCTGGCGTTGCGATTTTGGCGACTTTGCCATAGTCGGCAAGGCCATTTTCCGTGATCGTCATGGCGTCCGCATGCAGGTATCCAGCACCGCGCAGTTGATCGATCAAGAACGGCAAACCACCCGCCGCTTCCATCGCGTTCACGTCGGCTGAGCCGTTGGGATAGACCTTCGCCAGCAGCGGTGTGGCGTCGGAAATGTCGTTCATGTCATCCCACGTCAGTCGAATGCCACCAGCCGCAGCCATGGCGATGATGTGCAGGGTCAGATTTGTCGAGCCACCTGTGGCCATCAAACCGACCAAACCGTTTACAAAGGCACGCTCGTCGAGAACATGGCCAATCGGGCGATAGCCTGCGCCTCGGTCGATACAGCGCAAGGCCGTTCGTGTGCTTTCATGCACAGCAATATCACGCGCCAGTGTTCCAGGCCCAAAGAAGGTCGTACCCGGCACATGCAGTCCCATGAATTCCATCAGCATTTGGTTGGAATTCGCCGTTCCGTAGAAGGTACAGGTGCCGGCGGAGTGATAGGATTTACTCTCGCTTTCCAACAACTCCTCGCGGCCAATTTCACCCTTGGCAAAGGCCTCGCGAACCTTGGCTTTTTCATCATTCGTCTGGCCGGTTCCCATGGGTCCAGCCGGCAGGAATACCGCGGGCAGGTGACCAAACGACAGCGCGCCAATGACCAGTCCGGGAACGATCTTGTCACACGTGCCAAGGAACATCGCCGCGTCGAACATATTGTGAGACAGAGCAACCGCCGTTGCCATCGCGATCACATCGCGGGAATAGAGCGACAATTCCATCCCCGGCTGCCCTTGCGTCACGCCATCACACATGGCCGGAACGCCGCCAGCAACCTGCGCAACGCCCCCTTCGGCAATCGCCGTTGCCTTGATCATGTCTGGATAGTCTTTCAGCGGCTGGTGCGCTGAAAGCATGTCGTTGTAGGCGGTGACGATGGCAATATTGGGCTGGTCCGTTTTGGCCAACGCCTTCTTCTCATCCGTCCCGCAAGCGGCAAAACCGTGGGCCAAATTGCCGCAAGACAGCTCGCTGCGATGCGGCTTGTTCCGCCGCGCCGCTTCGATCCGTTCCAGATAGGCCGCGCGGGTTGGGGCCGAGCGCTCAATAATACGATCCGTGACGGCTTGAATGGTGGGGTTCAGCTTTGTCATGGTCCATTCTTTCTATTTTTACGCCCGCAGTGCTGGGCTTATTAAGGTGCCCAGTAGGTTTCCACAGGGCATTCCGGATGATGCAAAAACCACGAAACGGGCATCAGCGAAGGCGCATCTTTGCTGCGTGCTTCTTCATAGACCCCGCGCTTGCCTGCGCCTTCGAAGTGCAGGAACACATGGGGTGACGTGGCCAAAAACGGCCCCGAGTACGTCAGGCGTGTGACCATCGGCTCCATCGTTGGTTCCGCTGCGAGAACAGCCGGCGCGTTGGCGCTCAGGCCTTGTTCCAATTGCGGTGAGCCGGGGAACAGGCTGGCGGTATGACCATCACCGCCCAAGCCCAGAACAACGACATCTGGCCGCTCTGCTGAACCGTTGGCCCATTCAGCCGACTTTTCAACGCCAAGCTCCGGGTCAAACAGCGGTTGGAATGTTGCGGCAAAAGCGTCACCAACCAACAGGTTCTCACCCACCAACTTCGCATTTGAGTTGGGATCAAAGCTTTCGACGCAGCGATCATCAACCAAACCAATGGTCACCCGTTCCCACGCCAACGATTGCTGCGACAGGGCGGCAAAAAACTTCTTTGGCGTCGAGCCACCCGAGACGAGCAAGCGGGCTTCCCCGCGCTCGGCAATGGCGTCAATCAGCGTCTTTGCCGTATTCCACGCCAGTCGTTCAGCGAGAATGTCGGAGGAGGCATAGAGGTGTTCAGCTAGAATCATAACGGCTCTCTATTTCATATCTTCGTGCCAGTGACGGCCATCGCGGTCCATCATCATGGCCGCCGCGGTTGGTCCCCAGCTGCCCGACTGATAGGGCTTGGGTTCTTCATCAGAAGCCGCCCAGTGATCCAGAATGGGCGTCACCCATTCCCAAGCCGCTTCCAGCTCGTCTCGGCGCATGAACAGCGTCCGGTTACCACGAACCACGTCTAACAGCAGCCGTTCGTAAGCGTCTGGGAAGCGCTCTAGCTCGAACTCATCCTTAAAGGACAGATCCAGACTCGCGGCGCGCAAGCGCATGCCGCCCGGTCCCGGATCCTTTGTCATCAAGCGCAAGCTCACGCCCTCATCAGGCTGCAAGCGGATCACCAATCGGTTCGGCACAGCTTCATCGGTCGTGTAGGGCCGAAAAATGGAGTGTGGGATCGATTTGAAGTGAATGACAATCTCGGATGACCGCACGGGCAACCGCTTCCCGGTCCGCAGATAAAACGGCACACCCGCCCAGCGCCAATTATCAACGTGCGCCTTCAGCGCGACGTAAGTCTCCGTTTTCGTCGGTTCGCCCAATTCCGTTGCATAGCCCGGCACGGACTCGCCTTCGATTGCGCCGGCGGCATACTGCCCGCGCACCACATTGGTTTTAAGATCTTCGGGCGTGAATGGGCGCAAAGAACGCAGGACTTTGAGCTTTTCGTCCCGCACGCTGTCCGCGTCCATGCTCGCAGGTGCTTCCATCGCCGTCAGGCACAGCAACTGCGCCAAATGGTTCTGGACCATGTCCCGCAGCGCGCCGGATTTGGAGTAGTACGCCGCACGATCACCCGCGCCGATGTCTTCGGCCACGGTAATCTGCACGTGGTCCACGACAGCGTTCGACCAGATGCTCTCAAACAGCACATTGCCGAAGCGCAGCGCCATCAGGTTCTGAACCGACTCTTTCCCCAGATAGTGATCGATGCGGTAAACGTGCGCCTCGTCAAAGGCCTTGGCCACGTCCGCGTTGATTTCCTGACTGGACGGCAAATCGTGACCCAGCGGCTTTTCCAGCACCAAACGATCGCGTGGTCCGTTCAAGCCGACCTCGGCCAAGAATGCCGAAACTGGGCCGAACAGCGACGGTGGGGTCGCGAGATAAATGACCCGAACGCGGTCCGGGAACTCATCGAGCGTTGCTTTCAGAACCTTGTAGCCATCAACGGTAAAGGCGTCGTTGGACTGATAGGAAAACCGGCTGAGGAACTTGGAAATCTGAGCGTCGTCAATATCAGAGGCAGGCACAAACTCGCGCAAGCCCTTCTCGACCTGCGCGCGGAATTCGTCATCGCTGAAAGACGAACGCGCAACACCGATGATCCGCGCCTCTTCTGGCAACTGACCGTCTAACTCACGATGGTAGAGTGCTGGAAACAGCTTCCGCTTGGCAAGGTCGCCTGTGCCGCCAAAGACGACATAATCAAACGGGTCAACAACAATGATCTTCGACATTTTCGAGGACCCTATCTTCAATTTTGCTTTGTCTCGAAAAAGCGCCCGTGGTGGGCGGGCGCTTTCTTTGATCTTGGCCCGGTTAAAAGGGGCTTAGGCTGTACCAGCCGTGACGCTAACCTCGTCAGCGCCGAACATGTGCAAGCGATCCGCCGGCAGCTCGATGCCAACCTGTGAACCCGGCTTGATGATCTGCGAGCCTTCTGCCTGAACGGTCAGCATGGTGTCGCCAACCTTTACGTAAGCAAAGGACACGGAACCCAAGCGCTCAACAACGGCAACTGTGCCTTTGAGCGGGCTGTTATCGACCAGCGCGGTGTGCTCAGGACGCAGACCCAGCGAAATCTTTTCGCCCGACTGAACCGGACGCGCCAGCGGGACGATGATGTCTTCAGACGCATTGTCGAGCTTCACGGTCGCCTTTGCATCGCCCCCTTCGGCAACCACACCAGAAACGAAGTTCATGGCCGGAGAACCGATGAAGCCGGCAACAAACTTGTTGGCTGGACGGTGGTAAAGATCGAGCGGCGCGCCCACTTGCTCGACGTGGCCGGCGCGCAAGACAACAATCTTGTCCGCCATGGTCATCGCCTCAACCTGATCGTGCGTTACGTAGATCATGGTTGTCTTCAGCTGGGAGTGCAGCTCGGCCAATTCCTGGCGCATCTGCACGCGGAGTTTCGCATCGAGGTTCGACAGTGGCTCGTCAAACAGGAAAACTTCAGGGTTACGAACAATCGCACGACCGATTGCCACACGCTGACGCTGACCACCGGACATGTCCTTTGGCTTGCGCTGCAGCAGTTCTTCGATCTGCAGAATGCCCGCAGCGCGCATCACGCGCTCTTCAATCTCGGCCTTGGGACGTTTCGCGAGGCGCAAGCCGAAAGCCATGTTCTCGAACGTCGTCAGGTGCGGGTACAGGGCGTAGGACTGGAACACCATCGCAATACCGCGCTTAGCCGGTGGCACCGCGTTCATTTCCTGATCGCCGATAAACAGACGTCCGTCCGTGATATCTTCCAAACCAGCGACCATGCGCAGCAGCGTGGACTTACCACAGCCGGACGGGCCGACGAATACGGCGAATTCACCGTCATCAATTTGAAGGTCTACGTCGTGAATTACACGGGTCGCGCCGTAATCCTTAACGGCCTTTTCTAAGCGAACGCCAGCCATCGGTCAGTCTCCATAGATTGAAACGTTTGTTACAGGATAATTTCATAGCCTAAGGGCTCCAACGTCGCAAATCATAGACGAGTGGTCAAAGCCGCATAGGAACCATAAACGAAAAAAGGACCATGAGCCGATACTCAAAGTCCTTTTTCACACTTGATTCAGCAGAATCCGGTTCCTTGCTACAGCGCTTTAGGCAAACGCTCGATGGGAATCGTGTCTCCGCGCTGAATATCGTCGATGAAAACCGTCGGATTAATCCCGTCTTCTACCCGCGCGAAGTAGTAGATGTGGACACCATTGGCCTGCGCCGAAGATCGGAACAGAGCGGAACAGAACTCTTCATTACCCAATTGGTAACAAAGCTGATCCCGCTCAATCCGCCAGCGGCCCAAGACCAAGCGGTCGGGACGAGGGTTGATCGCGAGTAACCCGTCGCGCTTAAAAAACGAATATTGCATCGCTGCGGTTTCATCGATGGACCGGGAAATAACCGTCTGCCCGCTCAGCAGCAGGCTGATATCCACACCGGACAATCGCTCATCCGCAGGAACATTAATAAATTTCGGTTTTTCGTAGTAAGGAATATCGGACATTTGGAACTGCGTTGGTCCACTGCCGCGCGGTTGAGTGATCAGTACCGACCGATCAGAATGCCCACACGCGGCAAGGAACGTTATCGCCAATAGCGAAAATCCAATCAAAATTCTTTTCATTATGCCTAGCGCCATGACCGTTTATCAAATTGAATGACGGTCTTGCAAACACGGTGCCGAATGGCGCTGATCTTTAAATTAGTGGTCGAAGGAACAGATTTTGCCAAACGCACGCGTCATAGAAATCAGTCAGAGCGGTGGGCCAGAGGTTCTTGTTCCGGCCCTGCGACCCATCCCAACGCCAGCGCCCGGCGAACTCGTTCTCAAGGTTCAGGCCGCCGGTATAAACCGGCCCGATGTGCTGCAGCGGCGCGGTCTCTATGCCCCGCCGCCGGGTGCGAGCGATCTGCCAGGACTGGAAGCTGCTGGAACGGTCTATGATGTGGGCGCCGGTGTCCCGCCGGCACTGATCGGCCAGCGGTTGACGGCACTTTGTCCCGGTGGCGGCTATGCGGCTTATGTCGCGGTGCCGTGGCGGCATGCTTTGCCGTGGCCGGAGAACCATTCCGCGATCCAAGCCGCAGCCTTGCCCGAAACGTTTTTCACGGTTTATGGCAATATGGTCGCTCGTGGACGCCTGAGCGCGGGTGACACCGTGCTCATCCATGGCGGATCATCCGGCATCGGCACAACAGCCATCCAGATGGCCAAAGGGCTGGGTGCGGCAAAGGTCATTGTAACGGTTGGAACGGCGGAAAAGGCGAATGCCTGCTTGGAACTGGGCGCTGACCACGCCCTGATCTACCGCGATACGGCATGGGAAGACACCGTCCTGACGCTCACAGATGGCAAGGGCGTGGACGTTATTCTCGATATGGTCGCCGGGGATTACGTGGCGCGCGGGCAAAAGTGCCTCGCCGTGGATGGACGATTGGTCATCATTGCTGTCCAAGGCGGCACGGACGCCAACTTCCATGCGGCAATGGCAATGGTCAAACGACAGACATTCACCGGCTCCACTTTGCGCCCCCAGTCAATCGAAGCGAAAGATGCTTTGGCGATGGGGTTGAACGAGCATGTTTGGCCGCTGCTGAACAACGGTACAATCAAGCCCGTCATCCACGCCACTTTCCCGCTGGAACAGGCCAGCGACGCCCATGCGATGATGGAAGGCGGCGCGCATATCGGCAAAATCGTCTTGACGTTAGGAGACTAAGACCGTGGCCCGACAGGAACCCCATACCCGCGCCGACTATCCCGTGTTTCAGACCATCTCAACCCGCTGGATGGACAACGACGTTTATGGCCATGTGAACAACGTGGTTTACTATTCCTACTTTGATACCGCCGTGAATGGCTATTTGATGGCCCAAGGCGTGCTTGATTTCCGCGCGGGGCAAACGGTGGGTCTGGTTGTGGAAACCGGGTGCCAATTCTTTGCGCCCATCGCGTTCCCCGACACGGTAAATGCCGGTATTCGCGTGCAAAAGATTGGGACATCATCGGTGCGCTACGAAGTGGGGCTGTTTGCCAATGATGATCCGTCCGCCGCAGCACAAGGTCATTTTGTACATGTTTACGTTAGCGCTGCCGACCATCGGCCCATGCCCCTGCCAGAAGACTTCCAAGCAGCGCTTGCCCCCCTGCGGAACCGTTGAAAAAAATCAACGTCAGCCTTGCCCTAGCGACACTTCCGCGCCACACTCCGGGCATGTGCGTTTCGTGAGAAGCGCTGGGTAAACATCACCTTCGTTCGAAGGCCGAAAATCGAATTGAGGCTTCGCTCTTCCACTAAAATAGGGGCGCAAGCCCGTTTTGCTGTGTTTCGGACTGAAGAATGCAAAAAGTGAGACTTTAGGAGAGTGCCATGAAAGGCCTGATGCAAGACGGACCCCTGATGATTTCGTCGCTGATACAGATCGGCGCAGACGTCTATGGTGGCTCAGAAGTTGTGTCTGTTGTCGCTGGTGAGGGCGTGGTTCGTCACACCTACCGTGATATCAACAAGCGCGCCAAGCAACTGGCGCAGGCGCTGCAGTCTGCGGGCATTGGGATGACGGATCGCGTTGCCACTTTGGCATGGAACGATCACCGCCACCTCGAAGCCTATTACGGCGTTTCGGGGATGGGTGCTGTTGTCCACACCATCAACCCGCGCCTGTTCCCTGAACAGCTGATTTACATCATCAATCACGCGGAAGATCGCATCCTGCTGACGGATCCAATGTTCCTGCCGCTGATTGAAAAGATCATCGACAACTGCCCAAAGCTGGAAAAAATTGTTGCGATGTGTACGGCGGAAAACCTGCCGGAAAGCTCGCTTGATATTATCGCTTATGAAGACTTTATCGGCGGATTTGACGGCAACTACACATGGCCTGAGTTCGAAGAAACAGCCGCATCGTCGCTCTGCTACACCTCCGGCACAACGGGCAACCCAAAGGGCGCGCTCTACACCCATCGTTCAACAGTGCTGCACGCGCTGATGGCTGGAACGCCATCGGTAACAGGCACGGGATCAAACACGACGCTAATGCCCGTGGTTCCCATGTTCCACGTTAACGCGTGGGGCCAGCCGTACTATGCGCCGCTGACCGGTTCAAAGCTGGTCCTGCCGGGGCCGGGATTGGACGGGGCAAGCCTGTACAACATCATCCATGCCGAGGGCGTGACCAACACCGCCGGCGTGCCAACAATCTGGCTAAACCTGCTCAAGCACACCCGCGAAGTTGAGGGCAATCTGGACGTTCTGGAGCACGTTATCATCGGCGGTTCTGCGGCACCGAGCGCGATGATTGAGGAATTCCAGACGACTTACGGCACGCAGGTTGTTCACGCGTGGGGCATGACGGAAATGAGCCCACTGGGATCGTCCGGCGTCTTGCCACCACACATCGAGAAAACCGCGACCGAGGCTGAAAAGTTCGACCTGAAGGTCAAGCAGGGACACCGCGTATGGGGTGTGGACATGAAAATTGTTGATGATGAGGAAGTGCCGCAACCCCACGACGGCAAGGCACGCGGCCATCTGGTTGTGCGGGGGCCGTGGATCATCTCCAGCTATTACAACAACCACGACGCCAACGAAAAGGCCTTCACCAAGGACGGCTGGTTCTACACCGGCGACATCGCGACCATCGATCCAGACAACTTCTTGCAGCTGGTCGATCGATCAAAAGATGTGATCAAATCCGGCGGTGAGTGGATTTCGTCCATTGATCTGGAAAACGAAGCCGTCGGCGCTGCGGGCGTTGGTGAGGCAGCGGTTATTGGTGTTGCTCACCCGAAGTGGGACGAGCGGCCTGTGTTGGTTATCGTACCTGAAGACAGCGATAACCCGCCCAGCGAGGACAGCATTCGCGATCACCTCTCCACCCGGATTGCAAAGTGGTGGATGCCGGATCTGATCGTGTTCAGAAATGAAATCCCACACGGCGCGACCGGCAAAATCCTGAAAACGGACCTGCGCGATGAGCTTAAAGACGTGCTGCAGGACGCTGGCTAAGACGACAGCCTAACGGTTGACAAAAAAGCCCTCGGACCATGATCGGTGCGAGGGCTTTTTTTTGGGTTTAAGGAAGGATCTTGCTGATCCAATCCAAATCGATCTCTCGAATGGCCTTGTAAGCCCACTGCGGATTGCGGTCCTTGTCGACCAACAGGGCGCGGACGCCTTCGCGGAAATCGCCGTGTTCCAGCATATTCAGCGACAGCTGCAACTCCGCATCCAGACAATCGCGCAAACTGGCGTGCTTGACGCGTGCGAAGAAGGCCATGACAGCAAAGGCTGAACCGGGCGCGCCGTGGGACGTCCCCTCGCCCACACGCTTGAGGAACGGGTCATCATCGTCTTTCAGCGCAACCAGATTATCGAAGCGCTCTTGGAAATAGGGGGTCGCCATGCACGCGGCGAGGCGTTCGCGGTGCGGCATCAGCTTGTGCGAGGCCTTGGGTGGCGTTGTGGCAGCAACTGACCGAACGGCAGCCTCGGCAAAGGCTTTATTGGCGCGCGCATGGTCGCTCCAATCCGTCGCTTCCAAGGCTGCGAGAATAGCGTCCTTGCTGTCATTGGCGACCAGCACGTCTGCGAGCCCCAAATCGACCGCATCGGCCCCGCTAAAGTGCACACCCGTGATGGCGATGACTTCGCCCATCGGCGCAGAAACGCGCTGGAGAAACCATGAACCGCCCACGTCAGGGTGAAAGCCAATGGCGCATTCGGGCATGGCGAGGCGAGAGGTATCGCTGACAATGCGCGTGCTGCACCCTTGAAGCAGCCCAAAACCGCCACCCATGCAGATCCCGCCGCCCCACACCAGCAACGGCTTGGGGAACGTGTGCATGAAGTAATTCAGGTCATACTCAGTCGAAAAGAACGTGCGGCCAACGGCCATATCCGGCGAATCATCCGTGGTCACAGCAACCACGTCACCCCCCGCACAAAAGCCCTTTTCCCCCGCACCATCGAGGAACACGGCTTTACAAGCCTCGTCCTGGGCCCACGCTTCGAACTGGCGGTGCAGCAGAGCAATCATTTCTGTGGTCAAAGTATTGAGTTTCTCGGGCCGGTTCAGCGTGGCGCGCCCGATGTAGCCGTTTGAGGCCTTGCGTTCTTCAAACAGTACGACGTCTGACATGTATTGTTGTCCCTTAGATATTAAGTCCACGCCTTGGCGATAATCTCTGCGGCTTTTTCCGCGATCATCAAGGTTGGCGAATTGGTGTTTCCCGATGTGATCGAAGGCATGACCGAGGCATCCACAACGCGCAAGCCCGTAAGCCCGTGCACTGCCAGATCGCTGTCAACCACCGCCTGCTGATCCTGCCCCATTTTGCAGGTTCCCACGGGGTGAAAAATGGTGGTGGAGATGTCGCCCGCCGCTGTCGCGAGGTCTTCATCAAGGTTGATGTCTGGACCGGGGCGAAACTCCTCCGGCTGGTAACGAGCCAGCGCCTGCTGCGCGACGATAGTGCGCGTTAGGCGCAAGGCGTCGGCGGCGACTTTGCGGTCGGCTGCGGCAGAGAGATAGTTGGGCGCAATCGCCGGGGCGTCTTGGTGCTGGGCAGAGCGGATGTGGACGCTGCCCCGGCTTTCCGGGCGCAGATTGCAGACGGAAGCGGTAAAGGCGTCAAAGCTGTGCAGCGGCTCACCAAAGGCATCAAGCGACAAAGGCTGGACGTGATATTGAAGGTTTGCGGTGGACCGGCTTGGGTCGGATTTGCAGAAAACCCCAAGCTGGCTGGGCGCCATCGTCAGCGGACCCCGGCGGGCAAAGACAAAGTCCATCCCCATCTTGGCACGGCCCAACAAGGACGCGCTGAGGGTGTTCAGCGTCTGGACACCCGACACCTTAAATGCGGCACGGATTTGCAGGTGGTCGGACAGGTTCTCACCCACGCCCGGCAGGTCATGCAAGGGCTGGACGCCAAGATCGCGCAAGCGGTTCGCGTCACCAATGCCTGAAAGCTCCAAAATCTGCGGTGAACCAATCGAACCCGCCGACAGGATAATTTCGCGGCGCGCGCCAACGGTCTTCGACTCGCTGCCCTTGGGGTGCACAACCAAAGCCCGCGCTTGGCGGCCTTCGAGCAAAACGCGCTCGGTCTGGGTTTTGGTCCAAACGGTCAGATTGCTGCGCTTCATCGCCGGGCGCAAAAAGGCTTTAGCCGTGTTCCAGCGCAAACCATCTTTTTGGTTCACTTGGAAGTACGACACGCCCTCATTATCACCGGTGTTAAAGTCGGCGATCTTTTGGATGCCAGCCTGTTCGCAGGCGTCGGTAAAGGCTTCGAGGATTTCCCACTGCAAGCGCTGGGGCGAGACATTCCACTCCCCGCCTTCGCCGTGCAGTTCGGTTTCCCCGTCGTAGTGATTTTCGCTTTTCTTGAAGTAGGGAAGAACATCATCCCAGCCCCAACCCGCATTCCCCATCTGCCGCCAACCGTCATAGTCCGCCGCCTGTCCGCGCATGTAGATCATGCCGTTGATGGACGAGCAGCCGCCCAGAACTTTCCCGCGGGGATAGTTCAGTGACCGTCCATTCAGGCCCGGATCGGCTTCGGTTTTGTAACACCAGTCAACCGCAGGGTTGCCCATGTTGTAGAGATAGCCGACGGGAACGTTGATCCAAAAGCGCCGGTCGCTGCCCCCGGCTTCGACCAGCAAAACACTGACGTTGGGATCAGCGGAAAGCCGGTTGGCCAACAGGCAACCGGCTGTACCACCGCCTACGATGACATAATCGAATTCAACGTCAGTCTTTATGCCTGTCGCAACAGGATCGGCTCCGGACATGGATCACCCTCTCTTCCACTTGGCGTGAAAGTAGGACCGTGGCCGCGCTAGATCAAGCAAGGCCAGCGAGACTGTGTAGAAAGGTTAATTACACGCACCAGAGGTGAAGCACGCAGCGATGCGATCGATGGTGTCAATGGTGCGCGAAAACGATGCGCCGCCACAGGGCAGCGGCTCGAATGTGCGGGCACCGGTTGGGGGACGTTCGAAGAAACCCACTGCTTCTTCGCCACCGCTGGGGTATTGGGCGCACCACGGACCAGCGCACTGCGGCGCGACCTTGACGCGAAAGCTGCGGATCGGGCCAAAGGCGCCCTGTGGCCCCACCATCCGTCCGCGAAAGCGATACAAGACCGGCTCGGGCTTCGTCCCGCTGTTGGGGTCAACATAGCCCTCGGTCTGGGGGATCGGGTTGGTTTGGATCCAGCGACCCGACCACACCTGATACAATTCTGGCGCGTCATGAAACTGGGCAAAGCTGCGCTCGGGCGTTGGGCGCAAGCAGGAAAGAGCCTGACTGGGTGCGGCAAAGGTGAGCGCAGAAAGGATGGCGATTGCCGCAACGGAGAACTGACGAACCACGGGAGCTCCTTGTCTAGGTCATTGATTTCACTTGATGTTCGGAAGCTGACGCCCAAATAAGGCTCTAACGCGGCAATTGCGTTGCATCAGGTTTCAGGGCGTGACGCTTGACACATTCACGGGTCGCGTCTTCAAGACCTATGAAACAAAACACGATGGTAGAAGGGATTCGGATCCATGGAAATCAACGGCCTTGCGGCGATTGTCACCGGCGGTGGCTCTGGACTAGGCGCGGAAACAGCGCGTCAATTGGCTGCGAAGGGCGCGAAAGTTGCGCTCTTGGACGTCAACATGGAAGGCGCAGAAGCCGTCGCAAAAGAAATCGGCGGTCTGGCCATTGAGTGCGACGTGACCTCTGACGAAGGCGTCGCAGCGGCAATCGCAACGGCGCAAGCGGCAAACGGTGTCGCGCGCATTGTCATCAATGCCGCCGGTATTGCACCAGCCAAGCGGATCATCGACCGCGAAGGCAACGCAACCTCGCTGGACTACTTCCGCAAAGGCATCGAGATCAACCTCGTGGGTGCTTACAACGTGATGTCCAAAGCAGCAGCGGAAATGTCCAAGGTTGAGCCGATCAACGGCGACAACGAGCGCGGCATCGTGATTTCGACCGGCTCGATTGCAACCCAAGAAGGCCAAGTGGGTCAGGCGTCTTACTCTGCCTCCAAGATGGGCTTGATGGGCATGATGCTGCCAGCGGCGCGGGAATTCACGCGGTACGGCATTCGGGTGAACACCATCAACCCCGGCGTCTTCGAAACCCCCATGCTGACGAACATGCCCCAAGAAGTGCAAGACTCCTTGGGCAAGCAAGTGCCTTTCCCGGTTCGCCTTGGCACGTCGGACGAATACGCGCGATTGGCGATCCACATGATCGAGAATGCGTACATCAACGGCGAAACCATCCGTCTTGATGGCGCAATGCGGATGGCGGCACGCTAGGGCTCGGCATGACTCGGCTTAGGCTCCAACCCAAGGGTTTGGGCCTAGGCCAACCCGCACGTTGCGGTTCGTTCAGATTATCGGGTCTTCAGCGCAGCGAATAACGGGGTTCCCTGTCGCAGTAGGTGACAAGCCCCCTCGCCCCCGGTACATCAGGAACAGTCGATTTATCCACAGACCGGGACCAGCAGCATCATGACTGCGAGCGCGGCTACAGCAGCCACAGACTCAAAACGCATTTACCTCTTCGACACGACCCTCCGCGATGGCGCGCAGACCCAGGGCGTGGATTTCTCTGTCCATGACAAGCGCATGATTTCCGATGCGCTTGATACCTTGGGCATTGACTACATCGAAGGCGGTTGGCCCGGCGCTAATCCGACCGATACTGAGTTCTTCGCCAAGGATCCGGGCTTCAAACGCGCAAAATTTGTTGCCTTTGGCATGACACGGGGCAAGGGCCGTTCGGCGGCCAATGACCCGGTCGTCGCGCCCATTCTCAACGCGCCGACCGTTGGCGCGTGCTTCGTTGGCAAATCGTGGACCTATCAGGTCGATGTTGCGCTGAAAGTGTCCTACGACGAAAACCTTGCCATGATCGGCGATACGATTGCCGCAGCCGCTGCAGCGGGCAAAGAGGCCATGTACGACGCCGAGCACTTCTTTGACGGGTACAAGGCTGATCGGGACTATGCCATTGCCTGCGCGAAAGCGGCCTTTGATAACGGCGCACGATGGGTGGTTTTGTGCGACACCAACGGCGGAACCCTGCCCCACGAAGTCGAAGCGATCGTCAAAGACGTTTTGACCATGATCCCCGGTGACCGCTTGGGCGTGCATTTTCATGATGATACCGGGCACGCGGTTGCCAACAGCTTGGTTGCCGTCCGCTGTGGCGCGCGTCAGATTCAAGGGACGCTGAACGGCTTGGGCGAACGCTGTGGCAACGCCAATCTGACATCCCTCATCCCCTCGCTGAAGCTCAAAACAGACTTTGAGATTGGCGTGGATGAAGCCGGTCTGCAAAGCCTGACCAAAGTCAGCCGCTTGGTTGATGAGATCCTCGGCCGCGCCCCGAACCGGCACGCGCCTTACGTCGGCGCGAACGCGTTTGCGCACAAAGGGGGCTTGCACGCTTCGGCGGTCGCGAAAGACCCGCGCACCTATGAGCATGTGCCGCCTGAGACGGTGGGCAACGAACGCCAAGTGCTGGTTTCCAACCAAGCGGGCCGCTCAAACGTTCTTGCGCAACTGAAAGCCATGGGCCTGGAAGTTGACGCCAAAGACCCCCGGATCAATCACCTGACATCCAGCATCAAAACGCTGGAGGCTGAACAAGGGCTAACCTTTGACGGCGCTGATGCTTCGTTCGAGCTCTATACCCGCCGACAGTTTGGCCAGAGCGTTTCCTTCTTCCAACTCGACCGCTTTCGCGTGATCGACGAGCGTCGGCACAACGCGAAGGGCGATCAGGTCACGGAATCCATGGCTATGGTCCAGTTGGAAATCACGGACCGCGTGTTTATCGAAGCAGCACCGGGCAATGGTCCCGTTGATGCCCTGAACGCGGCGCTGCGCAAAGCCTTGCTGGAGGTCTATCCAAGCCTCACCGATATGCACCTGACCGACTATCGCGTGCGCATCCTTGACGGTCGCAGCGGGACAGCGGCGAAGACCCGTGTGATGATCGAAAGTGAAGACAGCGCGGGCCGGACGTGGACGACCGTCGGTGTGAGCACGAACATCATCGACGCGTCGTTTGACGCCCTGCTCGACGCCATCGCTTGGAAGCTGTTGAAGGAAGGCGCGCATGCCATCTGAGGCTGGAACAGCGCCCTGCGTGATCCTATGCGGCCCGCAAATGGGCGAAAATATCGGGGCTTGCGCGCGGGCCATGAAGAACTGTGGCTTGAGCGATTTGCGGCTGGTGGATCCACGAGACGGCTGGCCAAACCCTGCCGCCAACGCCATGGCCGCCCACGCCGAAGATATTGTTGAAGCGGCTACGGTGTTTGACACACTCGAAGAAGCCGTCGCCGACCTGACCTACACCTACGCCACCACCGCCCGCGGTCGCGATCAGGTCAAACCGGTTTTCACCGCCCGAGGCTTCGCGACCGACGCAAGAGCGCGCAGCACAAAGGGCCAGCGCTTGGGCTTGCTGTTTGGGCGTGAACGCGAAGGGCTTTGGAACAGCGAGATCAGCCTGTCGTCAGCCATGATCACGGTTCCGCTCAATCCGGGGAATACCTCGTTGAACATCGGCCAAGCGGTTCTGCTGGTTGGCTATGAATGGTGGACGGCAGCCGACGAGACGCCGGCGTCGGTGCTGGAGGCCAGCGGCGCAGCGCCAGCGTCCCAGCACATGCTCGACAATTTCTTGAATCGGTTGGTTGCCGACCTCAGCGACCGCTCGTTTCTGGCCATTCCAGAAAAACGCGAGCGGATGATCCGGAACGTGCGCAACATCTTTCAGCGTAACGATCTAACCGAAAACGAAATCAATACTCTCCACGGCATCTTTTCTTTCCTTAAAGGACAGGGTGGACCCCGCTAGCTCCTCTTCCCGACTGGCCTTGGCTGTGCCAATCTTGGTCTAAGGAAGAGAGAAATTAACGGGAGGAAATTTCATGTTTCGATTGGATGGCGAAGTCGCCCTGATTACCGGCTCTAGCCGCGGCATTGGCCGGGCCATTGCTGAGCGTATGGCCGAAGCGGGGGCAAAAGTTGTTGTTTCCGGCCGCAATGCTGAGCCCTGCCAAGAAGTCGTGGACGCGATCACAGCCGCCGGCGGTGAAGCCATGGCGTACCCTTGCCATATCGGTCGCAAGGAAATGGTGCAAACCATGTGCGCCGATGTGAAAAGCAAGTTTGGCAAAATCGACCACTTGGTCCTGAACGCTGCGACGAACCCCCATATGGGTCCGTCTCACACCATCTCTGACGAAGCCTTTGACAAGACCTTCACCACCAACCTGAAATCCGCCTACTGGTTCATTCAGGAGTGTGTGGAGGATATGGCTGCACGGGGTCACGGGTCCATGACCTTCCTCGCCTCCATCGCTGGCATCACCGGCAACGGCGCGATCGGCACCTATGGCATCACTAAAGCCGCGAATGCGCATCTTGCGAAGAACATGGCGATTGAATGGGGCCCAAAGGGGATCCGCTCGAACGCGATTGCGCCGGGCTTGATCAAGACGGACTTTGCCGAAGCGCTATGGAAGAACCCGAAACTGGCCGAAGCAACCATCAACGCGACACCGCTTCGTCGCTTGGGTGACCCCGATGACATCGCGGGAATCGCGGTATTTCTGGCGTCCAAGGCGGCGGCTTTTGTGAATGGTCAAACCATTGTCGCGGACGGCGGCGTTACCGTGGCGGACCGCTTGTCCGGCACGCACTAGCGCGGATCATGCGGAAGTGCATTACAGCTCTTCGCCCCATAATGAGGCGCGCCCTTTGACAGCGGCGCGCCTTGCCTTTAATCACCCCATATCTCTTTGAGATACGCCGGGAAAGTTGGTGTCACCCCTGATCTAAGTGGCTCCACGCTCACGTGCTTGCACGCGGGACTATCGGCACCATCAAAATAACACCTCGCAAACGAAGGGTTACATATGTCAAAGCGTATTTCCGCTAAGTACAAGATTGACCGCCGCCTCGGCGTCAACCTCTGGGGTCGCCCAAAGTCCCCAATCAACAAGCGTTCCTACGGTCCCGGCCAGCATGGCCAAGGTCGTAAGAAGAAAGATTCCGACTTCGGTCTGCAGCTCAAAGCCAAGCAGAAGCTCAAGGGCTACTACGGCAACATCACCGAGAAGCAGTTCCGCAAGTACTACGCCGAAGCTGTGCGCCGGAAAGGCGACACCGGCGAGAACCTGATTGAGTTGCTTGAACGTCGGCTGGACACGGTTGTTTACCGCTCCAAGTTTGTACCGACCGTGTTCGCAGCACGTCAGTTCGTGAACCACGGCCACGTGACCCTGAACGGCAAGAAAGCCAACATCGCCTCCATGATGGTGCGCGACGGCGACGTTGTTGAGGTCAAAGGCAAGTCCCGCGAAATCGCAATGGTTCTGGAAGCCCTCGCTTCACCAGAGCGTGACGTTCCGGATTACGTCGAAGTCGACGTGAAGAAGATGACCACCCAATACCTCCGCGGTCCAAAGCTGGAAGACGTTCCGTACCCAGTGACCATGGAACCAAACCTGGTGGTGGAATACTACTCTCGTTAATCGCAACGAGTTTCGCTTTCGAAAAGGCCTCGCACATCCGGTGCGGGGCCTTTTTTTGTTGGGCCGGTCATAAGATCGAAAACGCCAAGGTCAACGCCGCCAGAAACAAAAACGCCCCCGCGAGGTACTCTCACAGGGGCGTTCCAATGCTTTGACGGGAGGATGAGGGCGCTTAGGCCTTTTCCACCTGGCTGTAGTCCAGCTCGACCGGTGTGGCGCGACCAAAGATCGAAACCGCAACCTTCAGGCGCGCTTTTTCCAAATCGACTTCCTCGACAACGCCTGCGAAGGACGTGAAGGCACCATCGGTGACGCGGACGTTCTCGCCAACTTCGTAAGTGATGGACGGACGCGGCTTCTCTGCGCCTTCCTCCATCGACTGCATGATCTGCTTGGCTTCACGCTCGGAGATCGGAACCGGGCGCCCCTGCCCGCCCAGGAAGCCCGTCACACGCTGTGTGTTCTTCACCAGGTTCCATGCGGCGTCCGACAGTTCCATTTTCGCGAGGATGTAGCCCGGGAAAAACTTGCGCTCGGCGTTGTACTTCTTACCGCGACGGACTTCGACGACCTCTTCGGCTGGGACCATCAGCTCTGAGAACTGTTCCTCAATGCCCTTCTTCTCAGCTTGTTCCATAATCGATTCAACGATCTTGGATTCAAAGCCGGAATAGACGTGGATGACGTACCATTTGTGGTTTTCGGACATGTGTCTGTTCAGCACTTCTTGTCGTGATGGGGCGTGGCGCGAAACGCAGCCTTAGCCAAGGTTGATGCCCAGCAGGAAACCCATCAGGTTGCGGAATACGAAATCAACAGCGATGAAGAACAACGCGGCCAACGTCGCAAGGATCAGGACCAAGATGGTCGTAACCGTTGTCTCGTTGCGCGATGGCCAGGATACCCGAGCTATTTCTTTTCGCACTTGGCCAAAAAACCGAAACAGTGCCATGCATGCCGCCTTTACTTTTTCTTCTATTATCAAAGGACTGGAAGCGAACCAGCGAGTGCCTTACGTCATGCCAATTTCTAGGCATGGTGTCGGCACGGGTGATTGTCCGTCCCGTAAACCCGCTGTGGAAATGGCAGGGGCAGAAGGACTCGAACCCTCGACCCTCGGTTTTGGAGACCGATGCTCTACCAACTGAGCTATACCCCTATGGGCCATCCACAGACCGTGTATTAGGCCATTTCACCCTTGCGAAACAAGGCTTAATGGCAAATTCGCCCCCTCAAAACGACATACGCCCGGTGCGTTTCGTGCACCGGGCGTATTCGAAGCTTTCGAAGGGGACTTTAGAGGAGGATCCAGTCCCGTCCGTTTGCAGGTTTGGCTTACGTCAGGTCGTAAGCGCGCTCACCATGGGAAGCGAGGTCAAGGCCATCAGCCACAGCTTCGTCTTCAGCACGCATGCCAACCACAGCGCGACAGATGACCGCGATGATGAAGGTGGCAATTGCGACGTAGGCAGCAGAGAAGACAACCGACCAGAGCTGCGTAATGAACTGCTTCATCACACCAACTTCAGCAACCAGCGCAGCGTCACCGTTGGTGCCGATGAATGCGAGGAATGGCAGCAGAAGCGTACCGGTGATACCCGCCACACCGTGGACCGCGAACACGTCGAGAGCGTCGTCGATCTTGAAGGTGGACTTGATCAGTGGAATAGCCAGCTGTGGCAGGACACCGGCGATCAGGCCGAGGATCAGTGCGCCAGGGACGGAAACAACACCCACCGCAGGGGTAATCGCAACCAGACCAGCAACAGCACCCGTCGCAGCACCAACCAGCGTTGGCTTACCGGTGCGCATGGTTTCGAACAGAACCCAAGCGATAGAAGCACCAGCCGCAGCAACCTGCGTCGAGAAGATCACGTAACCAGCGTTTGCTTGGTCACCAGAGAGGCCAGAGTTAAAGCCGAACCAACCGATCCAGAGCATGGAAGCGCCGATCATGACCATGCCAGGCTGCGCTGGTGGCTGAAGGGCGTTCGGGAAGCCTGCGCGCTTGCCAAGCATGACGGCGATAACCAGAGCGGCAACACCAGCAGCTTGGTGAACGACAAGACCACCAGCCCAATCGAGCGGAGCAACACCTGTAACCCACTCAAGCGGAGAAGCGCCAGCGTACTCGCCTTCGCCGCCAAGACCGACCATCCAGACCCAGTAAGCGAGTGGGCAGTAAACCACCACGACCCAAATCGCGGAAAACAGCATGACGAAGGAGAACTTCACACGTTCAGCGTACGCGCCCAAAATCAGCGCCGGGGTAATGATCGCAAACGTCAGACCGAAGGCTGCGCCCGCCATGTCAGCGTGCGGCGTTGTCGCCATAAAGATCTGTGAGAAGTCGAGGCCAATGTAGGGGTTGGCTGGACCGTCGCCGCCGGTGGTCGACGAAAGGACGTAACCGATGACCATCCAAACAATGGAAATCAGGCCGGTGATCGCGAAACACTGCATCAGGACTGAGAGGAAGTTCTTAGCGCGGACAAGACCGCCGTAGAACAGGGCGAGACCGGGGATCGTCATAAACAGAACGATCGCGGTTGAGGTGAGAAGCCAAGCGTCCATTTGGGAAACCTTTTTTTACAACATACAACGTGAAGCCAGTCAGAACCGGCGTGTGATGAACGGACCAAAGGCCTCAAAGACGGGTCTCGCAACGAGTGCGCGCCCAAAAAACGGGCAAAGAATAGAATTTACGCACAAATGGTGAAAATTTAGGCAGTGTGTATTTGTTTGCTGGAGAAACTCGGTCAAGCTTCTCTCAAAATGCGACCCGAAGAAGCGGTTTTTGCGAATTCTATGACGAACGAGTCCTCATTTCGCACGCCGCCTGCGCGCCTCACTTCACTTTCGCGCCTTTAAAGCACCAGCCAAGCTGCACCTCGTTCAACAATGCTTCTGACCGCGATCAAGCATCGGGTGAAGCGGCGCTTAGAAAGCGAGCGGCGCTCGCTATACCCGTCCAGCTGAGACAAATGGCCCCAAATCGCTGCCTTCATAATCTTTAGATTTTGTTTCTATCTTGTCTCTAAGTATGATTTAGTTACGTGACGAACTTGACGTAAATCAAATGAAAGGCCGCCGTGATGGCTACCGTTGAAGCAAAAAATTTCTCTAGAGATGCCGATGAAGTCGCGACGCCAAACAATGCGCGCGTCGAAACCGTGAACGTACTGGGCCAACGGGTCATGCGCCTGACGGTACAGCCGGGCTGGAAATGGTCTGAAGACATCAAGCCAATGGTTGGCACAGATAGCTGTCAGGCCAAGCACGTTGGCGTCATCATCGAGGGCTCGATCATGTGTCGTCACGACGATGGCAGCGAAATCACCTATTCCGCCGGTGACGCCTACGCCATCGAGCCGGGCCACGATGCCTGGGTTGTCGGAGACTCGCAGGCCGTAGCCTATGAGTTCCACGGCGTTTGGGGCGAAAAGCACTAATCCAACCCACGCCCCTCCCGTCGCCGCGCGTCCCTTGGGCGCTCAAGTAAAACCGCGGCTGGAGCACGCCCCCCTTGACCACCGACCGATGACATCAACGCAGAAAAAGAGAGAGGATCACCATGAAAATCATATCATCCGTAGAACTCACCAAAGGTTACGCTCACTGGAGAAACCTTTTTGACTCCAACAACGCACTCCGCGAAGAACACGGCGTAAAGGTGCTGGCCGTGGGCCATGACAAAGACAACGAGAACAAGGTCTGGACCTGCATCGAAGTTGAATCCATGGAAAAAATGATGGCGATGGCCAACTCCCCCGGCATGATCAAATTGCGCGAAGAAGCTGGCGCCAAGCTCGACACCCAAACATGGGTTGCGCTGGTCGAATAGGGCCAAAAGCATTGGAGCAGGTGGCCTGCTCCAATGCAACAAACTCAAATGCCGGACTTAATCATTTAGGAGATGACGATGATTGGTGAAAAAGTAGGTTCGCTCAACCTGACAGAGCTCAGCAAGCCGATAGAATCTGGCGCATTTGGTCTGCCAGCGATGGAAACAAACAACATGGGTGGCGGCACCCTCGTCGGCCATGAAGTTATGGCGCGTGCAACGTTTACTTCAGCAATGCGGCCCGACGGTTCATGGCTAGGCGATTGTCCAGCTGGCGTCATTTTCTGTGCCGAGGGCGTCGCGACATTCATATGCCATGGCATTGGTAATATGACTGAAGCCGGCGGCGTATCGTTCCGTGGTGGGGCTTCATTTGAAACAACATCAGACGCCCTGTCTGAACTTAACGGCAAATACTACATGTTCACTTACGAGTCTGATGCAGACGGAAATGCAGTGTGGGAGCTTTACCCCTGCCTGTAAAAAGATTGGCTTAGGGTCATGGCTCTAAGCCAATTATCCGCGTGTTAAGGGTTTTACTCAAACTATTTACTGAGACAAATACGCCAAAATCGTGCTCAGCAGTAGTATTAATATAATATTTTACGGCATAAATTCCTCATTTTAATTTAACTTGTATTCGTGAATCGATTTTGTACGATTATCGTAATATTATTATCTCGGTTCGGTCGATATCGTTTGTTGTACATATTTTTTAGTGTCAGATTCATGCCTGTAGTGGCGTCTGATCCCAAGGTTCCCTGCACAATGTACGGGTTGCTTAGGAACTTCAGTCATGACGTCGTTTGCCTTTTCAGATTTCGACCGGAAATTAACTGAACAGCGACAGGCGCGGTCCCATAGCTTAGCTTCGGTGCTTGGATTGTCAGCAGGGGCGCTTGGTTGGGCAAATATGGCCCAAGCTTCGAGCGAAGACGCCGGACTCAAGACGATTTTGCCCAAAGAATTCTACACACTCCATGACGACGGCAGCGCCATCATTGGGCTGTCGACGGGCGGCCAGCTTTCGCTGGCTCAAGACCAGTACGTCATTCTTGACGATGGACTGCTGCTCATCGTCGATGAACTGGCACAAAATGCCTTGGTCCAACTCCCCGTGATGGGCGCCCTTCGCACCGAAATGTCTTCTGAGACCCAGCAACCCGTCCGCTCGCCGGACGGCGGCGTGGTCGAAGCCTCAGACGCCCAACCCCTTTGGTCAGGCGATGGTGACGCCCCGCGGCTGTTTACCGAAGTCGATATTAGGCGTTTTGAGCTCGCAAGCCATGAGAGCAGCGCATCAGGCGACCATCCGGACGGTTGGCATCCCGCAGAAGGTGGGATGATTCTCGGTGGATTGCTCGCAGCCGTCAGCTTGTTTTCCAACACGCCCCAAGCAACCGAAGAAGGCGAAACAGACACAGAAACCGGTAGCTCCGCAGCGCCAGCCTTGCCTGACATCAGCAGCGCAGGCCCAATATGGATGGATTCCGAAGTCCCAGATTCTGGTGATTTCTCAATCATAGGAGGCGCTGGT
>CAJQLX010000013.1 GCA_905479265.1 uncultured Alphaproteobacteria bacterium
CGGTGGGCTTTGCGGGCGATACGTACAACACAGCCGTCTATGCCAAGCGTGTGCTGGGCGCGGCGGGACAGGTTGGGTTTGCGACCCGTGTGGGGCATGATCCGCTATCCGCCGGATTTCTTGATGCGGCCCAGACCCACGGGATCGACACCGGCACCATTGATCGGGACCAAAGCCGCACCCTTGGCATCTATTCCGTCACCACCGACGCCGCCGGTGAGCGCAGTTTCCACTACTGGCGCGAGCAGTCCGCAGCACGTGTGCTGGATGCCGCCAAGCTGGTTCCGGCGCGGATCCTGTATGTCAGCGGGATCACCTTGGCGATTCTGTCACCCGCCCGCCGCCAAGCCCTGCTCGACCGATTGAGCGCGCTCAAAGGCAGCTGCACCATCGCCTTTGACAGCAATTATCGCCCCCGTTTGTGGGAAGATCGCCGCATCGCGCGAGAGGCTATCGCACATATGTGGGCCTTGGCAGATATCGCCCTGCCCGGGCTGGATGACGAACAAGCCTTGTTCGGCGATGCGTCCGAGCAGGCAGTGATCGCGCGGTTTGAGCGGGGGGATTTCGCTGCTTGCGTGATCAAACGAGGGGAGCGCGGACCGCTGTCACTGGGGGATTTGGGCCCCCGAGCTGCTTTCCCCCCTGCCCCCAAAGTCGTGGATACAACAGCGGCCGGTGACAGTTTCAACGGCGGATATTTGGCGGCACGACTGGCTGGGAAATCCGAGCCCGAGTGCTTGCGGCTCGCGCACCGGCTGGCGAGCCAAGTGATCGGCGCACCCGGCGCGATCGTCCCAACCACGGCCATGAACGCAGAACAAGGAGAGGACGCATGAAAGCCCCCCTTTCACCGACGGAACAGGCAAACGGAACATGGCTCGGACGGGTCTGGAACCCCACGGTTCAAGGTCCGAGCGTCGTTACAATCCGCGACGGCGCGCTGCTGGATATCACCGCAAAAACGGCCCCAACGGTTGCCGCCATTCTCGACCAAGACCACCCGGCGCGCTACGTCCAAGCGGCACCCGGACAGCCTCTGGGATCGCTGGACGCCATTGCCGCGAACCCGGTTGGCGATCTGCATAAGCTGCATTTGCTCGCACCCTGTGACCTGCACGTTATCAAAGCTGCCGGCGTGACTTTTGCCAAGTCGATGGTCGAGCGCGTGATCGAAGAGCGCGCGGCAGGGGATTTGAAGGCCGCCGACGCCATTCGCACCCGGATCGGTGACAGCATCGGGCACTCGCTGGCCAATATCGTCCCCGGCTCGGATCAGGCCGCAGCGCTCAAGCAAACGCTGATCGCCGAGGGGCTGTGGTCGCAATACCTCGAAGTCGGCATTGGCCCAGACGCGGAAGTCTTCACAAAAGCGCCCGTTCTTGCCGCCGTGGGCTATGGCGCCGACGTGGGCCTGCACCCCATGTCCACGTGGAACAATCCAGAGCCTGAGGTGGTTGTCGCGGTTAATGCACAGGGCAAGGTCCAAGGCGCTTGCTTGGGCAACGACGTGAATTTGCGGGATGTCGAGGGGCGCTCTGCCCTGTTGCTGTCCAAGGCGAAGGACAACAACGCTTCCGCGGCCATTGGGCCATTTATCCGGCTGTTCGACGCTGACTTTGGCTTACCAGATGTGGAGCGGATCGAAGTTTCCATGGCCGTGAGCGGTGAAGATGGGTTTACCCTGTCGGGCCGGTCGAACATGTCTGAAATCAGCCGACCGGTGTTGGAAATTGTGCGCCAAACGATTGGACAGCATCACCAATACCCCGACGGTTTCATGCTCTATACCGGCACCATGTTCGCCCCAACCAAGGACCGCGATACGCCGGGTGAAGGCTTTACGCACAAGCTGGGTGATATCGTCGAAATCTCCGCGCCGGGCCTTGGAACGCTCGCCAATCGCGTGCAAGACGCGACCGCGATTGCGCCGTGGCGCTTTGGCCTGCGGCAGTTCATGCAAAACCTCGCTCAGCGGGGTCTGATCTAAGCACCAAAGCGCCAATCTTTCCCAAAAGCCAAATCCGGATTAGGCTGAGACCAGCAAGCGAGGTCCAACCCATGAATGAAGCCCTGAACGTCAAAGACATGAAGCTGTACGCCGAAGCAGACAGCATCTTCGCCGATCTGGCAGCGCGGGGGTTTCCGGCGGGTTCGGCTTTAGACGTGAACGTGGTCAGCCAAATCGATCAACTGCACTACCACGGTGCCGCCAGCGTGCACCAAGCCATCGACGCGCTTGCCATCACCGCACAGGCCAGCGTGCTGGAAGTGGGCGCGGGATGGGGTGGTCCTTCGCGCTATATTGCGGCGACCGCTGGCGCGCGAGTAACTGCGCTGGAGCTGCAGGAGGATTTTAGCACCGTGGGCGAAGAATTAACGCGCCGGTGCGGTCTTGCAGCGCTTGTTACGCACCGCCGGGATGACTTCCTCACCGTTGATTTCGGCGACGAGCGCTTTGACCACGTCGGCAGTTGGTTGGCGCTGTATCACATCCCCGACCGCGCGCGCTATACGGCAAAAATCGCGGAATTGCTCAAGCCCGGGGGGACCGTATTCATCGAAGATCTGACCCAAGGCACCGACTTTGCCGACGCCGATCAAGGCACGCTCGATCGGGAATTGTTCGCAAGCTCGATGGTCAGCTACGAGACGTACATCGACAGCCTCACCCGTGCTGGCTTCGACATCCTTTCTGCGCACGACATGACGGACGATTGGCGCGCTTTCACGGCTGCGCGCTTGGATGCTTTCATCGATAACCGCGAAGCCTTTGTCCGCATCCACAATGAAGCGCTGTTTGAAGACAAGAAGCACTTTTACAGCAAGATTGTGGAGTACTTCACCGCTGACGCCATTGGCGGTATCCGCATCGCCGCACAGAAACGCTAACCCGCCTCGTACCGCTCCATTCGAACACCGGCGGCGGACATCGCGTCCAGTTGCGCTTGCAGGGAGCCTTCTAGGTCAATCTCGACCGACAGGTTGCGCAACAGCACAGTCTCGAACCCATGATCGACGGCATCCACCGCCGACCAAGCCACGCAAAAATCCGTCGCGATCCCACACACGAACACGCGCCGCACACCCCGACTGCGCAAATAGCCGTCTAACCCCGTTTTGGTTTTCCGATCGTTTTCGACAAAGGCGGAATAGGAATCCAAATCCAGCTGGCACCCCTTTCGCAAAATAAGGTGCGCCGCCGTTGTCTCCAACGCTGGATGGAACGCGGCGCCCGGCGTGCCTTGGATGCAGTGATCCGGCCACAGCGTTTGGGGGCCGTAGGGCATGTCGATCTGGGTAAAGGCTTCAGCGCCCTCATGACTGGACGCGAACGATGAATGCCCGGCGGGGTGAAAGTCCTGTGTCATCACCACAGTCTGGAACTTTTGCGCCAAGGCATTGATGGGCGCGACGATCGCGCCGCCGCCGAGCAGGTCAAACGCACCCTCTTCGCAAAAGTCATTCTGTACATCGACCACGATCAAAGCGTCGTCCGAACCAAATTCCCCAAGCATACGATTTCCCCTTCCGATCTGGCTCAGCCTCGATCCGCCCATGATAATACCACTGCGTATAATGCCATAGGGATTCGTTTTGGAGACTCTCAGGAATTTGCCGATACAAACTTCTCATTTGAAGCTGCCATAAACCTGCCGGAAATCCGCTCGTTCGATAGCGTCTTTCGAGCACAAATACGGCAAGATTTCGCCATAATAACAATTGAAAACAACTTAGTACAATCGTATGCGGTTTTTAGGACGATCTACATAATTAGGCTGAAGCTGCGCCGTTACCACAGTCACGCAATCCTAATGATATCCGCATAATTATAATATTCGTAGCACCCTCGTTTGGGCTTGCTCATGAAAGACGGAACACGAGGCAACAAAAAGAACCTTGGGCATGAGACACCTTTTGAATTTCATCGGACCGGCCTTGGCATTGACCGCCATGGTCCCGTTCCTCACCGCTTGCGACGTCATCGGTTCGCTTGATTTGGGGGCCGTTGGTGAAAGAAATGATAGAGCGGCAGAATACTCCCGCGAGGGCGACAGCGATGATGAAGGCTTCTTCTCTTCACTGCCCTTGCTGGAGCGTCAGTGGCTGATGCGCGCTGAGTCGATGGAGAAAAACCCGAGCTTCGATCCGAACAAACGGCCCGCCTTGGTCCCGCTTAATTTCCGGCAAGTGCCTTGGGACAATGAAATTGCGCTTCTGCCGGTTGGCATCGACACCAAACTGTCCAGCGACTTTGGCTGGCGCGGGCTGTTTGGGTCAAAGGACTTCCATTCGGGCATCGACATTGTCGCTGATGCCGGAACAGAGGTTTACACACCCGTCTCCGGCGACGTGATCCACGTGGCCTTTGATGGCAAAGACAGTGGCGTGGTCCTATTCGACGGCGAGCGCCAACACACCTTCTGGCATGTCACACCGAGCACACGCGTCGCGATCGGTGACTACCTGACAGTCGGCACAACCGTGGGGACCCTTGTGCCACTGGGCAGATCGACGCATCTGCACTATTCGATCCATTTAACGGGCCCCACAACGGATCCCAATCAGCGTGACGATTCCAACGCTGTGGATCCACTTTCGCTTCTGGACTAAGTAAGCGTCGCGGGCTTCGGACTGAAGCCCGCTTTTTTTTTGCCGTCAAAGCTTCGCCTTAGCGTCTTTCGCCAACCGCCAATGGGGTTTTTGGCGCTGCCGCTGGCACGCGGCCATATTCGTGCGGCAGTGAGCATGTTTTCAGCTGTGGCATGACGCGACGGCCAAAGTGGTCGGCCTCGTCCAAGTGCGGATAGCCTGACAGGATAAACGACCGGATTCCCATCTTGTGATAAGCTTCTAACTTGCTCAGCACCTGATCGGTCGAGCCCACGATGGCGGCACCGCAGCCCGAGCGCGCCCGCCCAACACCGGTCCACATATTCGGCTCGACATAGCCAAAATCATCCGCATTTTCGCGGTTCTTTGCCTGATGGCTCACACCCAACGATTTGGCGTCCAGCGCACGGCTGCGGATCGCTTCACCTTGGTCATCATCGAGCTTGGAGACGATATAGTCTGCATATTCCCGCGCTTCCGTTTCCGTATCCCGCACGATGACGTGGGTTCTGAGGCCATAGTCCAACGTCCGCTCATAGCGCTCAGCAACCGCGTTGACAGCCTTCATCCGCCCTTCAAGCTCTTCGATCTTTTCCGGCCACATCAGATAGACGTCACAATGCTGCCCACACAGCTCTAGCGCATCGGGCGAATAACCGCCGAAATACAGCAGCGGACCGCCCGTTTGATAGGGACGAACCGGGTCCGTGGTCAAACCGGCAAATTGATAGACATCGCCCTGATGATTGATCTCGTCTTGCGTCCAAGCCTGCTTGAGGATTTCCACCACCTCGCGGGAACGCTGGTAGCGATAGGGGCTCGGCTCCTTCTGTCCCGGAAAATCGGAGGAGATGATATTAATGGTCAAGCGGCCTTCGAGCATGTGGTCCAGCGTTGCTATGGTCCGCGCAAGCATGATCGGTTGCATCTCACCGCACCGCACAGCGGCGAGCAGGTTGATCTTGTCCGTGATGGGCGCACAGCCAGCAACAAACGACAGCGTATCCTGCCCGACCTGATAGGAGGAGGGACACAGGATGTTTCGAAACCCTTGGGCTTCAGCCGTTTTGACAATCTCGGAACAATGATCCCAACTCGACCGTAAACCGCCGTCAGGCACGCCGAGAAACTGGTAATCATCAGAGCACAGAGCGGCGAACCACGACACTTCACTCGACGCCAAATCTGGGGACGTTACAGGTACGATGGTCATGGTGCGGTGCCTTCTGTTATTGCGCATTCGTCCATCTTGCTTAGGTGAATAAAATGTGCAAATCAATGGGGTATCAATTCGTGCATTAGCCGCCCAAAAAGCGGAGAAAAGGCCGTTAAAACAGAGCCGTGCGCCCACCGATGGGTGCATCAATCGCCAAGCCGGAAAGCCCGCAGCATGATCGAACGCGATAATAGCCCCACGTCCCTGCCGCTTTATCAGCAAGTCAGCGAGTTTCTCATTCGGGAAATCGCGGCGGGTCGGCTGCTGAATGGACAGCGGTTGCCGCCGGAAAGAACCCTTGCGGGCCATCACGGGATCACAGTTCGAACCCTGCGCAAGGCTTTGCTGGAACTGGAACAGCGCGGTTTGCTGGAGCGTGTGCAGGGGTCTGGGAATTACATCCGTACAACCTCCGATGTGCAGAGCATCTACTCGCTGTTTCGGCTGGAGCTGCACGAGGGCGGCGGCTTGCCGACAGCGAATATTCTCGACATCCGCCTATTGGCCAAGCCTGACGGTTTTCCGGCCTTTGGCCCCGCCCACGACGCCACCCGCATCCGCCGCTTGCGGTTCTTGAACCAGATTGCCGTTGCGATTGAGGAGATTTGGCTGGACCGCAGCAGCGGCGTGGTGACGGCGGAGGATGTGTCAGACTCTCTCTACCGCACCTATCAAAACACGTTGGGTTTCTGGATCAGCCGGATCAGCGACAAAGTACGGGTTGCGCCCGTACCGGACTGGGGACCGCCTGCCTTTGCGATGCAGGCTGGAACCCCGTCTGGCTTCGTTGAGCGGCTGAGCTGGGCGCAGGCTGAGCACCCCGTGGAATATTCGCGCACTTGGTTTGACCCAAGCCGCGCGAATTATGTCCAGCGGATTTCCTAGCCCGGCTAGTTCAACCAGTTCTGAATGGCGTTTGCCGTATCGGGGAGCCACAGCGCGATTTGCGGGAACAGGAAGACCAAAATAACGAGCAGAATTTGCGCCAAGACAAAGGGTATCACGCCCCGATAAATCGTCTGTAACGGCACATGTTGGGCCATTCCTTTGATAACAAACACATTCATCCCAATGGGCGGCGTTATCAATCCCAGCTCCACCACCATCACCACGATGATGCCGAACCAAACTGGGTCGAAGCCCAAATTCACCACGATGGGGAAGAAGATTGGAACAGTCAGCAGAATCATGGCCAAAGCATCCATGAAACAGCCCAACACCAAATAGATCAGCAAGATGATAACCATAACCATCATCGGATGCATATCCAGCCCGGAAACGAAGCTCGAAAGCCCATAAGCCATGCCGGAAAAAACCATCAGGTTGTTCAGCGCAATGGCACCGATGAGGATGGTAAAAATCATGCCGGTGGTGCGAATGGTTTCCAGCAGTGAGCCTTTGATGGTCTCAAAGTTGAGCCGGCCACGCAGCGCCGCGATACCAAAGGCTCCCACCGCACCAATGCCGGCGGCTTCTGTCGGGGTGAAAAAGCCGAAATAGATGCCGCCAATCACCAGCGCGAAAAGCAGCAAGATTGCCCAAGTGCGGCCCAAGGCCCGTATCTTCTCGCCCAAAGTGGTCTTTTCGCCCTTTGGCCCTGCGGCCGGGTTGAAACGCGTGAAAATGGCGATGACGAGCATGAAGCCCAGCGTGGTCAAAATGCCCGGGATGAAGCCGGCGATAAACAAATCACCAATCGACGTCTCAGTCAGGATGCCATAAAGGACCAGGACGACTGACGGCGGGATCAGAATGCCGATGATCCCCCCGGCGGCAACCGAGCCGGTTGCGAGGCTGTCCGCGTACTTGAAACGCTTCATTTCAGGCAGTGCGACCTGACTCATCGTCGCGGCGGTCGCGACGGATGATCCACAAATCGCAGCAAAGGCGCCACAGGCCCCAACTGTCGCCAGCGCAACACCGCCACGGAAAGCGCCAAGCCACGCGTTAAAGGCAGAATAGAGCTCTCGACTCAGCCCCGATCGCGACGCGACCGATCCCATGAGCACGAACAGCGGAATGATGGAGAGGTCAAAATTGGCTGTGGTCTCGTAGACCGTATTCCCAAACAGCGCGAGCGCGGGCTTGAGCCCGATGATGGCAGCAACGCCCAAAACGCCACAAGCTGCCATGGCCACGCCAATGGGAATGGAGAAAATCAGCAGAACAAAGAGTACGCCCAGTGCGACCAGGCCGATGGTTAACGGATCCATGCTCGACCTCCCTTAAACTGAGTCATTGGTGTTTTGCGGGTCGATCGGGTCTTGCGCTTTTGCCTGTTGCAGATGCTCTTCCACCTCGCTTTGGGCGTTGGTGCCCGTGATAATCATCACCCCAGCGATGGTCGCGGCCCCCAAACACGCCACTGACATCACGTAAACCACCGGTGCAATCGGCAGGAACAACACTTGCGTCGCCAAGCCATCGCCCGCGAACTGCTGTGCCTTACCGAACAGGCCATAGGCCAAAACACCAAAGAAGATCATGAGCAACAACGACGAAAGCCGAAGCAACCAGCCATAGACCGTCTTACCCACGAATGATTGGATCAAATCCACCGAAATGTGCCGAGCAGAAACCGTCGTGGTCCCAAAGGCCAAGCATACAATGAGTCCCATCGCCAATTTTGTCAGCTCGACGGAAAAGGTCAGCGGTTTATTGAAAAACTCGCGCCCGACGACGTCAGCAAACGTCAACGCCATCAATGCAAGCAGGCAGACAGCGGAAATTGTTGTGATGGCAGTGCTAATGACTCGCAGGATCATTCATCAAAGCCCCAAAATGTCATGAATAAAAAATCAGTAATAGCAACTGGAGCAGGGTTTCCCCTGCCCCAGTCTGACGTCTGCAAGCACGCTTACTAGTTGTACTTGCTGAAGGTTGCCTTCAGGTCTTCGAGCAGCGCAGCGCCGTCCAGACCGCGTGCATCCGCACGGCTGATCCAGTCTGCTTCCATGAAGGAAATCTGCTCAGCCCAGCGCGCGATTTCCGCATCGGAAAGCGTGGTCACTGTACCGCCGCCGTCGATGGCCGCCTGCATGCCGACTTTGTCGGCTGCATCCCAACCAGCGCCAAGCAACTTAGCACCATTGATGCCGCCTGCTTCGTCGAGCGCAGCCTGCAGATCCGCTGGCATCGCGTCATACTTCGCCTGGTTCATCATGACGACGAACGGCGTGGTGTACAAACCGCCTGGAATAGACAGGTGGTAGTCAACCAGCTCGCTCAGGCGGAAACCAGCAACGGACTCATAGGGGAACATTGCCCCATCAGCCACGCCTTTGGAAATCGCTTCATAGGCCTGAGACGCAGGCATTGCGACGGGAACAGCGCCAAGCGCTTCGGACATGCGGACACCGCCGCCGCCAACACGCAGCTTGACGTCAGCCAAGTCTTCGAGCGACTCAATCGGCTTTTTGGTGTGAATGGCACCCGGGCCGTGAACGAACAGGGTGATAACCTTGACGTCTTCGAGTTCTTCGCCGAAGCCAATGTTACGCGTGTACCAATCCCAAGCAGCCTGTGAACCGGCCTCAGCAGAGCCGGACAGGAACGGTAATTCAATCGCGCGCAAAACCTCAAACGGGCCCGGCGTGTAGGCTGCGACGTGGTAAACCAAGTCAGATGCACCCGCACGGACGAGGTCATACTGCGCTGGTGGGCCCCCAATTGGTGCTGGATCGACATTGATCTTGATCCGGCCATCAGACGCTTCGTCAACCGAAGCAATCCAGTCCTTGAGCGTTGTTGCGATCATATGGTGCTGTGGCGGCAACCACGTGCCCATCCGCAGCGTCACGGTCTCTTGTGCCGACGCAACGCCAGCGGACAGTGCAACGGCGCTCGCCGCGATACCGGCAAGCATGTATTTCGTAAATTTCATCTTTTCCTCCCGTAGATGAGATGATTGACGGGGCGTGTTTCCCCGCACTCAATCAGCCAAAGGGTCTCGAAATATTGGGCAGCCCTTTTGAAGAAGACGTCACCTACTCGTCTCCCGAACTCGCCCAACCTTCAGATTGCTGAGGCATATTTAACCTAACAAGACCCAGAGCCTGCTTGTCAAACGTATCGTGTTAAGTTTGGGTCAATCTGACAGCAAAAACCGTCATTCGAGGACAAGCGCGCGAACATCGTCGCGGACGACCTTGCCCATCGCGTTGCGTGGCAGGGCATCGACGAAGATGATGCGCCTGGGGTGCTTGTAGCGCGCAAGCTCATCACTGAGCTGTTTCTGGATCGGCTCTAGGGGGCGCGCTTCACCCTCGATCACGGCAACGGGCGTCTGCCCCCAACGCGCACTCGGCACCCCAACGACGCAGCAATCAGCAATGCCCGCTATGCCCCGCAGCACGCGTTCAATCTCGGCGGGATAGATGTTTTCGCCGCCAGAGATAACCACATTTTTCAACCGGTCACGGAACCAATAGACGCCCTGCGCATCCACGGAGGCAACGTCCCCCGACGCCCAAAATCCATCGTTGTCGATTAGGGGCTTATCAGGCCAATACCGGCTGGCCAGATTGGGTGCCTTGATCAGGATTTCACCCGGTTCGTTCAGGCCGGGCTGCGCCCCGCTCGCATTCCGTAGCTTGATCTCAACCCCGCGCGGCGCCGTCCCGATCGAGCCCGGTTGGGCCAAGGCCTGATCAACGGTTTGAAAGATTGAAATCGGTCCTGATTCCGTCGCCCCGTAAACCTGCAACGCGGGAATTCCCCGGTCTTGCAAGGCCGAAATCAACCCAAGGGGAACGTCGGTCGAGCCAATGGCTACCGCCCGCAAATCGCTCAAATCCAAGCCTGACCAAGCCGGCAGAGCCAGCATCGCCTGCAGCGTCGCAGGAACGTGCAGCGTCAGGGTCGGTTTGAAGCTCTCGTGCAGTGCCGCCATTTGGTTCGGTTCAAAGGCCGTCATCACCCGCACTTGCGCGCCGGAAAGCAGGGCTGACAGCGTTTGGATCGCCAAACCGCCCACGTGGAACATGGGCAAGATGGTCAGCACCCGGTCCTGACGCCCACCAAGGTTATAATCGTGCATCGCCGCGGAAAACTGCGCGTTGGCCCAGACCGCATCTTGGCCGTGTACCGCGCCTTTTGGCCGACCGGTTGAGCCCGAGGTGTAGACCAGCAGCAGGTCATCCCCGCCCCGTCCTGTGTCCGGCACGCGATCATCGGCTGAACCACGGGCGATCAGCGCGCCAAGATCATACGTCGGCACACCCAGCTCAGCGGCCTGTGTCTGGTATCCGTGCAAAGTCAGCAGCACGCGCGGCGCGGCATCGTCCAGCATCCACGCCCATTCCTTGCCGCTCAACCGCCAATTCAACGGCATCAGCACACAGCCCATCCGCGCGCAAGCGAACAGCAGGATCAGCAAAGCCGCTGAATTCTTACCCAAGTGTGCAACGCGGTCACCGGGCTGCACACCCAGCGCAGAAAGGGTCGCGGCCAAGCGCTCGGACTGCGCCACCACCTCAGCCAGCGTATAAGACCCATCGTCGCCAAGCAGCCTTGCTTGCTGTCCATCTTCGGTTGTCGCAGCGGCTTTCAGTGCCGCTAGGATCGGCCCGGCACTAGTCGTCATCGCTCTCGCCGGTTTCGTAGAGCGCCAACTTACCCAAGCGATCCAAGCAGATTTCCGCCGTCCACGGCAACATCAGCGACCCACACCGACTGTCGCGATACAGCCGCTCAAGCGGCAAAGATTTCAGCATCGATTGACCGCCACAGGTTCGGATCGCCAGCGCGCACAGGCTCGCCGCCGTTTCCATCACCACGTGCTGAGCGGTGTAGGCGCGCATCAGTTGCTCTTTGGTTGGGTCTGGGCAGGCTTCAGAAATGGCTTGGAACCATAGGGCTTTGGCGCTTTCCAGTTTGACGTTCATGTCGGCCACAGCGAGTTGCTTGGTTGGAAACTGGCGTCGTTTTACCGGTGGTAAGCCTTCGATTTCGCCGCGCAGATAAGCGATCGTGAAGTCATAGGCCGCCTGACAAATCCCCATGTACGTCGGTGAAAGCGTCATGAACATGTGTGGCCAGCGGGAGGCGGCTTGGAAATACAGTCCGTGCGGCATCAGCGCGGCGGAATCAGGCACGAAGACATCTTCAAAAATCAACGTCCGTGAAACCGTTCCGCGCATGCCCAAGGGATCCCATTCGCCCACGACCTTCACGCCCTCGGCTTTGGCCGGAACAGCGATATAGATGGTGTCGCGGCGGGAGTACTTTCCACTTTCTTGGATCTCGCCGCACAGGATGCCGTAATAGTCAGCAAAGCCAGAGAGGGATGCGAAAATTTTTTTTCCGTTGATGATCCAGCCGCCGTCGGTCGGCGTCGCCGTCGTGGACCATGGCGCAGCACCCGCTGCGGCGGCCCCGCCTTCGGAGAACGGCTGAGAATAGATCGCACCGTCCTCAACAATGCGCCGGAAATGCTCGCTGCGTCGGTTTTGATGGTCGGCCAGTGCGTCCGGCTCAAGGTCCAAATCATCCGACAGCGGCCCGGTCCAAAGCGTCGAGCAAACGTGCATGTTCCATGTTAGCGCCGTGGCACCACAAAACCGCCCCATCTCCGCTGCTGTCAGCATATACGCGCGGTAGTCTGCGCCTAAGCCCCCATGCTCCTTCGGCACGCCAATACCCAGCAAGCCATTGCCGTGCATGTCGTGATAATTCTCCAGCGGAAAAGTCGCCTGCTGATCCCAACGGTGCGCACGGCTTGCCAGCGTGGTTTCGCCAAAGTCGCGAGCCAAGGTCGTCAGGTCGCGCTCTTGCTCCGTCAGCCGCCAGCCTTTGGCGTCAAACATCGGTTTTGGATTGATGGCACTCATCAGCAAATCACTCTACAGGTTAAAATCGTGCAAAAAGGCGTTAACGGCTTCGGCCAAGGCATCGGGGCACTCCATCGGCAAGCCGTGTCCGGCGTCAAACTCGACGTAGCGCGACTGGGGCAACCGCTCGGCCATCTTAACCATGGTTTTGCTCGGTGCATTCTGATCGTTCGACCCTGCGACAATCAGACAGGGACAGGCAACCTCGCCCAGTGCATCGCGGCGGTTGAATGTCACCAACGTGTTCATCACGGTACGGAAGGTCGCTTCGGGAATGTCGGCGGACATCGCAGTGCCCAGCGCCAAGGCGGCATCACTGACACCATCACCGAGATAGCCCTTGGCCATTTCTGGTGCCAAGTCGGCCATTGTCTTTCCCGCGTCCAACCCGGCCATCCGCGCCTTGACGAAGGCTTCTTTGAAGCTGGGATCGGGGCCGCCAAAGGCTGGCGTGGTGCACACCAGCACCAAACCGGAAACACGGTCGGGATGATCCAAGGCGAAATCCAGCGCCAGCATGCCGCCGATCGAATGACCGATCAGGACACTTGGGCTCTCCGGCAGCGCGCGTCCCAACCACTGCTTGAGTGTGTCAAAGCCATCGGGCAACCCCGGCTCACCCGCATATCCGGGCAGATTCATAGCCCGCAGATCAGGACGCCCCATCGCCGACGCCAGCGCGTGAAACGTTCGCCCATCCGCCCCAATACCGTGCAAACCGGCAATCGTTCCCCTCACAAAACACGTCCTTCTGCTACGACCACGTCATCGTCCAATGCGATGGTGCAGTTCAGCATGGGCAGATCGAAATGTCCCTCCGTAAACCTTCCGGCAAACTCGTTTGCGCCGGTGGAAAAAAGGAAGTTTCCAGCAAAGCATCGCAGCTCAGTGCCGTTGGTCTCTGCCTTGTCGTACATACTCAACGCCTCATAGCGGGCTTTGGGGTTCAAGCCCCAGCCAACGTGGGAGACCGCGTAGGCGTTGCGATCGTCCCACGCTTCGAGATAGCGGGTAAGCTGCTCGAAATCCCGCCCTTCGCCGGTGATATCAGTGACAAAATCATCTTCAATCCTCAGGCGAATGGGTTTCTCCATATAGGTTTTGAACGTCAGGTTTACGTCCCCGGCGGCTAAGACCAGAACACCATTGGTTGATTGCTCCGCAGGAAAGCTGACCACCACCCCACCGGGCCAGTGTGCCAAGGTGCCGGGGCGGTCCGTCCAGCCCCACACACCAGCGGTCACAGCACCCCCCATGGCGACGGTCAGGTCACTGCCCGCAGCCGAGGTCACGCGCATGGCTTTGGCCTCGCGACACCGCTTCACAGCGGCTTTGACCCGGTCTTTCATCGCCAGATCCGGCACGAGCCGTTCCAGACAATCAGGATGCTCGTTGGATACCACTTGCACCCGCGTCCCAGATTTGAGGATCTCCCCCAATTCTCGGGCGTGCATCAAGCCTTCGAGCGTCAAATCAGCGACAAAGCTTGCGGACTTCAGCGCTTCAACCGCCACCGTTTGCCCATTGAGAACGGTTGCTGCACCCGTAGATCGCAGTGAAACAGGAGCCGTCTGTCGCGGTGTTGGCACCACCACGTGACAAATCTTTGCGCCCAGCATGTCCAAGGCGATTTCGCTCAATTGAACGTTCAGCGGGCGTGACTGGCTTTCCGACAGGATCACCACGTCCTCGCCCGAGGCCACGCCGCAGCGCTCAAATACGGCTTTGAAAGCCTCAATCCATCGCGCCTCGATGCGGTCAAGCAGCATACTTATGGTTCCCTTCGGCCTCTAAGCCTCGTTTTTGCACTCAACCGATACCCTGCCCCAGCACGCTGCGGCGATCAACTCACGGCGCAAGCAATACGCTCAGGCAAATCGGCCCTCGGAACCCAAACCCTCGCCATTCAACAGGCCGCGCAGGGTCGAGCTGTATCGACGGAAAGGTAGCGAACAAGCGTGGCAGCAACAGATCACCGATCAGCATCCGGGCAATGTGCGTCCCCATGCAGAAATGAGGACCATTGCCAAAGGCTTGGTGCGGCTTCTTTTCACGGAAAATGTTAAACCGTTCACCGTCTTCAAACACATCTTCGTCGCGATTGGCGGACGCCTTGGACACCAGCAGCACTCTGCCCGCTGGCACAAAGTAACCGTCAATGCTCGTATCCGCCTTGACCAGGCGCGATGTTGCCTGAATGGGCGCAACCCACCGGATGGCTTCCTCCATCGCGACATTCCAACTGACCTCTCCGGTCACCAGCGCACGGTGCTGGTCGGGATTGCTCAGAATGCCATAAACCGCCGTCAGCGCAGCGTCGCGCGGCTCATTAATGCCGCCGCCGATGGCGATTTTCAGGTTTGAGATCATATCCGCCCAGTCGATGGGGTCGTCGCTGTGCAGTTGTACCGACATCACCGACTCATCCGGCGTGCGCAGCTTTGCGTCTCTTGCCGTATCGAAGCAGGCCTGCATCTGATCGTTGGCGCGATCAGAGACCTCAAACGGCCCCGGCTGCCAGCCAAAGTTGCCGGCCCCATCAATCAGCGCCTGTGACCAAAAGATCAGATCGTCATCGCTGGCGTTGGTCAGTCCGAGCAAATGCGCCAAGCACCGCGCCGCAACCGGCGCCGTAAGCTCGCCAAAGAGGTCAACCGGGCGATCCGTTGGCAAGCGATCCACGTACGCTGCCACCACTTCCGCGAACAAGGGCTTCCAAACCTCACGAATGTGACGCGCGGTGAAAGCCGGCTGCATCGCCCGGCGCAGGCGCATGTGGTCAGCCCCGTCTCGCCGCATCAAGGTCTTCGCCTGAAACGCCCGCTCCATCGGTGTGCTGGGGTCGTCCGAGCTAAACAGTTCCGGGTGCTCTTTGATGTGCTTGGTGTGCGCCGCTTTTGTGACCATGATCCGCCCGATGGCCGGAACATCCAGCAACGGGCATTCAGCCCGCAGACGGCGATAGGTGGGATAGGGATCCGCTGTCAGCTCTGCGATCGACAGGCTCTGATCGACTGGAATTTGTTTCATGCTTCCCCCCTTTGAAACCGACAGCATCGCCGCCTACCCCCTACCGTATCGCAAAAAGATCGATTTGTACGGCATGGGGCAAGCGCTGCCCTTTTCCCAAAAACAGTGTTCGATTAACCCAATCATAGCGCGGATCGCCCGTTTCCAGCCGCGCATGGGTGCGCATGTAGTATTGGTCTGGGGCGACGGTCTCACCTTGGGCCAGCGCCTGAATGACCTCGGGCGGACCGTGCCGATAGCCGAAGTTCACCACTTCAATCAGCGCGCCATCGTGGGTTTTGAACGCGTAGCGCGTATCGATCTCTGCGACGTTATTGGCGAACACGGTTTGCCAGTCGGCACCAAGGTTCAAAATCTCTCCGCTGATCGCATCACCAATCACCTCTCCCCCCACAATAGGAATGATCCGGCGACGGCCCGCCAGCCCTGCGCCCATTTCCATCACGGGATCAAGCTGAACATGCAGCGTACAAACAAATTCGAGAACAGGCGCTTCCATGACCCCTCCAACAACGTCCATGAACAAGACCATGCCGCGAATGTCGGGTCAAAGGGAGCCTTTTCTGAAGTCGCAGAACGATTACGTTTTGCGTTTTTCCTCGAATTTTTCGCAATTCTTATGTAAAATGCAAAGATTGTCTTAGTTTGGAATTTTACGATGCGATCCATTTTCAAAATCAAGCCATTGATTCTGGCTTGTTTGCTGGGCGTTTTTGCCAGCGCGCCGGCCCGCGCCGACATTGCAACCCTTCTCTCCGCGCTTGTGCTCGGGTCTGCCGTTCTCAATGGCATAGACGATGGGCCATCCGACCTGTCAAAAAGCCAACCTTCGAGCCAGATGGCACAGTCGTTCCGGGCATTGTCCAAGGCTGAGCGCCGGGCGATCCAGCGCCGCCTGAACGAGCTTGGTTTTTACAACCGGACCGTTGACGGCCTTTGGGGCACCGGAACGCTCAGCGCCCTTCGACGCTATGCCAAGAGCCGGGGACTGCGCCTGCAGGTTAATTCTTCGAGCGACGCGCGGCGTGTCTTGAACCAACTTCGCGGCAGATCAGCACCGGCGGTAAACCGCACGCAAAAAACAACCACCGGGGCCGACGCCGTTGCCATCGATCCGGCGGGTTTGAGCCGATCGCGCATCAAGGATGTCCAACTTTGGCTCTCCGCCAATGGCTATGACGCTGGCCCCATCGATGGCGTCTTTGGCGGCCAGTCACAGGATGCCGCGCAACGCTACCTTGTCGGCAAAGGCCTCAGCGCGACGAACGTTAGCCTTGATGAGCTTTACGCCATGTTGGACGGCAGCTTGGACACGCTGTTATCCGGACCGAAAATCTCGACTTCCGCATTCTCGGATTATCAAGACCTCGGGGAAAGAGAACTCGGCGTTGAATTGGCCCGGCGGGCCTATTTTGCAGACGCAAGCCTGCTCGAAGACGAAGGTGCGCTCCGCCATTGGGTTGAGCAGGAATACCCCCGCGAGCGCTACGCCACCGGTCAGGCGCTTGCCAATAACCTAACCAGAGATTTCTACGACGGCACCCCAGATGAGCAGCAGTCAGCCGCTGGCATTCTCCAACGCTTGGTGTTGGCAAACCTGACCGACGAACCCATCAAGTTTTCCATCCGGGATAAAGTCGTTCTGCAGCCGGTCAACTTTGTACCCAGCCGCGGCATTCCCATCCACGACCTGCGCTTGGGCAGAGAAAACTTACTGCCCTACGACGTCGCTGTGCGCTTGGTCCCGATTGTTCCGGCCAAAGCATCCGCGCGGTTCTTCAATGACGCTGGTATCGACATTGGCCACTTACCGGTTGATCAAGCCCGCGCCAACGCCATCCAGGCTCTCTTGCGCAGCAACACCGATCACGCGTTTGAGATGGTGTCCTTTGTCAGCCTGAACAGCCTCAGCAGCGCGCCCTTGAACGCCGACGGGAAACCAATGTTCGAAGCGGACGCGTCCTTTGACGGCTTTGCTTTGGTGCTCAAGCCGACATCGGCCAACGCCCAAACGTCTGAGACCATTCTCCATCAATGGGTCAGCCCAAACCAGCCGAAAACTTGGGGGCGAGGAACAGCAGCTTCGCCTTACAACGACCCAAGCATCTCAGCTGTTAGAGACACGTTCTAGGGAACCAAAGCTGAGGCCAAGACGAGGCCTCAGCCCGCCTCCCCCACAGACTTGAGTGCGCCTAACAGCGCGCTGACTTCCTGTTCGGTGTTGTAGTGACACATGGATATGCGGATACAGTCCGTCAGTCCCATGGGGTCCAGCACGTTTCCGCTGTAATGGTCCGCCTTGCGTGTGTGGGTCCGAATGCCCTGCTCGTTTAGCATTGTCACCACATCCGGCGAGGCCATGCCCTCGACAACAATCGACACCAGCCCTTCACGCGCGGGATTATCAGCGCCGCCCAAAATCTGCACGTGCGGCATATCCCGCAAACCCGGCAAATTGCCGGTTCCGTTGATCATGGTGTCGGTCAAGTGCGTTTCATAGGCGTGGATTGCCCGTCCTGCGGCTTCGATGCGTTGGCGCGGGTTTTCCGCGTCGGACACTTCACCGCCCAACCAGTCAAAGTAAGCCACCACGTCCGACATGGTCGCATAGGCGCCCGTATCACGGGTGCCAAATTCCCATCCCGTTGCCGGCGCATCAATCAACTGATCGTGCGGCTGCATGGTCAACCGATCCGAAATCCATGCGACGCCAAAGCCATGTCGGGAAAAGACCTTGTAGGGTGAAATCGCGTATCCATCGACATCGTAGGCGTCCAGGTCCAACTGTCCATGAGCCGCATGCTGGATTCCATCAACGATGATGAAGCAATCGGGCGCAACCGCTCGGATCGCCTTGGAAATGCCTGCAACATCCATCCCCATGCCTGTCACGGGCGAGGCATGGATGATGGTCGCGACAGCCACATCTGGCGTCACACGTGCGGCATAGTCCTCGGGGCGCACCAAGCCGGTCTCATCTTGATGCTGCACGTTGACGTATTCGAGGCCCGCAATGTCTGCCCAGCGCCGAGCCGCGCTGCGGCTGGCCGGGTGTTCGATCGAAGAGCCGATGACCTTCCCGCCCTTTGGCGCATTCACGCACGCGGTTCGGATCATTCGAAACAGCAATTCCGTTCCACTTTCGCCCACGAAAAACTGACCCGATCCTGCATTCATAAAAACAGCGAGATCAGCCTTGGCCTTGTTGATCGTCTTAACCAATGCGTGCGCAGCGACGTTGTCCCGACCCTGATTATCAGGAATTGCAGCATAGAAGCCCGAGGTCTCAACCACTGACTTCAAGGTCAAAGCTCCGCCCGCGTTTTCAAAGAAAATGCGCTCGCCCTGAAACGGGCACGCGTCCACGTGGGCAAAGCGGTTGCGGATGGCGGAAATCAGGTCGGGGGCATTCTGGATCATGGTGGAGTCCTGTAGGGAGCGACGCTTTCACCCTACTATGGCGCTGTGATCCGCCGAGGTCGAGCCATGCTTTCACCGGTTTGGCCTGAACTTTTTGCCATGCTCTGGTTTATTCGCAGGACGATATGGGACATGCTGCGTGTTGAATATTTGAGGCTCCCGCTATGACTGTGGCTTTCCCAACCCGCCGCGTTGGACAAACATCTCTGCGCCTGCCCGTTCTGGGCTTTGGGACGGCACCGCTTGGCGGCATGTTTCAGGCCGTTGACGGGACCGAAGGCGCCGCAACGCTCGCCCAAGCGCTCGATGCCGGCATGACCTATGTTGATACCGCACCGTTCTATGGTTTCGGCCTCTCTGAACGGCGCGTGGGCGATGGCCTGCGGGGGCAAAGCCACGTGCTGTCAACCAAGGTAGGCCGCTTGCTCGCGCCCGGCATGACCCCGGCAGCGGCGGCAATGGGCTGGCCCGAACCACTGCCGTTTCACCCGGTTTTTGACTACAGCTACGACGCCATCATGCGCTCGTTTGAAGCGTCCTTGCACAGACTGGGTTTGGAGAAAATCGACATTCTCTATGTCCACGACATCGGCGAGGTCACCCACGGCGAAAACGCGCAAAAGCACTTCCGTGAGATGGCCCAGGGCGGTTATCGGGCGCTGGATGAATTGCGGCGCGCCGGACACGTCACAGCCATTGGCCTTGGCGTGAATGAAGCCCAAGTCTGCTTGGACGCCTTGAACGTGGGTGATTGGGACATCTTTTTGCTCGCCGGACGCTATACGCTGTTGGAACAAGACCCGCTGGACGACCTGCTCCCGCAATGCGTGGAACGCTCGATTTCGCTTGTCATCGGCGGTCCGTTCAATTCGGGCATTCTGGTAGGCGGCGACACGTGGAATTACGATGCCGCACCCGACACCGTGCGCGCCAAGGTTCGGCGGCTGGAAGCGGTCTGCGGCGAATACGGCGTTCCCCTACCCGCTGCGGCGCTGCAATTCCCACTGGCGCATGAGGCAGTGACCTCCGTCCTGCCGGGATTGCGCAACCGGCAGGAATTGGCCGATGCGCTGGCTTGGGCCAAGCATCCGATACCGCCGCAGCTTTGGCAAACGCTGAAGGACCAAGGCTTGCTGCATCCCAACGCGCCAACACCCCCTTCGTCGTCATCCCCTTACCTGAGCCCGGCCCCATGATTATCGACAGTCATCAGCACTTTTGGACATTGGCGCGGGGCGACTATGGCTGGATCACGGAAGACCTTGCGCCGATTTACCGTGATTTCTCCCCCCAAGACCTCCGGCCCCTCCTCGACGCTCACGGGGTCGATGCAACGATCGCCGTACAAGCCGCACCAACGTGGCCCGAAACAGAATTTTTGCTCGATATAGCCCAGCTGAATCCGTGGGTTTTGGGGGTCGTGGGATGGATGGATATCACAGCAGAAACCGCCGCTGACGCCATTCGCGGCGCAGCTGAAACCCACCCGCGCCTGCTGGGGCTTAGGCCGATGATCCAAGACATCAGCGATGATCGCTGGATGCTGCAAAACAGTCTTCGGCCCGCGATTGAAGCGATGGCGGCTTCGAACCTGACATTTGATGCGCTGGTCCTGCCTCAGCACCTCGCACCGCTGGAAACCTTTGTGCGCGCTTACCCATCGCTGCGGGTGGTCATCGATCATGGGGCAAAGCCAGAAATTCGAAATCAGGGTTTTGAGCCTTGGGCGGGTGACATCGCTGCGGTGGCGAAGCACCCGAATGTTTGGTGCAAAATCTCCGGACTGCTCACTGAAGCCAGCGCCGATCAAACCGCCGACGATCTCGCCCCCTACGTTCAGCACATCATCACCGTTTTTGGGCCTGAGCGCTGCCTGTGGGGCAGCGATTGGCCCGTGCTTACGCTGGCCGGCGAATACGGATCTTGGTTGCAAACCCTTCAAAGACGGACAGAGGGCTTGAGCGAGGATCAGCGTCACGGCGTGATGGGGAAGAATGCGTTAGCCGCCTATCCGCGTCTGGCCTACGGTTTAGACCAATTCACGGCACGCAAACCCGGCCCCGAATAGGGCCGAAAGCGATGGCTGGTTAAGGCGCGCTAAGCCTTGGAAAACGGCAAATCACACAGCGTCGCGCCGACCGGAACCCCCTGCCGAACCACAGTAACACGGTCACCGGGCTGACAGTTGACCGAGATCAGCGCAAACCCAATGACGCGCTCGAACTTGAACGACCAGCAGCCACAGGTCATATCCCCGACCTTTTGCCCCTCAACTTCAAGATCGTACCACCGCACCGGACCGGGCTGGGGTTCTTCATCGTCGAGCAACAAGCCGAGTTGGTGGCGCGTTGGCCCTTCCGCCTTGATCCGGCGCAAGGCTTGAATCCCCACCACGTCATCGGCGACGTCTAGATCCACGTAACGCTCCAACCGAACCTCAAAGGGGTTGGTGTGATCATCTGTATCACCGCCAAACGACAGCATGCCGCTTTCGATGCGCTCAACCGGGCTGGGATTGCCCGGGCCGATGCCCCAAGGCGCGCCAGCCTCGCGAAAGATGCTCCAAAGCTCATCGCCGCGTGTGCCGTCGGTCAAATAAATCTCAAACCCGCCTTGCCCCGAATAGCCTGAGCGCTGGATTTTCACCGGAATGCCGTTGATCTCCGCATCGGCAAACCAGAAAAACTTGATGTCGCGGATCCAATCGCCAAAGACCGCTGCGACCACATCCTCTGCCATTGGCCCCTGCACCGCCAGCGGAGAGACGTCGGGTTCGTGCAGATCGACATTCATGCCCCGCTCGGCCGCAATCGCACGGCACCACATGAGCATGTCCTTGTCGGCAATCGACAGCCAGAATTTGTCCTCGGCCAGTTTCAGCACCACTGGGTCGTTAATAATCACCCCGCGATGGTCACAGCAGGCGACATACTTGCCTTGGCCAATCTTCTGGCGCGACAAATCTCGCGTACACAGCATTTGTGTAAACGCCGCCGCATCCGGCCCTTCGATGGCGACTTGGCGCTCCACCGCCACATCCCACAGGCTTACACCCTTGGTCAGGCGGTCATATTCCGCGCGGGGATGACCGTAGGAGGTTGGCATCAGCATTCGGTTGTATGGCGAAAAGGCAGCCACGCCTTCCTTTACGGTGGACTCGTAAAACGGCGAGACGCGCAGGCGGGTGTTTGGACCGATTTCAGCCATGACTTTATCCTCAAAAGACGAATGCGAGACCAACCACCAGCTTTTTTGCTCCGGTGGCTTTGAGGGCAGTTAAACGGTTCTGATACGATCCGCAATCGCAACAATGCGATACATATCGCGCAACACAGGCTTTTCGATCAGTTTTCCGTCGATCACCACCAAGCCCGTATCTGCCGCTTCGAACTCAGCAATCACACGCCGCGCCCGCGCAATTTTCTCCTCCGACGGTGTGAAGACCTCGTTCAGCGCGGCGATCTGCTTGGGATGGACCGAGCCTTTGCCAGAGAACCCCAAATCACGCACTTTCTCAGCCTCGATCCGCATGCCCGCGGGGTCATCAAGGTCCAAGAACGGCACATCAACCGCGTCCAGCCCTGCGGCAGCAGCGGCATGCACCACCCGTGATCGGGCGTAGATCATGGTTTCAAAGGCGTTTACGCACCGCAACTCCGCCGCCATATCCACACCGCCAAAGAACAGCCCATCGATCCGCGACGAGCACTTCGCAATGGCAAAAGCAGCCTCCAGCCCTTCGTTGGTTTCGATGATGACGTGCAGCCGCGTGGCGTGCCCGGCTTCGCTGAGCAGTTGATCCAGCATGACGACCTCATCCGGCGTACGCACTTTGGGCATCATGAGCGCCGGGGGCGGTGTCGCGCTGGCGAGGATGGCTTGCACGTCTTCGATACCAAAGCGCTCCCGCATGGAATTGATCCGCAAAATGCGCTCAACGCCATCGTCTGCTTGCGGCTGGGCAAACAGGGCCAGCGCCTTGGTGCGGGCCTGGGCTTTGTCTTTGGGCGCGATGCCGTCTTCGAGCTCCACACAGACCATATCCGCGCCGCTCTTCAGCGCCTTGGGGAACATGTCGGGGCGCAGTCCCGGCGTGAAGATAAAGCTGCGGCGAGAGCGTGGGTTGTTGGCAGACATGGGTTTTCTTCCTCTGCGTCTTCGTTCAGGAACGCTTTATTCCAAACCACCACCGAGCGGTGGACGCCCTTCGGCGGCGAGTTTTTTGTTCAGGATTTGCCGCACACGGATGCCGCCCTTGTCAGGGCCAAGCGTGACTTCAAGATAGTTGGTGCCGCGTGGATCCTGAGAGATCTGACGCTGCATGATTTCCAGCAAATGCTTGTCCTCGTCAAAAGCCTCGGTCACGCTGGCTTTGGTCTTGGCAATGACGTCACCGGTCAGCGATGGAACGTCAAAAGCAGCACCCCAGAAATAGTGCGTCCGGCCCCGCTGCGCTGGCGTCACGATGTGACAGCCCCGCATGATGAAATCCGAACGACGGCCCGCATCCGGTGCGGGGTCGTGAACGTTCCAATCGGAGAACGAGATGGCCAGCGAAGGCATGGTCCCCTTCTGCACGCGCTTAACCGGCTTATCCTCTGGCAACCCCATACCCGCACAAAACAGCGGCGAGAGCGGCGCAAGGTCGAATTCCTGTTGGTAACAAAGAACCTCACCTTCCATGAAGCTATCAGGCGCGTTCACCCAGTCGTTCTGCTTGAAGGTGTTCTTGTGCAAAAACGCGATGTGCGTGAGGTCAAAGACGTTCTCGCGGATCATCACCCAGTTCGCCGCGACTTCGTAATAGCCGTGCAGAAAGCTCCAGTCTGGATCGACCTGATAGCCCACTTCTGGCGGGTCGCAATCAATCGCCGCTGGATCCCCCATCCAAATCCACAGAAACGCGCCGGACTCGCGCACCGGATAGGCCGGAATGCGGGCGATGTTCGGCTGCATTTTCTGGGTCGGCGCTTTGGTGCACAGGCCCGTGGTGTCGAATTCCATGCCGTGATAGGGGCACACGATCTTGTCTCCGCATACCGTGCCCTCAGACAAGGGCGCCCAGCGGTGTGGACACCGATCATAGAGCGCCGCTGGTGTCCCATCTTCGAGACGATAGAGCACCACCGGCGTCTCCAAAATCCAGCGCGCCAAAGGGCGATCCTGCACCTCATCAACATGCGCCGCCGCCCACCACATGTTGCGCGGATAGTTGTCTTCGAGCATGCCGTTGGGCACCAACTGCCCTAAGCGCCGTGCCGAGCGTTCGCGCAGCACGTCATCGGTCGAAATTTCGGTTTTCATGCGGGTTCCTCCGTCTTGAGCGCAGCAGCCAGTTTTGCGGCTTCTTCGGGTTTCATGGTGTAGCTGTGGTCTGCGTCAGGGAAAGCGCCGCTGCGCACATCCTCAGCATAGTCAGCAAAGGCTTTGGTCGCGATTTCGGCCATGTTCGCATAGCGCTTGGCAAACTTCGGCTTGAAGCTGTCAAACGCGCCAATCAGATCATAACCGTTGAGCAGCTGACACGTCCCCGCTGCGCCAGCACCAATGGAAAAGGTGAAGATATCCACCGCCTCGTCAACGGCTTTTCCCACCTCATAGGGCATGGCCTCGATCTCCAACCCGATCGCGCCAGCCTGTTCGATGCAGCGGGCGTTGTCGATGATCTGCAGCGCAGCTTCCGCCGTTCGCCCCTGCATTTTGAACCCACCCAGCATGTGTACGCGATGGGGCAGCAAACCCACGTGGCTCATCACCGGTACGCCGGCATCAGCGACGGCTTTGATGATGTCGAACATCTCCCTGCCGCCTTGCAGCTTAACCGCTTCGATGCCGCCTTCTTTGATCATCCGAACGGCGTTGGTGACGGCCAAATCCGGCGTGGCGTAGGAGCCATAGGGCATGGACGCCAGCGTGAATGTTTGGGGCGCGCCGCGCCGCACGGCGCGGCAATGGTCGATCATCTGATCCACCGTTATCGCCAGCGTATTTTCATGCCCGTGCAGGGTCATCCCAAGGCTGTCGCCAATGCCGATGATGTCAATGCCCGCGCGCTCTGCCCAAGCCGCGCTCATCGCTTCACCCACCGCGACCATCACCAAGCGCTCGCCCGCCGCCTTTTTCGCCGCAAGATCGGGGATTGTGAGTTTTGACTGAGCTGACATACGCGCCTCCACCGCCTTAGCAATATTGTTCCACTTGGAACGATATATGATACAAACAAGCAGGCCCGTCAAAGGGTCAGGAGAAAGAGGACGCCATGATCAGCCCCAGCGATTTTTTGGAAAAGGTCGAGTTCCGCGATGCCGCGCTGCTTTCCTTTGTCACCAGCGCGATCATTGTTCCGGCTTATGACGCGGTGAAGCGTGACTTGGGCATCACGCGCTCAGAATACCTCTTGCTCATGGCGCTTTCGCACTACCCCGTGCTAACGGCGCAGGATGTGTCCCGGCTTAGCGGTCGGCCCCGAAACTCGATCTCTCGCGCGGTCCATCGCATGCTGGCTGTCGGTCATTTAGCGCGAGATCCCGACCCCACCGACGCCCGCCAAGCGCGCCTTTCCATCACGGAAACAGGGCGCGCTCTGCACCGGCAAATCGCCGAACGGATCCGCGTGTATCAGGAAGAGGTGCTCTCGCCCCTGACAGAGCAGGAGCGGGAAACGGTCGTTAATCTGCTGACAAAAGTCGTGGCGCAGCGGCCTTCAGCGGGTGCAGCAGAGCTCTAACCCCAGCATCACATCACCGCGCCAACCTGCCACGGTACAAATTCGCTGTCGCCCAAACCCAGCGCTTCACTGCGCGAGGGCTTGCCCGAGGCAACGGCGAGAATTTCGTCGAGGATCTCGTCACCCTTGACGTCCAAACTCACCCCCGCGCTGAGAACGTCCCCACAATTAAGGTCCATGTCGTCAGGCATAGCGTGGAACAGCATGTCGTTGGTCGCCAGCTTGATCGTGGGTGCGGGCTTGGAGCCAAAGGCCGAACCTCGACCCGTTGTGAAGACCACAACTTGCGCGCCCGACGCGATCTGCCCGGTAACCGAAACCGGGTCGTAGCCGGGTGAGTCCATGAAGACAAAGCCCTTGGTTCCAACCGGTTCCGCATAGCCCAGCACATCGGCCAGCGGGGTCGATCCGCCCTTGGACGCTGCACCCAGCGACTTCTCCAAAATAGTGGTCAAGCCGCCAACTTTGTTCCCCGGTGAGGGGTTGTTGTCCATCGATGCGCCGTGGAGCGCGGTGTAGTTTTCCCACCACTTGATGCGCGCGATCAGCTTGTTGGCGACCTCTGCACTCGCCGCTCGACGAAGCAACAGTTGCTCGGCCCCATAAATCTCCGGCGTTTCAGCCAAAATCGCGGTGCCGCCCAAGCCCACCAGCTTGTCCGCCGCAACACCCAAAGCCGGGTTCGCCGTAATGCCGGAATAGCCGTCCGAGCCACCACACTGCAACGCCACCGACAGCGCCGAAGCGGGGCAAGGGGTCCGAGACACGGCGTTTACCTCGGGCAACAGCGCGGTAATCATGGCTTTGAGCCGGTCAATGGTCGCGCGGGTTCCGCCGGTTTCCTGAATGGTCAGCCCGTGGAACCGGTCCGCCGTTTCTGCGCCGTATAGCGTTTTCATCACCTCGACCTGCATCACCTCACAGCCCAAACCGACAAAGATCGTTGCGCCCACGTTCGGGTGAGTCGCATGTCCCCACAGCACCCGTTCGAGGTTCGCGGCCCCCTCGCCTGACGACGCCATGCCACAGCCTGTCCCGTGCGCGAAAACACACACGCCATCGACGTTGGGGAAAGCCTCCAAAACGCCGCTCATCGTCAATTCGTGCGCCGCCTGCCGCACCACCGTCGCGGAGCAGTTGACGGTTGAACACAGGGCGATGAAGTTGCGGGTTCCAATCTGGCCGTTGGCGCGACGATAGCCCTCGAACGTGCGTTCGCTGGGCGCGGGGATCGCCGCCTGCGCCGCTGCGAGATCGACGCCAATCTGGTAATCCTGATCGTGCTCACCGACGGTGCAGTTGTGCACATGCACGTGCTCGCCGGGGGCAATGTCGGACACGGCGTAGCCGATGATCTGGCCGAACTTACGAATGGGGTCCGCCGCAGCAATCGCCTTGGCCGCAATCTTGTGCCCCGGCGCAACGTCGGAGGCTAAAGCCGCTCCGCCGGCAACCAAGACATCTCCCGCCTTCGCCGCCCGCACCAAAGTCGCCACATCATCAGCAGGGTTTAACAGCACAAAGGCACTCATGGTCTGCCCCCCCTTTCTAGTGATTGTTCCGCGGTAGCGACTTGCGCGCCACATCCTGAAACGTATCCGCATCGCGCAGAATCATACCCCGGTCGAGCGGCTCGATCTGATCGCGGAACAGGGCTTGCCAAGGCGTCTGGCTGTCTGGAACAGGATAGCCGCCAGCCTCGATCAACGCCTGTTGGCGCGCGCTGAATTCTTCGTCCGTGATAAGAATGTCTGCGCTGCCCTTGTTCAAGTCGATCCGGATCCGGTCGCCGGTCTTCAAGATCGCCAATCCAGCGTTTTCTGCCGCTTCAGGTGCCGCGTTCAAGATCGACGGCGAACCGCTGGTTCCCGATTGCCGTCCGTCGCCGATGCAGGGCAAGGCTTCAACCCCTTGCTTCATCAAATAGACCGGCGGTCGCATGTTCACGACTTCAGCCGCGCCGGGATAGCCCTTTGGCCCCGCCCCGCGCATCACCAAAATCGTATTGGCGTCCAGCCCCTCCCCCGGGTCATCAATCCGCCGAAGGTACGCCTCCGGACCATCAAAGACGCAAGCGGTTCCCTCAAACGCATTGGGATCGTCGGGGTTGTTCAGATAGGCGGCTTGGAAAGCCGGTGAGATGACGCTGGTTTTGATAATCGCACTCTCGAACAGATTGCCTTTGAGGTTGATAAAACCCGCTTCTGCCTTCAGCGCGCGGTCCAAGGGGCGGATGACGTCGTCGTTGGTTGCCGCCCGATCGTGACAGTTATCACCGATGGTTTGACCATTGACCGTCATGGCGTCGGGATGGGGCAGAATCCCCCCTTCCAACAATCGATGAACCACCGCTGGAACGCCGCCCGCCTGATGATAGTCTTCGCCCAAATACTCCCCCGCTGGCTGCATATTCGCCAGCAGCGGGATTTTATGCCCCAGTGCTTGCCAATCGTCATTATCCAGCGGCACACCCAAGTGCCGGGCTATGGCGTTTAGGTGGATGGGCGCGTTGGTCGAACCGCCCAGCGCTGAATTCACCACCACGGCGTTCTCAAACGCTTCGCGCGTCATGATGTCGGTGGGGCGGGTATCATTCCACACCATTTCCACCGCTTTCAAACCGGTCTCATAGGCAATCTGCCCGCGCTCTCGATAGGGCGCAGGGATCGCTGCGGCCCCCGGCAACTGCATGCCCAGTGCTTCGGCCAGCGAGTTCATGGTCGACGCTGTGCCCATGGTGTTGCAGTACCCCACCGACGGGGCCGACGCGGTCGCCATTGCCATGAATTCAGCATCATCGATCTCCCCCGACGCCAGCATCTCACGGGCTTTCCAGATCAGGGTTCCAGACCCAGCGCGCTTGCCGTCATGCCAGCCATTGAGCATCGGGCCAACCGACAGCGCTATCGCCGGGATGTTCACCGTCGCCGCCGCCATCAGGCACGCGGGCGTGGTCTTGTCACAGCCAATCATCAGCACCACACCGTCGATGGGATAGCCGTAAAGCGACTCAACCAGACCCAGGTAGGCAAGGTTTCGATCAAGCAGCGCCGTGGGCCGTCGGCCTGTTTCCTGTATCGGATGGACCGGGACTTCCAACGCCGTTCCGCCCGCAGCGGTAATGCCATCTCGCACCCGCTTGGCCAGTTCCAGATGATGGCGGTTACAGGGGCTGAGGTCTGATCCGGTTTGCGCGATCGCAATGATCGGCTTGCCAGACTGCAACTCCTGTGGCGTCAATCCAAAATTCAGGTAGCGCTCGATATAGATTGCGGAGTTTTCCGGGTCTTTGGGATTGTTGAACCACTCACGCGAACGCAGGTCTTCTGGCTTAATCTTCGGCATGGATACCAACTCCCCCTTCGGTAACGCACCACGCGCGGGCCGCAGTGTCCAACGACGGCGCGTGCAAGGCTTGGATGATCGGTCATAAATCCCGAACAAGGCAAGCAGGAATCACCCCGCGTCGCTGAATTCCCGCGCAACAGCCTCTGTATGCTGCCCAAGCCCTGGCACGTCCGGCGGTGTCACCGGGGCCACCCGTCCGGGCTGCAAGGGCGCACGCAGCACTTGCCCGTCCGCAAGCCGGATCTCTCGCCGCTTCAGTGCTGGATGGTCGGCGAGATCCGGCACATCCGACAGCCGCCCAAAGGCGATCCCCGCGCCCCGCATTCGCGCTTCACAGGCCTCAAAGCTCAAACCCGCAAAGATCGGACGCATGATGTCGTCCAGCCTCGCCCGATTGTCTGACCGCGCAGGATTATCGTGAAACAAAGGATGATCGACCAGATCAGGGCGCTCCAGCACGTCATTACACAGCGAGACCCACTCCCGCGGATTTTGGATCGACAGCAAAAAAGCACCATCGGCACAGGAAAACGCGCCGTAGGGGTAAATCGTGGCGTGCGCCAGACCTTCGCGCCGGGGGGCTGTTCCCGTGCCTTCGTATTGCAGCAGCGGCACGGACATCCAATCGGCCATCGTGTCGAACATCGCAATTTCCAACGCCTTACCCTTGCCCGTGATGCCCCGTTCTATCAAAGCTTCCAACACCGCCGCGTGCGCGGTCATCCCGGTCCCAATATCAGCGATGGAAACCCCGACTTTGGCACGCTCCTCCCCCGTTCCCGTCACCGCGCAAATCCCGCTTTCCGCCTGCACCAACGCATCATAGGCCCGCATATCCGCGAAACGGCTTTGCTGGTCATAGCCAACAATCGAAAGGCTGATCAGGCGCGGATTAAGAGCGTCCAGGGCCGCTTGATCCAAGCCCATGCGCGCCATGGCGCCGGGCACGAGGTTTTGCACCAGCACATCGGCTTTGGCGATCATCCGGCGGAGCAGCGCAAGCCCTTCTGCGCTTTTCAGGTCCAAAACCGTGCTTTCCTTGCCTGCATTCAACCACGCGAAATAGGCCGAAGTGCCCCCAGCGGCGCGGTCATAGTGGCGCGCGGTTTCACCCCCGGCGCGCTCAACCTTGATCACCCGCGCCCCGCCTTGGACCAGCCGAAACGTACAAAGAGGCGCGGCAACCGCCTGTTCAATCGCAACGACGAGCAGACCGCTCAACGGACCTTTGGACTGTGACATCAGAACGACCTCGGCAAGCCAAGCACATGCTCGGACAAATAAGACAGGATCAGGTTGGTCGAGATCGGCGCGACTTGGTACAGCCGCGTTTCACGGAATTTACGCTCAATGTCGTATTCTTCGGCAAAACCAAAACCGCCATGGGTTTGAATGGCGACGTTTGCCGCTTCAAAGGATGCATCGGCGGCGAGCATCTTGGCCATATTCGCCTCCGCACCCGGGTTCCCGCCGGCTTCATACAGGCGCACCGCTTCGGCGACCATCAGCTCCGCCGCGCGCATGTTGGCGTAGGCTTTGGCGATGGGAAACTGCACGCCCTGATTTTGACCAATGGCCCGTCCAAAGACATGGCGACCTTTGGCATAGTCAACCGAGCGCTCGATAAACCACTTCGCATCACCCACACATTCCGCCGCGATCAGGATCCGCTCCGCATTCATCCCGGTTAGGATATAGCGAAAGCCCTTCCCCTCCTCACCGATCAGGTTTTCCGCCGGAACCCGCAGATTGTCGAAAAACACTTCGGTGGTTGCGTGGTTCATCATGGTCTGGATCGGGCGAATGGTCATCGCGCCAGAGGCAAGGGCCGCTTTCATATCCAGCCAAATCACCGATAGCCCTTGGGTTTTCTTCATGCCGTCACCCAGCGGGCTGGTCCGCGCAAGCAGCAGCATGAGGTCTGAATGCTCCGCTCGGCTGGTCCAGATCTTCTGCCCGTTGATGACGTATTCATCGCCCTCGCGCCGTGCTGTCGTCTTGAGCGCGCCCGTGTCCGTCCCCGATGTGGGTTCGGTCACGCCAAAAGCCTGCAACCGCAAGGCGCCAGAAGCAATTTTGGGCAGCAGGGTCCGTCGCTGCGCTTCGTTGCCGTGACGGAGCAACGTACCCATGGTGTACATTTGGGCATGACACGCGCCGCCGTTGCAGCCTTGGCGCTGGATCTCCTCCAAAATCGCCGCAGCCGCCCCCAGCGGTAATCCCGCCCCGCCAAACTCTTCAGGGATCAACGCCGACAGCCAACCAGCATCCGTCAGCGCTTGCACAAAGTCGGTGGGATAGCCCCGCTCCCGGTCTAACGCGCGCCAGTAGGCACCGGGAAAGTCGGCGCAAAGCCGAGCCACGGCGTCGCGAATATCGTCGTAAGACGTTTGGGTCACCGCAGTGAGCCTCCTGAACAGTCAGAACCAAGCGTTCACTGTTTCGCGGAACAGGTCGTTTAGCAAGCCGCTGAATGCGCTGGCCGGCTCAAATACTGCCGTTGTTCGTGCGGGTGGTGTTGTTCAGGTCATAGCCCGTGTAGCTGATCAGATCGGTAACCGTCAGATCCGCGCTGCGTCGCTCAAACACTTCAATGTACTCAACCATCGTGTTCGAGTGTTCCCGCATCACGCCTTCGGCCCGCACCGCATCCCCAGCCTGAATGGCCTCAAAGATGACTTTGTGCTGCGAATTGCCGAGCTTGAGCCGGAACAAGCCACGCTCTATGCCGTCGGGCTGTGACAGCACCTGACGGTCAAACACCATTGAACCAACCTCCAGCATCGGCAGATGGCTGATGCGGTTGCAGGTGAAGCTGACAAAATCATTGCCGCAACCATCCAGAATGGTTTTGTGGAACAGCGCGTTTTGCGCCTGCATATCCCGCAGGGTTTGGTCGTCCATTCGGCCTAAACCGATCAGCCGGTCGAGCTCATCGACCGCTTGCTCCAGCCGGATCAGCACATTGTCCTTACTGTCCGACTGCGACATTAACCGCGCGGCCAGCGCTTCCAGATGCCCGCGCACCTGAACGGCCTGCATGATATCGCCAACGGTGGGGCTGTTGACGAAATAGCCGCGCCCTTCGCTCCGCCGGATCAACCCTTCTCGTTCCAGCATACGCAGCGCGAGGCGGATCGGGGTGCGGGAAACGCTGTGTGTTTCGCACAGCTGCGCTTCCGACAGCCGCTCAGCTTCGCTGTAAACGCCAAGCACGATGTCGTTACGGATGCGGGTCGCGAGTTCGGTATCAATTGAATCCATGTGGTCATTACCTACCCAATGGGATCCCAAAGTCAAGAAACACCCAATTTTTGCTCAAGCCAAGGCCTGATCCGCTTGTCATGGGATCCTATTTATGGAATTAATGACATGTAGAGGTGCGTTTTCTCTGCGTTCAGGTCCGAGGCTTGACCATTTGGGATCCAAAACGAGAAATCACAGGGGAGTTAGAGAGCGAATGGCGATTATTGTTCCAACAAATAAATCAGTTGAAGCCTTTGAGGGGCTGCATCTGTACCACGGTGATATATCAAACTGCTCCATGCGCGTTCGAATGACGCTGGAGGAGAAAGGCCTAAGCTGGGAGAGCCACCATCTCGATCTGAAGAAGAAAGAGAACATCAACGACGACTACTTTGGCATCAACCCAAAGGGACTGGTTCCAACCCTCGTTGATCAGGGCGTGGTCCACGTTGAATCGAATGAGATCATCGATTATCTCGACGAAACATACCCCGAGCCGCCCTTGCGCTCGCCCGACACCGAAGCGGAAATGCTGGAATGGTTGGACTTGGCCGGATCGATCCACGTTCCCGCGGTAAAGCCTTACGTCTACTCGACCCGCATCGCGCCCAAGGTTGCGAAAACGGCGGAAGAAGAACGCAAGTACAACGAGCTCCAGAAGAACCAAGAGCTCAAGACCTTTCACCAGAAACACGCCGGCGGGGCCATGTTCAGCGATGAAGACATCGCCAAGTCCAAAGCCATCCTGCACGACTGCTTCACCAAGCTGGAGAATGCTTTGGCCGGCAACCGCTGGGTTTTAGGGGAGCAGTTCACGCTCGCCGACATCTCGTGGATCCCGCTGCATCATGTTTTGATTGGGTGCGGTTACCCCTTCGAGAACTTCCCCAACATCCAACGCTGGGCCGCGTCGTTCCATGAACGTCAAAGCTTTCGCGAAGGCGTTCTGAAATGGTGCCCCGACTTCTCCAAAGTCTAGCGCCACCCCCACATTTCTCATCCAATGCCCCCTAACATGGGGAACATTCGCATCGGTCCATCAGGAGCTTTTTCATGGCCAAAACCTCACACCCGCAGCCCTTCCAGCACTTCATCGGAGGCGACTGGGTCGATTCAAAAGATGGCGCAGTGTTCGACATCTTTAATCCCTTGGATGACAGCGTCTATGGCCAAGCCGCCAAAGGCGCCGCTGCTGACATGCGCAGCGCTGTCAGCGCGGCAAAGGCGGCCTTCCCGGGTTACCGCGCGACCCTGCCGATGGAACGTGAAAGAATGCTGCTGCGTGTGGCGGAAATTATGGAGCGGCGGCAGGCGGATTTGATCAACTGCTTGGTTGACGAAATCGGCTCCCCCCTTGGCAAGGCCATGTTCGAGTTCAACAAAGGCCTGACGATGGTGCGGGCTGCGGCGGGTGTGTGCCGCTATGTGCGCGGTGAGACCATTCCCTCTGACGTGCCAAACAAGTTCTCAATGTCCATCCGCGAACCCCTTGGTGTGGTTGCAATCATCACGCCGTTCAACGTGCCGCTGATCAAGACGACACGCTTGGTTGCTAATGCTTTGGCTGTGGGCAACACGGTGGTTCACCTGCCCTCTGAGATGGCACCGCACTTGACCGTGCTGTTTGCTGAAATCATCGCTGAAGCCGGCTTTCCGCCCGGTTCCTACAATGTGGTCACCGGCCCGGGCGCTGAAATTGGCGATAGCCTGACCGGTCACGAGGACGTCGATTTTGTCACGTTCACCGGCTCATCCGTCGTGGGGCAGCACATCGCTGAAATCTGCGCCAAACGCCGGACGCCAAACACGCTGGAAATGGGCGGCAAGAGCCCGACGGTTATTCTCGCCGATGCTGATTTGGATCAGGTCGTGCCGATCGCCGCGCGGTCGATTTTCATGTTTGCGGGCCAGGCCTGTATCGGATCCAGCCGTTTTTACGTTGAACGTCCGATCTATGACGAGTTCGTCAAACGCTTCTCGTTCGTCGCGTCCAAGGTCGGGATGGGCGATTTGCGCGATCCAAACACCGTCATCGCGCCGATCATCTCAGACCGCCAGCGGCAACGCGTGAAGGATCACATCGCCGACGCCGTTGCCAAGGGCGCGACCGTTGCGGCGGGTGGTGAATGGGACGGCAACCGCTGCCAGCCCACGCTGCTCACTGGTGTGACCGAAGAAATGACCGTCTGCAAAGCCGAAACCTTTGGCCCTGTGACCTCGATTTATCCGATCGACAGTTATGAGGAAGCCTTGGAAATGGCGAACGATACTGCTTACGGCTTGGCGGCGGCGATCTTTACCAAAGACATCAACAAAGCCATGCACTTTGTCCAAAACTCCGGTGCCGGCATGTGCCATATCAACGGTCCAACCATCCACGACGAACCGCACATTCCCTTTGGCGGTAATGGCGAAAGCGGGTCTGGCCGCGAAGGAACCGACGCTGATATGTTGGCGATGACAGAACTCAAATGGGTGACAATACAGCTATGACATTCACGCTTTACCATCACGGCTCGTCCGTCTGCGCGGCGAAAGTTCGCTTCGCAATGGCGGAAAAAGAAATCCCGTGGGAAGGGGTCTATATCGACATTCTGGCGGGTGAGCAATTCAACCCCGAATACACAAAACTCAACCCCAAAGCCGTTGTTCCAACGCTGGTTCACGACGACCGTGTCGTGTTGGATAGCACGGTGATCATCGAATACCTCGACCACCTGGATCCAGACAGCAGCCTGCACCCTACCGACCCGATGGATCGCGCCAACGCGCGGCTGTGGACCAAGGCGGTTGACGAAGACCTGCACCCAGCGTGCGGGGCCATGACCTTTGTTTGCTCGCACCGTCACACCGTTTTGCGGAATTTGGGCGAGGACGGCGTGAAAGAATTTTTGGCCTCAACACCAGAAATGTCCGTGACGTCCGACTGGAAATCGCAAAAAGACGCCTTTGTGCGCTACGGCTTTGACGCCCCGGGCGCGTCGGAAAAAGTAAAGCTCTACGACAGCTATCTGCAGAAGATGGAAACCGCGCTGAGCAAGGGCGGCGATTGGCTGGTGGGCGATCAGTTCTCCATCGCTGACGTGTCGCTGACGCCTTATGTGAACCGCTTGGCCATGATGTCGATGACCGGCATGTGGGAAGGCGGACGCCTGCCCCACGTCGAAAAGTGGTTCAATCGGATCAAGGCGATGCCGAATTTCACCACCAGCTTCATCGATTGGGTGCCCGATCACCTGACCAACGACCTCCGGGAAAATGGCGCTAAAAGCTGGCCGGAAGTTGCCAAAATTCTCGACATCGCGATTTAAAGACCAGAAAGGAAAATCATGGGACGTTTAGAAGGGAAAGTTGCCGCGATCAGCGGGGCTGCACAAGGCATTGGCGCCATCATGGCTCAACGGCTGGCACAAGAAGGCGCGAAAGTTCTCGTCACCGACGTGCAAGACACCAGCAACGCTGTCAAAATGATCACAGACAGCGGCGGAACGGCCCAAGGCATGAAAGTGGACGTCACATCGAATGACGATCTCGCCGCGATGGTGGAGGCTGCGAAGTCGATGGGCGGTCTCGACATCATGGTGAACAACGCTTCGATCTTCGCCACGCTAAAACCAAAGCCGTTCTTTGAAATCAGCGATGAAGAGTTCGATCAGATCATGACCGTGAACGCCCGCAGCGTGCACCAAGTCATGCGCGCAATCGTCCCAACCATGATTGGCGCGGGCGGCGGCAAAGTGATCAATATCGCGTCCGGCACGTTCTACTATGGCCCGCCGGGGCTCTCGCACTACACCGCGTCAAAAGGCGCTGTTATTGCCCTGACCCGCTGTCATGGTCGCGAGCTGGGTGACAAGAACATTCAGGTGAACGCCATTGCGCCGGGATTGACGGAAAGCGAAGGCTTGCGCGGCAATGACGCCTTTGACATGGCGCGCGCACCCACGGTGGCTTCGCGCTCGATCAAGCGGGAAATGGTGCCCGAAGATTTGCTGGGCACCATGGTCTACTTGGCCTCTGGCGACAGTGATTTTGTCACGGGCCAAACGCTCAACGTGGACGGCGGTAAAATCAACGTTTAACGCCCGTCCACGGATGCCAGCGCCGCCTACTCCCCGGAAGAGTGCGCGGCGCTGATTTCTTTTGCGCTCATGATGTAATAGTGGCGGGTCGGACAGTTGATCTGATCCTCCGCATGGGCCAGCAATAATGCCGCCTTGAGCGCTTCGGCGCGCGTGCGCTGCTCATCGGCAAAAATCAGCCGATCCACCAGCTGCAAACCCCACTGAAAATCGCCCTTGGCCCGCGCCTTTTCAACGGCAGCAAAAACAGCCTCTGCGCCGCCCGCAAGCTCGATCATCCGCGTGGCTTCGTCCTCCGGCGACAAGGTGCCCAAGGTTGTCGGATTGCCGTCAAACCACCCCAGCGTCCCAACGAAGTAGGCCCTGACGGCGAAATCAACACGGCCATAGAACTCCCGCAAATGCGGCTTTTGCGCCAGCGTTTCAGGCAGGCGTACGCGGTGGGCGAGCTGGTCGATGGTCAAACCGGCATCAATGCCCTCGCGGGTTTCTGTGACCACGTGGTTGATCGCATCGCGGTAGTCGGTCAGGACATCACGAATAGCCTCAGCGCCGAACACCGCCTTGGTGTGGCCCGGTGCCAGGACGTCGGGCTCAAACGACATGAGCGTATCCATGGTCTCGGCCCATTTATCGAATTCGCGATAGGTCGTACCGCGAATGGCGTAGAGGTTGGGGAAAGAGCGGTAGAAGTTGTCGCCGCTGAACAGCACTTTCTTCTCCGGATACCAAACCACCATATGATCGGGTGTTTCGCCGGGGGCCATCACCAGATCCAGCGTTACACCGCAAATAGTCAGCGTTTCGCCTTCTTCACCAATTCGGCGGGTTGGTGGCAAAGACCCTGCGCCCATCCCTTTAAGCGGCCGATCGCCCGGCCCCACGCCGATACCGATGATTTCATCGGGATAGGACAGCGTGATCCCAAATTGCCGCTTGGTGCGCGCTTGCATGGCTTTGGTCGGTAAAGGGTAGTTGGTCGCAACAGCGAGGAAATCGTCTGAATACTTGGTGCTGGCCAGAATGTCCGGATTGTCGCCCGCGGCTGCAAACACGCTCGCGCCCGAAACGTGGTCGCGGTGGGAATGGGTAAAGATGATGGTGTGAACCGGCAGGTCGCTGACCTGTCGAAACGCCGCGAGGATATTACCTGCCGCCGAGGTCGTCTCGGAGGTATCAATGATGATGACCCCATCGTCGCCCACAATCATATATACGTTCGACGCGGCAAAACCGAAGGCCATGTAGACGTTGTCGGCCAACTGAACCACCTGCTTTTCAAAGTAAGCTGGATGGGCTTTGAGTTCCGGATGCATGAAGACTTTCCCTGTGCCACCCCCAAAACCAAATTTTTGGGATCCTGAAAAACAGAATGCATGAAAATATCCCGAAATCAACTTTGGTTATGTTGATTTGGGATCCCAATTATGGAATATCAGGAAAACCGACCTAAGCAGGGATTGTGTCGTTCTGATTTCTGCTCGACGATAGCCTTAGGTCTTTAGCAATGGGGAAAACAATGGCTCGAAAGAATATCCTGTACATCATGTGCGATCAGTTGCGGTTCGACTATTTGGGCTGTACGGGACATCCGACCATCAAAACCCCAAACATCGATGCGCTGGCCAAACGCGGCGTTACGTTCGCAAACACCTATTGCCAATCCCCCATCTGTGGGCCTTCGCGGATGAGCGCCTACACGGGACGCTATGTCTCCAGCCACGGTTCAGCCTCCAACTTCACCCCCTTGCGCATTGGGGAGAAGAACATGGGGCATCACCTCAACCCCTTGGGTGTGAAAACAGTGCTGGTGGGCAAAACGCATGTTGTGCCCGATCGCGAAGGGTTGGAACGGCTGGGCATTGATCCTGAAGGTGAGGTTGCGCTGCACCATGCTCAGGGCGGTTTCGAGGTTTATGAGCGTGATGATGGGATCCACCCTGACTCCATGGTTAAGCCCAATGTGGCCTATAACCAGTATCTCAAGTCGCAAGGATACACCGAAGACGCCAACCCCTGGCACTGGGCGGCGAACTCCGTTGAAACTGAGGATGGCGAGGTTCGTTCGGGCTTCTTCAACGATCGGGTGGACCTGCCAGCGCGGGTGACGGACGAGCAATCCGAGACGCCTTACATGACCCGCCGAGCGATGGAATTCCTCGACGAAGACGACGGGGAAACGCCGTGGTTGCTGCACTTGTCCTACATCAAACCACACTGGCCCTACGTTGCGCCGGCCCCCTATCACAACATGTACTCGGCCAAGGACGTGGTTCCAGCGGTTCGCGCGGACAGCGAATTTGACGATCCAAATCCACTGGCGAAACTGTTCATGGAACGCGTGGCCGGTGAAACCTTCAGCCGCGACGAAGCGCGCGAGACGGTCATTCCGGTGTATATGGGCCTGATCACCCAGATCGACGATCAACTCGGCGTGCTGTTCGATTTCATGGAAAAGCGTGGATTGATGGAAGACACGATGATCGTGTTCACCTCAGACCATGGTGACTACTTGGGCGATCACTGGATGGGCGACAAAGACTACTTCCACGCCCCCGCCGTGCAAATCCCACTGATCATCGCCGACCCAAGCGCCAGCGCGAACCCGACACGCGGGACGGTTGACGCGTCTTTGGTGGAGTTGATCGACCTGCTGCCAACGTTTATCGAATTCAATGGCGGGACGCCGCTTTACAACATTCTCGATGGCCGCTCGCTGATGCCCAAGCTGCGCGGGGAAAGCGTCGATTGGCGCGATGTGGCGGTGAGCGAGTACGACTATTCCTGCCAAGTGTTCCGGCCGGAAACAGGCAGGGTCGCACTGGATTGCCGAACCTATATGGTGGCTTCGACAGAGTGGAAATACATCTACGCGCCGGGCTACCCACCCGTACTGTTCGACCTGAAGAACGACCCTGATGAGCTGATCGACCTTGGCCGCAGTGCAGCGCATGAAGGTGTGCGGCAAGAGATGTTTGATAAGCTGGCGCAGTGGTCCCTGCAGTACCGTCAGCGGGAAACGTGGAGCGAAGAACGCAACGACCAAATGACGGGGGTTGAGGAGCAGCTTGGGGTGTTGATTGGGTATTGGGATGAAGCCAGCGCCGAAGGCAAAGATCCGAAAATCCTGCCCAAACGAGGCCCTGCGCCGTCCGAGTAGAGCATCCCGCAACCCGCGCAGCACCGCCGTCGATAACGGCGAAAACCCATGCTGCGCGGCGGCAAGGTTGTTCTTGAAACGACGAGGTCTGCGGACAAACGCCAGACTGGATCCCAATTCATTCAAATCGTCCTTGAAATCGCGGGTTTCCCTTGGTTTTTACTTGACTTTGGGATCCTGAAATGTCCCCATCATGGTCTGTGAACGTCCTTTGCAAAGGGTTGAGAGGCTCTTGGATTTGCTAACTTTTGGGATTGTTCATTGTTGTAGAGCAAAGGGAGGAAAAGATGCTCAGGACACTCCAGACGGCACTGGTTGCCGCCGCAGCGACGTTGATGGCCTCAACGGCGATTGCCCAAGTCAATTTGGTTTCTCATGCAGCAGGCGCAGGCACTGCTGGTGGCCTGGCCGCAACCGGGCTGGTTGAGTTCGCATCCGAAGCGGGTGTCGCGAACATTCAGCTCAAGGACGGCCAAACCGGTACAAAATTCATGCTCGCCTTGGCTGAAGGCAAAATCGACATTGCTGGTGCGCCGCACCACCTGCCGTTCTTGATGGGACGCGGCGCTGGTCCCTTCGGCAAACTGGGCAAAGAGCGCGGCGCTGAATTGGCACCGAACGTTCAGCTGCTTTACCCTTACACATTCAGTGTTTTCTACATGTACGGTTTCACCTCGAATGGAATCAACAGCTGGGACGACCTGAAGGGCAAGAAGGTTCTGCAGGGTCCGCCACAGGGCAGCATGCCACGTAACTCGCGCGCTTTGGTCCAACTGACGACAGGCCTCAAGGCCGGTGAAGACTATGAGTCTGTTACGGTCAGCATGAACCAGCTTGCAAACGCCCTGATTGACGGCACGGCAGATGTTGCTGTCATCCCCGGCACGTTCCCCGGCCCGCGCGAAAGCCAAGTTGGTGCTGCTGGTGCCGCGACCGCAATGTCCCTGCCAAAGTCGATGTTTGAAAGCGAAAGCGCGTCCAAGCTGCTGAACAACGTTGGCGCAGCGCCGTTTACCGCGCCTGTGGCTGAAATTCAGGCTGCATTGGGCGAAAACTGGACGGTTGTTTCTGAAGATGACACGTTCCGTGGCATGGCCATGGTCGGCGGTGACTACGTCAACGCCAGCATGGATGAAGAAGTGGCTTACCAGTTGGCGAAGGCGCACATCGACAACATCGACAACCTGAAAGCCAAGGCGCCGTTTATGGCTGCGCTGAACTTTGGTAACATCGATGCCAGTGTTGCTGGTCTGTGCGGCAAGAACCCAATGAAGTTCCACGCTGGCGCTGTTCGCGCGTGGGAAGAAGCGGGTCACGCTGTTCCTGATTGCGCAAAGCCTTAATTGCCAATCAACCTTTCTCCGGGGCGGCGATCGTTTTCGCCGCCCTCTTCGATCTCTAACAAAAATACGAGTTTCGCCCCGATGCGCTGAGCCCATCTGAGGGCGGTGATTTGTATTTCGCCCGTCGCGACCACTGCGACCAAACCGAGTTATTCCCCTTATGAACGACCAAGCGCAGGCAACCCCGTCCGAAGAAGCCCCAAAGAAAACATTTGTGACCCAGCTGGTCTTTTGGCTTGGGCTGGGATTGGTTTTTGTGGGCCTGTTGAACGTCACACCGGGTATTCCGGGGTGGGATGCGCTTTGGAAAGGCATGACGGGTAACGAGTTCTTTCGGATCCGACGGTTTGAGACCGAGTGGCTCTACCCCCTTGTCTTCTTTCTGATGATGCTGATCGTGGCGCTCCAGCACTCGCTGTGGCGCAGCTGGGCGGACAAGTCGAGCCTGCGCCGTTACGCCGGGCTTGCGCTCGATATCGCGTTGGTGACGGCTGCTGCTGCCCTGTCGCTGACGTACATCATTGAAATCGAAGCCATTTGCCTGCTGGACGTTATCACCGGCGACCGCGCCCGCATGATGGCCGAGGCGCTGGCCGCCGAAATCGAATTTGCCGAGCTGGTTGGCTTGCCCGTTCCCGACACGACCGAAGACCCCTTCTGCCTTAACACTACAGCCGCATTCTTGCCGTTGGTGGTGTTCCTGTGTGTGGTCGTGTTCCTGCTGTACAACGTCAAAGTCTGGGGCCTGCCCTTGGTGATGATCTCCATCATCGTGGCCGCTTACACCCTGCTGACCGTGTTGAACTGGTACTTCTTTGGCGCCGATGGTCAGAACAAGTATCTCGTCACAATGCTCAGCAGCGAGTTTCCCCGCAACATCGCCTCGGGCCGCGAGGTGTTCCATGACTCTCTGGTCAACCATTCAGCAGGCTTCTTTGGCCGGTTCATGAATGTCCTGATGCTGATGGTCTTCCCCTACATCGTGCTCGGCGGTCTGTTTGGTCGCTGCGCAGGGGGACAGGCGTTGATCAAGCTGGCTTTTGTGATGACGCGCAACCTGCGCGGCGGACCGGCGCACGCGGCGGTCTTCTCCTCCGCCATGTTCGGCACCATCACCGGTGGCCCCGTGGTGAATGTCCTTTCAACCGGCGTTCTGACCATTCCGATGATGCTCAAGCGCGGCTTTTCTCGCGTGTTTGCCGGCGGGGTTGAGGCTGCGGCGTCGTCGGGCGGTTCGATCATGCCGCCCATTTTGGGCGTTGCCGCCTTTGTCATGGCGGCGCTGACCGGTGTGGCGTACCGCGAAATCGTCATCGCGGCGATCATTCCAGCGGTGCTGTACTTCTTTTGCCTGTTCCTGTCGGTGATTTTCCAATCCCGCAAACAGAAGATCGAAGCGGTTGGCGAGATCACCGAGGACATGCGGCTCAAGCGCATGGACTGGCTGCACCTGACCCAAGTGCTGGGTCCGGTTTTGCTGATCCTGCTGCTGCTGCTGACGCCAAAAGACAGTGTGGGCTGCAGCTGGTACGCCATCCTGATGGGGGCGGAAGTCATCCGTGACGCGGGCAGCTGTCAGGTCGTCTCCCTGCCGTGGGTCGTTCAAGTCATCCAGAACGCCGCTGGTGATGCCGGTGCCGCAGGCTGGTGGGCTGTGATGCTGCTGATTGCGCTGATGTTCATCGACCGCAGCTTCCGCCAGAACCCCGGCCAGATCCTAGGCGCCCTGGCCCATTCCGGCGTCAGCATCGCGACGCTGTACCTGATGTTCCTCGCCGTTACGGTTATCGACGTAAGCCTCGCGCTGACGGCGTTCTCAAAGTTCCTGTCCGTGGATGTTCTGGGCTTCTTACGCAGCTTTGACGTAGCGGGCGGGTCTGTTTGGTTCCTGCTGCTCGCGCTGTCGCTGACCATGATCTTGGCCGTTCTGCTGGGCATGGGGATGCCAGCGGTTCCGGCGTATATCAACGTTGCCCTGCTGTTGGGGCCAATGCTGGTTGGCTTGGGGCTGTCAACGCTGACATCGCACATGTTCATCTTTTACTTCGCCGTTGCGTCTGCGATCACGCCGCCTGTCGCGCTGGCCGCCTTTGCAGCGTCAACGATCACCAAAGCTGACCCCATGCAAACCGGGCTGTCAGCGGTGCGGTCTGGCATTGTGATTTTCACCATCCCCTTTGTCTTTGCGATTTACCCTGAATTGCTGCTGATCGACAAAGCGGTCATGGACCCCAACATTCCGGGAACGTTCTTGCCGGGCTATGATGGCAACCTGCAGGTGATGCCGCTGGTGCTGCTGCTGGGTCGCGTGATCTTGGCGCTCTACTTCGTGTCCAGCTCGCTCGCGGCCTATGATTCCCGCGCGCTGAGCCGGGTCGAGATTGCGCTGCGGTTGGCTGTTGCCGTGCTGCTGCTGTTCCGGCCGATCGAAGTTTACGGCCCCGCCATTCTCGCCTGGGTCGGCATTATGGGGTTCCATCTGTATCAAGCGCGGCGTGAAAACGCCCCCGCCTGATCGATCATTCTAACGCGTAGGACGAAGCCACCATGACAGAGCGCCCGAGCTATATTCTGTTCATCACGGATCAGCAGAGGGCCGACTCCTTGGGCTGCACAGGTCATCCGACGGTGCGCACGCCCAACATCGATACCATCGCCCAACGCGGCGTGACGTTTGAGCGATTCTATGTCGCGTCACCGGTGTGCATGCCGAACCGAGCCAGTCTGATGACCTGTCGGATGCCAACCAGTCATGGAGTGCGCTCGTTGGGGATCCCGCTGGCCACCGATCACGTCACGTTTGTCGAGGTGATGGCGGCGGCGGGGTATGACACCGCCTTGATCGGCAAGAGCCACCTGCAGAACGTCACACAGTTCCCAACACAGTTTGAGCGCAAAACCCACCGCGAAGGCTTTGTCGCGCCACCGCCAGAGCTGGCCGACGCCATTCGTTCAGACCTCGACGCACCGCACTATCAGTACGAGCAGCGCCGATACTGGATGCAGGAAAACCCCAGCGTCCCCTCCCCGTTTTACGGTTTTGACCACTACGACAGCGTTCTGCGCCACGGCACGAATACGGGCGGGCACTATGAAGAATGGCTGAAGCAGGTTGCGCCAGAGGTTTTGGCCTTGCGCGGACGCGATACGCAGCTGGACCACGACTATATCGTCCCCCAAGCCGTTCGCACCCGCGTGCCAGAGGAATACTACTCCACCACCTACATCGCCAACCAAGCCTGCGCGTGGCTCGAAGAGCGCAAGGACAGCGACAAGCCGTTTTTCCTGATGGTCTCTTTCCCCGATCCGCATCACCCGTTTAATCCCCCGGGAAAGTACTGGGACATGTATCGGCCCGAGGACATGGAAATCCCGCGCGCCTACACCGACCCATCGTGGAACCCGCCAGACTATGTGTTGCAGGCCGAAAGCGAGCGTGCTGCTGATCCAACATTGGGGCAAATGGCGGGCTATTCCCTTGCCGTCACCGCCCGCGAAGCGCAGGAAGCGCGCGCCCTGACATGCGGGATGATTACCATGGTCGATGACGCCATTGGCCGGGTGCAACAGGCTGCGAACACGACGGAAACCGGGGCCGAAGCGGTTCAGATTTTTACCTCCGATCACGGCGACCATCTGGGCGACCATCGCTTGCTGTTCAAAGGCACCGAGCAGTACGACACCATCACGCGTGTCCCCTTCATCTGGGCCGATCCCAAGGGCGCACAGAACCAGCGCAGTGCAGAGCTCGCGCAAACGCTCGATATCGGCACCACGATCATGGAGCACGCCCGGCTCGAAGCGCCAGACGGCATGCAGGGCGAACGGCTGTCCGTTGCCGGTGGATCAGGGCGCGAGGCTGCGTTTATCCAATACGAAACCCAGCGCCCGCAGCATGCCTTTGGCAAGGATCCACGGGCGCACACCATCGTCCACGACCGCTGGCGGCTGACGCTCTACCGCGGCAAAGCGCAGAACGAGTTGTTCGATCTGCGGGATGATCCTGATGAGATGGTGAATTTGTGGGATGATGCGGGCCATCGGGACGTGCGTGCCGCACTGGTTGAGCGACTCGCCGAGCTGGAGATCGAGGTCATCGACAGCGTCCCGTTCCCCACCGCCGAAGCCTGATATAAACTCAAAAAACCCCGCAGCCGAGGGCAACAGGGTTAAAACCGGATCCGTGCCTGCAAGCAGACGATAAGCGCATTTCTCGGGTTGAGCCGAGATGATCAAAGCCTGAAAACTCTAAGCGGCAGGGCTGATCCGAACCATTAGGAAGGATCAATGCTTGCATCTATCCTGTCGATGCTTGCGCCAGCAGCTGCCATAGCGCCTGAGCGCTCGACGGGTGATTTCGGTCTCGCAAGCGAACCACATAGAACCGCGACGAGATTTGAAACCGATCTGCGGCCAGCGGCACCAGCCGGCCCTGCGCTTCCCAAGGCGCTGCGACGTGCTTGGGCAACAGGCCCACGTGCGACCCCGCCAAGGCGGAATAGGTCGTCGCTTCTAACGTGCCTTGGGAGAAAATGGTGTTGGACTGTGGCAGGTCGGGATTGTGGCGACCTTCCAACAGCTGTGGGGTGAAGCTGTGCGCTGAAATCTTGGCGGCACCAAGGGCCGTTTCAAAAGCCGCAGCCCCTTGGGCCAGCGCGCACGGATGGCGGGGGTTACAGTATAAGGTGCTGATTTCATTGAAAAGAAACACCGCCTCAACATCGTCGGGCAATTTCTCCTCGTCTGCGATACCGAACACGACCAGATCCATAACCTCAGACCGCAAATCGGCCAGACAGGCGAGAAAATCGGTGACTGTCACTTCGGGAAGCACACGCGGGTTTGCTTGGGTCAGTGTCTCAAGCGCCAAAGTCAGCGGGTTGTCAGGGTTGTTGACCGTCGCATCCAGAACCGCCAGCCGCAACCGTTCCAAACCACCCACGGCGATGTTTTTCAACCGGATGGTTGCATTGTCCAAATAGTCAAGTAAATCAACGGCTTCGCGCAGAACCTCTTGCCCTTCCTCCGTCAGCGAAAACCCTTGTGGCCCTCGCAGGCATAGCGTCAATTGCAAGCGTTGCTCTAGGTTTGCGATGTGAGAGCTGATTGTGGGCTGGCTGATGCCCAAAAGACCCTGCGCGCGCACAAAACCGCCGCTCTCGGCCACGGCACGAAAGACTTGAAGCAAGCGGAGGTCAATGTTGGAAAGTTTCATGCCCTCAATCTAGCACCCGCGCCGCCCGTTGGCGAAGCAAACTGTTGCCCCATGCGTCAAAACAAACAGCCTATCGCCCCGACGGTTTCTTGACAGCCCCCGCGGCTTAATCTAGCGTCGGTGGCGATCAAAAGCGCATTTCTTACGTTGTTCAGGGAGAGGTCGGAGACTGTTGCGTCTTTCGTCTAACTTTCCGTGGATCGTCCATCATGAACACTAAATTTTTCGCCGCTGCTGCTGCTGCGCTTTCCTTCGCCGCTGCACCGATCGCTCACTCTGAAGAACTAACCATCAGCGCTTGGGGCGGTTTCTTCGAAGAAACCCTCGCCGAAGTCGTTTACCCCGGCTTCACCGAAGCAACGGGCATCAAGGTCAACTCCATCCCGCAACCCGCTGACCAAGCGTGGCTGACACAGATCGCCAACGCCGCCCGCGCCAAGCAAGCCCCCGCCGACCTGTCGCTCGTCACCGAAACCGTCGTTCTGCGCGGTCAGAACGCGTCGCTGTGGGCTGAGCTGGACACCGCCGCAATGGCCAACACGGGCGCCCTGATCGACGGCGTCTACGCAGAGATGGACGGCAAGACCAACGCCGTTCCTGCGCTGGCATTCTTTGACACGTTTGTCACCAACACAGACTTCAGCGCCGATGCGCCCATGAGCTGGGCTGAGCTTTGGACCGGTGATTGGGACGGGAAGCTCGCTTTGCGCCCGAACTCAAACAGCGGCCTGCTCGAAATCACGGCTGTGACGTTCTTCGGCGGCTATGAGATCATGCAAACCCGCGACGGCCTGCAGCAGGTCATCGACAAGATCGCTGAGCTGAAGCCAAGCGTAAGCCTGTGGTACCGCGACGAAGGCCAGTTCCAACAGGGCTTGGAAGCGGGCGAATACACCGCTGGTACGTACTACCACGACGTCGCCATGCTCTCGATCTGGGACGGTCTGCCGATTGCCTCGACCTTCCCCAAAGAAGGCGGCATCAAGAGCACGGCTTATTGGGTTGCACCTGCGGCTTCTAAGCACACCGAAGCGGCACAGAAGTTCATCGACTACATGAGCCAGCCTGAGGTTCAGGAAGCCATGGCGTTGAACCTTGGCATCTTCCCGGTTGTCCCGCGTGAAACCATGAACCTGTCCGACGATGATTTCGCAGCCGTGGGCAGCGACATTGCACCGATCAAGTTGCAGACGGAAATCCACCTCGAAGAGGGCGAGTGGCTCGAAGAACGCTTCCAGTCCATGCTTTCCAACTAAGCCAAACCCGGGCTTAAAGTCGAAATACCGCCGAAGCCGCGCTCCTTGCGTTGGCCTCGGCGGCGTTTTCGTCAACCATTGGATTTCTGGTCTTCATGCGTGGTCTCATTCTCAAAGACGTTGCCAAAAGCTTTGGCACCGTTCCGGTCTTACAAAACATCAACTTGTCCATTCAGACAGGCGCTTTTGTCTGCCTGCTTGGTGCATCGGGCTGCGGCAAGACCACGCTTCTGCGGACCATTGCCGGCTTTGAAGATCTCGCCGCGGGAGACATCAGGCTGGACGGGCAAAGCCTCAACGGTGTCCCCCCCTATCAGCGCAACATCGGCATGGTGTTCCAAAGCCTTGCGCTGTTTCCTCATTTGAACGTCATCGACAACATCGCCTATGGCCTGAGCATCCGTGGCATGGGCCGGGCGCAGCGTTCCGCACGGGCGCAGGAGCTTATCGCACTGGTGGATCTGACCGGGATGGAGCGCCGCCGCGTATCGGCGCTTTCCGGCGGTCAAAAACAGCGCGTCGCCATCGCGCGCGCACTGGCCATCGAGCCGTCATTGTTCCTGATGGACGAACCCTTCAGCGCTTTGGACGCGGGCTTGCGGGAACGCTTGCAAAAGCAGATTAAGCAGCTGCAGCGTCGGTTGGGGGTTACCACGGTCTTTGTCACGCATGACCAGCAGGAAGCCATGACTCTGGCCGACCAAATCGTGGTGATGCGCGGCGGAACCATCGAGCAAGTCGGCAGCCCCAGCGACATCTACCACCGCCCACAATCGCGCTACGTGGCCGAGTTTGTGGGGCAAAACAACATCCTCGATATCACCGTCAAAGACGGCACCGCGTACTGGCAGCAACAGCCCATTGGACCGGCCAAGGCTTGGCCCGCCCAAACCACACTCGCGCTGCGTCCCGAGCACCTGCGCCAAACCACAAACCCCAGTGATGGGGTCAGCGGGCGCGTGAGTTTCGTGCGGCAACTGGGTTCTGTCATCGAAACACAGGTCGAGGTCGGCGCCCTTACGCTGATCCAAACCCAATTGGCCAACACCGCCCCGCTGCCGGACGTGGGCGAGCCCGTCGGATTGGCCTTTGACCTAACCCACGCGTGGGAACTGCCCGCATGAGCGCGGTAACCGCCACCAAGGATCGCGGCTGGATCATTGCCCTCATCCCGCTGGGTACGCTCGTGCTCTTCTTTGTCGCGCCCATGGCTTACATGGCGGCGGTCAGCGTCTTCAAGAACGATCCAGCAGCCTTCTTCAAGCCAGCCTTTGTGCTCGACAATTACGCAAAGTTCTTTGCTCCGTTCTACTATTCAATCTCGCTGCGGTCCTTTGTGCAGGCTGGCTTGGGCGCAGGCATCGTGACGCTGCTTGGGTTCTTCACTGTTTTGTTTGTCTCCGATCAATCGCGGTGGCTGCAGCGCTTCTGGGTCATTTTGCTGCTGTCTTTGCTTTGTCTGAGCGAAGTCGTCATCGCCTTTGCGCTGCTTATCCTCTTTTCGCAAAGCTCCGGCATCCCCAAGCTGCTTGCGTGGTTGACCCTGTGGGACAATCCCCGGTCGCTCTACCCCAGCTTTGGGGCGATGATGGCAGGCTATGTCATGCTTGGTTTTTCCATCGCGACGTTGATGCTTTTCCCCCAAGTCAGCCGCCGCGACCGCGCCATCGAAGAAGCCGCACAAGGGCTTGGCACCGCGCCTGCGCTGCTGTTCCTTCGCGTCACGCTGCCCATGTTTCGCACCGCTTTACTCGCCGCGTTTATCACGCTGTTCGTCTATTTCCTCGGTGTGTTTGTGATGCCAACCATGCTGGGCGGTCCGCAGAACTGGAACATGACGGTGATCATCCAAGACCGCGCTGTGGAGCGGTTCAATATGCCGCTTGGGGCTGCGTTGGCGATGATTATGCTGGCGCTCACGGCCGTGCTTGCGGCCCTGCTGCTGTGGCTCAATCGGCAACAGCGGGCGGAGGACGCATGATCATGATCCGCGCCCTGCTCCGCTCGATCTTCCTGTGGGCCATTGCGGCCTTTCTTCTCATCCCTTTCGCCATCGTGGCTGGTGTTTCCCTTAACCCGGCCCGACAAATCGCTTTTCCGCCAAAGTCTGTTTCGGGCGCGTGGTTTGTCGAGATGGTGACCGACCGCGGCTGGCAGGTGGCGATCTGGAACAGCTTCAGCATCGCGTTCATAGCCGCGATGTTGGCAACCTCAGTCGCTTTGCTCGCAGCCTACGCCCTGTGGCGGCGAGACACGTGGCTGTCGCGGTCGGTATTTGCATTGGGCCTCGCGCCTTACATGGTTCCACCGATCATCTTGGCTTTAGGGGCGAGTGTTTTCTGGGCGGAAGTCGGTCTCTATGGATCGCGCTGGGCCACGACGATCTCCCACGGCGTGCTGTTTGTGACCCTGCCGTTGGTCATCATTTCACGCGGTTTTAGTGTCCTGAACCGCGAGATCGTGGACGCCAGCAACATCAGCGGTGCCTCACCGACACAGACATTCACCCGCGTGATCCTGCCGATCATTGCGCCCTACGTCGTCACCAGCTTCGCGATTGTCGCGATCATCAGTGTGAACGAATACCTCATCAGCAGCTTTATCTCCGGCTTCACCGTCGAGACACTGCCCATCAAGATTTTCAATAACGTGCGCTACGGCTACACGCCCGTTCTCGCCGCCGCCGCCATTGGCTTTGCAGCCGTCACCGTGGGCGTGCTGGTGCTGGTTTCCTTCTTTACAGATTTGGTTGAGCTGTTCGGCGGCTCAGCCCCAGAGGATTTGCGATGAAAGTACTGACCCCGCAGGATCTCACCGATTTACTCTACGGTGCCGCCATTCTCGGCACCGGCGGCGGGGGGGAGCTGGATGAAGGGTTGGCGTTGATCCATGAAGCGTTGGATCAGGGCAAAACCTTCCGCTTGGTCAGCATCGACGATGTCCCCGACAGCGCGCTGCTGTGTACGCCCTATCTGCTGGGTGCCATATCCGAACCAACGCCCGAAGAGGCCGCACAGTATAGCCGTCTGCCCCGCGCGGCCCGACCTGCGATCCTAAGTGCCTATGACCGGTTTCAGGCCTATTTGGGCGAAGAGTTCTACGGCACTTTGGCGTGCGAAATGGGGGGCACCAACACGGCGGTGGCGTTCTATGCAGCCGCCATGAATGATCACGTTATCATCGACGCCGACCCCGCCGGTCGCGCCGTACCGGAAATCACGCACTCCACGTACTTCCTCAACGATCTTCCCGCCGCGCCGATCGTCATGGCAAACAGTTTCGGCGAGTGCTTTATCGCGGAACAGGTCATCGATGATCAGCGGGCCGAAGCGGTCGTGCGGGCGCTGGCCATTGTCAGCCGAAATGACATCGCCGCCATCGACCACGCCCTACCCGCGCACCAATTGCGCAATGCGGTCATCAAGGGAACCATGAGCACCGCCCTTCGCCTCGGGCAGGCATGGCGCTCTGCGCTCGAAGCTGGCACATGCCCCGCCACCGCCGTTGCCAAGGCCCAAGGCGGACGCATCGTGTTCTCTGGCATCATTGGCGATAGCAGTTGGCAGACCACCGGCGGCTTTACTTTGGGTGAAATGCACATCGGTGGCCGCGACGCCTATGCCAACCGCACCATGCGCATCCGGCTCAAGAACGAAAATATGGTCGCGTGGCTCGATGGCGATGTGCTGGCGACCATCCCCGAGCTGATTTGCCTGTTCGACCGCAGCACCGGAAAGCCCGTCACCAATCCCCATTATCACCGGGGGCAAGATGTGACGGTGGTTGTGCTACCCGCGCCAGAAGCCTTTACCACCCCGCGCGGACTGGCAACATTTGGCCCCGCCTACGCTGGCATTGATGGCCCGTTTGTCCCCTATATCCGCGACTAGCGCACCCGGCGCCCCTGGGCGTAAACCGCTTGCACCGCCGGCGCAGCGCCACGGTGATGCAGCCGCACCAGATCGGACCGCTTCCCCGGCGCAATCACACCACGATCGTCCAAACCGACCATGCGTGCCGTGTTCGACGTGACCAGCCGCACCATTTCGTAAAGCGGTCGCTCCAGTTCCTGCGCCACGGTAAACACAGCCTGCAGCAGGCTGCTCGGCACATAATCGCTCGACAGCGCGTCAAGGATGCCGGCTTTCGCCAAATCCATGATGCTCACATTCCCCGAATGACTGCCTCCGCGCACAATATTGGGCGCACCGCCGATGGTCCGCATCCCCTTGCGCCGAGCATGCTGAGCCGCTTCGAGGGAGCAGGGAAACTCGCTGATCCGAATACCTGCATCGGCTCCCTGATCAATATCAGCGATGGTCGTGTCATCATGGGTCGCAAGCACGACGTCTTTTCCGGCAAACAGCGCCAAGACTGCCGTCCAGTTTTGCGGGGCGTAGCGGGAGCCTCTGGCGATGCGTTTGGCGAGCGATTCCTCGATTTCCAAGTCCGTCATGCCATTGCGCGCCATGTACGATTTAAGCGTCGTTGTATCTCTCCACTGCCGCTGTCCCGGCGTGTGGTCCATCAAACTGGCCAGCGCGACGGGATGGCTCTGGGCCAGCGGTTCGAGTGTTTCCAACAAGCGCGGGTCCGACAGCTCGCAGCGGAAATGCAAGTGGTGCTCAATCTTGCACGCCCCCTGCGCCATCGCCTCCGTAACACCCTGAACCATGCCTGCAAACAGCGCGCGCCGGGCGTGGTTGTTGCCGTCGTAATCGCCGATCGACAACGCATCAAAGACCGTCGTAACCCCAGCGCTCGCCATTTCTGCATCATGGGCCAAAACCGCCGCGTGATGGTTGGGCCAGAACACGTTGGGACGTGGTTGAAAGTGCCGCTCGACGTTGTCCGTGTGCAACTCAACCAATCCCGGAATGACAAAATCACCATCACAGTCTTCGCCAGCGACCCCAGACGGTCCGCTGCTGATGTCGAGGATTCCCGACGCATCGAACCGGATCGAACCGAGCCGAATTTCATCGTGTAGGACGATTTGAGCGTTCTTGAGAATGGTTTCAGTCGTCAACGGTCGAATAACCTTGTCGTGGCGCGGAGAGACAGTCATGCGGTCGGCCTGTGACCACAATGAGATCAAAGCATGCCGAAACCGTCAGCGAAAGGCCTCAGTACTTTCCCTTTTGCTCGGATCCGGCATAGAGAATATCGGCCAGTTTTTGATTGGCGTCGATCCGCAAAGCAACGGCAGCATCGGTCATCGCTTCTTGGACCCGAGGGGCTTCCAGATGATGCTTGGGTCCATCCGTGCCGCGCGCACGCTGGACGTACATTTCACCCAAAACCTGCTCAACCGACGGCGCGATATAGCTTTGCAGCGCAAAACCAATGCGGCGCTCGTTTGAGATATTCGGGCCGGACCCGTGAACGATGCGAGGGTGGTGAAGCGACAGCTGACCGGGCTTGAGCGGCAAAGATACCGCCTTGCTCTCGTCAATGCCCTGAACCTCCTGCCCTCGGGTGAGCAGGTTGTCTTCGCCGAACGTATCAACATGATCGCGCAGCGGATCAATGTGGGAGCCGGGGATCATGCGCATGCACCCGTTTTCTTCGGTCACATTGCTCACCGCCAACCATCCAGTCACCCAATCGTGCGGCTCCATTCCGGCGTAGCGGGCGTCTTGGTGCCAGCTGATGAAACCACCGCTGTTCGGCTCTTTGATAAACAAGGTCGAACCCGCCGCCAAAATATGCGCGCCAATCACGTCTTCCACAGCATCGAGGATGCGGCTGTCGTGAACAATACGATCCAACACGGGCAAAGCAAGATGCCCGTTGTTCCGCCCTGCGCCATCCAGCGCATGGGGCCAGCGCGCCTCAGCGTCTTCAATCTCAGCCCGAATTTCCGCGATTTCGTCCGCAGAGAAGATATCGATCGGCGCAACATAGCCGTCGCGGGCGTAGGTTTCCTGCTGTGCAACAGTCAGACGTTTGGGCATGATCGGGACTCCTCATTCACACTGGTTCGTATTCCTGCGAAATCCCGGTTATTTAAGCTCTTCCAGAAACGACCAAAGAGGAAGAAAACGCCCCACTCTAATCCAAATATTCGGCGTAAACCCAACCGTGGTGGTGTCCGTGATAGGTTACGGCACACCAATTATGGCTGTTACAGCCATTGATGTGGACCGTCTGCCCCTTGAGCAACACGTGCGCGATGGGATGCTCCGTGGATGGTCCCGTGCGGACGTTTAATGCCTGCGAAGAAACGTCATGGTGCGCACCCAGCGCGTGACCATGCTTATGGCTGTGGGGTTCCCCGCCGTTGTGTTGGTGGGTGTGCGTGTGTCCGATACCGTGGCTGTGGTGGACGTGATAGGGCTGAAAACCCCAGCCCCAGCCATAGTTGAACCACGTATAAGCAATGGTGTGTGCCGACGCCAACGGCGCGAAGGACAGAGTCAGTAGTGCAGCCATTCCGGCCAAGAGATGCTTAAACATCAGAAGCCCCTGTAAGGAAAAGGATAAACACGCAGTGTATTTCCCTCTTTCCATTTGAGCAAATGTGTAAACAGCTCATTTTTCAGGGCTAAAGTGGAGAAATCGCCTTTTCATCCACCAAATGACAGGCAACACGGTGATTGGGAGCGATTTCCGTCAGCGGCGGTTCTGACAAGCGACACTGATCCTGCGCCACTGGACAGCGACTGGCGAAACGGCATCCAACCTGCTTTTGCGTCGGGTCTGGCGGGTCGCCGGGGATCAGGATGCGCTTGGATTTTTCACGCAGGGTCTTATCCACGCTCGGAACAGCCGACAGCAAGGCGGCGGTATAGGGATGCAGCGGGTTGTTGAACAGGCTTTTGCGGTCCGCATGCTCAACGATCTTGCCCATGTACATCACCGCCACGGAATCACACATGTGCTGCACAACGCCGAGGTCGTGACTGATGAACAAATACGTCAGCCCAAATTCTTCCTGCAGCGCCGACAGCAGATTCAGGATTTGCGCCTGAACCGCCACATCCAGCGCTGATACCGGCTCGTCACAAATCACCAATTCGGGCTGTGTCGCCAAAGCCCGTGCGATGCCAATGCGCTGACGCTGGCCGCCAGAGAACTGATGCGGGAACAAGCGGCGTTGCTCCGGGCGCAGCCCCACTTGCGCGAACAGGCGTTCGGTAATCTCCTGCTGCTCGGCGGCTGGGGTATCGGTCAGGCTTTGCAGAGGGTCGCGGACAATTTCTTCAGCGCGCTGGCGGGGGTTGAGGCTGGAATAGGGATCCTGGAAGATAAACTGCACCTTCTGCCGCATCTGCCGAAGCTCTTCACCCTCCAGCGGCAGAACGTCTTCCCCATCGAGCACCACACGCCCTTCATAGGCTGTGACCAGCCGCGCCGCGGCCAATGCCGCCGTGGTCTTGCCGGAACCACTCTCCCCCACAATCGCGAGCGTTTCACCGCGATTGACGTGGAAGCTGACATCATCAACCGCGTAGAGATGTGTCGCAGGACTGAACAACCCGCGCCGATTCATGGCGAACCGGACGGTCAGATTTTCAACACTTAAGAGAGGTTGTTCACTCATCACAGTGTCCCCGCGTGCCAGCAATCCGCCGATTGCGCACCATCAAAATTCACCGACTGCGGCCGGGCCGTTAAGCACTGCTGGGTTCGATGCTGACACCGCGAGGCAAACAAGCACTGATCCTTTCCGAATTCCCGCAACGAAGGCACGATCCCCGGCACTTCAGTCAGCGGTTGTTTCTCATCTGTGACATGCGCAAGAACGTGCGGCACACAGGAAATAAGCCCCTTGGTATAGGGATGCCGCGGTGTACCGATGATGTCGTCAACCGCGCCAATTTCCGCAATGCGCCCGGCGTACATGACGATCATCCGCTCCGCCATTTCTGCGACCGCGCCCATGTCGTGCGTGATCAGGATGATCGAGGTTCCCGTCTCCTGCCGCAGATCGCGCAGCAGGTCGAAAATCTGTGCTTGAACCGTCACGTCGAGCGCGGTTGTTGGTTCATCGGCAATCAGCACCTTTGGCTTGCACGCCAAGGCAATGGCGATCATCACCCGCTGCCGCTGTCCGCCGGACAGCTGGAACGGATAATCCTTCAGCCGCTCCCGCGCTTTTGGAATCCGGACCGCGTCGAGCAAGGTCGCCGCCTCTGCCCACGCGTCTGCGCGAGAGATGCTTTGGTGCGCGAGCAGGACTTCGACGATTTGCTCACCAATGGTGTAAACCGGGTTGAGCGAGGTCATGGGCTCCTGAAAGATCATGGAAATGTCGTTGCCGCGAATGCGGCGCAGACGCTCTTGAGACAGCTCGGTCAGCTCTTGACCATCAAACATGATCGAACCAGCCGTGATCCGGCCAATGCCCTCGGGCAGCAATCCCATGATGGCCAAAGCGGTCATCGACTTGCCACAGCCAGACTCACCCACAAAACTCAGGTTCTCGCCTGCGTGGAGTTCAAACGATACGTCATCGATCACCGGCGCTGTGCCGTTGCGGGTGGTCAGCTCAACCCGCAGATTTTGGACTTTCAGCAAAGGCTCGGTCATTAGCGCGACCTCAACTTGGGATTCAGTGCATCGTTCAGGCCGTCACCGACCAACGAAATGCAGAGAATGGTTACAAAAATCGCCACACCGGGAAGCGTTACGGTGAAGCTGGCGTCGAGGAAGTACGTGCGGTTAGAGCCGATGATCTGACCCCAACTGACCACGTTCGGATCAGTCAGCCCCAGAAACGACAAACCCGCTTCGAACAGGATGGCTGAACCAACCATCAGCGCCGACTGCACGATAATCGGCGGCAGCGCGTTCGGGAGAATGACACCAAAAATCAGCTTGAAATCCCGCGCGCCGGAAGCGCGAGAGGCGGTGACGTATTCCAGCTCGCGGATGCGCAAGAACTCAGCGCGCGTGATCCTTGCAACGGCCGTCCAACTGACGATGCCAATGGCAAAGGTAATCATGGGCAGTGAGGCACCAAACAGGGCCACAATCACCATGGAGAACAGCAGCGTTGGCAACACCTGAAAAAACTCCGTGAAGCGCATCAGCGCTTCTTCGACCCAGCCGCGGTAGTACCCGGCCAGCGCACCGATGGTGACGCCGATGAAGACAGAGACAAAGGCCGCTGCCAGTCCAATGATGATCGACACCCGAGCGCCACTGATGATCATGGCCAACAGATCGCGGCCCAAATAGTCGGTTCCAAGGATGAAATCGGGGTTCTGCCCCGGCGGTGTAAACGGCGCCCAGACCATTTCGAACGGGTCTCGACCATAGAGGCTCGGACCGATGATTGCGGCAATGATGATGAGCACCAGAATGATCAGCGCGACCAAGGCCGCCTGATTGCGTCGGAACATGTCCCACGCTTCCATAAATGGATGGCGGGCCTTTTCGATGGGCTCGTCCAGCAACTCGGTCACTGGTGCGCTTTGGTCTGTGGTTGTTGGCTTATCGGTCATTTACTTCTTACTCCCCACACGCGGATCGACAAGGCGCAGCACGAGGTCCGTCACCTGATTACCCACGATCACAACCAGTGATGAGAAAAACAGAATGCCGAGAATGGTGGGTGTGTCTCGGGCGATGATGGATTGGAACGCCAGCGTGCCAAGGCCGGGCCAAGAGAACACCGTCTCGACCAGAACGGCCCCGGAAACGATGGCAGAAAGCTGCAAACCGGCCAGTGTGATTACGGGCGAAATCGCGTTCTTGAGCGCGTGCTTGTAAACCACCTGGTTGGACTTCAGCCCCTTGGCCTTGGCGGTCCGCACGTAGTCCGAGCCCAGAACTTCGATCATCGAAGCCCGCGACAAACGCGAGTAAAGCGCGACGAAAATCGAGGCCAACGTGACCATCGGCAAAACCAAGTGCCGGGCGACATCCACCGTGTGAATGAAGATATTCCCGTTCTCGATTGTCACATCCCGCATCCCGGCAACCGGGAACCACGGCAGAATCAGCGAGAACATCACCAGCATCAGCAAACCGGTCCAGAACACAGGCGCGGAGTAGCCGACCAGTGACGCCAGCGTGACAAAGTGGCTGAAGATCCCGTTGGGCTTGCGTGCGGAAATAACGCCAAAGACGACACCAACGGTCAGCGCCAAAATCTGTGCGGCAATCACCAGCAACAAAGTCGCCGGCAGCCGATCAAGGATCAGGTCTGTCACGGGGCGACTGTAGAAGAAAGAATAGCCCAGATCGAACTGGAGAACCCGGCCAATATAGCCGCCGAGCTGGACAATAAAGGGCTGGTCCAGCCCGTATTCTCGTCGAATCTGTTCGAGCGCTTCGGCGTCAATACCGCCTGCGGATTGCGCGATGGTATCGGCAACATCGCCCGGCGCGAGGTGCATCAGGGTAAAGTTCAGGATCAGCACAGCGACCAGCAGCAGCGCTGCGTAAGCCATTCGGGTGATCGTTACGCGGAGGAAATTCACGGTGAAAACCTCGGTTCAGTCGGAGGCGTTGAATGGGAACGAAAACAGCAAATTAACTAACGAATTAAGGCGTAGAAATCTTCGGCGAGCTGCCTGTGCAGCCCGCCGAAAATCATAGAACATCAAAGCCTAAGCTTCGATTAACCCCTACTCGTCCAACCAAACCTGGTCGAGCGGTGAGGAGGTTGACCAGATGCCGTTCACTGGCGCGTTCTTCACTTTGTCGTTGTAGACGGTGTGATACGGCAGTGTGTGCATGTAGTAGATTGGCATTTCGTCGTTCACGATCGCCTGGAACTCAGCGTAGAGCGCTTTACGCTTGTCCATGTCGTTCTCGCGACCGGCCATGTCCAACAGCTCATCCACGCGTGCATTGGAGTAACCTTGCGTGTTCGACCAAACACCGCGCGCGATGTTTGAGGTCAAGTACGTCCGGTGCACACCAATAACCGGGTCACCCCAGTTAAACACGGCATCCCAGCTCAGGTCGAAGTCCATTTCGCCCATGCGACCCGCCCACGTTGGGAAGTCAGCACTTGCGCGAACAACCACGTCGATACCGGACTTTTTCAATGCCGCCTTCACGTACTCGACGTGCTGCTTACCAGCAGGCCAGCCGTAGTCGATGGTGACAGAGAAACGCATGCCGTCGTCACCCACGGGGAAGCCAGCTTCGTCCAGCAGCGATGCTGCTTTGTCCAAGTCCAGCGCGTAGGCATTAACATCAGCGTTGTAGAACGGGCTGTCCGGGTGAATACCGGTGTTTGCATCGTTCACAGTGCCCTGCATCAGAGCCTTCTGCACGAAGTTCTTGTCCAGAGAGTAAGCAATCGCCTGACGAACACGCTTGTCGGCCAGTGGGCCTTTGGTCGTGTTGATCGCCAGCCAGTCCAGCGCACCAATAGCACCGTAGCCATCAGAGGTAACGGTGAGGTTATCAACCTTCTTCAACCGGTTAATGATCAGAGGCTCACTTTCGAATGCGCCCATGTCCAATTCCCCATTTTCGTACGCAATGGCACGAGCGGAGCTGTCGGTGATGATCCGCATGACGATGCGGTCAAGGTAAGGACGGCCTTCGATAAAGAAGTCGTCGAAGCGCTCAAGGATCAGGAACTCGCCGTTCTTGAATTCAGAGAGCTTGAACGGACCGGAACCAACAACATCTTCAATGTTGCGCGGGTGGGTCTTGTAGTCCTGACCATCGCCGTAGATGTGCTCAGGAATAATGGACATCAGCTGTCCAGACATCGCGAGCATGATACCCGGGTGCGGCTGGCTCAGGTTCAATACAGCGGTATGATCGTCGGGCGTATCGACGGACTCAACCGGTGCAAACATGGACTTAAACGGGTGCGCTTCCTTAATAACATCGACTGAGAATGCGACATCAGAGGATGTGATAGGCGTACCGTCGTGGAACACAGCATCGTCCACAAGATTGAGGGTCACTGTCAGACCGTCATCACTGATTTCCCAGCTTTTCGCCAGGTAAGGCTGCGGGGTCCAGTTTTCGTCGTACCGCAACGGTGAGGCAAACAACTGCGCCCCGGGGAAGCCGGTTACAATACCAGACTGAACAGCCGTGTTGAGTGTTCTCAGGTTGTTACCCAAGACCGTTTTGAGCGTACCGCCCATTTTGACGTCTTCGGCGCTGGCCAAGGCTCCGGTCATTACCGTTGCGAAGGCAGAGGCAGTCAATAGCCCTTTGATAATATGCTTCATGATACATTCTCCTCTAATTGACTCTTTACTCGCCACTAAAAACCGTAACTTAGGTTTGCAGAAGCAAAAAACGGATTAATTACTGGTCCTTCCATCATTTTTTTGAGGATTGGGGTTCTTTGTGAAGTACAGTAAGTTCTTCAAGCTCGCCTTTATCCTTCAGATTGATGCAGCTTGATATGAAACTCCTGACCATTCTCGATTGCGTTACTGACGCCACGGTCGCAATGCCAAAGACGGGAGACTCTGGCGCATTTCGGATCGGCAGAACCCGATAGCGGGAATAGCCCTCTTGGTACTCGACCGGCTTGATGTTCAGAATCGAAAAACCGTAGCCCTGTGACACCAACGTCCTGATGATTTCCGATGATCGCGACGAATGAGCAATGGTTGGGATCAGGCCGCGGGCGGAGAAGAGGCGCAGGAAGTAGTCTTTGGTTTGCGGGAGATCCAGCATCACCATGGGCCGATCAATCAGCTCTTCGAGGCTGGTGCTGTCTTGCTCGGCCAAGGGATCATTGATCGAGACGATGGCATAGGGTGGCGCAGAGAACAGCGGCTGAAACTCGCACTGTGGGCTTGTACCTTCTTGATAAGTAAAGGCAACATCGATGTCTCCATCCTGCAAGAACTCGGTCACCCGAGCCATGTTTCCTTCGAGCAATTGAATGGACGAGTCCGGGAACTGCGCGGAGATTGCTTGCAGCACAATCGGTAAGAACGACGGCGCAGCAGTGGCGTAACAGCCAATGCGCACGGTCCCCTTCGCTTGCCCCCCTAGTGAGCTGAGCTCTTCCTCAAACTGCTGGGATTGATAGATGAAGCGTCGGATCAGTGCCAAGGCATCGCGCCCCGTGGCCGTGGAGTGAATGCCCTTCGCCGGGGTTCGAATGAACACATCATGGCCAAGGCTTTCTTCGAGCATGTTGATCGCAGCGGTGATGGAGCTTTGAGAAATGTTCATCGCCTCTGCCGCGTTGGTGATCGACCCAAAGCGATCTGCCGCCTCGACGTAGCGAAGCTGCTTAAGCGTAAGATTGCGCATGGCCATACCCTCAAAAAACTATGGTTCACCCACAGTTAAAACTATTATTCCACTGAAATGAAGCGTTTTAAGTTTTGGCGAAGGAGGACTTTTCCATGACAGGCACAACGATTTACGCGGCACGCAAGATCATCACCATGAACCCGAACCAGCCCGAAGTCAGCCACGTCGCTGTGCGCGAAGGCCGTATTCTGGGTGCGGGTTCGTTGGCGGAGCTAGAGCCGTGGGGCGACTACGAGCTCGATACGCGCTTCGCTGATAAAGTCCTGATGCCCGGCATGATCGAAGGCCATGCCCACACCATGGAAGGCACGCTGTGGCGCAACGTGTACGTTGGCTGGTTCGACCGAATGGACCCCGACGGCAAGGTTTGGGACGGGGTGAAAAGCATCGAAGGCGTGCTGGACCGCCTGTCCGAAGCAGAAGCGCAGATGACGGACGCGGATACCCCTTTATCGGGCTGGTCACTTGACCCCATTTATATGGATAACCAACGCGTTTCCCGCCAAGACCTCGACAAGGTCTCAACCACCCGGCCCATCGGCGTACTCCACGCTTCCGGCCATATCCTCAACGTCAATTCCAAAGCGCTGGAACAGGCCGGATTGCTTAAGCCGGGCGTGAATCACCCCGGAATCCCGCTGGGCGATGACGGCATGCCGACCGGGGAGCTTTACGGCCCCGACGCCATGACCCCGGTTGCTGGGTTCGTCGGCTATGACCGCGCCATGACGGACTGTGATGAGCGCGGTTTGCTCGATTACGCCAAGCTGTGCGTGCGCGCCGGCGTCACGACCTCCACCGACCTCGCCGCGCGCCTGACCGACGACAGCGTCTCGATGATGCTGGACGTGACGGCGCGCAACCGCTTTCCGCTGCGGGTGGTTCCGCTGCGCATTTTCTTTGGCATGACGGCTGAGGAGTGCGTGGAATACACCAAGGCGCTCAAGGAGCAATCGACCGACCTGCTGCGGCTGGGGCGGATCAAAGCCGTCGCAGATGGCTCGATTCAGGGCTTTTCCGCCCGCATGCGCTGGCCCGGCTATCACAACGGTGCGCCAAACGGGCTGTGGTACACCGCGCCAGACCAGATGTCGGAGCTGTATAACCGGGCCTTAGCCGCAGGGATTCAGGTGCATACGCACACCAACGGCGACCAAGCGACACAAATGGCGCTCGACGTGTTCGAGCCCGCTTTGCGCGCCAACCCGAGCCCAGACCACCGCTTTACGATCCAGCACTGTCAGCTCGCTGACGCCGCGCAGTTTGCCAAGATGGGGAAACTGGGCATGTGCGTGAACCTGTTTGCCAACCACCACTTTTATTGGGGGGATGAGCATTACCGGCTGACCGTGGGGCCGGAACGTGCCATGCGGATGAACGCGACACGAACCGCGCTGGCCGCCAACGTGCCACTGGCGATTCACTCCGATGCCCCGGTCACCCCGCTCGGTCCCCTGTTCACCGCTTGGGCCGCCGTGAACCGGATCACGGCCTCCGGTCGGACACAGGGTGAAGGCGAGAAAATTGGCGTGGATCAAGCGCTTTACGCCATCACCATGGGCGCGGCTTACACGCTGCATCTCGACGCCGAATTGGGCTCCATCGAAATCGGTAAACGGGCTGATTTTGCTGTGCTCGACGACGATCCAACCGCTGTTGACGCAATGGCGCTCAAGGATATTCCGGTGTGGGGCACTGTCCAAGGTGGTCGCATCTTCCCAGCCGCTGAGCTGTAGCAGGATCAGCCGATGCGCGTGCCGAGCTACAGCATTCCGGTCACCGTCATTGGCGGCTATTTGGGGGCAGGCAAGACCACACTGGTCAACCACCTGCTCCGCAATGCGGACGGACGACGGCTGGCGGTATTGGTCAACGAGTTTGGCTCCATCGCCATCGACGAAGACCTGATCGAGGCTGAGGAAGACGGCCTGATTTCGATTGCGGGGGGCTGCATCTGCTGCTCGTTTGGCAACGACTTAATCGGTGCCATCAATGATCTACGGACCTCCGACCCTGCGCCTGAGCATATCGTGGTGGAGACCTCCGGCGTTGCTTTACCCGGTGCTGTGGTGGCCAGCCTTGGGCTCATGGATGGCATTCGGCCCGATGGGACGGTCGTTCTGGTTGACGCGGAAACCGTGCTGAAGCAGGTCGCAGACGACTACATCGGCGACACCATCACCCGACAACTCGCCGACGCAGAAATCGTGGTGATCAACAAGCGTGACCTCATCAGCGACAGCGCCGCGACCCGCTTGACTGATCGCCTCACCGCCCTCGCCCCACACGCGGTCCAGATCGAAACTGACTTTGGCAAAGTCCCCTTGGACGCGGTTTTGGGGGCGGTTGAAACGCCGTCCTCCGGCACCCGGTCCGGCGGGCATTCCGATGCCCTGTTCGAAAGCATCGCGCTGAACCCCACCGCCCGGTTTGACGTTGCTGCCATCGCTGAGCACCTCGCCACCGGGCCGTTGGGCGTGGTGCGGGCAAAGGGCTACCTCACAGGATCAGACGGTCAGGTTTGGTTGGTGCAAACCGTGGGGAAGCGCTGGCAAGCAGAACCGCTCGACCACCAGCCCGACCCGCAATTGGTTTGTATCGGGGCAAAGGGGCAACTGGACAGCGGCGGTATCGCAGCACTGCTGCAGACGGCTTGAAACGGCCAACATGTTACTGCTTTGTGGATTTCTGGATTTTTCTGTAACATTTAACTTGTCTCCCGTCCCGCTTCGACCCATAACAGGGTGGACACACCCGACGTTTTGGGAAGGGATGGGACATGTACGCGCAACTGATCAAAGCCGAGCACGCCGGCGACGAAGACACCGCACGCGCTGAAGCCTTTCAGCAGCGGATTGATGCGGGGGAGAAGATCGAGCCGAAAGATTGGATGCCGGAAGGCTATCGCCGCACCCTGATCCGGCAGATTGGGCAGCACGCGCATTCGGAGATCGTGGGCCAACTGCCAGAAGGCAACTGGATCACCCGCGCCCCAACGCTGGAACGCAAAACCATTCTGTTGGCCAAAGTGCAGGACGAGGCGGGGCATGGTCTCTACCTCTATTGCGCGGCTGAGACCTTGGGCGTCTCCCGCGATGAAATGACAGAAATGCTGCTGGACGAGCGCATGAAGTACTCGTCAATCTTCAACTATCCGACGCTGACGTGGGCGGATATGGGGGCTGTGGGCTGGCTGGTGGACGGCGCAGCGATCATGAATCAGGTGCCGCTGCAGCGCACATCCTTTGGCCCCTACGCCCGCGCCATGATCCGCATCTGCAAAGAAGAGAGCTTTCACCAGCGGCAGGGCTTCGACATTATGAACCGCCTCGCCAATGGCACGCCAGAGCAGCACCGGATGGCACAGAACGCGCTCGACCGGTTTTGGTATCCCTCGCTGATGATGTTTGGTCCTTCGGACGCGGAAAGCGTGCATTCCGAGCAAAACATGGCGTGGAAGATCAAGATGAACGGCAATGACGAGCTGCGTCAGAAGTTTGTTGATCTGACGGTTCCGCAGGCGGAATACCTCGGCTTGACCATTCCCGATGAAACCCTGCGGTGGAATGATGAAAAGGGCGGCTACGACTTTGCCGGACCGGACTGGGGCGAGTTCTTTGACGTGATCAAAGGCAATGGTCCGTGCAACCGTGAACGGCTGGAAGCCCGGCGGAAGGCTTGGGACGATGGCGCTTGGATGCGCGATGGACTGCTCGCGCACGCCGAAAAGAAGGCTGCACGCGCAGCGAAAGCGGCGGCGTGATGGGCATGGACGCGCCAACGAACGAAAAACCCGAATGGCCGCTGTGGGAAGTTTTCATCCGCGGACAGCACGGGATGAGCCACCGGCATTTTGGCTCCCTGCACGCGCCAAACGCTGAAATGGCCATCAAGGCTGCGCGCGATGTCTACACGCGCCGCAAGGAAGGCGTGAGCATTTGGGTGGTTCCAGCCAACGAAATCACGGCGTCTTCGCCCTCTGATAAAGGGCCGCTGTACGAGCCTGCGGAAGACAAGGTTTACCGCCATCCGAGCTTCTACAAAATCCCCGACGACATTGGGGCCATGTGATGGGTGTTGGGTCAGATGAAGCGCTGTTTCAAAGCCTGCTGCGGCTGGGGGACAACACACTGGTTCTCGGGCATCGCCTGAGTGAGTGGTGCGGCCACGCGCCAGCGTTGGAAGAAGACATTGCGCTGGCCAATACCGCGCTCGACCTGATGGGCCAAACCCGTCACTGGCTGTCTCTCGCCGGTGAGATTGAGGGCAAAGGGCGCAGTGAAGACGACTTGGCCATGCTGCGTGACGTGTGGGATTTCCGCAATGTGCTGTTGGTTGAACAGCCCAATCGCGATTACGGCCACACGCTGATGCGGCAGTTTCTGTTCGATCATTTCCACCTGCTGATGCTGCGCGGGTTGAGTGAGAGCAGCGAGGCACGGGTGGCGGAAATCGCGATCAAGAGCGTGAAAGAAGTCACCTACCACGCTGAACGCTCTGCCGAGCTGATCATCGCGCTCGGCGACGGCACCGACGAAAGCCACCGGCGGATGCAGGACGCGCTGGATTGGCTCTTCCCTTATGTCGGTGAGATGTTCGAGACCGATGCCATCGACACGGAAATCGCCGCCAAAGGGATCGCCCCCCTACCCGCCGATCTGCGCCCTGCCTTTGACGCCCAGCTTGGCGCTATTCTCGATGAAGCGACTTTGACCATGCCCAGCGACGCGTTTGCGCACAAAGGCGGACGCACGGGGTTTCGGCATACGGAACACTTGGGCCATATGCTGGCCAGCATGCAGTGGCTCCAGCGCGCTTATCCCGGTGCGCAATGGTAAGTCGCACCCTGTCCCAACGACCCGACACGGCGACCATCTGGCAGTGGCTGGATGAGGTGCCTGACCCTGAGATTCCGGTGATTTCCGTGGTTGATCTGGGGATCGTGCGGGATGTGGTTTGGATGGAGGACGAAAAGCTCTCCGTAACCCTGACCCCGACCTATTCCGGCTGTCCTGCAACGTCCGTGATTGCGCTGGACGTTGAAACGGCGTTGCGTGCGCGGGGGATCGAGGCCGTGGAACTGCGCACCCAGCTTGCGCCCGCTTGGACAACCGACTGGCTCAGCGAAAAGGGCCGTGCGCGGTTACTGGAATACGGCATTGCCCCGCCAAATCCTGCGGGGGGGCCAGACAACTGCCCGCGCTGTCAGTCTGCCCGCGTCAGCCGGATCAGCCAATTCGGTTCAACGCCGTGCAAGGCGCAATGGCGCTGCGATGACTGTCTTGAGCCGTTCGACTACTTCAAATGCCTCTAAGACCCATTCCATCAGCCCCGGACCGTCGTTAGCATGTCTCGTTTCCATGAATTGCTCGTCACTGAAGTGCGGAAAACCACGCGGGATGCGTCGGTGGTGTCGCTGCGCGCGAAAGACCCTGCGCTGTTTGATTTTGTCGCGGGTCAGTACCTGACGTTTCGCCATGTGGACGACACCGGCGAAGAGCTGCGCCGGTCATACTCGCTGTGCGCCGCGCCCAACGGCGGCACGTTGCAAGTGGGGATCAAGCGGGTCGAAGGCGGGGTGTTTTCCAGTTGGGCCAATGACAGCCTGCGCGCTGGAATGACCGTGGAAGCCATGGCGCCGATGGGCGGGTTTCATCAACCCTTTGACGACCCTAGCGCGGCGCGGTCCTACCTCGCGTTTGCCGTTGGTTCAGGCATCACCCCGATATTGTCAATCTTGAGCACGCTGCTGCGGGACGAGCCAAACAGCCGCTTTACGCTTGTTTTTGCCAATCGGTCGATCAACACCATCATGTTTCGCGATGAGCTTGAAGACCTCAAAAACCGCTTTTTGGGGCGGTTGAACATTGTTCATATCCTCAAAACCAGCGGTGACGATGCCGAGCTGTTCCAAGGGCGTTTGGACCGCGAAAAGTGCGAGGCGCTGTTTGCGCAATGGATCGACGTCGCCCGTGCTGATCGCGCCTATATCTGTGGCCCCGAGCCAATGATGTTGGACATCGCCGCAGCGCTGCGGGCGCACGGACTGACCGAGGACCAAATCCGGTTTGAGCTGTTTGGCGCAGCGCCAAAAACCCGGCGCGCAGTGGTCCAGAGCACCAAGAACGACGGCGTTCAGGCAACGATAACGCTGGACGGCGCCACAACAGAAATCAGCACGAACCGGGAAACCAGCATCCTCGATACCGCACTAACAAACGGCTTCGATGCGCCCTATGCCTGCAAAGCGGGTGTATGCTCGACGTGTAAGTGCAAAATAACCGCCGGAGAGGTGGAAATGGTCGCGAACCACGCGCTGGAAGACTACGAGGTCGCAGACGGATACGTGCTGTCGTGTCAGGCCTTTGCCATCAGCGAAACGGTATCGGTGGTGTACGAAGACCACTGATCCCCGCCAGCGTCAGATCCGCCACCACGCGCGCATAGTCCAGACGCGCTGCGGTATCTGCGCCGGGGTTCCACATGTAGAACCAGTTAAGCATGCCAAAGACGGACATGGTGGCTTGATGCAGGTGTTCGCGGCTGTGCTGCTGTAAATCCGGCGCCGCTGCCGCCAGAATGCCGCTCACTTTCCGCACCATATCCCGCTGGTAGCCGCGCAAGGTCTCCTGCTGCGCTTGGGGCAAGAGGTGCAGGCTTTCGGTCTGGATCTTGTGCAGCGCATCCATGCCTTCATAGGCCAAGAGAATTTCTGCAGTCACCCCATGCAGCTGCTCCGCCGCACTTTGGCCTTCGCCCTGCAACCCGCAAACACGGTCCCGCAAAGCGCCCAAGTAGGTTTGCAGGATGTCGAACAGCAACGCCGTTTTGCTGGGGTAGTAATGGTAGATGTTTGCCTTGGAAATCCCGCACGCCTCAGAAACCTGCGCCATGGACGCCTGAGCGTAGCCCTGCGCAGCGAATTGCTGCGCGGCAATGGTTAGAATGCGGGTGCGCTTGTCGTCGTGATCCTTGGCGATGGAACGGGCCATGGGTGCGGCTTTCGGGTTCTATCCAGCGTTCTCCACCGCCTAGCCCTCGCCCCGCCGATCCACAACGCGCACGGCTTTGCCTTGGGAGCGCGGAACCGAGCCCACCTCGCCCACCACGACGTCCGTGGAAATTCCAACCATCGTTTTGATCCCCTGCTCCAGCGCGGCCTGGCAGGAAGCGCGAGCGGCGGCATCCATGCTGGCGCTCTTGGTCTCAACCAACACGCGCATCGCTTCCATCGGGCCGGATTTATAGCGCTCGATCTGGAAGTACGGCGCCAGCGCCGGGATCTTCAAAACCTGCTCCTCGATCTGGGTGGGAAAGACGTTTACGCCGCGCAGGATCATCATGTCATCGCTGCGGCCCGTGATTTTCTCCATCCGGCGCATGGTCCGTGCGGTGCCGGGCATAAGCCGCGTGAGATCGCGCGTGCGGTAGCGGATCATCGGCATGCCTTCCTTGGTCAGCGTGGTAAACACCAACTCGCCTTCCTCGCCATCAGGCAGCACGTCACCGGTCATTGGATTGATGATTTCGGGGTAAAAATGATCTTCCCAGACGTGCAGGCCATCTTTGGTTTCCACACACTCATTGGCCACGCCCGGCCCAATGATCTCGCTGAGGCCGTAAATATCAACGGCGTGCATGTCGAACGCCTCCTCGACTTCGCGGCGCATGGCGTGGGTCCACGGTTCAGCGCCAAAGACACCGACCTGCAGCGAGGTATCGCGCGGGTCGCGGCCCGCTTTGATAAAGGCTTCAAGAATATTGAGCATGTAGGACGGCGTCACCATGATGCCCTTGGGCTTGAAATCGGTAATCAGCTCAACCTGCTTTTCCGTCTGTCCACCGCCCATCGGAACAGTCGTACCGCCGAGTTTCTCGATGCCGTAGTGCGCGCCCAAACCGCCGGTGAAGAGGCCGTAGCCATAGGCGTTGTGAACCATATCCCCCGCCCGCAAACCGGACGCCCGGAGACTGCGCGCAACAACCGTTGCCCACACATCGATATCACCGGCTGTGTAGCCCACCACCGTCGATTTTCCCGTCGTGCCCGACGACGCATGCACGCGCGAAATCTGGGCCTGTGGCACAGCAAACAGGCCAAAGGGATAGTTGGCGCGCAAGTCGTCTTTCACCGTGAACGGAAACCGCGATAGATCGCTAAGTTGGCGTAAATCATCCGGGTGCACCCCCGCCGCGTCAAAGCTCTTGCGGTAGTGATCCACGTTCGCATAGGCATGGTTCAGCGTCTTTCGCAGCCGCTCAAGCTGGAGGCCACGGATTTCGTCGATGGAGGCCGTTTCGATCGGCTCTAGGTCTGACGGGTTTGGTGAAAGATCTTCCATGCCGGTTTGATGCCCTCTGTACTGCTTTTTCTGGATCACCAAAAAAATTTTGGTGGTCTTTTACTTCACCAAAAAAGTTTGGTGGTCACTCATCAAAGAATGTTTGGCCCAACAAGCGCGTTAACCCGCGAAATTGAACGATGGTATCGCCATTCTGGTTGCGGACTTCGACATCATAAATGCCGTTCCGCCCGACCAACGAACGCTCTTCACACACTGCCCGCAGCTGGTCCCCCGCTTTTGCCGGGCTTAGATAGGTGATGGTGTTGTTCAGTGATACGGCACGCTGGTTGCGGCTGTTTCCGGCAAAGGCTGAGGCGCTATCAGCCAACATAAACAGCACACCACCGTGCACCGAACCGTGGCCATTGCAGTGCTGCGCTTGGGCTGTGAGCGTCAAGCACGCGCGTCCTTCGCCGACAGACTCAAGCACCAGCCCCAAGGCCTGGGACACTTGATCGTCCGCCCACATGAGCGCTGCGGATCGCTCTGCCCGTTCCTGAGCTTTCATCCCCGTTCCCTGCCTGATCCTTGAGTTCAAAACCGCCTGAAAGTTGATGCTGACAAAAACCGACCGGTAGGTCAATAATACGGACAAGCATTGGCTGATTCCGGCTTAACCTGCTGCCGATGAAGCGCCAAGAATACGGGAGACTACGCATGCTCAATGTCGAAAGTTACGCCGCTGGACAATGGATCGCGCCCGATAGCAGCGCGCGACCGATTGAGAACGCCGTTACCGGCGCAATCATGGCACAAGCCGGGACAAGCGCCCTGCCCGTTGCATCCATGCTCGACTATGCCCGCAGGCGCGGGGGACCGGCGCTGCGGGCGCTGACGTTTCATGATCGGGCCAAGATGCTCAAGGCGCTGGCGCAGCACTTGGGCGAACACAAGCAAGCGCTCTATGACCTGAGCTTTTCCACCGGCGCGACGCAGCGTGATCATTTGATCGATATCGATGGCGGTATTGGCACGCTGTTCGTCTATGCCTCCAAAGGGCGGCGGGAGTTGCCCGATGCGCAGGTTTATCTTGATGGCGAGGTCGAGCAACTTTCGCGCAACGGCACCTTTGTCGGCCAGCACATCTGCACGCCCTTGCACGGCGCGGCGATCCACATCAACGCCTATAACTTCCCCGTTTGGGGCATGCTGGAGAAGCTCGCCCCGGCGATCCTCGCGGGCGTTCCTGCGATCGTAAAGCCTGCGACATCGACCAGTTACGTGACTGAGTTGGCTGTTCGGCAAATCCTCGATAGCGAGATCCTACCCGATGGCGCTTTACAGCTGATCACCGGCGGGGTCGGCGACTTGCTGGACCATCTGGATTGTCAGGACACGGTCAGTTTTACCGGTTCCGCCAGCACCGCCCTGAGCCTGCGCGCGCATCCCAATATCCTGCGCCAAAGCATCCGGTTTGCCGCTGAGCAAGACAGCCTGAACGCGTCAATTCTTGGCCTTGACGCCACGCCCGGCACGCCTGAGTTCGACTTGTTCATCAAGGAAGTGCAGCGGGAAATGACCACCAAGGCGGGGCAAAAGTGTACGGCCATCCGCCGCATCATCGTGCCGCAAGCCCAAGAAGGCGCCGTGATTGACGCGTTGCGGTCGAAACTGTCGAAAATCGTGCTGGGTGACCCAGCGGCGGAAGCGACAACCATGGGGGCGCTTGTCTCTCGTGCGCAGCGAGACGACGTGCGCGCCAAGGTCGAGGCGTTGTCCAGCGAAGCCAGCATCGCCGTTGGCGGGTTGGAAGGCTTTACCGTAGAGGGCGCAGACGCGGACGCGGGAGCCTTTATGCCGCCCGTGGTCCTGCACTGTTCCGACCCTGACAGCGCGCACTTGGTCCATGAAACCGAAGCCTTTGGCCCCGTTGCAACGGTGATGGGATACCGCGACATCAGCCACGCGATCAAAACGGCCAATCGCGGCCAAGGCTCGCTGGTCGCTTCGCTGATCACCCACGACCCGGAAACGGCCCACGCGGTTGCCTTGGGTTCAGCCGCTTATCACGGGCGACTGTACATCAATGACCGAACGTCCATGCAGGAATCCACCGGCCACGGCTCCCCTTTGCCGCACATGGTCCACGGCGGCCCTGGCCGGGCGGGGGGCGGAGAAGAGCTGGGCGGGGTTCGCGGTGTGATGCACTATATGCAACGCACAGCGATCCAAGGCAGCCCCGACATGCTCAGCGCCATCAGCCAGCGCTGGGTGCCCGGTGCCGCACAGAAGCCGGCGACGGCGCACCCCTTTACGCTGCATTACGAACAGCTGCACACCGGCGATACACTGCATACCGAGCCGCGCACGATTTCCATGGACGACATCGAGCACTTTGCCCATTTCACCGGCGATACGTTCTACGCGCACATGGACGAAGAAGCCGCCAAGCGAAACCCGTTCTTCCCCGGTCGGGTGGCCCACGGCTATCTGTTGCTGAGTTTTGCAGCGGGCCTGTTTGTTGAGCCAAACGAAGGCCCGGTTTTGGCCAATACGGGGCTGGATGGCCTGCGCTTTCTCAAGCCTGTTCAGGCCGGAGATGCCATAAAAGTCGCGCTGACGGTCAAGGACAAAACACCCCGAAATCCGCAATACGGTGAAGTGCGCTGGCAGGTTCACTTGACCAACCAAAACGATGAGCCCGTTGCGGAATACGAGTTGCTGACCATGAATGCCTTTGCCCCCGCATGACCGCGCTCTCACCCCCAGCTGCCACCATGCTGTTCGATCGGTTGTTCGAGGTGCTGAACGACGGGCAATCACCGCGTCTGTGGTCTTTCGTCGTGACCATCTTTGGCGATTTGGCACAGCACGACGGCGCGCGGATCAGCGGAAGCCTGATGGGGGCTTTGGTGGCGCGCATTGGGGCCCGGCCAGAGGCGCTGCGGGTTGCGCTTCACCGGCTGCGCAAGGAAGGCTGGATCGAAAGCCACAAGCAAGGGCGTTCGTCGGACTATGCGCTTTCGGTCTGGGGGCGTGGGCAAGCGGCACAAGCCTCTGACATCATTTACGCCGCAGCACCGACGCCTGAGCAAGCGTGGCTGGTCCTGCACGATCCCGCAGACAAGGCGCGAGACGCCGATCCCCATGACCACGCCCTAACCCAAACCGCCAGCATCACCCTGCGCCCACCATCGACGAGCAGCGCACTGATGACGCCGTTGGATGCGAGCCGGACGGTGCCGCATTGGGTTCAGCACAAGCTCTGTGATGCGGCGCTGTTAGCAGCCTGCCGAGACCTCGAACGCCGCTTGGATCAGGTTTTGGCCCACCGCAGCCTGATCGCCGATATGCCTGCCTTGGACCGCATGGTGCTGCGGGTGCTGATCGTCCACAGTTGGCGACGGGTGATCTTGAAGGCTCCCGCTTTGCCGCCGTTCTTATTCCCCCCGACGTGGCGCGGGGCGGCTTGTGCGGACAAGGTCAGCGCGTTGCTGCGCGCTTTACCGCCCACGGCGCTGGGTGACTTGGCAGCAGAAGCAGCGGCGGCAGCAGCGACAGCGGTAAAAAAGGCCTAAGATCCGCTGGTTTTTGGATGCCAATCTGCGACCACGCCCGCGAAATATCCGCCATCGACAGTGATCTCAACCCCATTGATCCACCCCGCATCACCCACGGCCAAAAACTCAGCCAATCCGGCCACATCCGTGGGCTGGCCTGATCGACCGCTGAGGCCAATAATCCGGTCGTAGGTTTCCGATCCCAGCATATCGCGGAACCCGGTCGAAAGGTTGGTTTCGGTGATACCCGGATTGATGCAGTTCACGCGAACGCCGGAGGGTCGAGCCTTGCCGACGGCGTGGTAGGTGTAGGCGGCCAAACACTGTTTGGAAAACTTGTAAGCGTCCGCCTGCCACGGCCCAGAATCAGGGCTTTTCAACCAATCATGGCCCCCGTCAAAGCCTTCTGCCGCGATCATCGCATCGACCTGTGCGCGGTTATCCCGCCAGTCTCGACCCGCACTGGAAGCAACCAGCGTGATGCTGCCTTTGTCGGCTATATGCGGCAAAATCTGTTCGGTGAGCCAGCGCGTGCCGAGGAAATTCACCGCCATGACTTTCATCGGATTGTCCGGCATTGGCCCAACGCCCGCGACGCAAATTAATCCACCAACCTGCGCCGGAAGGTGCGCCAGCGCCGCCTGCATGCTGCCCCTGTCACTAAGGTCACAAGCAATGAAGTTTTGACAGCCTTCTTCAGGCCGCTGAATATCAAGATTGAGCGTCTCGTAGCCTGCCGCCTCAATGCGGTGGCGAATGGCCTCGCCGATACCGGACGACCCACCCGTAATGACGATTGGAGCTTTCACAGCTCTTAGCTTAGGGTTGGACTTCAAACAGGGTCAAGGGAGAACACAACGATGGGTGAAGCCGAGAACACCAGCGCGCCGCAGGACTTCACGACCGCGCGGGCGCAAGGTTTGGCCATCGCACGCGGGGAACTCTCTGCAACAGCTGTGCTCGACAGCACACTGGCGCAGATCGCGGCGGTGAACCCCACGCTCAACGCCGTCATCACCCTCGCCCCAGACAGCGCCCGAGCCGAAGCCGAGCATTGGGATCAGCAACGCCGCAAGGGCGAAGCGCTGCCCGCGCTGGCTGGATTGCCCGTGCTGATCAAAGACAACCAGCACGCCGCAGGCATCCGCACCACATGGGGCAGCGCCGACCACCTCGACACGGTGCCGGCAACAGATTCTGGCATTGTGGCGCGGCTTCGCGCTGCGGGGGCCGTGGTTGTGGGCAAGACGAACCTGCCCGAATACAGCATCGGCGCCAACACCGTGAACCCCGCGTTTGGCGCAACCGGAAACCCCTTTGACCCCACGCGAACGTGCGGGGGCAGCAGTGGCGGGTCTGGGGTGGCCGTGGCGGCTGATATGACCAAGCTCGCCACCGGCTCGGATCATGGTGGCAGCTTGCGCATTCCCGCAAGTTACTGTGGAATCGTCGCCTTTCGCGCGTCTCCCGGCGTGGTGCCGAACGAAGAGCGACGGACGCCCGCCACACACTACAGCGTACAAGGCCCAATGGCGCAAAACGTCGAAGACGCCGCACTGATGCTGTCTGTTATCGCCGACCGCCAGTTGGGTGGATCGCGCGACCCGATGGCCTTCCCCTTGGACGCCTCGCGCTTTACCGCGCTAGAGGCCGTGGAGACGGCTTCACTGCGGGTGGCGGTCAGCGCGGACTTGGGCGGCTTGTTGGTCTCAGCCGAGACCAAAGCCCTGTTCCGCGATCGGATGGAACGGCTTTCAGGGCGCTTTGCTGCGCTTGATTGGTGCGATTTGGACCTGACTGACGCGCCCAGCGTCGATTGGCTGCTGCGCCAAGACGTATTCGTCTCTCAATACTTTGAGGAGGCAGACAGCTGGTCCGAGGACTTCGCCCCCAATGTGCGCCAAACCTATGACGCAGCCCGCCAAACCTCCATGCAAGACATTGCCAAGGCGCGCTTTCGTCAACTGACGCTGATCCAGCGGATGCACGATCTGTTTGAGCACTACGATGCGCTGCTGGTGCCGGGTGTTGGGGTGCAGCCGTTTGAGTGGAAGCACAACTATCCCCCCACCATCGACGGCCAAGTCGTTGAGAACTACATGGCGTGGCTGCACATGACCTCGTCGATTACCGTGGTTGGAAATCCCGTGGTTGCGCTCCCCATGGGACAGGATGCTAAAGGCTTGCCCTTTGGCGTGCAGCTGATCGGGCCACGCTTCAGCGATCACCGTTTGTTATCGATTGCCGCCGCCGTCGAAGCGCTGGGCGCGACGGACGCACACCTTGCGCGTCCGATTCCGACTTTTGGGGCTTAGATCAGCGGTATAGGCCGGGCTTAGTCTCGAACCACGATGCTCACATTGCGCTCGCCGACGGCTTCCACAGCGTCAAACAACACCGCCGCGTCGTCGGGCATCAATCGCACGCAGCCCGCGCTGGCGGGGGAGCCGATGGCGTTCACATCATAGGTTCCGTGAATGGCAAAGTTGCCGTTGAAAAAGATCGAATGCGGCATGGGTGCGTCATTGTAGAGCGATGACTTGTGGAACTCAGAAAGCCATTGAACGCCATACTCGCCACGGGGCGTGTGGTGGCCTTCGCGGGCCGTTGAAATCGGCCATTGATAGGCCAACTGCCCGTCGATACTCACGCGCATGTTCTGCTCAGAGACATCAACGATGACGGCCAGATCCTGCCCCTTACGGGCCGACATGACGCGATCAATCCGCTTGATATTGGCTTTCGGCTTCTGCGCCACCGGCTGAGCCAGAGTGACGTTCGAGGCCAATTCAACAGGACGCGCGGCAGGGATAACCACGCCATTGGGCATGTCTTGGGTGTAGAGTGTGTAGCTGCGGTATGGGTCGGGCTTACACCCTGACAAAGCCACAAGCCCTGCTAAAATAAGCAGAGGGGATACGAACTTGATCATTATAAACCAAAAATAAATTCATTAAATATATGGCTACGATCTGCTCTTCACCCTGAAATACAACCGTATTCCATTATTAATATTGAATTATTTCTAGGGCGTTGCCTTCCCCACACATATCCCAATACGCAGCAGACGGGCTGGACCGCCTCAGGCGCCCGCCGCTGCCGCGCATTGACCCGCGCAATGGCCCGCGCAATGGCCCGTGCAATGGCCCTCGTATCAGACAGGCTGCTTGCGCCGGGCGAGAGGAACGTCATACTGCCCCGAACAAGACTCCAAGGGGGCGGCGAAGCAGTGACGATGGGTGAGATTGATTTGGTGATACGCGGGGCTCGGCTTGTGACCCCGACGGGTCTGGTTGAGGGCGATTTGGCCATCGTTGGCGACACCATTGCCGCTGTCGGCCAACCCATCACGCAGGCTCGCCACGAAATCGATGCTTCTGGTCGGTTGGTGCTTCCCGGCGGGGTCGATGCGCACGCGCACATCGAGCAAATGTCAGGCATGGGCCAATGGAACGCCGACACCTTTGAGACGGCCACGAAGTCTGCGGCGATGGGCGGCACGACAAGCGTGATCTCCTTTGCTGCGCAAGCCAGCGGCCAAAGCCTTGCCGATACCGTGACAGACTATGCCGCCCGCGCCGCGCGTGGGGCCATGATCGATCATGCCTTTCACTTGACGCTGACAGACACGGGCGTCGCTGATTTTGATACCGACTTGGGCCGGTTGATCGAAAGCGGGCATCGTTCGCTCAAGGTCTTCACCACGTACAACATCCAGCTTTCCGACGCGGAAATCCTACGGATCCTGCGTTTGGCAAAGCAGCACGGCGCAATCGTCTGCGTTCACGCTGAAAACGACGCCATCATTGCGCAAGCCAAAGCGGACTTGCTGGCCCAAGGCAACGTCGCCCCAGCTTTCCACGCCCAGTCGCGCCCCCGCATGGCGGAAATTGAGGCGGTCGGGCGCATGTGTCGCTTTGCCGAGTACCTGAATCAACCGGTGATGCTGTTCCACATCTCCACTGCCGAAGCCATTGACATCATCGCAGACGCCAAGGCCCGAGGGGTGCCCGTTTGGGCCGAAACCTGCCCGCATTACCTGTTCATGACCGAGGACGTTCTTGAACAGCCGGGCTTGGATGGCGCAAAGTGGATGTGCTCCCCACCCCAGCGCACCGCTGCAGACCAAGAGGCGCTGTGGCATGGATTGGACGTTGACACCATCAACCTCGTCTCTTCTGACCACGCCCCCTATCGGTTCGATAAGACAGGCAAGTTGTCCGCTGGCGAAGACGCCAATTTCACCCAAATCGCCAATGGTCTGCCAGGGCTGGAAACGCGCTTGCCACTGATGTTTGACGCGATGGTGTCCCAAGGGCGCGGCGGGCCAATGGCCTTTGCCAACCTGACCTCGACCATCCCCGCGCAGCTCTATGGCCTCCGCAATAAAGGGGCGATCGCCGAGGGCATGGATGCTGACGTGGTAATCTGGGATCCAGAGAAAACCGTCACCTACGGCGCAAACGATCTGCACGACAATGTTGGCTATAACCCGTGGGAAGGGCGGCAGGTCCGTGGCTGGCCCGAGCGGGTTTTGCTGCGGGGTCAAACGCTGGTTGAAAATGGCGCGTTCCTTGGCACACCGGGCAGCGGCGCTTGGATCAATCGCCCCGCGATGGGCGTTCAACCAGCCTCGGGAAAAGGATGAACCGCGTGTCTCGATCACTGATCGTCATCAATCCGAATGCGTCCCAGTCCGTCACCGACGGCATTGAGAGCGCCATTAACCCCTTGCGGGGCTTTGGTGTGCCCATTCGCTGTCTGACATTGGCCGAAGGTCCGCCGGGCATTGAAAACCAGCGCCAAGCGGACCTGACCATCGCGCCCATGCTGGCGCTGGCCGCCGCACAGCAGGATGCGGCGGGCTTTGTGATCGCGTGCTTTGGTGATCCGGGCTTGCATGCTCTGCGCGACCAAACCGCCCTGCCCGTTGTCGGCATTCAGGAAGCAGCTGTCATGACGGCGCTGTCGCTGGGCCAGCGCTTTGGCGTCATTTCCATCCTGCCCCCGTCCATCCCCCGGCACATGCGCGCCTTTGGCGCAATGGGGGTGATGGATCGACTGGCCGGCGATCGCGCGTTGGGGCTCGGGGTGTTAGAGTTGGCCGATGCGTCTAAGAGCTTGGAGGCGATGATCCGAACCGGTTTGACACTGCGGGACGAAGACGGCGCTGATGTGCTGATCACCGGGTGCGCAGGCATGGCGCATCTGCGCGAACCCCTCGAAGCCGCAACCGGCCTGCCCGTCGTTGAACCCTGTCAGGCCGCTGTGAGTCACGCGCTTGGCCTGATCGCGCTGAACCTGTCCCATCGCCCCCAAAAGTCGGAGCCCTAGCCCATGCTGAACGAAACTTCTCAAGGCGTCTTTACCATCGCCGTGACCCCCTTTCTCCCCAACGGTGCGCTGGATTTTGACAGCATCGACAGCATGGTCGACGCCTATGTCGAGCGCGGCGCCACAGGGCTGACCATTTTGGGCATGATGGGTGAAGCCGGCAAATTGTCAGCAGAGGAATCCATCGCGGTGGTCGAGCGCGTCGTGGCGCGGGCATCGGTGCCCGTGGTCGTCGGCGTCTCTGCCCCCGGTTTTGCCGCCATGTCTGCGCTGACCAAGGCTGCGATGGACACGGGCGCAGCCGGTGTGATGGTCGCCCCGCCGTCTTCATTGCGCACCGATGCGCAAATCCTCGGCTACTATCACAGCGCCGCCGAAGCCTTGGGCGACGTTCCCTTTGTGCTGCAAGATTTTCCACTGGCAACGGGCGTACAGATGTCCACGGACGTGATCCTGAAAATCGTCGCCGATTGCCCCTCCTGCGTGATGCTCAAACACGAAGACTGGCCGGGGTTGGAAAAGATCTCCGCCCTGCGCGCTGCATCCGACCAAGGCGCGCGGCGGATTTCGATTTTGTGTGGCAATGGTGGGCTTTATTTGCTCGAAGAAATGCTCCGCGGGGCCGATGGTGCCATGACTGGCTTTGGCTATCCTGAAATGATGGCGCAGGTCATCGCAGCGTTTCAAGGCGGGGAGATCGACCGCGCCCGTGACATCTTTGACGCTTACATGCCGATGGTGCGCTACGAGGCACAGCCCGGCATGGGCTTGGCCATTCGCAAGCACACATTGGCCCAAGAAGGCGTCATTGCCCATCCGACGCTGCGCAAGCCCGGCGGCACGTTAACGCCATCAACCGTCGCTGAAGTCGATGAACTGGCGCGGCGACAGCGGCATAAACTGGCCAGCCTCGGCCTGTAAAGCCCCCGTTCTCTGCATCGTCGAAGTCCTCATCAGCTCTTAGTAAACTCAAACCCATGAACTCTTACCCAACTCAAACCCATGAACTCGCAACAAACTCAAACCCATGAGTGTAACGTGACCGTTTTTACCCACGAAGAATTCGACGCCCGCCTGACCAAAACCCGCGCCGCCATGATCGAGCGCGGCCTTGACGGCATCGTGGTCAGCGACCCCTCCAACATGGCGTGGCTCACCGGCTACGATGGCTGGTCGTTCTACGTGCATCAGGCGGTCATCGTCACCGCCCAGCCCCGTCCGCCCCGGTGGTGGGGGCGCGGGATGGATGCTCAGGGGGCGCGGCGGACCGTGTTCATGAGCAGCGAGCACATCCACGGCTATGACGACACTTTTGTCCAAAACCCCGACAAGCACCCCATGACCGATCTGGCCCAGCACTTAGCAGAGCTTGGGTTGAGCGAAGCGCGCGTGGGGGTAGAGATGGACAACTATTACTACTCCGCCGCCGCGCACCGAACGCTGGAAACCAGCCTACCCGCGGCCCAGTTTATCGACGCAACCGGTCTGGTGAACTGGCAGCGGGCCGTGAAATCGCCGCAAGAAATCGACTACATGCGCCGCGCTGCCGGCATCGTGCAGGCCATGCACGCCCGCATTCTCGAAGTCGCTGAGCCAGGGATGCGAAAGAACGATCTGGTGGCCGAAATCTATGCCACCGGGATCAAAGGTGCCAACGGGCATTGGGGCGATTACCCGGCCATCGTCCCTATGGCCCCCTCAGGCATGGACGCGACCGCACCGCACCTGACATGGGACGACCGACCCTTGCAACGCGGAGAGGCAACCTTCTTCGAAATCGCTGGCGCGCACCGTCGCTACCAATGCCCGCAGTCCCGGACATTGTTCCTCGGCCCCATCCCAGACAAATACCGCCGCGCCGAAGCGGCCGTTCTTGAAGCCGTGGAGGCCGGCTTGGCGCTGGCAAAACCCGGCAACCAAGCCCAAGACATCGCCAATGCCTTTAACGCATCCTTGAACAAAGCCGGATTTGAGAAAGACAGCCGCTGCGGCTATGCCATCGGGATCAGCTATCCACCCGACTGGGGCGAGCGGACCATTTCCTTCCGGCGCGGGGACACGACCGTGCTGGAACCGGGCATGACCTTTCACTTCATGCCCGCACTCTGGCTGGACGATGGTGGCATCGAAATCACCGAGCCGCTGCTGATCACCGACACGGGCCACGAATGCCTGTGTTCAACGCCGCGTGCGCTTTTTGCCAAAGATTAGAGGACGTACAACACCATGAGCAAAACAATCGAGTTCTTCTTCGACCTGTCCTCGCCTTGGACCTGCTTGGCCTTTCACCGCATCCAGCCTGTGTTGGCTGAAACCGGGGCCAGCTTGCGCCTTCGTCCGTTTTTGGTGGGCGGGGTGCACAATCAAGTCAACGCACGCTTCGTCGAATCCCGAACCAATGACATCACCGCGCCAAAGTGGCTGCACAGTGGGCGCGCGCTGATGGACTGGGCCGCGTTTTCCGGCGTAACGATGAATTTCCCCAGCAAGCACCACCCCTTGCGCTCCGTCCACGCCATGCGTGTGTGTTGCCAGCTGGAGCAAGACCAGCCAGCCCTGCACCGCTTTGCCCAAGCGAGCTTTGACGCCTACTTCACCGACATGCGCAACCTCGACGATCCAGCAGAGCTCATGGCGATAGCCTCAGCCTGCGGATTGGATGGCGAAGCACTGGCCAAAGGCACGCAGGAACAGAGCTGCAAAGATCACCTGCGCGCCAATACCGAAGAAGCGATCGAGCGCGGTGCTTTCGGCTCGCCCTCAATCTTCGTTCCAACGGCCAAGGGCGAGCGGCTCTATTTCGGCAACGACCAACTCCCCTTGGTCAAATGGGCGATTGAGACCCTGTAAGCCAAAGACAAGCCTTCGCCGCACAGGCACTGAACGTGCCATTAAAACTGCGGTTCAGCTCGCCTGAACCGCTGCCACGTGGCGAACGTAGGGGTGTCGGGGGCAAGGCTGGCGCGCAGCGCCATCGTCGGAGACGACGCGAAGCGGCCTTGCGCACGGAGGGGACGACGTCACCTGATCAAAGTTAATGAGGAGACGAAACCCCTCCAAAACCGCACTGGGTCAAGGCAATCGCTCCAAGTGTCCAGCCACGTGACTCCAAGCCTGCCTGTCGATTGGTTGGTTTGACTTTGGATAATGCTCAGATTTTGGGCTGTTTTCGCGTCCCTTCCTGCATAAAATTGTCCACTGCCTATTTTTTAGCGCCTTAAAATTAGGCATTTGGTGGCGCGACACTTTGCTCAGCAATCGTTTGCATTCCTCTCTTACTCGCATCGTGTGTTTGGGAGTTGAGTGTTTGTGTCAGAACTAAAAGGTCATATCAGCGCAAAGAGCCTCACGAAGGCTTTTGGCTCCGCTCTCGCGGTTGACGACGTTGATTTTACCATTCCAGCCGGCAGCTATTGTTGCTTACTCGGGCCGTCAGGGTGCGGGAAGACAACGTCGCTGAGAATGATCTCCGGCCACGACACGCAAACGAGCGGTTCCATCGCCATCGATGACCGCGATTTGGGCACCATCCCGCCGGCTCAGCGCCCGACGGCCATGATGTTTCAAAACTATGCGCTCTTCCCGCACATGACCGTTGAGGACAACATCGCCTTTTCCCTCCGCGTTAAAGGGTCCGACAAAGCGGTCCGGCGACAGCGCGCAGGACATTTGCTGGAAATGGTGGAGTTGACCGACTTCGCCCAGCGCAAGCCCAATGAGCTCTCCGGTGGCCAACAGCAGCGCGTTGCGCTGGCACGGGCGCTGATGATGAACCCGAGCGTCCTTGCGCTTGATGAACCGCTCTCCGCGCTGGATCCCTTCCTCCGCCTGAAGGTTCGGGCCGAGCTGAAGGCTTTGCAGCGGCGATTGGGAATCACCTTCCTGCACGTCACCCACTCCCAGTCTGAAGCTCTGGCACTGGCCGATCAGATCATCCTGATGAACTCCGGCAAGCTTGAGCAGGTTGGCACGGCCGAGGATCTCTACCACCGTCCCGAGACCGCTTTTGCGGCACAGTTTATGGGCGTGCAAAACGTCTTCCGTGCCGACGGCGTTCAATCCGGGGCCGAAATGCGGATTTTCCGGCCCGATGGGGGGCAAGCGGGCGGCGCACTGTATCGCGCCCCAATTGATGCGTTCAGCTTTACTGCCGGGGAAACCCCCGCAAACGCTGGCCCCGCAACACCGGCGAAGGTGTCTGCGATCGAATACGCTGGTGACCACCTGTCGCTTACCGTCGACACCCAACCGGGCGACGTGGGTTTAAAGGTCCAAGTGCCGCTGGAGGCCGCTGCCATGAACCCGCCTGTCTTTGACCAGGTCGGCACCCTTACCATTAAGCCGGAGAGCTTGGTCGAACTTACTCGCTGACCGCGCGCCCTCGGCTTTTTTTTGTAACGTAGTCCTGTAGTCCCGTTCCCCACCAACATTTTCGGAGGACTGCATCATGCAATCTTTGTCTCGTCGTAAGCTTCTCAAAGCCGGTGCTGCTGGCGCTGGTTTGGCCATTGGTTCCAGCCTCGCTGCCCCATTTGTTCACGCACAGGGCGCTGTCACGCTGCGCCAGTTTGGTACCGGTGTATCAAACATCAACATCATTGCGGAGCAGGCGAAAGCTGACCTTGGCATTAACATCGAGATGACCGCGCTGGATACAGACACCACCGCCCAGCGTATCGTCACCCAGCCCAAGGGCTTTGATATCGCCGATATCGAGTATTTCACGGTCAAGAAGGTTTGGGGTGCTGGCAACATGCAGCCCATGGACACCTCTCGGATCGACAACTACGACTCAATCGTAGGCCTATTTAAAAACGGTAAACTGACCCCGGAAAGCGTTATCGCTCAAGGCACCGCGCCGCACACCGTAGGGTTTGTTGAAAAAGCTGGCGACAAGGGCTTTGCGAGCGAAGAAACCGGTCTGATGACGCTGGTTCCAACCATCTACAACGCTGACACCTTGGGCATTCGCCCCGATTTGGTTGGTCGCGACATCACCTCTTGGGCCGATCTGCTGTCTTCTGATTTCACGGGCAAGGCATCGACCCTCGACATCGCATCCATTGGCATGATGGACGCTGCGATGGTCTGTGAAGCGATGGGTCTGGTCTCTTACGGCGACAAGGGCAACATGACCCCCGCTGAGATTGACGCGACCATGAAGGTCTTTACCGAAGCGAAAAAAGACGGCCAGTTCCGGGCGTTTTGGAAGAACTTCGATGAGTCTGTGAACCTCATGTCCTCGGGCGAAGTTGTGATCCAGTCCATGTGGTCTCCAGCGGTGACAAAAGTCCGCTCGCTGGGCATTCCGTGTACCTACCAGCCACTGAAAGAGGGCTATCGTTCCTGGGGTGGCGGCTTGGGTCTGTCCGCCGGTCTGGAAGGTCGCGAACTGGATGCGGCTTACGAATACATCAACTGGTACATGAGTGGCTGGGTATCCTCCGTTCTCATGCGTCAGGGTTACTACTCTGCTGTTCCAACCCTTGCTGAAGAATACATGTCGCCTGACGAGTGGGGCTTCTGGTTCGAAGGCAAATCGGCTGGCGGTGATATCAGCGATCCGTTCGGTAACGTCATGGAGCCTGCGGGCGCTGTGCGTGACGGCGGTTCGTTCTACGACCGTATGGGCGGCGTTGTGGTCTGGAACTCTGTCATGGACGAGAACCGCTACATGGTCCGCAAGTGGAACGAGTTCATCGCGGCTTAGGGCAGCAAATGACCTCGAACCCAACCACCATAAGCACGGGCATGCCACCGCGTCCTTCGTTCTGGGCGCGGTTGCAGGGGGGGCTTCTCGCCCTCCCACTCGCCTTGGTTTTGCTGACATTCCTTGCGGTGCCGGTGGGCATTGTCGTGGCTGTGAGCTTTTGGGATTACAATGACTGGGAAGTCATCCCAGACTTTGTCACCTTCAACTACGTCGAGCTGTTTACCAGTCGGCTGACCTATATTCTCTACGCCAAAACCCTGAAATTCGCCTTTCTGGTGTGGGCCTGTACCCTCGTGATTGGCGTCATGGTCGCCTATGTGCTGACCTTCCGCATTCGCAGCACCAAATGGCAGATCGTGCTGTTTCTGGTCTGCACAATTCCGTTCTGGACCTCCAATATCATTCGCATGATTGCTTGGATTCCGGTCTTGGGCCGTCACGGTCTGGTCAACGGTTTCCTCGAGCAAACCGGCCTGATCGGCAGTCCCATTGAATGGCTGCTCTATTCGGAATTCGCCGTCATCCTCGCTTTTGTCCACCTTTACGCCCTGTTTATGGTGGTTCCCGTTTTCAACTCCATGGCGCGCATCGACACCAGTTTGCTCGAAGCCGCGCGCGACGCCGGAGCCAGCGGGATTCAAACGTTCTTTATGGTCATCTTGCCGTTGTGCCGCCCCGGTATGGCGATTGGCAGCATCTTTGTTGTCGCGCTGGTTATGGGGGACTTTGTGACCGTGAAAATGATGTCTGGCGGCCAAGCGGCCTCCGTCGGGGTCGCGCTGCGCAACGAAATTGCGCTGCTGCAATATCCGCCCGCCAGCGCCGCCGCCGTCATCCTGCTGCTGTTCGTTTTGGCCATGATTTATGGGCTGACACGCATCGTTGATATCAGAAAGGAGCTTTGAGCCATGATCGCCAAAGCCCTCACAAACTGGTTTTTCTACGCCCTGCTCGGCCTCTTCATCATCTTCCTATACGGCCCAATGTTCGGGATTATCCTGCTCAGCTTTCAAGGGCCAGAGGGGGGGCTGACCTTCCCCATGAATGGCATGTCGCTGCATTGGATTGGTGACCTGTTCAAAGAACAGCGCGTGGGCGACTTTCAGGGCTCGTTCCTGCGCTCGCTGTCTTTGGGCCTGCTGGTTTCCGTCCTCACAACCGTATTCTCCTACGCCGCTGGTCTCGCCTTTCGGCGCGGATTTCCCGGGGCTACGTTTCTGTTTTATCTGACAGTGACCAGCCTCATCGTTCCCTCGATCCTCGTTTCGCTGGGCATCGGCTTGACCTTTTCCCGCCTCGGCTTGGAAACCCATTGGATGACCTCAGCCTTGGGCGCGCACCTGACGTGGACCCTGCCCTTTGGCCTGCTCATCATGTTTGCCATCTTCAACCGCTTTGACCCCAGCTACGAAGAAGCCGCCCGCGACCTTGGCGCGTCCTTTTTTCAGGTCCAGCGGATGGTGGTCATCCCGATGATTGCCCCAAGCCTGATCGGTATCGCCCTTTTTGGCTTTACGCTCAGCTTTGACGAATTCGCCCGAACGCTACTCTCCGGCGGGGTGAAGAATACCCTGCCGCTGGAAATCTTCGGCATGACCACCACCGTCACCACACCGACGCTCTACGCGCTGGGAACCGTGACAACCGTGGTGAGCTTTACGGTAATCCTCGTCAGTCTTGCTGTCATCGCCGTCCTCAATCGGCGGTCAGCGGCCAGCAAATCCCACGGGTCGGAGGCAGCGGCGTGAAGATCCTGCTCTACAACCCAAACACCACCGTCAGTATGACCGTTGGTTTCACACCCGCAGCGCTGAACGCCGCCGGTCCAGACACCGAAGTCATCGCCGAAACCGCTGCCATTGGGCCAGAGTCGATTGAGGGATATTACGACGAAGCTCTCTGCGTCCCGCCCATGCTGCACCGCTTTGCCGATCTGGAGGCTGAGGGCTTTGATGTCGCGATCATCGCTTGCTTTGATGACACCGGGCTGGATGCGGCTCGTTCCATGCTGTCGCTCCCTGTGCTCGGCCTGTGCCAAAGCGCGGCGCTGATCGCGTCGAACGTTTGCGAGCGTGTGGCTGTTGTCACCACCATGCCCCAATCCGTTCCGCCCCTCAGCCGGCTGCTGGGTTCCTACCTTGGGCCCGAGCGCACAGCGGGCGTTTTTGCCGCTGGAATCCCGGTCCTCGACCTCGAAGACCCCAGCGAGGCGACCCGAAGCCGCCTGTTCAGCAGCTGTGAAAAGGCGCTGTTGGAGGGCGGCGCTGACGGCTTGATTCTCGGTTGTGCCGGGCTGTCACAGCTGGCCAGCACCATCAGCGAGCGGTTTGGTGTGCCGGTCATAGAACCCATCGCCGCTGCCATCAAAATGGCCGAAGCAACCGCCGGTCTGGGCTTAAGAACCAGCAAGTCCGGTGGCTGGACGGCCCCGCGCCCCAAGGTCAGGACATAAACCGCATGGATCTGCGCTTTTTCGAAATTTATCGAAACCCGGAATATCTGATCCTGCTGGGCAAAGGCGCGCTGCTCAGCGCAAGCCTGACCGTTCTCGCGGCCCTTTTCGGCCTGATCATCGCCTTTGCACTTGCCGCCATTCGCTATGGGCAAGTGCCGGTGCTGAAGTGGATCGCGGCTGCTTATGTCGAGTTCATCCGCAACACGCCCCTGATTGTGCAGCTGTTCTTCATCGCTTTTGGCCTGCCGATGCTGCTGGGCTACGAGTGGCCGTTTTGGGCGCATGCGCTGCTCTCGCTGAGCATCAACTTCTCCGGCTACTTTGCCGAAATCCTGCGTGCAGGCTTAGAAAGCACCGGCAAAGGCCAGCGGGAAGCCGCGCGGGCCTTGGGGCTGAAACCACCCGTGATCTTCTTTCTGGTCATCACGCCCGTGGCGGTCGCATCCATGTTCGCCAGCCTGAACAGCCAGTTCATTTTCCTGTTCCTGACCACGGGCATCATCTCGGAAATCGGCGTCGCCGATCTGACGCAATCCGGGCTGTACATCGACAGTCGCACGTTCCGGACTTTCGAAGTCTTTCTGGTCCTGACTGGTCTCTACATCCTCATCTCCATGCTGTTCAAAACCGCGTTGGCGGTGATTGAGCGCGTGCTGTTTCCGTGGAAGTTTGTGCGATGAAAGAGGTGCTGGTTGACCTGTTGGGCAAGCCCGAGGGCATTGTCCTGTTCCAACTGATTATGGCCGCGCGCTTTACCGTGCTGCTGTCCGCAATGGCGTTCATCGGCGGCGGTATCGTTGGCGCCATCATCTGTACCGCTCGGGTCAGTCCTGTGAGCTGGATCAGCCGGATTGGCAGCGCGTATGTGTGGTTTTTTCAGTCAACACCCCTGCTGATGCTGCTGTTCCTGATCGGTCTGGGCTTGCCAAAGTTCACCGGCTGGGATGTCGATCCGTGGACCGCTGCTGGCCTCTCCCTCACGCTCTATGCCAGCGCCTATCTCGCTGAAGTCTGGCGCGGTGCCATTGCCACCATCGGCCTGGGACAGTGGGAAGCGGGCCGTGCGCTGGGTCTGACGTTCCTGCGCACGCTGCAACTCATCATCTTTCCCCAAGCCCTGCGCGGCGCACTTGCGCCCACCGTGGGGTTCTTGGTCCAAATCATCAAAGGCACGTCACTGGCCTACATCATCGGGTTCCACGACCTGATGAGTGTGGGCAAGCGATGGGCGAATGCAGCAGTGCCGGGGACAGAGCCGTTTCTGATCTATCCGCTGCTCGCGCTGTTCTACTTCGCGCTTTGCTTCCCGCTTTCACTCTATTCACGCCGGCTAGAGGCCCGGCTTGGATCGGCAGTTTCAACACCAACAACTGCCTGATTACCTCGACTTGAGATCGTCATCAAAACAAAGGAACTGACATCATGAAATCCCTAAAACTTTTTGTCGCTGGTCTGGCGCTGAGTTTCAGTGCCACCACCGTTGCTCAGGCTGAGCTCACCGATATTCTCAGCTCCGGCACCGTAAAAATTGCCATTCCAGAAAACTTTGCGCCCTTTGGCTCCTTGGGCATCGAAGGGGAGTACGTCGGCTACGACGTTGACGTCGCCAAGCTGATTGCTGCCGATCTCGGCGTTGAGCTGGAGCTGGTCCCCGTGACATCCAAGCAGCGCATTCCGTTCTTGGAAACCGACAAGGTTGATCTGGTCATCGCGACCATGGGTGCGAACCCAGGCCGCGCCAAGTCGATTTGGTTCTCAGCGGCCTACGCCCCGTTTTTCTCCGGCGCTTTTGCCGCCAGCACGGTTGACGTATCTGGCCCTGAAGACCTCTCCGGCCTCAAGGTTGGTTTGACCGGCGGAACGCTGGAAGACCTCGAGCTGACCGAAAACGCGCCTGCTGGCACCGAAATCATCCGTTTCGGCGACAACGCGGCAACCCGCGCAGCCTTCCTCTCTGGTCAGATCGACGTTTTGGTGACGGGTAACACGGTTGCTGCTGGCTTGTCCGAAGAAGACCCATCCTTGGACATTGAAACCAAGTTCATCATCAAGGAATCCCCGGCGTTCATCGGTGTGAAAAAGGGCAACTTTGACCTGCTTCAGTGGGTCAACGTGTTCATCCTGCACAAGAAGCTCGGCGGCGACCTTAACGAGATGTCCGAAAAGTGGTTGGGCCAGCCTCTGCCACCGCTGCCAACGTTCTAATCGACGTTCTGCCTCATAAGACAGCGGCGCAGGATGATCCCTGCGCCGTTACTTTAACCGCTAAAAGTAGCGCGTCTATTTAGGACGCCGACAGTAACGTGGCTGTTTAGGACGCTGACAGTAGCGTGCAAGCCGATAGCGCGGTCAGGTCTGAGGCGGCCAGAAACGCCCCTCCCCCCTCCCGCGACCCGCCGCAGGCTGCGAGCTTGTCTAAAACATCATCTGCGGTCATGGGACGTTCTGCGCTGCCCGGTACGTGCCGGATTTCGTGTTCCAGCCATGCCCCCCTGCCAGCTCCACCGAAACCCGTTCCGGTGTCATGGCCAACAACTGGTCAGGCGGCACAGCGGGCAGATCGTAGAGGTCCAGCTCCACCAGCCCACACAAATGTTGCCGCACAGGGTCGGAGAACTTCTGAATCGTGAAATCTTCTGGCAGAACCTGCCCGTTGAGCAAGCCAACAACCGCGCAGTAAACGGCTGAGAACCGCGCTTGGTTTGACGTGGTCGGTGCGCCAAAGCCACTGACGCGATGGAAAGGTTCGGGCATCCGCAGCCGGATGCGCTTGATCGCAGCCACGTCGTCAATTTTACCGGCCAAAGCAACCGCGCACGGGATGACGCGATGGGTGTAGGAACAGGATGGCCAGAACTTGCGCGCCACGGGAAAGGCCTGTGTTGCCTCCCCCTCCCGCATGGTTTCGGCCATGGCGTCGAACCCCATCGAAGAGGGCGTGCCATACATCTCCATCAAGCCTTGGGGCGCATCCCAAATATCAATATTTCCCGTCGCCCCAACGTGCGCCAGCATCCCCGCCCGCAAACCGGCCTCTGCCGCCATGCCAACGTGCAGCGCTTTTGCGTCAAAGCCGAATTGAGACTTCATCCCCGCTGACGAACTGGTCGCCAGTGTCATGGCGTGCGCCATTTGTGCCGGTTCCAGCCCCAGCAACCGACTGCATGCCGCCGCGACCCCAATCGGCCCCAGCGTCGCCGTGGCGTGCCAGCCCTTGTCATAGTGGCCATAGCCCAAAGCCGTCCCGATGCGGACAATCGTCTCGAATCCCACCACCCAAGCGTCGCTGATCTGCCGGATTGAGACATCGTGCAGCTGCGCTAGTGCCAGCAAGGCGCTGAAAATCGGTGCGCTAACGTGGGTGGAACCGGGGATTTCATAATCATCAAAGTCGATGGCGTGGGACCGCGTGCCGTTGAGCATGGCAGCACCATAGAGCGACCGCGCCCGGCCACCGCCAATCGGCTGAACCCGTCCTTCGTCCCCCGACGCCTCCAGCGCTTGCGACATAACCACAGACTGCCGTTCGCCCGCGCCGCTGTGCATACACGCCACGGTATCAATCAGGCTGATCCGGGCCATAGATGCCGCCGTGGGGGGCTGATAGAGGCTTGGCTGGCACGCCCAGTTCGTCAATCTTTGCTGAAAAGTTTGAGCGCCCCTCGCCATGTCCCTTACCCCGCCTAGAACACCGTTTGCGCCGTCATGGCCAGCGCTCCATCAGCGCGTCGGGCCCACAGCTCGGTCTTGCCCTCGTCGTCGTTCCGGCCTTGGATATGGAACGCCGCCAAGCCGGACAGGGGCGCTGTGCCTCTAAAGCTAAAGCTGCGCGGGGTTTGCCCGACGTGGCGCAGGCTCAGATCGACCAGCAGCGTGGCGGTCAGCGGGCCGTGAAAGACCAAGCCTTCATAGCCCTCAACCCTGCGCGCATAGTCGCTGTCGTAGTGGATCCGATGGCCGTTAAACGTCAGCGCAGAATAGCGAAACAGCATGACTTCGGAGGGCTGAATTTGCTCAGAAAATGCGGGATCCGCCGGGGCTTGGATCGGGGCTTGGATCGGGGTTGGTGCTGTCCCGCTAGGGTGGAGGTCGGGGTCGGGGTCGGGGTCGGCGCGGTATACGATATCGTGCTCCTCAACCACGCACAGCCCGCCGTCCTGATGAATCTCATGCGCCACCGTGACGAAGCACAGCGGACCAGAGCGCCCTTGCTTTTCCGCGATGTTCTTGATGGTTGAGGTTTTGCTCGCGGCACGCCCAATGATCAGCGGCTGGTGAAACGCAAACCGTCCCCCCGCCCACATGCGACGCGGCAGGCTGACCGGCGGCAGGAATTCACCCTTGGCCGGATGACCATCGCGGCCCAAAGCCCCCAAGGGCTTCGCTTCGAGGAAAAACAGCCAGTGCCAAAGCGGCGGCAGCGCGTCACCGTCGGTCAGCGAGGCTTCGCGGCCCAAAGTCGCTTGCATGAAACGGCAGGGCTGCGCGTGCAAAACATCTGTGCGCTGCTCCGTGCGGCCAATCCAATCGTCCAAACCTGTCACGGCGCGTGCGCCTCCGATGCTTTTGCGGTTGTTGGCTCTAGTGTTGTTGCCCCGCTCAACCGGTTCCGCACCGTCCGCGACAGCAATGTCGCAAAAGCCCGTGGTTTAGTCGCGCGCGCCGGTCAATCGCTCCTGATCGGTCGCCGGGGCCAGCCCGCCGATGGGCGGGTTGGTGTCGAGGTTGAGCGGAAAGGCATAGCCCTCGGCTGTGGACGCAATCACGGCTCGACGCTCCAAATCTGACAGCGCCACCGTCGCCAAAGCTGGCTCTACTGCCGCCAGCATCGCGGCGCGATCAACCGTCTCCATCGCGCGGCCAAAGGCTGACGAAACCTGAAACAAATTCACCAGCCGTTCAACGTCTGGCGTGCGGTTTTCACCAGCAGCGTGGAAGGTCGCAGGGTTGAACCACAGCAAGTCACCCTTGTCCAAAGGCACTTGAACAAACCGTTCCTCAAACACATCGCGGAAGGCTTGCTCGTGATAGGCGAGATAGCCCAAATCGTACTTTTGACTGTGTGGCAGCAACTTTGTCGGACCGGCTTCGACAGGGATATCCACGTGCGCAATGGCCCCTTGCAGCGTCAAGGCAGCGGTCAACAGGTGTACATGCAGCGGGAACTGCGCAGACTGGTCCTGCTGCATGAAGCCCAAATGATAGTCACGGTGCGCGGTCTGCGGCTGACCACCGGGGTGCACCAGATTGACTTGTGCCGTCATCTGGTAACGCGGGCCAAGCCACGCTTCAGACGCAGCGGCGATCCAAGGATTGGCGTAGTAGCGAATGAAGCTCTCTGGATGCGCTAGGGCGTGCTTCTCCAAACTGTTCCACAGCCGATCATTCAGGCCCGCAGCCGCGAAGTGATCCCCGCCGCCACCGCTGCCGGCTTTTTCCTGCTCGATCAGGTCAAACAAGACTGCTGAGGCTTCGTCGATAATCGACCCGTCAGGCGTTGCGCCCTTGATGGCGAAACAGCCCGCGCCGTCCAGCAGCACCGCCGCCCACTCATCCAGCATCTCCGCCCGACCCGGCCCGTTTTCCAAGCGATCGGCCAAAGCCGCTGCGTCATAGATGGGGACACCCTGCTCAACCGACGCGGCCAAAGCCGGGCGATGGGTGGGTGTGTCGATCACGGTCTTGAACGCATTCACGTCCAGTGAAGCTTGGGACAGTCGTTGCGTGTTCATCATAGCGTTGCATCCGGCATTGGTGTTGTTTCACCGAATTCAGAGCTGGCGAAATCCAAATCGCAGCCCTTGTCGGCCTGTTCAATATGTTGGGCGACCATCCAGCCAAAACCGCGCTCAAACCGGGGCTTGGGCGCGACCCAAGCGGCCCGGCGCGTGGCCAAGTCTTCGTCGCTGACATGCAGATGGATAGAGCGCCGCTCGACATCGATGCTGATCCGGTCGCCCGTTTCGACCAGCGCAAGTGGCCCCCCGATAAAGGCTTCGGGCGCGCAGTGCAGCACGCACGCCCCATAGGACGTCCCGCTCATCCGCGCGTCTGACAGGCGCACCATATCCCGCACGCCCTGCTTCACCAGTTTGATCGGCAAAGGCAGCATCCCCCATTCCGGCATCCCCGGTCCACCAATAGGCCCGGCGTTGCGCAGGATCAGGACCGTGTCTTCCGTCACGTCGAGGTCGGGGTCTTCGCAGGCTTTCTTGATGTCGGGATAGGAATCAAACACCAGCGCCGGTCCCGTGTGCTTGTGAAATTTCGGGTTGGCCGCAGCGGGCTTCATCACCGCGCCGCCGGGGGCAAGGTTGCCCTTCAACACAACCAACGAGCCTTCGGCACTCACCGGGTTCTCCCGACGGCGAATGACGTCGTCGTTATAGATCGCGGCGCCTTCGATCCCCTCGCCCAGCGTCTTACCGCTGACGGTTACGCAGTCCAAATGCAGCAAGTCTCGCACTTCCCCCAACAACCCGCGCAACCCGCCGGCGTAGTAGAAGTCTTCCATCAAATACGTATCACCACTGGGGCGAATATTGGCCAAAACCGGCGCTTTAGCAGACAGAGCGTCGAACGCGTCCAGTGTCACCGGCGACCCTGCGCGCCGAGATAGCGCCAGCAGGTGAATGATCGCATTGGTGGAACCGCCCATGGCCATCGAGCCAATGACAGCGTTTTCAAAGGCTTCGCGGGTCTGGATATCCGTGGGGCACAAATCTTCCCAGACCATGTCCACGATCCGTCGTCCTGTCGCTGCGGCCATACGCTTGTGCCCGCTATCCGCGGCAAGAATGGACGATGCCCCGGTCAGGCTCATGCCCAGCGCGTCGACCATCGCCGTCATGGTGGACGCCGTTCCCATGGTCATGCAATGGCCGTAGGATCGTGCGATGCCCGCTTCCACGTCGCGCCATTGGTCGTCTGAGATATTTCCGGCCCGCTTTTCGTCCCAATACTTCCACGTATCCGAACCCGACCCCAAGGGCTGCCCCGCATAGTTCCCGCGCAGCATGGGGCCAGCGGGGAAATAGATCGCGGGAACATCGGCTGAGGTTGCGCCCATCAGCAAGCCCGGCGTGGTTTTGTCACAGCCGCCCATCAGCACGACACCATCAATGGGATAGGTCCGAATCAGCTCCTCCGTCTCCATCGCCAAAAAGTTGCGATAGAGCAGCGCGGAGGGCTTCATAAAGGGCTCAGACAAGGACATGGCCGGCAGCTCAATCGGAAAGCCCCCGGCTTGATAAATGCCCTTTTTGATCTGCTGGACCCGCTCTGGAAAGTGGGCGTGACACTGGTTGATGTCGGACCATGTGTTGATGATCCCGATGACCGGTTTGCCGTCCCAGTCTTCAAAGCCATAGCCAATTTGCAGGGCGCGGCTGCGATGACCAAAGGCGCGCAGACCGGGGTCGGCGAGCCACTGCGCTGAGCGTAATTCATCGTAAGTCTTGGTTTTCGCGCCCATGGTCTATTCCGGTTTTTTGCCACCATCGCGGACAAAAATATGGTCCGAACGCGGGTCGTTGGTAAAGCGCCACTTGCGCGTTGGACCGGCCATGACGTTCAAGTAATACATGTCAAAGCCATAGGGCGCACCGCACGGATGATACCCTTCAGGCACCAGCACCAAATCGCGGTTATGCACGGCCATATTCTCGTTCAGGCTCAGATCGTCGTTGTAGACGCGCTGATAACCCCACCCCAACGCGCCGGGGTCAAGCCGGTGGTAATAGGTTTCTTCAAGGTAGGTCTCAGCGGGAAAAGCATCGGTGTCGTGCTTGTGGCTGGGATAACTGGACCAGTTGCCGTTGGGCGTCCAAACCTCGGTCACCAGCAAGCTATCCGCCCAATCGCGCTCTTCCATCATGATGGCGTTGACGTACCGCGTATTCGCGCCTTTGCCGCGTGCTTCCATGGGGGCACCGTCGGGGGCGATGATGCGAATATCGCGCGGACCGCCCTTGAAAGGTGCCTTGCAAACCGCGACTTCCAGCGGTCCATCGCCCACAATTTCCCAAGCATGATCCCCGCCGGGGACATAGGCCGCATGGGCCTTTTCCCGGCTGAAAATATCGCTACGGCCACCGATGACGCCGTGGTCCTTGCCGTCGATGGTCAGGCGTCCTCGCCCCTCGATCAGCACCAGCAAATGCTCGTCTTCACCGGTCTTGGCCTGCGCGGCTTCACCCCCGCTCAAGCGGTGCAGGTCAAAACCGACATAGGCCCAGTTCGGACAACGGTCGCCCAGTCCCGTGCGCTCGACGTGATGCACCTGGCCGGTTTCCCCTGCCGGGCGCATGAGCAGGGGGCTGTGCGATCCCATCGTCATGATGGATCCGCAAACTCGCGCTCAAGGTTGGCCAGCTCTGCCCCGCCTGCCATCAGCGCACGGACATTGTCCATGTCGATGGTCGTGCGGTCCCCGCTGGCGATAATCTTACCGCGGTTGAGGAAGGCAAAACGGTCGCCCACGAGCTTGGCGTGCAGGTCGTTGTGCGTGATGAAGACAATGGCCAACTCACCCAAATCCCGGACGCGCTTGATGGTTCTTAGAACCTCCAACTGCTGCTTCTGCCCCAGCGCCGACGTCGGCTCGTCGAGAATCAGGATCTTCGCGCCGAAATAGATCGCACGCGCAATGGCGAGCGTCTGACGCTGACCGCCAGACATGGTGCCAATGGGCTGACTGGGATCGGCAACGTCGATGCCGATTTTGGCCATTTCATCGCGCGTGATCTGGTCCATTTGCTTGAAATCCAGAACGCCGGTCCACTTGGCGAGTTCACGCCCAAGGAAAAAGTTCCGCGATACGCTCATCAAGGGTTGGAGGGCCAGATCCTGATACACCGTGCCAATCCCGACCGCTGCCGCGCCACGCGGAGAGCTGAAGTTCACCACTTGGCCGTCAATGAGGATTTCGCCCTCATCCCGGCGGTAGACACCGCTGAGCGTTTTGATCAGCGTGGACTTACCCGCGCCGTTATCGCCGAGCAAAGCCGTGACTTCGCCCTTGTAGACCTCAAAAGATACGTCCTTGAGCGCGATGATGTTTCCGAAAAACTTGCTCAGGTTTCGGATCTCGATGGTTGGTTTCTTATCCATGACGTCGCTATCCTTTCACCACTCGGTTTCGCAGCAACTGGTTCAGCATCGCCGCCCCCAGAAGCATCAGACCGAGGATCACGCGGAATAGGTTGTTGTCGATGAACGGAACGAAGTTAATCCCTCGACTGACAATCGCGAAGATAAAGGCGCCAAAGACAGCGCCAACCACAGAGCCATAGCCCCCCGTGAGCGCACAGCCACCAATCACAGCAGCGGCGATGGCGTGCAGTTCGCGGAAGTCACCGGCCAGCGGCTCGGAGACGCCGGATTGCAGGGTGAAGATCACGCCGAGGAAACCAGCCGAGAACGCCGACCACATGAACAGGCCAATTTTGACGCGCGCCACCGGAACGCCAACCGCTCGCGCGGCGACGGGGTCGCCACCGGCTGCGAAAATCCAGTTGCCGATGCGGGTAAAGTTCAGGACGAAAACCGCGACCAATGCGATGATGATGAAGTAGTAAAATTCAGCGTTGAAGTAGAGGCGGAACGGCTCCAGAAGCGGCAGGTCGATGTTCCCGCGCCAGCCGAAAAAGCCGTCTTTGAAGGCGAAAATATCATCGATCTTTGTCGGATCGGGCATGGGGATGATCTCCCCATCTTTGAGGACGTTCCGCTCCTCCAGCATCGGTTTGATGTCCAGACGCGAGGTATCGTGATTGCGAAACGCCAGATAGTTGGCAAAGCCACGGTTGGCGAACCAGAACCCAAGCGTCACGATGAAGCTCGGAAGTCCTGTGGACACCACAAGGGATCCGGTTATGAACCCCACAAACAGCATGAAGCCAAACGTGGTGATGATGCAGGCTGTCAGCGGCATGGGGTCCGGCGCCATCATCAGCATCGCAAACGTATGCCCGCCCAGCGCGACGTTCGCGCCGATACTCAGGTCAAACTCGCCCGAGATCATCAGCAATGCCGCAGCAATCGCCAGAATGCCCACGTAAGCCGAAAGCTCGACCCAAGACTGCACCCCGACCGAGCGAACCCACATGTCACCAAAGGTGTTCTTTTCACCCAAACTGACGTTGATCGGTCCCGTCATAATCATGAAAGCGATAACAACCGCTGCCAGTCCAAAAAGTGACCCCAGTTCCGGCCGCCGTAGCGCCGATTCCAGTAGGGTCGTCTTACGGATACGCTCATCCACAGACGTCATATGATGGACCTCCTGCCGTCCGAATTCTCAGTAGTATTTCATGCAATAAAAGGGGCCTGACGCAATAAAGGCGCGCACTGTTCGCGCGCGCCTTCATATCGATCAGGATCGATTAAGGCCCAAACCCTGCGTTTGAGGAGGGTCGGCGGGCCTTAATAGGATCGTCGCTTAGCGCTCTACGCCAGCCAGAGCCTGTACTTGCGCAACGTTAGACAGCGTTACAAAGCCAGGACCGGAGTTGATAGAGTTGCCAGGCAGCGTGCCGTTACGGTGCATCAGGTTCAGCACGATAATCGGCAGGTAACCCTGCAGGAACTGCTGCTGGTCGATTGCGTAAGCAACGGTGCCGTCGATCACGCCCTGTACGATCGCAGGGGAAAGGTCGAAACAGCCGACAACAACCTCACCAGCCAAGCCCAGCTCTTCAATCGCTTCGATGGTTGGGTCACAACCCGTTGGGCCAACGGACATAACAGCGCCGGTGCCAGGGTTAGACGTCATGTATGCCAGAACGGTGTTCTTGATGTCGTTGTAGTCTTTGGAGACTTCAACCATGTTCAGGTCTTCACCCAAACCATCCGCGAAGCCCTGACAACGGTCGAGAAGCGCGGTGTTGAATGGCTCGTGGTTGAAACAAACGCCACCAGATGCGCCCATGCCAGCGGACTTCTGACCGCCGCCGAGACCGGCATCATACTCAGGCTGGCCAACGTGCATGATCGCGCCAAGCGAAGCAGAAACGTCGGAACCGGAGTTGATGGAAATCACTGGAATGCCCGCAGCCGCAGCAGCGGAGATTGGGCCGCCGAGGATGGATGCATCAGGAATGGAAACAACGAGACCATCAGGGGACTGAGCAGCAGAAGCTTCGATCAAAGCCGCCATTTCGTTCAGGTCACCGGTGGATGGGTTACGGTAAGTAACGTTCGCGCCGGTGTCTTCAGCACCAGCTTCAACAGCGTTACGGACAACGCCCCAGAAACCGTCTGCATCGGAACCGTGTGTCACGACGATGATGTTTGCAATGTGGTCGTCAGCAGAAGCGACGCCACCCATTGCCAGAGCTGCCATTGCGGCAAGCACAAGCTTTTTCATTTTGAAATTCTCCCAAAATTTCTGATCAATAAACCGAAGTTACTGACTGATTGGCAACCTCCCAGTTACCCAGTCTGCGCAGCACGGAATCCGCGTCTCCGCAGTACTTTGCGTTTGAACATTATTTTTATTCTGTGTAAAGCATCAAACAGAATATTTATTCCGTTTTGGTCGGATAATCCAAGATTGAACGGAACCTCATAAATAGGAGAAACCCCATGCAGTTTGAGCGTCTGACCACGGCTCAAGCCCTCGTCAAATGGCTAACCGCACAGCACATTGCCCATGACGATGGGAGCGAGGAAGCGATCTTCGCCGGCGTCTTTGGCATTTTTGGCCACGGTAACGTGACGTGCCTCGCCGAAGCGCTGGAACGGGTACAGGACCAACTGCCGACCTGGCGCGGTCAGAACGAGCAAGGGATGGCGCTCGCGGGGGTGGCTTACGGCAAAGCCAAGCGCGGACGCCGCATCATGGTGGCGACGTCATCGGTCGGGCCCGGCGCGACGAACATGGTCACCGCTGCTGGTGTAGCCATGGCCAACCGCCTGCCCCTGCTGATCCTTTCTGGCGATACGTTTCAGAACCGTCGGCCAGATCCGGTGCTGCAGCAAGTCGAGCATTTCGGCAATCCGACGATGACCGTCAACGACTGCTTCAAGCCCGTTGTGCGCTACTGGGACCGCATTTCGCACCCGGAGCAACTCATGGCGTCCCTGCCCGCGGCTCTGCAAACCATGCTAGACCCCGCCACGCGCGGCCCCGCGTTCTTGGGCTTGCCGCAAGACGTGCAGGCCGCAGCCCACGACTTCCCCAGTGCATTCTTTGAAAAACGCGTCTGGCGCACGCCACGCAATCGCGCTGACGCCCACCAGATCGAAGCGGCAGCAAAGGCGCTGAAGACAGCATCGAAGCCCATGATTATCGCAGGCGGCGGTACACTCTATAGTGGCGCAGAAGAGGTACTGAACGATTTTGCGGCCCGTCGGGGCATCCCTGTCGCCGAAACCACCGCCGGCAAAACCTCCGTCCTCGACAGCCACACCCACGGCGTTGGCCTGACCGGTCCAACCGGCTCCAGCGCTGGAAATGCGATGGCGCAAGACGCGGATGTGGTGCTGCTGGTTGGAACCCGCCTGCAGGACTTTACCACCGGCTCATGGACCTGTTTCCAAGACGAGAACGTCACCTTTATCAACATCAACACCGCTGCTTTTGACGCGCACAAGCACCGTTCTTTGCCGGTTGTTGGTGATGCCAAGGCATGCTTGACCGAGCTGGATGCGGCGCTGGGTGATTGGGCCGCGCCAGCGGCGCGGATGGCACAGGCACAGGAAGCCATGGCCCAGTGGCGCGCTTACCTCGACGAACGCCGCACGCCCAACAACCAAACCCCAACCTACGCCCAAGTTGTCGGTGCGGTGAATGAGATGAGCATCGCAGACGATTCCGTACTGACCGCAGCGGGCGGGCTTCCCGGTGAGATGAACAAGGGCTGGTTGGCGAAGTCCCATCGCTCCTATGATTGCGAATACGGCTTTTCCTGCATGGGTTACGAAATCAGCGGCGGCTGGGGCGCAGCTATGGCCCACGCTGAGAGCAAAACCGGCGATGGCGAGCTGATCGTCTTTGTGGGTGACGGTTCGTACATGATGATGAACTCCGACCTCTACAGCTCCGTTTTGTCCGGTCACAAGATGATTGTGGTGGTTTGCGACAATGGCGGTTTTGCTGTCATCAACCGCCTGCAAAACTTCAAAGGCGGCGAGAGCTTCAACAATCTCATCAAGGATTGTCGCCTCGGCGAAGGCGTTGAGCCCTTCATGCCCGATTTTGCCGCTCATGCAGCATCGATGGGCGCGATTGTGTACGACGTTGATACGATCGCAGAGCTAAAGGACGCCTTCACCAAAGCACGCGCGGCGGATCGTACCGTTGTCATCTCAACCCGCGTGCAGTCGCACGATTGGACCGGTGGTGACAGTTGGTGGGACGTTGGCGTGCCGGAAGTTTCCCCGCGCGAAGAGGTTCGTGCCGCTAAAGAAGAACACGAAGCCGGACGCGTGCACCAGCGCGTCGGCGTCTAGGAAAAAGCCCCCTATGACCATTAAAATTGGCATCAGCCCTATCGCTTGGCAAAACGATGACCTGCCGGACATCACAGCGGCCTATTCAATGGAGCAAGCGCTCGAAGAAAGCCGGGAAATTGGCTACACGGGCGTCGAACGCGGCCAGCGTATGCCCAAGGACACCGACGGCTTGAAAGCCTATCTCGACAAATACGACATCGCGCTGTGCGGCGGTTGGTGTTCGGGTTCGACACTGGTGAACGATTTCGACGACGAAGTCGCCGCGATACGGGAGCAGGTGGCGCAGTTCAAAGCGCTGGATGCCCCGTGCATCGTCTATGCCGAATGCTCCAACACCATTCAGGGGGACCAGAGCGTCCCGGTTAACGACCGCCCGACCCTCAGCCGCGACGACATCCGCGCCTATGCGGTCAAGCTCAGCGAAGTCGCAAAGTGGTCCACGGATCAAGGCATGCCCGTTGCCTACCACCACCACATGGGCTCGATCATTGAGTCCGAAGACGACGTTAATTGGTTGATGGAATACTCCGACCCCAGCGCGCTGAAATTGTGCTTTGACACCGGCCATCTGCTGTTTGGCGGCGGAGACGTTCTGGCAACGCTGGATCGCTGGGGCGACCGGGTGCATCACGTCCACTTCAAAGACATTCGCCCAGATGTGGTCAAGGACGTGCGCGACAACCGCCGCTCCTTCCTCGACGCCGTGATCGGTGGTGCCTTTACCGTTCCCGGCGACGGCTGCATCGATTTCCACGCGGTCGGCAAGGCGCTCAAGGGCATGCATTACAGCGGTTGGATCGTGGTGGAGGCTGAGCAAGACCCTGCGAAAGCACCGCCCAAGGAATACAGCCAGATGGGGTACGACCACATCAAAGACGTTTTAACCGCCAACGGACTGGAGTTTTAATCGATGGCAATTCGTGATCTTCGCATTGATGGACAGCCTGAGAATAATACGGGCGTGAAAAAGCTGCGCGTTGGCGTGCTGGGCATGGGCTTTATGGGTGGCACGCACACCCAAGCTTGGCAGCGGGTCAAAGCGACGTTTAACCTGCCTGTTGATATTGAGATGAAGGCGCTGTTCGACATGTCGGATGATAGTCTTGCGCTCAATGGCGCGCGCTACCAGTTCGAACGCACCACAAAGGATTGGCGAGATGTCTGCGCCGCAGACGACATCGATGTGGTCTCCATCTGCACCCCAAACTTTGCCCACCTCGAAGCCACCGAAATGGCCTTGGCCCACGGCAAGCACGTTTGGTGTGAGAAGCCAATGGCGACCTCAATTGCCGATGCTGAGCGTATGACCAGCTTGGCAAACGATGCAAAGGCGCGCGGACTGAAGACCATTTTGGGCTATAACTACATCAAGTCCCCGACCCTGCTCGCCATCAAGCAAATCATCGAAGAAGGCGTGATTGGCGATATCGTGCATTTCAACGGCGTCTATGCTGAGGACTTCATGTGCGACATGAACATGCCCCACTCGTGGCGGCTGACCAAAGCCGGTGGCGGCAAGGGTGCTTTGGGCGATATGGGCAGTCATCAGGTTTCCATGGCCATTTGGCTCTGTGGTCCGCTGAAAGAAGTCTCTTCCCGCCTGCAAACCGTCCACCACCAGCGCCCGGACGCGAAAACCGGAGAGATGCTGGCGGTCGAAACCGACGACCAGTATTCCGCCATTGGCACATTCGACAACGGCGGGCTGTTCACCATGCACACCAGCTGGTTGGGACAGGGTCACAAGATGCAGCTGGCCTTTGAGGTCACCGGCACCAAAGGCGCGATCAAGTTTGATCAGGAGCGTATGGGCGAGTTTCAGTTGTTCGAGCAGAAGGACAACAGCAACATGCGCACCAACGGCTTTAAGACAGTACTGATTGGCCCTTGGCACGCCCCATTCGGCAATTTCTGCCCGGCCCCGGGTCACCACGTTGGCTTTAACGAAATGAAAATCATCGAAGCGGGCGAGTTCTGCCGCGCGATTTTGGAAGGCGACGAAGCCTTTCCAAACTTTGACGATGGTTTGGTTTTTGAAAAGGCCTTACAAGCCATCCAAGACGCGAGCGAAGCCCGCGCTTGGGTCACTTTATAAGGTTAGCGATACCACCATGGGACAGGTCTCATCCGTTGCACTGCCGCACAATTATCCTGAACTCCGGGATGAGCTGCTGTCGCGCTATGATGGCCTTCCCAGCCAGCTGAAAATCATCGCTCAATACTTGATTGACCGCCCAAACGAGGCGGCTTTCATGACCATTGCCTCCCTGTCTGATACAACAGGGGTCCAGCCCAGTGCGTTTATTCGGTTCAGCAAGGCGATCGGGTTCAAGGGCTTTTCGGACATTCAGCTTATTCTGCGCAGCAATCTCAGCCAGCGCCGAGAAACATACGCCGAGCGCGTCGCCCGTTCGGCGCAAGACTCAGACACCTTGCCACCCTTGTTGCGCTATACCCAATTGGCCAACATGAGCATAAACGCGGTCGCCAACGACATCACAGAAGACCAAGTGAAAAAGGCCGTGGACCTGTTCCACAACGCGCGCTTGCTGCACGTTGTCGGGCATCGTCGGTCGTGGCCGGTTGCCGCTTACTTCGCCTATATCGCTGCGGGATTTGGCGCGGAAACGCACCTGTTCAGTCCGGCTGGAGCCATGGTCGAAACAAACGTCAGCCTGATTAAGAAAGACGACGTGATGCTGGCGATTTCCTTCCCGGAATACAGCTCAGCCACCCTTTCGTTTGTCGAACAAGCCAAGCATCAAGGCGTCCCGATTGTCGCCATCACCAATTCCCGCGTCGCACCGGTCGCGCGCGAAGCAACGGTGGTGTTTGAGGTCGATCAGGAAACAACCGGCGGCTTCCGTTCCGCCGCCGGTGCTATGGCGCTGGCACAAATCCTCGCAGTCACCTACGGCGAGGCCGCCGACAAGGGCTAGAGCACTTGCGCGCTTGCAGCTTCAGCGAGGCGCAGGCTCTCTAAACCGTCATGCTGGTTTGGCATGGTGCGTTCGCCGTCGATCACCAACCGCACAAAACCATCCCATTCGGCCTGATAGGCCGCCGCATAGCGCTCAAGGAAGAAATGCATCGGTTTCTCACTGCGCACGCCGTCTTCGGTGGATGTGACAACCGTGGATTCCAGCACGTTCTGCGCCTGGATCATGCCCTTGGTGCCGTGCACCTCAATCCGCTGATCGTAGCCGTAAGACGCCCGGCGCGAGTTGGAGATTGAGGCCAGTTTTCCGCTGTTTGTTGTCATGGATACAACGGCGGTATCAACATCACCCGCAGTCCCAATGGCCGGGTCCACGAGATTGGAGCCAAAGGCCTTCACCGTGGTGAATTCCTCACCCACCAACCAGCGAGCCATATCAAAATCGTGGATCATCATATCGCGGAACAAACCGCCAGAGACTTTGATGTAGTCCACGGGCGGCGCACCGGGATCACGGCTGAGCACCGTCACCATCTCAACCTCCCCCACGGCTCCAGCATCGATCTGCCGTTTCAGCTCGCGAAAGTTGGGATCGAAGCGGCGGTTGAACGCCAGCATGAAAGGAACGGGGTTCGCGGCAAGGTGTGAAACCACCCCTTCGACCCGCTCAAGCGACAGATCGATGGGTTTCTCGCAGAATATCGCCTTTCCAGCCGAGGCCGCACGCTCTATCTGCTCTGCATGAACGTTGGTCGCCGAAGCAATCACGACAGCGTCTACCTGCGGATCCGCAAGCGCCTCGTCTTCGTGCATGAAATTCGTATCATACTGAGCAGCCAACGCTTTTCCGGCTGTTTCAACCGGATCAACGATGCCGTACAAGCTGCTCCTCGGGTGCGCTGAGATGTTACTGGCGTGAATTTTTCCGATACGACCGGCACCAAACTGAACGACGCGCATAGATTTCTTTTCCTTTAGCTCCCGCTTCATCTTGAAGCTGGTTAGCAGAATATATATTCTGCTGGTAGACCTTGGCGAAAAAAATGTTCCGCGATGACATTTGCGGACTGGAAACAATACATGGACGACGCAAAAAAGATCGATGCCGTAATGATCGGGCGCGCCGGCGTAGACCTCTATGGTGAGCAGGTGGGTGGACGACTGGCGGACATGGGATCGTTTGCCAAGTACATCGGCGGTAGCCCAACCAACACCTCGATTGGCGCTTCTCGGCTGGGCCTGCGAACAGCACTCATCACCCGCGTTGGCAACGACGCCATGGGCGAATTTATTCGCGAGGAATTGGACCGCGAAGGCGTCTTTACCGGTCACGTCAAAACGGACCCGGCCCGCTTGACCGCGCTGGTGCTGTTGGGCATTCGCGACACAGAGAGTTTCCCGCTGATCTTCTACCGCGAAAACTGCGCTGATATGGCGATTTGCGAGGACGATATCAGCGAAGAGTTGATCGCGTCAGCGCAGGCTGTTGTGACGTCTGGAACGCACTTTTCGACCGCGACGACCAAGGCCGCGAACATGCGCGCCCTGACGCTGGCCGCAAAGCATGGCGCACGGCGGGTCATCGACCTTGATTATCGCCCGGTCCTGTGGGGTTTGGCGGACAAGGGCGATGGGGAAACGCGTTTTGTCAGCAATGAAAACGTCACCGCGCATCTGCAAGACGTGCTGTCCCACATGGATTTGATCGTCGGGACCGAAGAAGAATTCCACATCGCCGGGGGCTCCACCAACACCATCGACGCGCTGCGCGCCATTCGCCGTATTTCCTCGGCCACGTTTGTGCTCAAGTTGGGCGCACAAGGCTGCGCGGTCTACGAAAGCGCCATTCCAGAGACGGTTGAGGATGGCTTGGTCGTCGAAGGCTTCCCCATTGAGGTTTTCAACGTTCTGGGGGCGGGTGATGCGTTCATGGGCGGCTTGCTGCGCGGGTATTTGCGCGATGAAGATTGGGTGACGGCGTGCCGGTTTGCCAATGCTTGCGGTGCCTTTGCGGTCTCGCGCCACGCGTGTGCGCCGGCTTATCCGTCCGAGGAAGAAATGCAGACGTTTATCCGCGAAGGCTCCCCCCATTTCCGCCTGCGTGAAGATCCAGCGTTGAACCAGTTGCACTGGGCCTCAACCCGCCAAGGCGATTGGCCCAACGTTCTCGCCTTTGCCTTTGACCACCGCAGTCAGTTGGAAGCGCTCAGCGATGATCCGGCAAAAATCGGGGCGTTTAAGGCGCTCTGTGCCGATGTGACGATTGACGCGATAGCGCGGCATCCCGGTCAGCAGTTGGGCGTTCTGTGTGACCAGCGCTTGGGCCAAGATGCGCTGTTTTCCATGGCAGAGCACCCGCTGTGGATCGCCTCCCCCATCGAGTTCCCCTCCTCTCGCCCTTTGCGGTTTGAAGGCGGTCCCTCGCTGGCAACAACGCTGAAAGACTGGCCCAAGCACACGGTGGTAAAATGCCTGTGCTTTACCCATCCGGACGACGATAGCGCCCTGTGGTCCGAGCAATCCGCCGCCCTGCTGGAGCTGTTTACCGTTACCCGCGCTTTGGGGCTGGAGCTGCTGCTGGAGTTTATACCGCCCGCTGGCATGGAACGCTCGGCCACCACAATCGCGCGGTCGATGGCCATGACCTACGCGTTGGGGATTTACCCCGATTGGTGGAAGCTGCCCGCGCCGAAAACAGACGATTGGGACGCCGAATGGCTTGCTTGGGAGCGTGTTATCGCGGACAACGATCCCCATTGCCGTGGCGTTCTGCTGCTTGGCCTTGCGGCACCGCAGGATGACGTCAAAGCCAGCCTTGTCCGCGCCAGTGCGCAACCGCTGTGCAAGGGGTTTGCTGTGGGTCGGACGATCTTTGGCGATGCTGCAAAACAGTGGTTCGCGAATGAAATGACAGACGCAGAGGCAAAAGACCTGATGGCGCAATCCTTTGACGATTTGATCGCCGCATGGCGTTCCTAGTTCCCCCACGCACGCCTGCGCAGGATCTGGACGCCGTTGTTGTGGGGCGCGCCGGGATGGATCTCTACCCCGCCCCGCATGGCACAAAAACCGCGGATGCGGAGACCTTTACCAGCGATTTGGGCGGCTCTGCTGGCAATATTGCTGTGGCCTTGGCGCGTCACGGTTTGCGCGTCGGTTTGGCCGCGCCGGTCAGCGACGACCCCGTGGGCCGATTTGTCGGCAACAAGCTCAAGCACTACGGCGTCGAACACCTCAGCCCAACACCGGTAACAGGCGGCGAGCGGACCTCGTTGGCGTTGGCTGAAAGCCGGTCGAGCGACTGTGAGGTCGTGATCTACCGCAACCAAGCGGCTGATTTTGCGCTCTCCGCTGAGACCTTTGATCTCGCTCACGTTGACCGCGCACCATGCGTGGTTGCAACCGGTACAGCGTTGGCTGTGGACCCCAGCCGCTCGACGACGGTGGAAGCCTTGCGCCGCTCAGCCTGTGGCATGCTCGATCTAGATTATCGCCCCTATAGCTGGACCAGCGACGAAGATGCGCGGACGGTCTATTTTACGGCGATCGAGGCCTGTGACGTTATCATTGGCAATGACGAAGAATTCGGCCTGCTCGCTGGCTCTCTTGAGGCTGGAAAAACGCTGGCGGAGCGCATGGCACAGGAACGACCGGGCCGCTTGGTGATCTATAAAATGGGCGGCGAAGGGTCGGTGACGTTTGATGGTAACGCCGCCTTTGAAACACCCATCTACCCGGTGGACATGCTCAAGCCCTTTGGTGCAGGTGATGCCTTTATGGGCGGCGTTCTGGCGTCTATGGTGGCTGGCAACTCCGTGGCTAAGGCCGTAGATTTCGGCTCGGCGGCTGCTGCGATGGTTGTTGCCACGCGCGGCTGTGCCAGTGCCATGCCAACGACGGCGCAGGTGCAGGACTTCATCCAGTCCCACCGCCGCTGATTATTCGACGTACCCCTTGCCCCGCAGGAAAGGTTTAACCCGATGCACATTGCCCCCTACGACAACCAAAACGCCCCTATTGTTGACCGCGAGGACAGTGTTACCCCGCTGGTTTACTTCAACATCGTCAAACTGGCGGCAGGCGAAAGCCACGTGAGCGAGATTGCGGGCTATGAGACCTGCATCGTCCCGGCGACCGGCACAGTGAGCATCAAGATTGGTGATTGGCGCGCTGACGATGTCGGGGGGCGTGGGGATGATGTTTGGGATGGTGAGCCGAATGCGGTGTATGTTCCCGTCGGCGCTCGGGCAGAAATTACAGCGCAAAATGCCTGTGAAATCTTCATCGCCGGGGCTAAGTTTGACGAAGTCTATGAGCCGTTCGTGGTGCGTGCCGATGACATTGATCCTGTCCAATACGGCAGCGATGATACGAAAACCCATCGCAAAATCAAACACTTGCTGGGCCAAAACCCACCGGGGAAAGTTGGCCGCTTGCTGATCTCCGAGCTCTATACCGTAGGCGCTGGCGGCTGGTCTGGCTTTCCGCCGCACAAGCACGACACCGATCGCCTGCCTGATGAATCCCACCACGACGAAGTCTACAACTTCCGCTTTCGCCCCGGTCATGGCTTTGGCATGCAACTGCTGCAGCGCGAAGACGGCGCCGTGGGTGAGGCGTATCACATCATTGATGGCAGCACGCTTCAGATCGACAAGGGCTACCACCCTTGTGTCGCTGCGCCGGGGTACGAAATGTACTATTTCACCATCCTCGCCGGTGCGTCACAGCGCTCGCTGGTGCAGTTCTTCCAGCCCACGCACGCCTATCAGGTTGAGACGATACCCGGCATCAAAGACATGGTTGCGAAGTTCAAATAATGCCGCTGGCCACCCTCGCCAAAGTCCTATCCCAAGCACAGGCGCGCAACGCTGCGTGCTTGGGCTTTGTCTGTCAGGGGTGGGAGGACGCCCGCGCTTATGTGGCGGCGGGCGAAGCGGCTGGCGCGCCGGTGATCCTGTCGGCTGGACCGGGGGCAAGGGCGAATATGCCCGTGCCGCTGTGGGGTGAAATGTTCCGCACCTTGGCCCGTTCGGCAACCATCCCGGTCGTGGCCCATCTGGATCATGGCCGCACCGTCGAAGAATGCGTCGAAGCCATAGAGGCGGGTTTCTCCAGCGTGATGATCGATGGCAGCGCCCTGCCCTTGGCTGAAAACATCGCCCTGACCAACGCCGTCAGCGATGCCGCCCGCGCCGTTGGGGTGAGTGTTGAGGCCGAAGTGGGTCAAGTCGGGTACGAAGACGGCGCGCCCAGTGCGGGAACCACGTTGGAAGAAGCCACGACCTTTGCCGCCGAGACCCGCGTGGATGCCTTGGCAATTTCGGTGGGCAATCTGCACTTGCAGACCAAGGATCACGCCATCATCGATTGGCAGCGGTTGGCCGAGATCGAAGGGGTTACGTCCATGCCGCTGGTTCTGCACGGTGGCTCTGGCATTCGGCATGAAGACCGCGCACGCTTGGCGCAGACGCACCGGGTGCGGAAGCTAAACGTCGGAACGGAGCTGCGGCAGCGCTTTGGCGGAGAAATTCGGGCGGCGCTTATGGCCGATCCTGATCTGTTCGATCGCACCGCCATCATCACCCGCGCCGCGCCGGCTTTGCAGGCCTTGGCGACGGACCTGTTGCGGCAATCCTGGCGCGGCTAGACCGCCGGGAGAGAAAAATATCCCTTGATTGCCATGAGAACCTGACACAAGGTTTTTGAGCGTGTGAACCGTCGGTGACAATATATCACCGATTAGCCAGGGAGGGTACGCGCTTGACCGACTCAACGCCCCTGCCGACACAAGCGCCTGTGGTCATCATTGGCGGCGGCATCATTGGGACTTCGACGCTGTACCATCTGGCCCAGCGCGGTGTTTCGGCGGTCTTGGTCGAGCGAAAGAAACTGGCCAGCGGCACCACGTGGCACGCCGCCGGGATTGTTGGACAGTTGCGCGACAGCACGGCGCAAACCGAACTGGGCAAATACACGGCCAAGCTGTTCCAAACACTGGAAGAAGAAACCGGCCAAGGCACGGGCTATAAGCAAAACGGCACCATCAACCTCGCGCTCAGCGATGTCCGGCATGAACAGAACCTGCGCGCGCACGATCATGCCTATCGCATGGGGATTGAGAGCCAGTTGCTCGACCGGGGCGCGCTGGCTGAATTCTGGCCGTGGATCGAATGCGACGACGTTCTTTCTGCGTTTTACGTGCCAGCGAATGGGCAGGTAAACCCGCTGGATACGACCGTCGCACTGGCCAAGGGCGCGAAGAACCGGGGCGGTCAGATTTTTGAAAACACCACCGTCCAGCGGCTGGAGATTCATCAGGGCAGCGTGGTCGGGGTGGTCACCGATCGCGGAACCATTCGAACGGACAAGGTCGTCTTGGCCGCCGGCATGTGGAGCCACTTGTTTGCCAAATCCCACGGCATCACCCTGCCACTGCACGCAGCGGAGCATTTCTACATCGTCACGGAACCGCTGGCGGATTTACCCTCTAACCAGCCGATTTTGAACATTTCCGAGGAGCGCACGTACTGGAAAGAGGACGCCGGTAAGCTGCTGGTCGGCGGGTTTGAAGAATGGGGCAAAGCCTATGGTCAGGACGGCATTCCCGCCAGCTTTGAATTCGACGAATTGCCCTTTGATCTCGAACACGCGACCCCAGAGCTAGAGCGCATGTTTGCCCGAATGCCAACGCTGCACGATCTGGGTGTGAGGACGTTTTTCAATGGGCCGGAAAGCTTTACCCCCGATGGACGCCCCTATCTGGGTCCAGCGCCGGAGGTCGATGGGGTCTTTCTTGCAGCGGGGATGAATTCAAACGGCATTCTGAACGCCGGCGGGGTCGGCTTGACCATGGCGCAATGGCTGATCGATGGCGCTCCATCACGTTCGATGCTTCCCCTTTTGGCCGCTCGCGCGCACCCTTTCCAGCAAAACACCGCCTATAACGCCGAGCGCGCAGCGGAAAGCGTGGGCTTTCACTATGGTCTGCACTGGGCAGGCCGACAGGTGCACAGCGCGCGCGGAATCCGCCGGGTGCCTTTGCACAGCGCGCTCAAAGCCGCTGGCGCAGCCTTTGCCGAGCGTATTGGGTGGGAAGTGCCGATGGTCTACGGCACACCGTGGGAGAATCGCCCGTCGCTGGCGTGGAAGCCGTGGTCGGCGCAGGTCCGCGCAGAATCCCTTGCGGCCCGCGATGCCGCCGCGCTGGTGGACCAGTCCATGTACGCCAAAATCATGGTCCAAGGGCCAGACGCCGCAAAGGCGCTGAACCGGGTCTGTAGCGCACAAATCGACGTCGATGTTGGCGCGTCGGTCTACACACCATTTTTGAACGAGCGCGGCGGGATCGAAGCTGACGTCACAGTCACGCGCTTGGCCGAGCAGCGGTTTCTGGTGATTGGTGGCCACCCCAGCCAAATCCGCGACCAGCACGCCATAGCCCGCCATGCTGACCCCAACTGGCGCTTTGAAATCTTTGATGCAACAGCGGCCTTTGCCCTGCTGTCGCTGCACGGACCAAAGGCGCGGGCGATTCTGCAGACCCTGTCCGGCAACGACCTCTCCGCCACCAACCTACCCTTTGGCGGTGCAGCAGAGATCGACTTGGCCCACGCGCGGGTGTGGGTTATCCGGCGGTCATTCCTGGGCGAACTTGGGTTCGAAATTCTGGTATCTACAGAATTCGCCGCTGGCGTCTATGAGGCTATTTTGGCAGCGGGTGAGCCCCTTGGCCTGCGGCACATGGGCATGTTCGCGCTTAACGCCTGCCGCATCGAAAAGGGCTTTCTGCATTTTGGGCACGACATTGGTGAAGACGACAGCCCGCTGGAAGTCGGCCTTGGCTTTGCCGTCGATTGGAACAAACCGGCCTTTGTTGGCCGTGACGCGCTGCTGGAACAGCGCTCAAAATTTGGCAACAACACCGCGCATCGAACCGCTGCGGTGTATGTGCCGGGATTGCAGGCCGAGCACGGCCCTTATCTGATCCACAACGAGCCCATTTGGCGCGACAGCACGATTGTCGGACACGTCACTTCGGGTGATTTTGGTTTTCGGCTTGGCGGGGTCTATGGTTTGGTAACGCTGCATCAGGACGGGGGCGTGAGCCGCCCATGGATTGAAGGCGGCGGGTTTGAGGTTCAAATCGCCGGAACGCGCTACCCCATCGAACTCAGCCTGCGCGGGTTTTACGATCCAGCAGGTGAGCGGATGCGGGGCTAGGCGCAACAGGCGAAAGGGAGAAAAGCATGAGCACAACCATCCTCGTTATTGGCACCTATGACACCAAGGACGCCGAGCTGAATTACGTCTGTGACACGATCCGGGCGCAAGGGGGCGCGGTCCTTTCCATGGATGTCAGCGTGCTGGGCGACCCGACAGCACCAACCGACATTTCCAAGCACGACGTCGCGGCAGCCGCCGGGAAAACCATCCAGGACGCCATCGACGCGGGCGATGAGAACTTGGCCATGCAAATCATGGCCAAGGGCGCGGCTGGCCTGTGTGCGAGGTTGCATGCGGAGGGTAAAATTGACGGTATGATCGGGCTGGGCGGGACCATGGGAACGGACTTGGTTCTCGATTGCGCCCAAGCCTTGCCGATGGGGGTGCCGAAGTTCGTGGTTTCCACGGTCTCGTTCTCCCCACTGATCCCGGCAGACCGCCTGTCGCCGGATATTCAGATGATCCTTTGGGCCGGGGGGCTTTATGGGCTCAATTCCGTCTGCAAATCCTCGCTCAGCCAAGCTGCTGGCGCTGTTTTAGGCGCGGCGAATGCGGTGGAAAAGCCGGTTCGAGACCGCCCCGTGATCGGCATGACCAGTTTGGGGTCATCGTGCCTGATGTATATGAAACGTCTGCGCGACCCCTTGCTCGAACGCGGTTTTGAGGTTGCTGTCTTCCACGCAACGGGCATGGGCGGGATGGCGTTTGAAGCCTTGGCGCGCCAAGGCTACTTCGCCGCTGCACTGGACCTTGCACTGCCAGAGCTGGGAAACCTGATGGTTGGGTCCGTGGTCAACGCCGGCGAAGACCGCATGACCAACGCCGGCGCCGCTGGCGTGCCACAGATCGTCTCGCCGGGCTGCGCGGACCTGATCGATTTTGCAGGCTGGCAGGAGATTCCGGCCGCCTACCAAGACCGTCCCTTTCACGCGCACAACCGCTTGGTGAAGTCCTCTGGCCTGTCAGGTGATGAACGCCGGCAGCTCATCCGACTCATCGCCGAGCGGCTGGAACAGGCCAAAGGGCCCGTGCACTTTTTGATGCCTCTGCAGGGGGTCGAGGAGTGGGACAAACCCGGCGAACCCGCCTATGACCCCGACGCACTGGATGCCATGATCGACGAAGTGCGCAAATCCATCACTGTCCCAAAAAGCGAAGTAGACGCCCACATCAACGACCAAGCCTATGCGGACGCTGTTCTAGCCATTGTTGATGGATGGATCGCAGACGGCACGCTTTCCATGTCCGTCTCGTCCGCTGCTTGAGAACGCCAAAATGGACCCCCGCTTTGCCCCCCTGTTTGAACCGCTGAAAATCGGTCCAGTCACCGCGCCAAACCGGTTTGCGGTCATGCCCTATGCCAACGGTCACTCGTACTTGATGCCAAACGGCGCGATGGGTGTGCGGGCGATGCGGGCTGAGGGGGGATGGGGGATTGTCGGGATGCAGCTCTCGGAGATTGACCCGACCTCAGACCTCGCGGGATTGCCCTATGAACGGCTGTGGGACAACGAGGATGTTGCCGTGCATGCCCAGTCGGTTGCCCGCATTCACGCGCATGGAGCGCTAGCGTCGATCGAGCTGGCACACACGGGCTTGCGCTCTCGTGGGATTTCGACAGGCTACCCCGTTATGGGGCCATCCAGCGCCTCGACCCTGCGCCCCGAAATGCCCTTTATGGGCAAAGCCATGGACTTGGCCGATATCCGAGCCTTTCGCGCCAGTCACCGGGCCGCTGTTCGCCGTGCGGTGCAGGCGGGATACGATATCGCCTACGTCTATGCGGCCCACGATGCGTCCTTGCTGTGGCATTTCCTTTCGCCCGCTTACAACCAGCGCAGTGACGGCTATGGCGGATCGTTTGAGAACCGGCTACGGCTGCTGCGCGAAGTGCTTGAAGACGCCAAGGAAGAGGCCGGTTCCAACATGGCCATCGCCCTGCGTTTCGCGGTTCACGAAGCCGGTGGCCCGCGCAAAATCCTGTTCGACGGCGAAGGCCGCGCCGTGGTCGAAGCGCTGTCCGACGTGCCCGATTTATGGGATGTGAACATCTCTGGCTGGTCTCGCGACAGCGGCACATCACGCTACGACACAGAGGGATTTCAGGAAGAATTCACCGCTTTTGTCAAACAAGTAACCCAACGGCCAGTGGTTGGCGTGGGGCGATTCACCTCTCCGGACACCATGGTTAGCCAGTTGAAGCGCGGCGTGTTGGATATGATTGGCAGCGCCCGCGCGTCAATCGCAGACCCCTTTCTGCCCAATAAAATCCGTGAAGGCCGCTTGGATGATATTCGCGAATGCATCGGCTGTAATGTCTGTGTCGGGGTCGAGATGGACGGCGTCGTTGTGCGCTGTACCCAGAACCCCACCATGTCAGAAGAATGGCGGCGCGGGTGGCATCCAGAGCATGTTCCAGCAGCCAATACCCCCGCCAGCGTCCTGATCATCGGCGGCGGTCCCGCAGGCTTAGAAGCCGCTCTGACACTTGGCCGCGCGGGGCATGCCGTCACGGTTGCTGAGGCGGGTGAAGAATGGGGCGGACGCGTTGCCCGAGAAAGCCGGATCAGCAACTTGGCCGCCTATGGCCGCGTGCGCGATTACCGGCTGTATCAATTGGGTCAACTCGGCAACGCTGACTTGTATCTGCAAAGCCCCATGGACGCCAAGAGCGTGGCGGACATGCAGGCTGATCACGTGCTGGTTGCAACAGGTTCGCATTGGCTCAACACCGGTCGAGGCCGGACGAATTTTGATGCAATCCCCGGTTTCGCAGACGTGGCGTTTACCCCGGATGACCTGCTCAACCCCGGCGGCCTGCGCGACATCACCGGGCCGGTTGTGATCTATGACGACGACCACTACTACATGGCCAACGCACTGGCGGCTGATTTGGCGCAGCGCGGGCTGGAGGTTCATTGGGTCTCACCAGCCGCCGCTTTGGGCGGATGGACCGCCAACACACTGGAATATCCGCGCATTCTGGCCGAAATGAACCGGCTGGGCGTACACATGCACCCGAACAGCACGGCTCAAGCGTGGTCCAGCGCCGGGCTACAGCTCGCGCGTACAGACAGTGGCGAGGCCTTGCCAGAAATCCCGGCAGCGACGCTTGTTTGCGTGGGACTGCGCGCGCCAAACTTGGTGCTGTCGGCGGCGCTGACCCAAGCGGGTATCAACCATCGCCTGATCGGTGACGCCGAAGCGCCCGGGCCCATTCAGGGCGCGGTGTACTCCGGCCATCGTCACGCGCGCGAAGTCCTGGGCACCGAGCCTGAAGACCGCATCTTCAAGCGCGAGCGCCCTGTCGTTTTCGACCCCCGCTAGACTAACAGGTGTAGTTCATCCCAATGCGACCACCATCGACATAGATGGTCTCGCCGGTTACGTAGCTGGACTTGGGCGAACACAGGAAAGCCACCACGTCGGCGATTTCCTCGACCGTACCCACGCGCTTGAGCGGCGTACGGCTCATCACGCGGGCCATGGCGGTCGGGTCCGCGTTCACGCCGGCCATCATCTCCGTATCAATCGAACCCGGTCCAACAGCATTCACGCGGATGTTGCTTTCTGCCAAGGCGAGCGCGGCAGATTTGGTGATTTGGTTCACACCGCCCTTAGACGCGCAGTAAGCCGGGATGGTCGGAATGGCGACCACGGCATTAATCGAAGAC
>CAJQLX010000014.1 GCA_905479265.1 uncultured Alphaproteobacteria bacterium
GCGATGACCGTTGGGTTGATCCCTGAGCCACCAACGATGGTGACCAGTTCCTGGGAAACAGAAATCTGGTTGCCTTCGATGATGTACTGGCCTTCGTTCGCGATGAAGCGCTGGCCGTTTTCGAGTTCGAACTCGACTTGGCCGTTGCCGATGCGCTCGAATGACGTCACCGAGCTGGTGATGTCCTCAAAGCCATCAACGCCCTGTGCTTCGGCCTGTGCGGCGGCCAGCACAGCGACGCCCGCTGCGGAAAGGGATGCGGCGGTGATCTTGCCGCGATTATCGCGCTTAATGAGCGCGTTCTTGTTGGCGATCAGGTCGGCTACCGACTTCATGTCCTATGACTCCATCAAATTTTCAGCCCCGAAATCCGTGCCGGGATGCTTGAGACCCGCTGACAACGTCCGCAGGGCCGAATTTTGAAATGAACAGCTGCGCGGCAAGGAACCCGGCAACCGTTTTTTGAAATGCGAAAATGCGCCCGCGAAATAACGAGCTATGCTTAGGGCATCGCAAAGCCGGGGCCGGTGGGTCAAGTTTTTTGGCGAATCACATACGATTCAAGCACTTGTAAGCTGCAAAACACAGCATTATGCGAGGACTCGCCACGGATTCACTGGAAAAACGCCATGTTTTCAGTGGGAATCACTGGTCGTAGTGATTCGCTTTTTCGATTCGGCTTTACTAAAAAAACCCAATATTTTCAGTAGTATTACACTTGTATGAGTGTTTTTTCATTGGGTCGCAGATTGCAAGTGACAGCAAGGGTACCGAAGCGGGTTCAGGCATCCTATATCTTGGAAACACTCACTGAATGAAACGACGCTCACCATGTCTCAGCCGCGCTTTGAACCGACCGCAGAAATCATTGACTGGACGACCTATCAACGGGCCATCATTTCCAAGGGCCGCTTGGTTTCCAGCAAAGGCCTGGTTGCCGAGATTGGCGAGGTTGGCGCGAGCCTGCTTTCCCTGCGCCTGCCCGACACCGATGGCGAGGTTGCCGGTGGCGGCGATGCCCTGACGTGGGAATATCCGCATCCGCTGCACTATCTGATGAGCAAAGGCGCGGTTGGCGGTGTGATTGGCCCGGTGGCAAACCGCATCGCAGGCGCGACGGCGACGGTGGGCAAGCGCACGCTCAAGCTGGACGCCAACGAGGGCGAAAACTGCCTGCACTCTGGCACGCGTTCGACGCTGTATCGCTTTTGGCATCTGACGGTCGAAAACGGCGGCATTCTGGCTCAGTTGGAAATGCCGCATCGGGCGGATGGTTTTCCGGGCCGGCGCACATTTACCGCGCACTATCGCTTCAATGACGAGGGCGACGCGCTGGAGCTGACGCTCGGCCTGCGCTCGAACCGCGATACGCTGGCGAACATGACCCATCACCCTTACTGGAACCTCGGCGGCGGTCAGGCCTTGACCGGGCATCTGCTGGAAATCCCAGCGGAGGGCGCGCTGGCTTTGGATGAGGCGAAGATCCCGACGGGCGAGATCATCGATTGGGAAGACGTTGGTGCTGATTTCAGCAAGCCATCGTCGCTGGACCTTGGCCGGGGGCAGTATGACTTGCACTTTGTCCTGCCCAACGACCGCCCGCACAATGCCCGGCTGAGCTATCCGCGCTTGGGCCGCAGCCTGACCATCGAAAGCGATAAGCCGGGGGTGCAGCTGTACAGTCGAAGCGGTGGCCGGCTCGAAGCGCCGCAAGGTTCTGCAGGCGTGGGCGCGGTGGAAAATCTGCCTGAAGCGGTCTGCTTGGAGCCCCAACTCCATCCTGACGCGCCCAACCACAGCTCCTTCCCCAGCATCGACGTGCGGGCGCGGGAACAGTACGAGCACCGGATCGTCTATCGCCTGAACTGGTAGAACGCCCGCGGCGCTGAGCGCAGTGGCCGGGCTTGATTGGCACCGTTTCGCATGGATTGTGACATTCCCGGAATGCGGGAACTGAAAGCTGGCTTGACACCAAGGGGGCAGGCCGGAAAGGTGCGGTGTGTGCCGATTTCCGGCACGTAACAGGATATTGGAACCGCCCCCCTATGGATTTTCATCGCCACGACCATCGCAAGCAAGATGGCCGCTCGCTCTATCTCTATAGCCGCGAGAAAAGGGACTACACGGTTACCAATGATGTCGAAGGGCCCTATGCGCCGAACCCGCACCTGCGCTGGCATCCGCTGCGGCGGGAGTGGGTGGCGTACAACGCGGGGCGCAATTCCCGGACGCTGAACCCGCCCAAGGACTTCAACCCCCTCGCCCCGGTGCAAGTGGACGGCTTTCCCGGTGAAATTCCCGTGACAGACTTTGAGGTTGCCGTGTTCGAGAACCGGTGGCCGGGCTTGGCGATGCATGCGGTTGGTCTGGGCGACGATGACCGCCCGGCGGCCAAGGGCGCGTGCGAAGTGGTGGTGTATTCGACCCAAGATGATGGATCCCTGCACGACTTGCCGGTCGATCACATCGCGCTGCTGTTACAGGCGTGGGCGGATCGCTATCGCGCGCTGTCTGCCTTGCCCGAGGTGCAATATGTGCTGCCTTTCGAAAGCCGGGGCGCGCATGTGGGCGTCACCCTGCCCCATCCTCACGGCCAGATTTACGCCTTTCCCTTCCTGCCGCCCATGGTGGAGCGACAGGCGCGCGCGCAGATGGAGAACCAAGCCCTGACCCGGCTGGTCCACGCGCCAGACCCGCAGTTTGTGGTGGAAGATCGCGATCACGCCGTCACGCTCTGCCCCGAATATGGGCGCTATCCCTATGAGTGCTGGATCATGCCAAAGCAGCCGGTTTCCGCGCCCGATGAGATGAGTGACGAAGCCCTGCTCGACTTCGCCCACGCACTGAAACACGCGACCAAGCGTCTGGACGCCCTGTTTGGTAACAAGACGCCATTGGTCCTGTGGTGCGCCCTGCCGCCCAAGGGCTTTGAGTCCAGTTGGCCGTTTCACATCCAGATTTGGCCCATGCAGCGCGGTGAGAACACGTTCAAGTTCCTCGCCTCGGTTGAGCAAATCACCGGCGTGTATCTGGTCGATGTCCTGCCCGAAGACGCAGCCCAGCAGCTGCGCGATGTGACGGTTTAAACGATGGCAAAGATCACCGCAGACATCGTTGCACGGGCCCACGCCACCGCCTTTGGCTTTGAGCCCATTGGCGGGGTTTTTGCGCCGGGACGGGTGAACCTGATCGGCGATCACACCGACTATAACGACGGATTCGTCTTTCCCGTCGCGCTGGAGATCGGCACTTTCATCGCCTACAGCCGGAACACAGATGGCCGCATTCGGGCGCGATCGATGAATATGGAAGCGCAGCTTGAACGCGACGTCATGTCCCCCGTCTTCGGCGACTGGCTGGATTACGTCATTGGCGCGCTGCAAGCGTTGGTCGGCTACACCGGTGCGCCCTTGCCGTCGGGCCTGGACCTGACCATCGGATCCACGGTGCCAACGGGGGCCAGCGTCTCGTCCTCAGCCGCGCTGCAAGTCGCGACGTTGCGGGCGGCGGTGGAGGCTTTTGGCATCGAGATCACGCCTGAGAAACTCGCACAGTTGGCGCAGAGTTCGGAAAACAACTACGTCGGCGTGAACTGTGGCTTGATGGATCAAATGGCGTCCTCGACGGGCAAGCCGGGTTGGGCGCTGTTCTTTGACACGATGACGCTTGAAACCACGCTCGACCCGCTGCCCACGACGCACAGCTTTGTCACCCTGCATTCAGGCCTGTCGCGGCAGCTGACCTCCGGCGCATATAACGAACGGCGCAGCCAGTGTGAGGCCGCAGCAGCGGAACTGGGCGTGCCCAGCCTGCGCACGGCGACGCTCGACCAGATCGGCACGCTTGCGGGAAAAACCCAAGCGCGCGCGCGCCATGTGGTGACGGAGAATGCCCGCGTGTTGCAGGCCCGAGACGCCCTAAAGGCCCGGGATATGGCGCAGTTTGGCACCTTGATGACCGAAAGCCACTGGTCGTTGAGCCAAGATTTTGAAACCTCGACACGCGAAGTCGATGCGTTGGTGGACTCCTGTTTAAGCCGGGGAGCCTTGGGGGCAAGGATCACGGGCGCTGGTTTTGGCGGCTGTATCGTTGCCTTGGTGCCAGCGGGAGAAGAAGCCCGCCTCGCAGCGTCTTTGCGGCTGGCACACCCAACCGCGTGGTTGGTTGCGGCCTCGACCGGGCTTGCAGGCTGAGCGAGGAGCGGACAGAGCATCATGCGTCGCCTCGACCAACAGTTTCTGTCCCGCCTGCTGATGATCTTTGTGCTGATCCTCGGCGTCATCGCCCTGAGCGCAACCTTGTCGCAAGCGGCACGTCTGACGGAAAATATCCTCGAACGCGGCTTAACACTGGGCCAATTTGCGCTGATCCTGCTGACCATTGTGCCAAAGATGGCGGAACTGGTGACGCCATTGGCCTTCGGCATTGCGGTGGTTTTGGCGTGCGTGCATCGGAATGAAAGCGGTACAACGCTGCTGCTGCGCGCGGCTGGGCGTTCGGCGCTGGTTGACGGTGTGGCGGTGACCGTGATTGCCGCGATGACGGCGGCGGGCTTGCTGTTGCTGTCAGGCGTTGTGATCCCGCAAAGCCAAGGGGCGTATCGCACGCTGAACGCGCAAATGCAGCAAGACAGCCTGGCGGCCATCACCCTTCCCATCGGCAGCCCCATCGCGGTCGGCGCAGGCGTGATGCTCACCGTCGGCGCACATACCGCTGACGGTCTGTTTCATGACATCGAAGTGGTGGATTACAGCGCCCGCGACGAGACGACCATCATCACCGCCACGCGCGCCACGCTCTCGCCTGCCCCCGATGGTGCTGCGATTCTGACGCTGGAAAATGGTCGCTTGCAGCGGATTGACCCCACGGGGCGACAGACCCTGCTGAATTTCACCAGCACCGCCCTCGCTGTCGATTTACCAACGCGCCGCACGCCAAAAAGCAACCAACACCCCGTCGATACCCGCAGCAGCTTGGACCTGCTTGCGGATCGAACAGACGCAGCAGCTGCCGAAGAATTGACCCGCCGGCTGGCCGCAGCGCTCTCGTTGGTAAGTTTCAGCGTCCTTGCCGCCGGCCTGCTGTTTGGGCGACGGCCTGCTGTGGGCGGTCAGGCGCTGTTGGCTGTATTTTTGATTGCCGTGTTGGTTGTGTTCCTGCTTTTGCAATCGGCGGTGATTTCAGGCTCCGGTTTTTCTGACCATACCCTTTGGTTCGTGCTAACCCTCAGCATCGCGCCCTTGGCCCTCTTGCCGTTTATTCGACTTGGCCGCCGCCTTGCGGACTGAGTATCGTTCTTTAAGGAGTTTTCACCATGTATCAGCCTGAAAACCACCCGCGCTTGGGGGTTTGCTACTATCCCGAACATTGGCCCGAAGACACGTGGGAAGACGATGCAGCGCGCATGAAAGCCTTGGGGCTTTCGACCGTCAGGATCGCCGAGTTTGCGTGGGCAAAGATGGAGCCGGAGCCGGGCGTGTTTACGTGGGGATGGCTGGACCGGGCTGTTGAAACACTGGGACAGGCTGGTTTGAAGGTGGTGCTGTGTACACCGACCCCGACCCCGCCCAAGTGGTTAACGGACGCCTACCCCAGCACGCTGCGCCATTCCGAAGATGGCCTGCCTGAAAAGCATGGTTCGCGCCGCCATTGCTCGGTGGCGTCAAAGACCTACCGTGAGCAATCCCGCCGCATCACCCTCGCGCTCGCCGACCGCTATGGCCACAACCCGCATGTGATCGGCTGGCAAACGGACAACGAATACTCCTGCCACGACAGCACCCTGTCCTATGGCCCCGAAGACAGGCAGGCGTTCCAGCTGTGGCTGGGCAAGGTCTATGGTGACATCAACGCCCTGAATGCGCAGTGGGGCACCGTGTTCTGGTCCATGACCTATCGCAGTTTCGATGAAGTCGAGCTGCCCAACCGCCTGACCGCCGACGCTGCGCCCGCGCACTGGCTGGATTTCCGCCGGTTCTTCAGCGACATGACCGCTGAGTTTAACCGCGAACAGTGCGATATTCTGCGCGCTGGCAGTCGCGAAGACATGTTTGTCACGCACAACTTCATGGTCGCCGAAATGGGCTTTGACCATTGGGACGTCAGCTCGGATCTGGATTTTGCGAGCTGGGATTCCTACCCGCTCGGCTTCCTCGAAAAATTCGGCAATCGCATGTCCATTGGCGGCGATGCCGTGATTGATCGCTACATGCGCATCGGGCACCCCGACATCGTTGCTCTGCACCACGACCTGTACCGCGACATGTCCCGCACGGGTCGCTTGTGGGTGATGGAACAGCAGCCTGGCCCTGTAAATTGGGCCAACTGGAACCCAGCCCCCGTCGATGGCGCGGTGCGGTTCTGGACGCTGGAAGCGGTGGCGCATGGGGCTGAGGTGGTTTCCTACTTCCGTTGGCGGCAAGCGCAATGGGCGCAGGAGACTTATCATACAGGCCTAAACCGGCCCGACGGCACGCCTGATCGGGCGTCGCTGGAAATTGAGACGCTGCGTGATGACCTGCCAAAACTGACATTTGGTGATGTCAACGACGCCTCCGGTGGCGATACTTCGAATACCGTTGGCCTGTACTTTGACTGGGACGCGGCGTTCACGTTTGAAGCCCTGAAGCAAGGCGCAGATCAGAACGCCTTTGCGACCATGTTTGGGTGGTATCATTTCTTGCGTCGTATGGGCTTGAACGTGGAGTTTATCTCACCCTCACAGATGTCCGTGCTGCCTGCGTACATCATCCCTGCGGCACCCGTTCTCGATGCAGATATGGTTGATTTCATTCGGGAAACGGGCGCGCCTGCCATTTTCTGCTCCCGCTCCGGATCGCGCGACGGCACACTGAATTGGCTGCCACAGCCCATGGTCTGCGAAGACGGTGTCGCCGTTGATCCGCTGATGGAAGACCTCTTCCTCGACCGCACGGAAACCTTGCGCCCAACGCAGAAAATCGGGGTCGATTTGGACGGTGCAGCGGTACAGGCTTTGGCGTGGGTTGAGCACTTGCGGGTTATGGGCATGATCGAGCCCGGCTCAAACGAACCGCCGGTCGAAGTCATCGCCCAATTCACGCCCGGCCCGTTTGAGCCATCCGGCCTCGACGCCGCGATCGTGCGACAGGGCAACATCCACTATCTTGGTTTTGAGCCAGACTATGAGGGCATGAAAGCCATCATGGAGCCGATTTTCGACGCTGCGATGATTGCAGCGGATGAGCTGCCGGAAGACGTGCGGATCCGGCGCTCAGACGGACGGTTGTATGTGATGAACTTTGGCGAGACGGCCTATGACGCCGCAGTCTTGGGTTTGCGCGGGGATGCCATCATCGGTGAGGGAACCACCGTGCAACCCTACACCGTCAGTGTGTTTGCTGACTGACACCGGGCATAGAAGGCCGCTTTCCGGAGGGGAAGGCGGCCTCGCGGCCCAGTTTCATCTGGCTTGGCAGTCTGCCGGCTAAAGGCGCGACCGGGTGAGCAGCAAGCCGCCAACCGTGATTAAGCCTGCGCCGATCCAAAACATCAGGGTTGGGATTTGCCCCAGAAACAGGAACGCCCAGAACGTTGTGAGGACGATCCCGGTGTATTTGACTGGCGCGATAAAGCTCGCGGAGGCGTGCCGAAACGCCATCACATTACCCAGCTGTCCTATGTTTGCCAGCAAGCCCATGCCCAAAAACACCATGATCTGAAAACCGCTCATTGGCGTCCAATTGAGAAAGGCCATGGGCGCGAGGTAAATCGTCCCAAAGAATGACATGGCGACCACAAGGATAAAGGTGCTGTCGCGGTCTGTAATAAACTTCAGCACCGTGAATTGCAGGCCCAGCGTGAAGGCAGCGCCAAAGGCGGCAAGCGCGCCCAGGGACAGGAACTGATCCAACTGCCCAAAATTCGGTTCAGCGGCTACAATCCCACCCATGAGCGCAATCACGCCGGCCAGCAAAACCATCCGATTGGGCCGCTCGCCCAGCAGCAGGATCGCCATGGCGACGGTAAAGACGCCAGAGGTCATGGTGATCGCCGACGCGTTGGCTTGATCGATGTGTAGAATCGCCACGACGGAGCAGGTGAACGTTATGACCCCGAGCGCAGAACGCAGCGCGTGCCAGCCCAGTAAACCGGGCGTGGGCAACAGGCGTTTGGCCTGTCCGGTCGCCGCAAACCAAGCAGCCAAGGGCAGGATGGAAACAAACCCGCCCAGAAACCGAAACCACGCCAATTGCCAAGGGCTAATGTCCTCCCCCCACAGGTTGGGAAAGATGAAAAGCAGGCCATAAGTGGCCGAACCTTGCAGGGTCCAAAGAATGCCCTGAATCGGCCTCGGGTTGGCAGTCGTCGCCAAATGGGCGGAAGAAGCATCAATTCGCATGACGATGACCGTCGCACGCTAAGCCACTGAAAACAAATCATCATATGCGCATGGCTGCACCTGAAACGAAGGTCTCAATGAAGTTTCTTGCTCTGTTCCCGTTACGAGCCATACCGACAGGACGGGCCGACTCTGTATGGTCCGACCAGCTGGAAGGTCCGTTTCTATTAGGGGCTTCTAATGTTCTAGTTTGATGGGGTTGTCGGGTCCGCTTGGTCGAAAGTCTGAATCAGGGTTTGGATCTGCTCAAACCGGGGATGTTCAGGGTCGATCAGGGGTAACAGCCGCATGAAAAATGCCTTGGCTTGAACCCGGTCGCCTTGCTGCGCGGCGACTTGCCCCGCGAGCAACAGGGCTTGGGGGTTTTCGGGCTCAAGGTCCAGCAGTCCGCCAAGGGCAAAAGACAGTCCCTCGACGTCTTCCAGCGTCGCATAGGACCGGATCAAGCGATCCCACTCGTCCACCGTTCCGCCCTCTGTTTCCAGTCGGGAGCGAAGCCCCGCGACCATGCCTTCGATCGTGCCCCGCACTTGGTCTTCGTCTGCACCTTGCAACTGCGCTTGCAGGGCGGCAACGCGGTCGGGGTCTGGCCCTTGCGGTGCCATCGGCGCGGAAGAGATCAGCAGGCGCGGATTGCCGATGGCCAGATACGTCGCCAGTCCAGCAAAAATCACCACCAGCGCTATCAGAAACACCATGCGCATCAGGATTTGTTCCTCAATCGGGCGCGACCACGCAACAGCACCAAGCCTGTCACAGCCATCCCAAACAGGAAGATGAGAACAGGGCCGAACCAAAGCGCAAAGGTCAGGGGCTTGAGCGGTGGGTTCATCAGGACAGCATCGCCATAGCGCTGGACAAACCAATCACGGATTTCCGCGTCCGACCGATTGTCGTTGATCAGCAGCACCACCTGCTCCCGCATATCCTGCGCCAATTCGGCGTTGGATTCAGCGATGGATTGCCCCGCGCAGACCACGCAGCGGAGCTCATTAAACAGGGCTTTGGCTCGGACTTCGCCAATGCTTTGCGCGTGCGCCGACACGGTACTGGCGAACAGGAGAGCAAACAGGGAAAGCAAGGTGCGGCGCATCATTGCGAAGCCGCCTCCCACGCATCAATGAACTGTGTCTTCAAGGCGCCGATCAACGGGCCGGGCGAGCGAAACAGCAAGGTTCCGTCCGCACCAAACACATAGGTTTCCGGCACACCTGTTAGCCCAAAATTCAGTGCGTTCGTGCTGCCGGTGTCTGCGATGACTGCTGCATAAGGGTTGCCGTCGTTGGTCAAATAGGTTGCCGCATCGATGGGGTCGTCGCGATAGGCCAAGCCGATCAGTGCGCCCGGGTTAGCCGCGCTGAATTCGAGCAAATACGGGTGCTCCAACCGGCAAGGCTGGCACCAACTGGCAAAGAAATTCACCACAAACGGCCCCTCAGCAGCGCGTCGTGCCGCGAGGACGTCAGCCGCGTCTTCATACCCCGGCAACGGCGTCCCTTGTCCAAACGCGCTGAAATCTGGCGCAATGGCGGTGGAGGTGGGGAAGCTGGCGGGGCTTCGTTGGGGGTTCAGGCCGAACCAGAGCAATGACCCAATCAGCAGGATCAGGACGGTTCCCAGAACGATAATCGCCAGTCGCAGTGCAATTCTCATGGTGTCGTCATGCTCTCCCTACGCGTCGCCAAGCGGCGATTGAACCCAGCAGGCCACCCAGCACCATCAGGATACAGCCAAAGTACAACCACGGGATCAGCGGCCGCCAACTGAGCGTCAGGATAAATCCGCCGTCAGGGGCTTGGGTGTTAAAGGCGAGAAAGATATCGCCCAGCCATGTCACGCGAATGTCAGCCTCGGTCGTGCTGTCTTGGCGCACGGGGTAAAAGCGCCGTTCTGGCGACAAGATCGCCTTGGTCGCGCCCTGCCCCGTCAGCAAGGCAACGTCTGCGAATGCGGAGATATAGTTCCGCCCGATGCTTGGGTCCGCCTGTGTTTCCCGAACACCGTCGAGGCGAAAGGTCAGATGGCCGACATCCACGCTGTCACCGGGTTTGAGGTTGACGGTCCGCTCTTGGACCATCGCAGAGCCAGCGATCAGGCCAAACACGGCAATGCCCAGACCGGCGTGCGCCAGTGACACAGCCCAGCCGCTCAGCGCGACTTTGAACGGGCTTCGCACGGCCCGTGCCCGCTGGACAAACGTCAGCAGACCGCCACCGAGCAACCAGCCCGCCAAGATCATCGCAAGGCCCACAGTCAGTGACAGGCGTGGCTTTGATTGCCAGAGCAGCATCACAATCACGATCGTGGCCAAAGCCATCGCCACCACCAGCAGCGTGATCAGGCCACGGACCCGGTCACCGGTCGAGCCCCGCAGGCGCTGCCACGGGACAAAGGGACCGATGGCCATAAGCAACAGCAGCGGCACCATGAACGGCAGGAATGTCGCGTCGAAATAGGGCTTGCCCACCGTCAGCGGCTGGCCAAAGGCTTCGGTGATCAGCGGGAAGAACGTACCCAGCAGCACCACGCCAGCGCCGGTTGAAAGGAACAGGTTGTTGAGCACCAACGCCCCTTCGCGGCTGACCGGTGCAAAGCCGCTGCCGGGCTTGAACTGTGGCGCGCGCCACGCGAACAGGCCAAAGGCAACAATGACGCTCAACCCGAGAATCAGCAGAATGAACGCGCCGCGCGCCGGATCGACGGCAAAGGCGTGCACCGAGGTCAGCAGGCCCGAGCGCACAACAAACGTGCCCAAGATTGCCAGAACAAAAGTCACAACGCCGAGGAACAGCGTCCAAACCCGCAAAGCGCCGGATTTCTCAACGACCATCAGCGAGTGGATAAACGCCGTCCCTGTCAGCCACGGCAGAAACGATAGGTTTTCGACCGGATCCCAAGCCCAGAAGCCACCCCAGCCTAACTCATAGTACGCCCACCAACTGCCCAGCGCGATCCCCGCTGTCAGTGTTGTCCACGCGAGCATGGCCCAAGGCCGCACCATGCGCGCCCAGATGTGGTCTGCCTCGCCGCGCAGTAAAGCCGCCACGGTCAGGGCAAAGGTGATGGAGAACCCGACATAGCCGAAATAGAGCAACGGCGGGTGCAGCGCGAGGCCGATGTCTTGGAGCAAAGGGTTCAGGCCGCGCCCTTCGAGCGGCGCAGGAAGCACACGCTCAAACGGATTGGACGTGAAAAGCGTAAAGGCGAGAAACGCCAGTGTTATCAGCGCTTGGACCCCCAAAGCACGCACCCGCAGATCCCTTGTTTGCCCCTCCGTGCCCCGCAGCGCCAGCAACCCGCCAAAGACCGCAAGGATCAACACCCAAAGCAGAATGGACCCTTCGTGGTTCCCCCAAGTGCCCGAGATTTTGTACAGCAGCGGCTTGGCTGTGTGACTGTGCTCGAACGTGGTTTTTACACTGAAATCACCCGTCACAAAGGCCAGCACCAAGCCCAAAAAGGCCAGCGAAACCAGGGCAGCCGTGATCAGAGACACCGCGCGGACCACCGATTGCCTAAAGGCGTCAGACCAGCCCATTGGCGCGGCGGGCAGCAGAGCGATAACAGCCTGCATAAAGGCAAGCGGCAAAGCGAATACAAGGGCAAGATGCGCCCATTCGGACATCATTGACCGCTGGTGTCCTGCTTCTGCTCGGCATGGTCACGAAGCTCGCGCGGGACATAGGCCTCGTCATGCTTGGTCAGCAGCGTCTTCGCGGCAAAACCGCCTGAGCCATCGAGAACCCCCGTCGCGATGATCCCCTGACCTTCGCGGAATAAATCCGGCAAAGCGCCTTGATAATCGACAACCTGCACGCCGCCGTCTTTGTCGGTGAGCGTAAAGGTGTGGGTGATCCCATCGGCGGTCGTGTAGGAACCGGGCACGATTTGCCCGCCCAACCGCAGCGACTTACCGGGCGGAATGTCCATAGCCTGCAGTTGCGTCGGCGTGCGAAAGGCGTTCAGCTGGCCGGGCAAGGCAAAGACGATCAGCAGCACGGCACCCGCCGCCAACGCTGCGCCCAAACTGACCCAAATCAATCGACTGCGAACCCGCGAACTTTTCATTGAGCGCTGTCCTGCTTGAGCTGCTCTAACTCTCGCCGCGCCCGACCGAGCACAAGGCGCGCAACGATCAGGGCGCCAATCATGGCCAGCCCAGCCGCGCCATAGCTTCCCCAGACAGCGATACAACGATCATCAAACATCCATTCGCCCCCCTATGTTCCGGTTGCTTCAGCAAGAAAAGCATGTGCCGCGCTTTGCTTGCGGCGTAAGGAGCGCAAGCGCATGCGGATCAGCTCGTAGCGCATCAGCCAAATGCCGATCGCCATGTAGAATAAATAGGTGCCCAGCATGGTGATCAGCAACGGCGGCACATAGACGCTGGCAATGCCGTCTTCTTCGACCGGCTCAGCAGCAATATCTTCCCCCCGCCCAAGCAGGTTCATCATCACGCGTCCGGTTAGCTCGACCACGTTCGCGCCGCTTGAGCCCTGATGCAGGACCAAGAACCATTCGGTGACGAACTTGGAAAGCAGAACGGTAACCACACTGGCGACCAGAAAGATCGACCCAACCCGGCGACCCAGCGCGGGGTCGCGCTGTGACAAAACACGGACGAGGACGATGTAGATCAAGTATTGGAACAGCAGCAACAGCTCCAGAACCATGCGCGGATCGCGCCAGTCCCAATAGGTGTTCAGCGTTGGCTTGCCCCACAGCGCGCCCGTAACCAAGGCAACAATCGTAACAACAGCACCAACCGGCGCAGCGGCAAGACAGAAAATCTCAGGCAGGGGGTGACGCCAGACCAGCGCCACAAACGCGGCAATGGACATGCTGCCGTAGACAATCAGCGACAGCCCCGCCGACGGAACGTGAACGAACAAGGGCTTGATCAGCTCCTGCATCTCTTCATCCGGCGGCACGGACAGCCCCCAAATCATCCCCCCGAACCCCAGAAGGATCCCGAGCGCAAGCAGGTAAGGCTGACAGGCTTCGGCCCAGCGCATGAAACGTGTTGGATTAGCGTACTTGTGCATAAACACCGATATGACCGTTTTTTGCCGTGACTTCAAATCGAAGGATGCCGCATCTGGTGCGGTGGTCCTCTGCGTTTGGGGAAACCCAAGGCAATAATGCGCATGCTGCCGCGACTTGGAACGGTTGTAGAAGCCTTCCGTGTCAGGCAAAAGGCAAGCATGACCCACGCATCTTCACCATTGTTACACGCTGACCGCTTGAGCGTTGCGCGGGGCGATGCTCTTTTGATCGAAGAACTGAGCTTTGCTTTGCAGCCCGGTGAGGCGTTGCATGTGTTGGGTGAGAACGGCGCGGGTAAATCGACACTGCTGCTTGCGCTCGCAGGGCTGATCCCGCTGGCATCAGGAACGGTTGCGGTGGACCGGGACGCCCTCGCCTTTCTCGGCCACGATAATGGTCTACTGCCGGATTTGAGCGTGGCGGAAAACATGGCGCTTTACGCCGGAAGCGGTGTTGTTGCTGATCCCCAGACCTGTGAGGCCTTGGGGATCTCCAAACTCAGCGCCAAGCCCGCCCGCACCCTGAGTTTTGGCCAAGCGCGCCGCGTCGCGCTGGCGCTGACGTGCTTGCCAGAAAAAGCGCTGTGGTTGCTGGACGAGCCTTTTGCGGGCTTGGACACGCAGACCGCCCAGACGCTGGAACGCGTGCTGGCACAGCACACCGCGCGCAGAGGCGCCGTGGTTTACACGTCCCACGAACGCGGCCTTGCCCAAGCGCGAAATCTGACGCTGGCCCCTCGGGGAGATGAGGATGTTTAGCGCTGGATTACGGCTGGAACTGCGGTTGCGGTTGCGCGGGGGGCTAACGGCCCTTGGTGCGCTGGGGTTTCTGGCTGTGGCGCTGACCGCCGTTGGATTGACGCTGGGACAGTTTCCCGAGCGCCTGCGCCCGGCTGGTCCTGCAATCGGCTGGGCTATGATTGTGCTGGCATTCGTCTACGCCAATGCCGATTGGTGGTTGGATCAGATTCAATCCGGCCTCAACCAGCGCTTCCGCGTAATGGCGGCTGACGCCGCTGGGTTTGTCTATGGACGGGCCGTCGGGGGCTGGTTGGCTTCCCTGCCGTGGTTTTTGATCGCGGCCTGGCTAGTGACACTATTTTACTCGCAACCCACCAGCGCCTTTAGCGCGCTTGCCGCTGGCTTGCTGATCAGCGCCAGCGCCCTGACCGCGCTGTCCGCCTTTGTTTCCGCGCTCCGCACGCTGCTTGGCAATGTTGGCGTCTTCCTTGGCGCGATGGCCCTGCCCTTTGCCCTGCCGTTGGTGGTTTTGGGCGTGGGTTTGGTGGATAGTTTTACGCTCGCCTCTTGCGCCTTTATGCTCGGCGTCTCACTTCTTCAAACACTGGTGTTTATTGTCGCAACCCGTTGGGTGCTGTCTCTGGTTTAAGGAAACTGCTCTTGTCCACTCTCGCTTTTCTGCAAACGCGCCGCTCTGTTAAAGCCGCTGATATGCCCACGGGCCGCCCCGAAGCGGGAGAGCTGCGGGAGATTATCGCGGCAGGTCTTCGCGTGCCTGATCATGGCAAGATCGCGCCTTGGCAGATCGTTATCTTCGAAGGCGACAGCCGCCGCGCCTTTGGTGAGCAAGTCATCCGACCCGCCTTTGCCAAGAACCAGCGCCCCGATGCGCCGGAAAGCACCCTGGATCTCGAAGCCGCACGGTTCGAGCGCGCTGGCGTTGTGCTCGCCGTGCTTTCAACACCGACAATCCCGCACAAAATCCCCGCTTGGGAACAGCATTTGTCGGCGGGAGCGGTCTGTCAAAACATCATGGTTGCTGCACAGTCCGAGGGCTACGCGACGCAGTGGCTGACCGAGTGGACCGCCTTTGATCCTGATGTCAAAGCCGCCTTGGGCTGTAAGACAGAGCACGATCAAGTCGCGGGCTTAATTTATATCGGAGGCAAACTGACCAACACCGACGACCGCCCGCGTCCCAACTTCGATGCGGTCGTTTCTCACTGGTCAGCGGGCTAAGCTGCTCCTAGTTTGAGCGGCGCAAGAACTGGAGAGCCGAACCCATGACGCTGGAATTCCCCGCTTACGACACCATCGCGGTCGAAATCGCCGACCACGTGGCGCACGTCATCCTCAACCGCCCCGAAAAGCGCAACGCGATGAGCAAGGCGTTCTGGGTTGAGTTTCCCGATGCCATCAACCGCATCTCGAACAACGCCGCCGCGCGGGTAATCGTTGTTTCCAGCACGGGAAAGCACTTCACAGCAGGCATGGACTTGGCCGTCTTTGCCGAAGGCGCGAATTCGATCATGGGCGGCGAAACCGACCCCCATATCCACGCGGACGCTTTTCGCACCCACTTGCACCACCTGCAAGAAACCTTCTCCAGCCTCTATAACGCGCGCCAGCCCGTTCTGGCCGCGATCCAAGGCGGGGCTTTGGGGGCTGGTGTGGATTTGAGCAGCGCTTGCGACATGCGCTACTGCACCGCGGACGCGTACTTTACGATTCAAGAAATCAACATCGGCATGGTCGCGGACGTTGGCACATTCCCGCGCGTCATGCGTCAACTGCCTGACGGTTTGGTTCGCGAGTTGGCCTACACGGGCCGCAAGCTCGAAGCCGCAGAGGCGCTTGAACGCGGCTTTGTTAATCAGGTGTATGATAGCCAAGAAGACATGCTGACCGCCGTCATGGCACTGGCACAGCAGATTGCCCGAAACTCGCCTTTGGCCGTGACCAGCTCCAAGCATGTCATGAACTACGCCGCCGACCACACGACCGAAGACACGCTGCGCTATCTGCAGGCATTGAACGGCGGCATTCTGGCGCATTCGCACATGATGGAAAGCGCGGCCGCAAAGATGCAAAAGCGGGAGCCGGTGTATCCGGACCTCAAAGCCGTCAATGGACCTTGGGATTAAACCCCAAGGTCAAACACGGCGTAGGGCGCTTCCCCCAAGTCCACCGCACCACGGAATGCGAATGCGGCGGAAATCTCAGCCGGTAACTGCGAAAGCCCGATCAGGACACTCCGCCGTAAAGCGCTGATTGTTTCGTCATCAAAGCTGGCTGACGTGATCAGCACGGGCGCTGGACGGGGCGCGGTTTGGGCGATGACGCGAACGCCTGCTGTCAGCGTAGGAATAAACCTTTCGGCGAGCAAAAAGCTGAACGCATCAATGGCGGCGAAGTCGGCGCGACCGTCGGCGACGGCTTCAATCGAAAACCGATGCCCGCCGCTTTCCACCCCACGGTTGAGAGAGGGCTCAATATCCAGCAACGGACGCAGGCAATGCACGCCCGATTGCGAGTCTGGATCATTGAAAGCAAAGGTCGCCTGCTCCAGCCCGTCGAGGGCGTGCAAGGGCGAATCGTTCGCCACGATGATCTTACTATAATAGTGACCGTGGAGGTTGTCCGTCAGATCAAAGTTTGACGTTGCCAGATAGCGGGCGTGATGCCGATGGCTGCGATACCAGGGCGACCCGCACAGTTGGCTAAACACCACGCCATCGTTCATCCACGCCGACACGCGCTGTGGGCGATGATCCAAACCAACCGGCAGGTCCAGCCCTTCGTCCCGTGCCGCCCGCCGAATGCAGTCCCACGCTGCGTCCGTCAGGTGATGCAGCTCTGGCCAATCATAGAGCGGCATCATGGCGAGGCCGTTGATCGTCTTGAGTTGAGTCATGCGCCATCAATCTATGGCCCTGCCCGCGTCGTCAAGTTCGGCGATTGTATGGCAGAACCGACCCGTGGAGGTCGCTCTCAGTCGAACAGCCGGCACGCGAAGACGTATCTATGGGGGAAAGTCATCAACCGAGCTAAATGCCCATGTCGTACCTTGAAAAAGTGCAGCAATCTGTCGAAACCGCGCGCGGCTTGCCCAACGCATTCTATACAGATTCAACAGTTTATGCCGAGGAAACCAAGCGGTTGCTTCACGGGCAATGGGCGGGCGTCGCGTTCGAAGGTGACGTGCCTGAAATCGGGGATGTCTACCCCGTTGATTTGGCCGGCGTGCCCCTGGTCGTTGTTCGCGACCGTGAAAACCAAGTGCGCGTCTATGAAAATGTCTGCCGCCACCGGGGAATGATCCTTGTCAGCGAGCCGGGGAAAGCCAAGCAAGGCATGCGCTGTCCTTATCACAGTTGGACCTACGACCTCAGTGGCCGCTTGGTGGCAACACCACTGGTTGGCGGTCCCGACGCCAACCATCACCCCTGCATCGACAAGCCCGAACTGGGATTGCTGGAGGTGCCGACACACGTTTATCTCGGCGTGGTTTATGTCAACATCAGCCGCGATGCTGGCCCCTTTGTCGAACTGCATTCGAAATTGCTGGACCGCTGGTCTGAATTCCAACAGCCGCTGTTCTTCGATCGTGACGTTTCTCAATTCACCTTGGATGTTGCCTGTAACTGGAAACTGGCTGTCGAGAACTACTGCGAAGCCTACCACTTGCCGTGGATCCATCCGGACCTGAACAGCTACTCGCGGATCGAGGATCACTACAACATCGTTGAAAGCGACGCCTACTCTGGCCAGGGCACAACGGTGTTCAATCCCTCGCGGACCGAAGACGGTCGCTTGTTCGATACGTTTTCGGACCTGAGCGAGAATTGGTGGAACGGCCAGGCTGAGTATATCGTTCTCTATCCCAACGTTTTGGCGGGCGTGCACCGCGACCACGTCTTTGCGATGCTGCTGCTACCACAAAGCGTAAGCCACACGCACGAGCGGGTTGGGATTTTCTACGCATCCGAAGAATCGATGAGCGACAGCTTCGCCGACCTGCGACACGTCAATGCCAAGCAATGGCGCACCGTATTTGATGAAGACATCTCCGTTGTCGAAGGAATGCAGCGCGGTCGCAGCGCGCCCCACTTCGACGGTGGCCGGTTCTCACCCGCCATGGATACGGCAACACATTGCTTTCACGCGTGGGTGGCGAAAGCCATGAGCGAGCCGTCCTCATCCTGAGAAAACGCGTCAGATTGATAGAGTTTTTTATTAATTTTCTTATAATGTAATTTAATTATCGTTATGCGCCCGTTTTGGCACCGGACAACGCCGGTAAATCAAGGCCATAAAGCATCGCAGAGTGTTAGCTGAGGCGCATAATATTGTTACGTTTTTTAATTATCGTATTTTAACCAATATTATCAGTGGCTTCGGATAGAATCGATTTGAAGCAACTATATCGCTAAAACGCGACACATTAACGATTAATGGTTCAGTGTTCTGCTACCTTAAGAAGTTTGCCTGTTGCAAAGTCGTCACTGCAACGCCTGAGATTTGCAGGGTGAAACGACTTTAAATCATTTTGAGAAGTTCTTTTTCAGATTGATATCGGTATTGCTATGTCCGTGACGCACCGGGGCCGCCCAACGCAAAACTGCTTTCAAGCGGCGCCGAGTGTCCGAAAACCGAAAAAAGCAACTAACTCGTCAAAATGACGAAGGAGACTCTTTATGCGTAAGTTTGTTATCGCGATCGCTGCCCTGGCTATTTCTGCTGCTCCAGCGCACGCGCAGTTCGAAGATTTTGCTGGCTCCGAAGGTTTCGCTGGCTTTAACGGCAACACTGCTAACGCAGGTTGTGTATCCGGTGCTTCCGGTTCCGCTATGTGGGGCATGGGCGCTACAGGCTGTACTGCTACCGCTGGTGGCGAATACCAGAGCCAGAACTACAGCGTTCAGGGCGGCCAGATCGAAGGTCAAGTTGGCGGCGGTTACTCCAACGCTTCTGGCTTCAACTCTTCCATCAGCTCTGTCTGGAATGCAAACGGTAGCGGTGAAAAGACCGGCGGCAACACCATCGGTGGCTCCAACTCCGGTAGCTCAGCTAATGGCGTAACCTACAGCGGTTCCGTATGGGGTTCCTTCGAGCAGGGCAGCGCAAACAGCTTCTCTGGCTCTTCCAATGTCACCACGAATAGCTGGTTCAGCAACGCTGCTGGCGCTGACTAATATGCTGGCATCTCAGCTCTTGGTCTAAAGGGCTGACGGTACGGGTTCCAGAGTCATTTGATGGCTCTGGAACCATCACCCTTCACAGGCTCCCAAAGCCTGAAAAATGCAGCCAAACGCGCTGTGAACGACCCAAAAAAACAAGTCCGAAATCAGGGACCAAACCTTCCCGGCACACACAGCGACTCCCGATGTTAGCCAGATAGCACCGGGTCATTAAAGGCGTCGTCAAGAAGCCGCCAGATGAACAGTCGAGCCGATCGAGCGATCAGACAATTTCGGGGAACGAAAATGACACATGCTTTAGTCCACCGCCACGGACGCCGACCTCAACATCAGCAAAATTCAAGACGAAACATGGCTTTTGTTGTGAAATCCAAGCTTGTGTTGATTTTGATGGCGTGCTTCGCGACGCCGGTGGCCCAGGCTCAAACCGCTTCTTTTGCCTTTGGTCAGGGCGGTTTCGCACCAACGGCCTATGGCAGTGATGGCATATTCAACGAATGCGCTGGCGTGATCCACGGATACGGCGCCAGCGAGTGTCTGAGCGAAACCTACCTCGAAGGGGGCCAAGGCGCTACCTTGACTCAGCACCAAACGCTGAATGGCACGGCTGGCTATGTCCTGCCGATGCAAGGTGCGGCTGGGGCTGCGGCTTCGTTCAATCGCTATGGCAATGGCGCATCAGCGACGACGTGTGCGCTCTCACAAAATAACAGCGTCACAAATTGCACGACGGGGGCTTATGCCTCTGCCCACGGTGCATTCGCCAAAACATCCTTCGGATCTGCGAGGAACTAAAAATGCTGAATAAGAAGAATTTTTCCGTTCGGGCTTTGCTCGGCGCAGGCTTCCCCCTGCTCGCTTCCTTGACTTTTGCAGGCGCGCAAACGGTTCCTATCCATTCGTATTCCGCCGCCTCTTACCCCGCTACGACGCCCTATTATGCTCCCGTATCAACCGTGGGATACAGCACGATTTCTCCAACCATCGTACCCGCAACCGCGACCTACGATGTGCTGTACAATACCTATGCAGCCACGCCGCCGACTGCTGCGCCCATCCAACCGTGTCCGGTTTTGAATGACTATGACGCCTACTTTGCTCAGCTTTATGGACATGCAAGTGGCGCCTCTGCAAACGGATGCGTAACCTCCAATCCAACCGTTTACCCCACTGTCGTTCCCTACCAGCCGCAACCAGCCCTTCCTCAGCCGCCCCTGCCCGTGGTGCACTATGGCCAATCTGTGCCGCAGCAAAGTTACGGCGTTGTCCAAGCGCCGGCTGTGCCAGTGCGCAAATTTGCGCCTCAACCGGTTGTGGTGACGACCACACAGCAACAAGCAGCGACAACCAGTGCCGCCGCTGTTGAAGCCGCCGTCGCCAGCGCCGTGCAATCTGCGCCAGAACCACAGGCCGCAGCCTCATCGCCGCAAAGCCGGTTCCGCTTTTCGACAAACCTGGCCCTGCAATTGGGGTACGAGGCGCGCTATGACATTCAACCCGCACCAACGCAGCTTCATTACGATGGCTTTGCCAGCCTTTCCATCGATCGGCGCAATGGCACTTACACCGCGCAAACGCAGGTTGAAGACCCCAACGCGACGCTGTCCAAGGCGTACTTGAACGCTCAAGCGCCAAGTGCTGGCGACTTCGTGGCACAGGCAGCGCTGGCCGACCAATATGGGAACAGCTTGGACGTCTACCTCGACTCGCAAGGTGGCACTGTTCCAGTCACCATCGTCCGAAACCCGACCTCCCTCGCAGGAAGCAGCACAGCCAGTGCTACCGGCGAATACGTGGGCGATTCGTGGTCCGTCGGTGCGACTGTTGGTGTCGATTTCACACCGAGTTTCAGCGCCCAAGCCCCTACGCTTGCTTCCGCCAGTGCGTTCGTGAACACAAACTACGGAACCCTGAGCGTGGGTCGAGGCCTTGGTTTGCCGTACTCAACACGCGCCTATGAGGTGATTTCGGGCGGCGGTTACAGCTTTGCAGACTTGGGAACCTACCAAGCCAGCTACGTTAGCCCCGTTGTTGCCAATACCCGTGTTGGCGTTGTTGCAGGGCTCCAGACGCGGCAATTCGCGGGAACGGCTGAATATCAAACCACGCGCGGCAATAACCAATTCCGCGCCGGTGCTTACGCCGATACCGCGCGGTCCATTCAGGGTGAATTGGGCTACACCCGAGCGCTGGGCAACCAGCGTTTTGTCGGCGGAACCGTCTATGCCGGTCGCGACGGCAGCGGAGAGTCGTTCTACGGCGTGCAGGGTAACATCGACGTGGGTCGCCATTCATTGCAGGCCAACGCAACCCGCGTTCGGTCGAACAACCTGACGATTGCTTACGGCAGTGACGTTACCGAACAGGCTGTTTTAGGCGTTGAAATCAATGACAAGGAAAGCTTCAATCAGCAGAGCCAGCTAAACTTGGAATACAGCTTCCAGGCAACGCCAAACCTGCAGCTCTACGCCAACGCTGAATGGATTGACCACAAATACTACGGCTCCACTCAAGCAGCGGGCGGCGGCATTCGCGCGTCGTTCTAGGCCGGTAAAAAACCCGCTGAGACGCGTTCTGCAAGATGCGTCTCAGCGGGATTTAGAAAGGGTGCACCGGCGCGGACAACGCCTAAGCTGCCATCCGGCTTCCAACCAAATCCGCGACCAGCGACGACGTCGCCGCAGACAGCGTCCACCCCAAATGCCCATGTCCAGTATTATAGAAGACACCTGGCGCGCGACCCGCACGAACCACCGGCATCATGTCAGGCATCATCGGGCGCAAACCAGCCCACGGCACATACGAGCGCGTGGACATGTTCGGGAACAATTCCTGACACCAATCCAACAAGGGATCGATCCGAGCCTGTCGAATATCGCGGCTGAAACCATTGATTTCAGCGGTGCCAGCAACCCGGAAGCGATCCTCACCCAACCGGCTGGCAACAATCTTGGTTTCATCATCGAGCAGACTGACCCACGGCGCGGCGTCACGGTCGCTTTGTTCGCGCAGGTTTACGGTGATTGAGTACCCTTTAACCGGATAAACATTCAGCCGATCACCCAGTTGGGACGCAAATTTTCGGCTGGAAACGCCGCTGCACACGACAACGCCGTCATAGCGCGCTGAACCGTGCTCCGCCGTGCGCACTTCGACACCGCCATCTTTCAGATGCTTGAGCGCTTCAATGTCGCTGTTGAACTGCGCCTTCATGCCCTTTTTCTCGCAAACCTGCTCCAGCTGAGCGGTAAACTCATGGATGTCGCCGGTCATATCGGATTCGGTGAAAAATCCACCATGAAGCGCGCCCTGCACGGTCGGCTCAATGGCGCGGATTTGGTCGGGTGAAATCGCCTGTCGATCCAATCCGCCTTCCGACAGCAAATCATTGACCCGCAAAGCGTGCTCATAGTTCTGACGCTGGCGATAAACATGCAGGATACCGCGCTTTTCCAAGGCAAAATCCAAGCCTTCGGCCTCGGCGATGCGCAGCAACTCTGCACGGGCTTCCAGCGCCAAGCGAACCGTGGACACCGTGTTGCCGCGGTAGTTCCGCATCGCCAGCAAAAACTCAGTCATCCATGCATACTTATGATAACTCGGCATGGGATTCAGCAACAGCGGCGCACCGGGCTGGACCATCCATTTGATGCCCTTGAGAATACTGGACCAGTGATTCCAAACCTCGGCGTTTGAGGCGGAAAGCTGTCCGCCATTGGCGTATGAGGTTTCCATGGCGGCATAGCGCTGACGCTCAAAAAGCGTAACGTCAAAGCCGCGATTTAACAGTTGATAAGCCGTGGTTACGCCTGTGATCCCGGCGCCAATAACAGCAATAGATGGCATAGCTCAGTCCCCTTCGACCGCTATGCCCCCTCCGTCTTCTTTGCCTGAGAGTTTCGAACCAACACCCGTTGTGGGGCCAGCTCTTGCTCCTTCGGCGGGTGGTGCTCCACCTCTCTCCGGAGTGTTTTACCAAGGACGGTACGGGTGCCTGAGAGATTCCGGGGCGGTTGCTCCTTCGGCGGTTCCGGCAGGGCCGAAACGCTCTCCCATCCTTGGGGATGACTAAGGCGTAAACCAAACGTTCCGCGGCAGCAAGTCCAGCGTCAGCATAAACGGCGAAAAGACCCAACACAGAGCCCGGCAACGCTTTCCCAACAGCTGCGCGCAAAAGGACGCACATCCTCTCAGCTTGCATTCGGAGTCGCATTTTACACCTTTATGTAGCATTTCTCAATCTTATCATTAATTTCTATTTCTATACTTATTTTAGAGTTGTGATATGCGATTTTTCAAAAAGTCAGGGGCTTCATTGGCCCGCAGCGTTGTCCTGAGCCTTGGGCTGTTTTCCACGCATCAGCAGACCCTTGCCCGCACTGTTGATACCTTTGTCGAAATCAAAGGCGCGTCGCTGCTCACGCCGGGCCAAAGCGGGCTTCAGGTAATCCGTCTCAACGATCGCGCGACGTTGCAGGTGGAGCCTGAGGACATCGTTGTGCGCGACGGCACGGTGTTCTTAAAGGAACAGATTGCCCACTCAGCTGGAATTCCCAGCACGGACCTCGGCATGCTGTTGGAAATGGTGGAGGCGGAACAGGGCCATCAAACGGCGAGCCACGGTCAACTTGGCACGATCGCCTCAACGGTGGGTATGGTCGCGGGGACACTGGTGGTGTCCTCGGCTATGGACGACTTGTCAGACGATCTTTTGACACTTTCCACCACCGCTTTGGATACCTTGAGCGACGACAGCGCAGAGGAAGCGTTGGACGCGGAAGAGGAAACCCAGACCGAGACTCCTGAGGAAACGCCGACCAATAACCCACCCACCTTTGGCGAAGCGCCAACGGGGGGCGCGGCCAGTGAGAGCGCGGCGACGGGGAGCGCGGTTGGTGCCGTGGTCCAAGCGACTGATCCAGAAAACACAGCCATCGCCTATACAATCGCCGAGCAGGAGATTGATGGTGCGTTCAGCGTGGACGCCTTGAGCGGTGTTATCCGCGTCGCAGACCCCAGCAAGCTGAATTTTGAAAGCAACGATGCGCTTGATGTCACCATCGCTGCCACGGATGCTGGCGGGGAAAGCGTCGAGCAGACCGTAACAATTGCCATTTTGGACGACCCAACGGACACGCTATCCACCACGCCCCTTTCCGTGGTTTCCCACCCTGAGTTCAGCTCCGGCGCGCTTGTTCTCAGTGATGTTGACGATGGCACTGTTTACTTTGGTCATGCAGGCATCGAAAGCACGAGCAATCAGGCGGAGATCGCGCTGTATGTTAGACCCTTCGAGTATCTCAACCGCGAGATATATGGCCTTAACCCCGAATATGACCTAACGGCCCCCGGCTTTACGGCTTTGGCTGAAATCAATACCGGCGAGCTGCAAAACGGCCTGCTGACGCTGACCAGCACCGTGGAAAACCCAAACAACACGTTGCAATTCACCGTCGACACGGGTGATTTTAGCGGAGAAACCGCGTTCCTGTCCCCAGCGCGGATTAAGACGGTTGATCGGGGGATATCGGGCACCCCCGAGGAAACCTATACCTTGGCCGATGGCACCATCACGAAATTGGGCGACGGTGGATTCACCCAAACCAATGTCGCCTTTGATATTGGCGCTGGTGATCTTTGGCACTTGGCGGACATTTCAGGTGACGGCGTGGCTGATCTGATCATCAAAACAGCCGGGGTGGGCGAAGCGGTGGTTTATGAAAACCTCGGGACCACTTTTGACACGGATGTCATGAGTGAAACGCTGTTCACCGGCGTCGATCTTGACGCGCTGGCTGGGGGCCGGGCGCTCGACATTTCTGTGCGCGAGCATTTCACGGACGGCAATCTCAGCGTCATGCTGTTGGGCGAGACTGAGACGTATCTGTACGAGCTAACCTAGCCCGGCAGCGTCGTTTGCGCGCCCATGACCCCGCACACGCGCGCAGCATAGGCGTTCGCCGTGGCCACCCCTGCGGCAAGATCTTCGCCAGCGGCGATCGCAGCGGCCAAAGCGCCAACAAAGGCGTCGCCCGCGCCGGTTGTGTCCACCACAGCTGTGGGAACCGCAGCGACAGAGATTGGATCAGCGCCCGCACGATACAAGCACGCCCCTTCCGCCCCCAACGTCAGCACGACAGCGCCAACACCAAGGCCAAGCAAACTGTTGGCTTTTTCCCCATCGCTCGCGTCGGCGGATGCTGGGGCTGCCATTGTGAGTTCGTGTTCGTTGACGACCAGAATATCGATGTTTGCAAGCTCGGCCCCGTTCAGCGCATGGGCCGGTGCTGCGTTGTGGATGACCGTCGAACCGGTTTGCTTGGCGGCGGCGTGCGCGGCAGCGGTTTGCGACCAACTGATTTCGTTTTGCGTCACCAAGGCATCGGATGTGGCCAATAGGGGCACGTCGGACGCAGCGGCACTGGCGTTTGCGCCGGAAACCACGACAATCTGATTCTCGCCTTTGGCGTCAACCGCGATCATGGCAAGGCCAGAGGCACCGTCGCGGGTTTTCACCGCTGCGACATCGACGCCGTCAGCGGATAATTGACGCAGGGAAACCGCCTCTAAACCATCGGAACCAATGGCGCCAACCATGCTGGTGCGTGCCGCGTTTCGCGCAGCGGCCAGCGCTTGATTCGCGCCTTTGCCGCCGGGCAGCGCTTCATAGTGGTCGGTTTTGATGGTTTCACCCGGTCCGGGCAACCGCTCGACCTGCGCGACGTAATCCACGTTCACTGAACCAAAGACGACGATTTTGCTCATGCTCATTTTCTCCGCTGTGGCTGGGTCATCCGGCGCTCATGACGTGCAGGTAATGATCCAAGACAGCCGGTCCGTCCGCGCTCAAGCACACCTCAACCCGCGCCCGATTATCCCAGCCGTCCTGCGCCGTAAACCGCGTGTTAGGCTTTGCGATCGTTTTCCCCGCCGCAAAGCCTTGCGTCACCACACGAACCGAAGAGGCTTGGGCGGAAAAAAATTGGGGTCGCACGCAATAGATCAGCGCGCTCGGGTCGTGGAAGTGGCAGAAATCCAAGCCAACGACGTCCTGATGAAAGGCGAAATATTGCGCTGACGCCTGCTGCAAAAACGCGCCCAAATCGCCCCCTTTTTCAGCCAAAACAGCAACGCGCTCGCGGGTCAGTTTGACGTCGTGGGTCGCGTCCAAACCCAGCATGGCGACCTCCCAATCTGCGGCAAAGACGATCTCCGCCGCCTCGGGATCATCAATAATATTGGCCTCAGCCGCGGGTGTGACGTTGCCGTTGGCGTTGGCCGCACCGCCCATCAGCACCACGCGCTTGATCAGCTTGGGCAAATCGGGCTCTTTTTGCAGCGCCAGAGCGATGTTTGTCAGAGGGCCAATGGGCACCAAGGTGACGTCACCGGGGTTGGCACGTGCGGCTTGAATGATGAAATCAACCGCATGCTCCTCCACCACCGAGCCGCTAACGGTTGCCGGAGAAACGCCGCCCATGCCGTCCTCGCCGTGGACCATCGCTGGATAGGGGCGGCACTCAATCTCCAATGGCCCTTCCGCGCCGCGCGCGACCGGACAGGCAACACCGGCCCGCTCAACCAGCGCCAGCGCGTTGTGCGTGGTTTGCGCGATTGGGGCGTTTCCGTAGACGGTGGTAAGGCCCAAAACCTCAATTTCTGATGACCGCAGGGCGTAAAAAATGGCAAAGGCGTCGTCGATACCGGGGTCCGTGTCGATGATGATCTTTTCTGTCACAGGTCGCTTGCTCCCTTTACTTGCTGAACGGGACCGTGGCACAGCAGAAGACAAGTTTAAACCCAAGGGAAACTGAAACTATGGCCGCCCAACCGCGTGTTTTGCTGACAACCCCCTGGCCCACACGCGCCGTCGAAGCGATGCGCGAACACTTCGAGGTGGATATCCACGACGGCCCCCTGCCTATGCCGGAAGCCAAGTGGCTGGACGCTGTGCAGGAATACGACGCCATTGCGCCGACAGTCATCGACCAAATCCCAGCAGCGGCCTATCACGGTGCGCAAAACCGGACCAAGATTCTTGGCAACTTTGGTGTCGGCTACAACCACATCGATATGGCCGCTGCGAACGCAGGCGGCGTGGTCGTCAGCAATACGCCCGGCGTTCTGACCGATGCAACGGCGGATCAGGCTGTGGGCCTTATGCTGGCGGTTGCACGCGGGATTTCGCTGGGTGATTGGAAGATTCGTGCGGGGCAATGGAAAGGGTGGAATCCAACCGACAGCCTTGGCACCCATGTTACCGGTGCGACGCTGGGCATCATCGGTTTTGGGCGTATTGGTCAGGCGATGGCCAAGCGCTGTCACTTTGGTTTTGATATGCCTGTGGTCTTTCACAATCGATCCAAAATTGACCCGGCACTAGCCCAAGCGCTGGGGGCCAAGCAGCTGGACTCGATGGACGACGTGCTCAGCGCGGCTGATTTCGTTTCGCTGCATTGTCCCGGTGGCGGCGGCAACCGGCATTTGATGAACGCGGACCGGTTCAAGGCGATGAAGCCATCGGCTTTTCTGATCAACACAGCACGGGGTGATATTGTGGACGAGGCTGCCTTGGTCCACGCGCTCAAATCAGGCGAACTGGCCGGGGCGGGGCTGGACGTCTTTGAAGACGAGCCGCGGGTGCATCCTGAACTGCCCAAGCTGCTCAACTGCGTGCTAAACCCGCACCTAGGCTCAGCGACGGAATCCACGCGGACGGATATGGGGTTGATGGTCTTCAGAAACCTGCTTGCCTTCTTTAACGGACAGCCGCTACCCAACGCTGTGACCCAATGAGGCGTCGATGAGCACGATGGAGGCAAAACCCACAAAGCGGCGGCCCGCGCTGTCGCCTGAACAGTGGTTTGAAGCCGCCCAAGAGATCCTTGTGTCCGAAGGGATGGAGGCGATCCGGATTGATCGACTGTGTCAGACTTTGGATGTGACCAAAGGCAGCTTCTATTGGCATTTCACCAACAGAGCGGCGTTCCTTGCGGCTTTTCTCCACCATTGGCGCGACGGTGCGACCCTGTCTGTCATCGAGAATCTCAGTGGCCAAGGGCTGGATGCTGGAACGCGTCTGCAAACACTGCTGACCTTGCCCCAGCGCCCGCGCGCGCCGGCAGCTGCGTTGGTTGAGCAATCCATCCGGTCGTGGGCGCGGCAGGATCAGCAGGCTCAAGACGCGTTGAATGACGTGGATCAGATCCGGCAGTCTTTTATCCAACACATGCTTGAAGAACTGGGCTTTGCCCCGGCGGAAGCAATCGAGCGGGCGCGGATGGCCTATGCCTTCATGCTCGGTGACGCCATCCTGTCACGCGGTGAGACTGACACGGTCGAGCGCCCCATGCAGGACGCCTTACTCGCCTTGTTCACGCGACCGCTTCAGCCCAAATAGCGCGAGCCGCTTTTCTGGCTTTCCACGGCTTTGGCATAGCCGGCTTTTAATGCATTGATGATGTCAGCAACGGTTTCAGGCGCCTGCACCTGCCCCACACCCTGCCCAGCGCTCCACACCGTTTTCCAAGCCTTTGAACCGGCATGCATATCGCCGGAAAAGTCGATTTTGGCGTTGGATTGCATGTCGTCCAGCGACAACCCCGCAGCATTCACCGAGGCCTTCATCCACAATCCCAGCGCCCCGGTAATGGCGCGAGAGGCAATCAAGTCTTCCATGACGCTGCGCCGCACCATTTCACGGTAAGGGTCAGAGATGAGCGTTTCCTGTGCTGCGAGGAAGCGGGTGCCAAGGTAGGCAAAATCAGCCCCCATGCTCTCAACCGCGCGCACAGCCTGTCCGGTCCCGATGCCACCACCGACAATCAAGGGGCCATCAAAGAACTGTCGAACTTCCTCGATAAACGGCAGCATGGCGTATTCGCCCGTATGCCCACCGGCCCCAGCGCATACCAAAACCAACCCATCAGCCCCTTTGTCGATGGCTTTTCGGGCAAAGCTGGGGGAGTTGACGTCGGCAAAGACCAAACCGCCGTAAGCGTGGACCTGTGCGGTTACTCGGTGCGGGCCACCCAAGGCCGTGATGACCAAACCGGGTTGGTATTCCTCGACCAAGGCGAGTTCTTCGTCAAACCGGCCGTAGCTGCTGTGCGCAATCATATTGAACGCCCAGGGTGCGTCGCGCTCGGTTAGGCTTGCATTGATCTGCTCAAACCACTGCCGCAGGTCTTCGATTGTGCGGGCGTTGGTGCCGGGAAAGGAGCCCATAACGCCGTTCTTGCACGCAGAAATCACCATCTCGGTGCCAGATACCAGAAACATGGGCGCGGCAATGGCGGGCAGCGCCATGCGTTCTTTCAGCGCGTCGATCGTTGTGTTCACCTGTTTGCTTTCCTGCTTGGTTTGCTGCTTGGTTTTTTGGGCCTAAGCCCCGAATGTCTGTTGAGCCTGCGCCCGCAAGGCAAGGCGGTCGAGCTTGCCGTTTGCGGTCAGCGGCAAGGCCGCTTCCACCACGATGTGAGCCGGAACCTTATAGGCGGCGAGGTGTGCTTCGGCATGGGCCTTAAACGCCGCTTCATCAACCGCTTCATTGGCCATAACAAAAGCGACCACAGCTTCACCAGCGCGTTCATCGGCAAGGCCAACCACGCAGGCTTGTTGCGCGCCGGGAACGGTCAGCAACGCCTCCTCCACCTCACGCGGGAAGACGTTGAAGCCCTTGTGAAAAATGACGTCCTTCTTGCGGTCGGTGATGATGAGGAACCCGTCTTCATCCAGCATACCAATATCACCGGTGTAGACGAAACCATGACGCAGCGTGGCTGCTGTTTCTTCAGCGTTACCTTCGTAATGCTTCATCATGTGCGGGCCGTTGATGAGAATTTCACCCTTTTCACCCGCAGTGAGCCGCTGTTCCCCGGTCTCTAGGTCAGCAATCGCGACACCATTCCCCGGACAGGGCATGCCTGCCGAACCAAAGCGCAGTCCGGCATGGGCCGTGTTGATCGAAATGGGCGCCATCTCGGTCATGCCGTAGCCTTCTGCGATCGTGAGCCCGGTCGCCGCTTGCCATTGCTGGTGCAGCGCCATCGGGAACGGCGCGCCGCCGCCGGGACAGACGCGCAGATGGGACAGGTCCGCGCTTTGGAAGTTCGGCGCGGCCAGAACGGCCTGATAAATCGCTGGTGGACCACCACCAAAAACAGTGACTCGATGCTCGGTCAGCATATCGACGACCAGCGCCGGCTGAAACTGCGGGGGTATGACAAGCGTTCCACCCCGCAGCAGCGGGTTGGTAACGCCCATGAGATAGCCGTAGATGTGCGTAAACGGAGCCACGGGCAGCCAAACGTCACCGTCGCGGGTCGGCCAGCCCCACTCGATGCGATCCATCGCGGCGGTCATGGCCGTGTGTGAGTGGTTCAAGCGCTTCGGCAGGCCCGTTGTGCCGCCCGTAAACATCACGGCACAAACATCATCGCCCCGAACCGCAACGTCCTCTCGCGCTGGACCCGGCACAGCGGTTTGCGCCATGGCGAGAACGTCCGCGTCGCTGAGGTTCAGGACGTCAACGCCCTCGACCTGCTGATTGGTAATCGCAAGCGCTGGCGCGAGGTCTGTGACCAACTTCTGGACCCCAGCCAGTGGCGTGTTGATGTTGATCAGCGCAGGGCGCGCTTGAGCGTGCAACAGGGCGTAATAGCCAGCGAGAAAAGCGAGGCCATTGGGCAAAAACAGGCCTACGTCCCGCCCCATGACCTGCGCCCGCAGCCGCTCGCCCAACTGCGCAACCACGCCATAAAAGGCTTGATAGGTGATGTCACCGGCTTCACAGCGGACAAAGATGCGATCCGGATGCTGGTGCGCTGTGCGCGCCAAACCGTGCATGAGGGTGGTATCTGAGATTTCCCAATCACTTTCGACCACGTTTGAACCCACCGAACTCTCCTACAAACTTCGCTTCGTGTCTGGACAACATACCACATGGTATGGATAACTTGGTCCACAAATGTTGGAGGAGATAACCATGAAAATCAGCGCAGAGGAACGAGATATCATCCAGCGCATCCTGACGCATCACGCGCAGGGTACGACCGACATGACTCCGCAAATGATGAATAACCCCGTGGAGAACTACGCCTCGGACGCGGTGTTGGAGCAAGAGCGCACGACGCTGTTTCGGGAATTCCCCCTGATCCTTGGCCACAGCTCTGAGCTGCCAGACGCTGGATCGTTCATGACCAACAACGATACCGGCATGCCTTTGCTGATCACCCGCAATGGCGAAGGTGAGGTTCAGGCGTTCTTGAACGTATGTCGGCATCGCGGGGCGCGGGTTGAAGATCGACCGTGCGGCAAGGCGAGAGCCTTTTCCTGCCCCTATCACTCGTGGACCTACGACCTCAACGGCAAGCTACGAGGGTTGCCCGGTGCGGAAGGCTTTGAAGGGCTGAACAAAGACGACCACGGCCTCGTTCCCGTTCCTGCCTTTGAGCGCTTTGGCATGATTTGGGTGCGCCCAACGCCCAGTGAGCAGCCCATCGACATCGATGCGTGGCTGCAACCTTTGGCCGAGCAACTCGACGGCTTGGATCTGGGTTCTCATTTCGTGTTCGAAAGCTGGAAACTGGATCGGGAGATGAGCTGGCGTTTGGCGTTGGAGGGCTTCCAGGAATCCTATCACTTCTGCCACGCCCACCGTGAAACGGCGTGCTCGAACTATCTCGACAACCAATCTGTCTTCATCCAGCACTACCCCCACGTTCGCCATTCGGTTCCCCTGCCCCACGTGGTCGAGCTGGCCGACAAGGCACCGGAAGACTGGGAATACCGATCAAACTTTATGACCCAAAACTACCTGTTCCCGGCTAACTTTGTGCAGGTGATGACGGACCACGTCTATGTCCACACCATCATTCCAACCGGTCCGGGGACGTGTATTTTCAAATGCCAGATGCTGATTGCTGAAGCGCCAAAGGATGAAAAGACCGAACGGTATTTCCGCCGCAACTATGAGGTGGTGCGGTCGGTCTTTAACGAAGACTTTGAGATCGGCGAAAACATCCAGCGCGGGCTGAATTCAGGGGCCAACGTGAATTTCGTCTTTGGCAAGAACGAGTGCGCGCTGCACTACGGCCAAACCGCCATTACAGACGCAATCGAAGGCCGCCTAAGCGTCCCACTAGCCCCTTAACTCGCTGATAAATAATCAGAATAAGCGCATCTCTCCACGGGGAATGCGCGCTGATTTGGCTATAAGCCTAGAGCGCAGATATCTGCTCTTTGGAACGCTTTGCTCTGGCCGAGTTCCAAACTCCTGCGACTGTGCATACAGATCAAAACCCAAGCGATGAAAACAAACCTCCTCGCCCCCAAAGAAATCGAGTCGCTTAGGATCCCAAAATAACACATTTTGGGATCCTAAAATAAATAAACATCGGTCAATTTGATGATCTTTTGGGAGTTATACCTTGATTTGGGATCCTGCACATGCCTGTATAGGCAACTTCAGGCATTTCAGCGCCTGAAATGGGTGTTTTTGGGATCCAAAACGCCTGTGTCATCCAGTGCTGAATTTTGAGGAGGAAACAAAATGTTCAGTCAACTGCGGGCCACGTGCGTGGCAGCTGGAGTTCTCGTGCTTTCAACACACACCGTGACTCAGGCCGAGGAGCTCAGTGTCGCGACCTTTGTTCCGCCGAACCACGAAACAAACGAAGTCATGTTCAAATGGTTTGGCGAAGAAATTGAGAAGCGCTCTGGTGGATCGCTGACCATGAAGTTGTATCCAGCTGGTCAGCTTGGTGCAGGCCCAACTCAGCAATATAAGCGCGCTGTCGAAGGCGTAGGTGACATCACCTTAGGCGTTGCTGCTTACACCCCCACCCTGTTCCCGAAAACCATGCTGGCAATCCTTCCTGGCCGGGCCAACACCGCCGCGGAATCAACCGACCGTATTTGGCGCGTGTTCGATGAGTACATGGCCGATGAATGGTCGGAGGTCAAAGTTCTGGCCATTGGTAGCGTTGCTGGCAGCATCTTTGTCGGAAACCGCGATATTTCCACGATGGAAGGCCTGAAAGGCGCAAAGCTTGTTCCTTTTGCCCCATCAACGTCTCCGGTAATCGAAGCGCTTGGCGCCGTTCCGGTGATGATGGAAATTACGGACATGTACACGGCACTGGACACCGGTACGGTTGATGTTCTCACAACCTCCTTCAACAGCCTGATGCCGCCTTGGAACCTTGAAGACGTTGCGACGCACGTTGCTGAGAACGTTCCTGCGAGCTTTCAAGTGCTGTTCGTCGCAATGAATAAGGAACGCTACGAAGGCCTTTCTGATGAGCACCGCGCAATCATTGACGAGGTGGCTGGCCTGCCGATGTCGCAAATGATGGCCAAGTCCTTTGATAGTGCCGACGAAATCTTCCTGAACATGAAAGACGGCGCAGACCTCAAGTACGAGTGGAAAGTCGTCAGCGATGCAGAACGGGCCAAGATGGATGCTGCAGTTCGGCTGGGCATGGAAGAAGTCTACGCTGATTACGCTGCGCGCGGCGTGAGCAATGCCAAGGAAATCTACGAGGCTATGAACGACTAGTCTGTCTCGTTTGAATTGATGCGCGCGGTGCGACAGTCGCCGCGCGCTACACTCTCGAAAGCCAAAAAAATGGTCGTTGTGATCCCCACCAATAAAAGTGTTGAATCTTTCGAAGGACTGCACCTCTACCACGGTGCTATTTCAAACTGCTCGATGCGCGTGCGCATGACCTTGATCGAGAAGGGGTTGGATTGGACCTCGCATCACCTCGATCTGAAGAAAAAAGAGAACATCACCAAAGAGTACTTTGGGATCAACCCCAACGGTCTGGTTCCAACATTGGTCGATAACGGCGCCGTGCATATTGAGTCTAACGATATCATTGACTACCTCGACGAAACCTACCCCGAACCCTCTCTGCGCGCCCAAGATAACGCGGCAATGATGGAGTGGCTGGCCTTGGCCGCCGCGATTCACGTCCCTGCGATCAAACCCTACGTCTACGCTAATAAAGTGGCTGTAAAGCTGAAGAAAACCAGCGAGGAACAGTCTCGCTATGACGCGCTGCAGAAGAACCAAGAGCTCAAAGACTTTCACGATAAGCACAAAGGCAGCAGTACCTTTTCCGACGCGGATATTACCCGGGCCGAAACCATCCTGCGGGAAGGCTTTGACAAGCTCGAGCAGGCGCTGACGGGCCAAACGTGGATCATGGGCGAGCAATACACGCTGGCCGATATATCGTGGATCCCCATCCACTTCGTTCTGGTGGGCTGCGGCTATCCGTTTGACGGGTACCCGAATATTCGCCGCTGGGCCGACAACTTCCGCACCAAGCCGAGCTTTCAGGATGGTGTTCTGAAGTGGTGCCCTGACTTTTCGCTGGTTTAAGGACAAGAATAACAATGGCTGAACCCGCTGCCACCCCCCGGATCCTAAGCTGGGTCGATCGATTTCTCATCTGGACCTCACTGAGCTTGGGCGGTGTTACGCTCGCAGGGATGACCGTTCTGTCAGTTTGGAACGTTCTGATCATGCGCAAGGCGTTCAACAACCCGATCCAAGGCGCCGAAGACGTCCTGATCGTCATGCTGGTCTCAATTGTGGCTTTGGCCATTCCACTGGGCGCCCGAACCGGCTCGCACATCGAAATTGAGGTTCTAGAATCACGGATGTCGCGCGCCTTTGCCAAGTGGTCCTATCTGCTGACAAAGGTGCTGAGTGTGGCCGTGCTGCTGATCATGACGTGGCGGCTTTGGCACGCCGGGCAAGGCGCCGTGCGTTTTGGCGAGACCACGCAGCAACTGATGATCTCCTACGAACCCTTTTATTACCTCATGGCTGTTTCAGTCTTCCTCTACGCCGTCGTTCTGATCATCGAAATCGGGCAGTTGGTGCAGGGCAAGGCCGTAATGCGGCTACGGACAGAGAGCCAGACACTATGATTTCCATGACATTACTGGGCATCGTTGGCCTGCTCGTTCTATTTGTGCTTCTGGCTCTGCGCATGCCCGTGGCGCTGTCAATGCTGGGTGTCGGCTTTGTGGGGACGATTATAGCCAACGCCAATAAGTTCATCGCAATTGGCATGAGCAGCGAACAGGCTTGGGGCCGGGGTTGGAAGATCGCGTTCTCCAACATCGCGGGCGAAACCTTTGAAGCGGCCTCTAACTACAATCTGCTGGTGATCCCCATGTTTGTCCTCATGGGCAACTTGGCCGGGGTATCGGGTCTGTCGTCCGATTTGTTCAACACCGCCTATCGATGGCTAGGACATCTCAGGGGCGGCTTGGCGTCGGCAACCATCGCAGCCTGCGCAGGCTTTGCGGCGCTGTCTGGCTCATCCTTGGCATCAGCGGTTACCATGGGCCGCGTGGCCTTGCCGCAAATGAAGAAGCACAAGTACGAAGACGGCCTTGCTACCGGTTCCGTCGCAGCGGGCGGAACCCTTGGGTTCCTCATTCCCCCTTCCGGCGGGATGATCATTTACGCCATTCTGACCGAGCAATCGATTGGCCGTCTGTTTATGGCCGGGATCATTCCCGGGATCCTGCTGACGCTGCTGTTTATTGGTGCGATTTATCTCGTCGTTGCGCGACGTCCGGAAAGCGGACCGCCGGGCGAGAAATCCACGTTAAAAGAGCGGATGGTGTCCCTGCGCCTGGCCTTACCCATCGTCGCGGTGGTGATCATCACCATTGGCGGGATGTACACCGGCTTTTTCACGCCAGTCGAAGCATCCGCCGTCGGCGCCTTCCTGACCTTTGTGGTCGCCTTGGCCCGACGCTCGCTGAGCTGGGCCAAAATGCGGACCGTGGTGCTGGACACCATGAGCGCGACGGCCACCGTGTTCCTGATCATCATCGGTGCTTTTGTCTTCATCCCTTTCATGTCCCTTACAGAACTGCCGGCTCAGATCGTCACCATCCTGACATCCCTGCCCGTTGGCAGCTTAGGCATTCTGCTGATTATCATCTTGATCTACATGTTCCTGGGCATGTTCCTTGAAGGTATCGCCATGCTGGTTTTGACCATTCCAGTGGTGATCCCAATCGCCATGGGCATGGGCTGGGATCTGGTTTGGTTCGGCATCATCGTTGTGGTGGTGTTAGAGATGGGGATGATAAGTCCGCCCGTGGGGATCAACGTCTTTGTGGTCAAATCGATTGCCCCAGACGTACCAATGGGAACGATCTTCCGAGGCATCTGGCCGTTCTGGTTCGCTATGGCGTTTTTGCTGGTCCTACTGGTCGCCTTCCCACAAATCGCACTGTTCCTACCCCAAGCATTAGTAGGCTGACGCCGACGCCTCAGACTGTTTCCAAACGCAACCTGTCCTAGGAGGATAAAGGCATGGCCAGCATCGGTACTGACTTGATCTCGCAGAGTACTAAGCCCGCTTTCTTCAAAGTCGCCAACGGCGAAGACCTGGGCATAGCCCCGCCAACAAACCGGCTTGGTGACGCGGTACGAACCTCTGTACGATCGTTGAGCGGGTTTCAGAAAGAAGCCTTGGTCAGCTCGGCCTTCAGCGGTGACACGTGGCGTTTCGTTAGCGACGAAGGCGCCTACCTCAACGGCTATGATGCCGCGTGCTGCCCGCTGGCCTTTCTCTCCTGTGGGATGGCGGCTAGCTACATGAATGAGATCAGGGCGCTTGCGGCGCTGCGAGGCATCACCATCCGCAGCCTGAAACTTACGCTCGACAACTATTACACTATGAAGGGATCCATGCCGAAGCGGACGATGGTCGGCGGCGCGGAAAACCCAGAGCTACAGGTCGACATTGATTGCGACCTTGATGATGCTGCGCTGAACCAATTCCTGCTTGATGCGACCTTTGCATCGCCGCTGAATGGATTGATGCGCGGACAGGTAAAAAGCCTGTTCAAACTAGCAAAAAACGGCGTACCGTTGCAGCCACGCAAGGCGCACGAGCTGAATGGCTTACACCTGCCGGATCCGGGCGTTCTGTTCGAGCCCGCAACCGCCGCACCTTCCGATTTCACCTTTCTGGGCAAGGTCGGGCCGACGCCAAAGAAGGCCGTGGCCGACGGTACTACGGCGCAAGCCTCCTCGCTCAGTGATGAGCAAAACCGGCGCTTGAACATCGGTGCCATTGCCACCCTGCGCGATGATGGAATCTTGAGCATCCAACAGATGCAGTACTCGCCCTGGGGAACATCGTTCGAGCTGCTCAGCGCCGAAGACGGTCAGGCACCCAGCGCCAACGCGCTCATCAGCGCAGGCATCGGCTTTTGCTTCATGACCCAGTTCGGACGGTTTGTATCGATGCTGAAGCTCGATTTGCCAGACTATCGGATCGTGCAGGACACGCACTTCAGTCTAGGCGGCGCTACAGGAAAAACGGGCAAGGCTGGCAGTGCCGATCCAGTTGAAACGCACGTGTTCCTGCAAACCTCGGAATCGGACGACACCGCCAAGGACATGCTGGATATCGCCGAGCAAACCTGCTTCTTGCATGCCTTCTGCGGGACTGATCTGAAGACGAAGCTGCGCGTTAAGCGGGTCTAGCCCCGCCCGCGTCGGGCTTTAGCTGTTAGGCCACTGGATCTTCGCAGTAAAATGTCAGCTTGTTGCCGTCCGGGTCGCGCACGTACGCATAGTGCGTAGGGCTGTCAGCCAGACGGGGACCGGTCCAAATCGTTGGTGCCGATCATCAGATAACCAATCATCATGCTCGTTCCTCTATGAATCATGATCCTTGCATAGTCACTTAGTCTCATGCGGAGACCAAGGACTAAGATATCGTTGCGCCGTCAGTCCTTGCGCGCCTTGACCGGTGGATTACCGGGCACCGGCTCACCGCGCAGCGCCCGGCTTGAGCGCATGTACTGCGGAGCAAAGGTTGCTTCGGCATCCAGAGCTTCGGCGGCATGCCAAGCCCAGCGAGGGTTGAACAGCATACCGCGGCCCAGCGCGACGATATCTGCCTGACCCGAGCGCAAAATAGCTTCCGCCTGCTTTGGTTCGGTAATCTGCCCCACGGCCATCGTCGGTATCCCAACATCACGCCGAATCGTCGCGGCGAACCCGGTCTGATAGCCGGGGCCAGCCTCGATCTGCTGAGCGGGTGAGCTGCCGCCGCTGGAAACATCGATGAAATCCGCGCCAGCTTCGTAAAGCGCCGCGGTGAAGCGGCTGGCTTCCTCAACCGTCCAGCTGGATCCCTCGACCCAGTCCGTTGCGGAAATGCGCACGCCGAGTGCTTTGTTCCGGGGCCACGCCGCACGGACGGCAGCAAAGACCTCCAGCGGGAACCGCATTCGCCCCTCCAGCGCGCCACCATAGGCGTCGTTGCGCTGGTTGCTCAGGGGTGAGAGGAACTGGTGCAGCAAATACCCGTGTGCCATGTGGACCTCGACCACGTCAAAGCCGATCTCTTCAGCCCGGCGCGCAGCGGCAACGAAGTCATCGACGATCTTGGCCATGCCTGCTTCGTCCAGCGCGGTGGGCGTGTCGAAAGCATCACTGTAGGGCGCAGCAGAAGGCGCGACCGTCTGCCAGCCTCGCGGATCTGACGCCGGAATCGGCGCGCCGCCGTACCACGGCAAGTCCGTTGAGGCTTTGCGCCCTGCGTGGGCGAGCTGAATGCCCATGGTGGTGTTGCCATAGTCCTTGCAGAACCCCAGCACCCGGGCGAGTGCATCCTGATTCGCATCTGACCACAGCCCCAAGCAGCCCGGCGATATCCGACCTTCGGGGCTAACGCCCGTCGCCTCGACCATCACCAAGCCTACCCCGCTCACCGCGAACTGGCCCAAGTGCATCAGGTGCCAGTCGGTTGCGCTGCCGTCATCGGCGCTATACTGGCACATGGGCGCAACCGCGATCCGGTTGCTCAGCTCAATGCCGCCCAAAGTGATTGGCGAAAACAGACGTGAAGACCGCATGGTAGAAAATCCCTATCGAAGTGACGTGTCCGCTGAATCAGGCTGGTGGTGCAATCGCGCCAACTCAGTCTTGCCTTTAAGGTGCGTCAAATTCTGACGAGGACAACGGCAGATCAAGGGGCACAGCGAACGTGGGCGCTGTGCGTCGCGAAAGTGAGCCACAGGACGAGACCAGGCGTCCGCTCAATTTGGGCGGTGCCGGTGTCTGTTCGTATTTTTATCAGGGGTATTCAGGCCGCTTCGCCACCTCCCGAAGGAGGTGGCATCCCGTACGGGATTCGAACCCGTGTCGCCGCCGTGAAAGGGCGGTGTCCTAGGCCTCTAGACGAACGGGACGCAGCGAAAAATCGACTGCAGCACTTGCGTGCCACCCTAGGACTGGCGTGTATCTAACCCGGTCTTCGAAGCGGCGCAAGAGACTTCTCATGCGCTTGTGTCGCGGGTGGTAGACGGGTTTAACTTGGCTCCGCCTTTTGCGCGGTCTATTCAACAGACCAATATGGTTTAGCCTGCGCAAAGACCTTAATTCGCCCGTCCGGAGGGATAGTATAATGAGCACCCAAATTTCGCTTTCAGGCCTCAAAGTTGATTCTGCGTTGGCCGCGTTTATCAATCAAGACGCTCTGCCCGGCACGGGTGTCAGTGAGTCTCAATTCTGGGACGGGCTGGCTGGTATCGTGAATGATCTGACCGACCAGAATCTCGCTCTGCTGCAAAAGCGCGCCGATATCCAAGCACAGATGGATGACTACCACCGCGCCAATCCCGGCCCCATTGCGGATATGGCAAAGTATAAAGAGTTTCTCAGCTCCATCGGTTATTTGGTCGAACCCGGCCCAGACTTCGCCATCCAGACCGCAAATGTCGATCCCGAGATCGCATCGATCGCAGGCGCGCAGCTGGTGGTGCCCGTGATGAACGCCCGCTACGCGCTCAATGCCGCCAATGCGCGCTGGGGCTCACTGTACGACGCCCTCTACGGTACCGACGCCATTGCCGAAGACGGCGGCGCAGAACGTGGTGGTGCCTATAATGAAGTGCGTGGCAACCGCGTGATCGCCAAAGCGCGCGCTGTGTTGGATGACGCAGCACCGCTGGCCGCGGGCGCGTCTTTTGCCAACGCGACGGGCTTTGCTGTGACCGCTGGCGCGCTGGAGGTTGCTCTCGACGATGGTTCAAGCGCTGGTTTGGCGGAGCCGTCTCAGTTTGCAGGCTTCATGGGCGCAGCAGATGCGCCAACCGCCATTTTGCTCAAGAACAACAACCTGCACCTCGAAATCCAGATCGACGGCGCGCATCCCATCGGCAAGACCGACCGGGCGCATGTCAAGGACGTGCTGGTCGAAAGCGCAATCTCGACCATCATGGACTGCGAAGACTCCGTGGCTGCCGTGGACGCCGAAGACAAGATCGTGGCCTACACGAACTGGCTGGGTCTGATGCGGGGCGATTTGTCGGAGAGCTTCGACAAGGGCGGCCGCCTGATCACCCGCGCGCTGAACCCCGATCGCGACTATACCGCGCCCGATGGGTCTACGACGCGGCTCAAAGGGCGCTCGCTGATGCTGGTTCGGAATGTGGGGCACCTGATGTCCAATCCGGCCATTCATGATGCTCAAGGGCGTGAGATCCAAGAAGGCATCATGGACGCGATGGTCACCACCCTGTGCGCCATGCACGACCTGAAGCGCGACAGCGGCAACTCCCTGCACGGCTCTATCTACATTGTGAAGCCAAAGATGCATGGTCCGGAGGAGGTCGCCTTCGCTGATGCGTTGTTTGGCCGTGTTGAGGATGCGCTCGGGTTGCCGCGCTACACCATGAAAATGGGCATCATGGACGAAGAACGCCGCACCACGGTGAACCTCAAGTCCTGCATTCGTGCCGCACAGCATCGGGTTGCGTTCATCAACACGGGCTTTTTGGACCGCACAGGCGACGAAATGCACACGGCGATGGAAGCCGGGCCAATGATCCGCAAGGTGGAGATGAAGGGCTCAGGCTGGCTCGCAGCCTATGAAGACTGGAACGTGGATACCGGCCTCGCCTGCGGTCTGCGCGGCAAAGCACAGATCGGCAAGGGCATGTGGGCCATGCCAGACCTGATGGCTGCGATGATGGAGCAAAAGGTTGGCCACCCGAAAGCCGGAGCGAATACCGCATGGGTGCCCTCGCCCACCGCTGCCACGCTGCACGCGCTGCATTACCATCAAGTGTCGGTCTTCGATCGTCAGGATGAATTGGTTGCTGGCGGCCCGCGGGCAAAGGTGGAAGACATCCTGCGCATTCCGGTGGCCGAGGGCCAGAACTGGTCGCCCGAGGATATTCAGAACGAGCTGGACAATAACGCGCAGGGCATTTTGGGCTATGTGGTGCGCTGGGTTGATCACGGTGTTGGCTGTTCCAAGGTTCCGGACATCAACAACGTGGGCCTGATGGAAGACCGCGCAACCTGCCGGATTTCCTCGCAGCACATGGCCAATTGGCTGCACCACGGCATCGCGTCTGAGGCTGAAGTGATGGCATCCCTGCAAAAGATGGCAGCGGTTGTGGATGGTCAGAACGCGCACGATCCGCTCTATCAGGCGATGGCGACGGATTTCGATGGCTCCATCGCGTTTCAAGCGGCCTGTGACTTGGTGTTCAAGGGTCGTGAGCAGCCGTCTGGCTATACCGAACCCGTCCTCCACACGCGTCGTTTGGAGCTCAAAGCCGCCCGCTAGCGCGCAGCAGCGGAGTCCCCCTTGTTTAAGGGGGACCAACGCCCCCCTCAAAGGGGCGTTGAGGGGGTAAGACGGAGGCGACAGCCGACCGGCGGCGCAGCCGACGACCTGCTTGCGCGTGACGTTTTCGTAACCCGCGCAGCGGGTTAGAAAACGGCGCGCCACCCCCATTCAAGGGCTATTCGATCTCGATGGCCAAGCCCTTAAGATACGCGCCTTCACCGAAGCCAAAATCGGTCACGTGATCCGTCGCCGCCGCAAGGCGCTTGAGGATCCGCCCCCGGCGGTGGTTGTCGGACAAGGCCAGCGTCACCGATTTCTGGAACGCTTCTGGCGTCACGGCACCAGAGCACGAGAACGTCAGCATCACACCGCCCGGCGCCACCAATGGGATCCCGGCCCGCGCCAGCTTGCGATAGGCATGCAGCGCCCGCTCCACATGCGCGCCGGCTGACGCGAACTTGGGCGGATCAAGGATCACGAGATCAAACACCCGCCCCTCATCGCGCAAGCTGTCCAAAGCCTTGAACACATCGCTGCACCAATGAGTAAATCGCTCGTCTTCCCCCAGACTGTTGCGCGCGAAATTCGCCGCAGACAAATCCAGCGCCGGTTGCGAGCTATCCACCGACACAACCTCCTTTGCGCCACCCAGCGCCGCTTGCACTGAGAACCCGCCGGTGTAGGAAAAGCAGTTCAGCACCCGTGCATCGCTTGACCATTCCCGCACCAAAGCGCGGTTCTCTGCTTGATCGAGGTAAAAGCCGGTTTTGTGGCCTTGAACCACGTCCACGCCGAACACCGCACCGAACTCGGTGATCTCGATGTCGGCATCCACAGCCTCGCCGCGGACCCACCCCACACGCTTGTCCAAGCCTTCCTTGCCGCGGTTGTCGCTGTCTGACCGCTCATAGATCCCGCGGGGGGACAAGGCGGCTTCCAGGGCGTTCAGAATCGTCTCCCGCCAGTATTCCATGGGGGAGCTGTTAATCTGCACCACCAAAACATCGGCAAAGCGATCCACCACCAATCCCGGCAACCGGTCGCCCTCAGCGTTGATTACCCGGCAGGCACCTTGGGGGTCCATCCGACCAATTTTCTCCCGCACCCCAATGGCGGAGCGAATACGGCGCTCAAAGAAAGCCGCATCGACCTCTTCACCTTCGTTCAGCGTCCAGACCCGGGCGCGCAGTTGGCTCTTGGGGGAATAGCCCACCTTGGCCACCCACCGACCGTCATAGGTGACGACGTCAGCGGTCCAGCCGGGCTGGGGACTGTCCTCGACACGCTCGATCGCGCTGGCGAAAATCCACGGGTGACCGTGACGAATATGCTTTTCCTTGCCGCCCTTGAGGACAAGTTTCGGGTTCAGGGGCATGAACGCTCTCTGTTTTTATGGGGTTAGACGTCCTATCTACTCTGTATCAACCCTCAAGTGGAGCCGAACCACCGCATGTTTGACCTCAGCAAAGTCCCGACCCCGCCCCGCGCCAAGAAAGTCCCCAGCAGCGAGAGCCACCACGGCCACACCCGCCACGACGACTACGGCTGGCTGCGGGTGGATAATTGGATGGACGTGATGGCGGATCCATCGGTTCTGGATCCAGAGGTCAAAGCCTACCTCGACGCCGAAAATGATTACACCAAAGCCGTCCTCGCCCCGACGGCCGATCTTCAGGAAGCGCTGTTCAGCGAAATCAAAGGCCGGATCAAAGAAGACGACCAATCCCCGCCAACCAAAGACGGCCCTTACGCCTATTACGTGCGATACCGCACCGGCGGGCAATACGCCATTGCCTGCCGCAAGGATCGCGACGACACGTCCGACGCCAGCGAGCAAATCCTGTTTGACGGCGACAAGGAAGCCAAAGACTTTGACTACTTCCGCCTCGCCGGGACCAGCGTCAGTGACGACCACAGGCTGATGGCTTGGGCTGTCGATACCAAGGGCTCGGAGTTTTTCACCATCCGCGTGCGCGACTTGGCAACAGGGCAGGAGCTGCCAGACGCCGTCGAGCGCTCGGCTGGCGGCATCGCTTGGGCGCCCGATGCGCGCTCGTTCTTCTATACGTGGCAGGACGACAACCACCGCCCCTGCCGCGTCTACCAGCACTTTTTGGGACACCCACAGAGCGATGACGCGCTGATTTACGAAGAAATGGACCCCGGCTTCTTCACCTCCGTCGGCAGCACCGCCGATGACCGCTTTTTGATCATCACGGCAAACGACCACGAAACGTCCGAAACATGGATTGCAGACTTCCACCAACCCGCCTTTGAGCTCAAATGCGTTGCCCCCCGCGAAACCGGTCATGAGTATGACCTCGAACGCGGCGGTGAGGGTTGGTTCATCCGCACCAACCAGGACGGCGCGGTCGATTTCCAGATCATGCGCGCAGACATCGGCAACGAAGAACGCGAGCATTGGCAGCCGTGGCAGGCACACGTTCCCGGCCGCTTGATCAAAGGCATGGACGGCTACAAAAACTTCTTCACCATCATTCAGGCGGAAAAGGCTCTGCCGACCATTGTTGTGCACAATTTGAGCGACGGCACATCCCACAGCATCTCCTTCGACGAAGAAGCCTACGCCCTTGGCTTGCACGGCTCAGACGAATGGGAAACAACGGAAACCCGCTTTGGCTACGAAAGCCCCACGACCCCCGGCCAAGTCTTTGACTACGACATGGCCAGCCAAGCGCGCACGCTGATCAAAACCCAAGAAGTCCCCAGCGGCCACAGCATCGACGATTACGTCGTCCACCGGATCATGGCGCCCTCCCACGATGGCGTGCACGTTCCGGTGACCGTGATGCACCACCGCGACACCCCGCTGGATGGAACCGCACCGCTGTATCTGTACGGCTATGGCTCCTACGGCATGTCCATGCCAGCGAGCTTTTCGATCAAACGCTTGTCTTTGGCAGATCGCGGCATGATCACCGCCACCGCCCACGTGCGCGGGGGGGCCGATATGGGCTACGGCTGGTATCTGGATGGTAAGATGGAGAAAAAGACCAACACCTTCATCGACTTTATCGCCGCGCGCGATGCACTGGTGGACCGGGGCTGGGTCGATGGCACGCGTGTTGGCGCCGAAGGCGGTTCCGCAGGCGGCATGCTCATGGGCGCAATCGCAAACATGGCGCCAGAGAAATTTGCCTCCATCATCGGCGCGGTGCCGTTTGTCGATGTCCTTGCCACCATGCTCGACGAAACCCTGCCGTTAACCCCACCGGAATGGCCCGAATGGGGCAATCCCTTGGCGGACAAGGAAGCCTACGAGCGCCTTGCCAGCTATTCCCCCATCGACCGTGTGGAGGCCAAAGCCTACCCCGCCATTCTCGCCACCGGTGGCCTCACAGACCCCCGCGTTACCTATTGGGAGCCCGCCAAGTGGGTCGCGACCCTGCGCGAACGGCGAACAGACAACGGCCTGACGCTAATGCACATGAACATGGGCGCAGGCCACGGCGGTGCTTCGGGGCGTTTTGACAGCCTGCGCGAGGACGCCCGCGATTGGGCCTTCATGCTCTGGGTGCTGGGCATCAAGGAGTAGCGGCTTTTGAACCGAAGAACCGCGCTGAAAACGGTTGCTGGTGGTGCCGCCTCTGCGCTGATATTCGCCACGGGCAGCACCACCACCACAGCAACGGCCCAAGGCATCGGCCTAAGCCGCGCCTTTGTCTACCACCCCAAGGACTCTCCGGGCCGCCCTTGGCCCGGTCTGCCACCGTTTGAGACCCTGACCTATCAAGGCCGCGACGGTCAGCCCTTGGCCGCATGGTTCTGGCGCGGTTCCCAACCCGCTGGAACGCCGCTGACGGTGTTCTTTCATGGCAATGCTGGGAATTTTGAGGATTCGACCAAGTTTACCGCCGGTTTGATTGCGGCGGGATATCCGGTCTTGCTGCCCGAATATCGCGGCTACGGCGGTTTGCCCGGTAAGCCAACTGAAACCGGCCTGCGCGCCGATGCCCAAGCCGCTTTGGACGTTGCCCAAGGCCTTGGATGGCCGGCAAGCAACACGATCATCACCGGGCATTCGCTTGGGGGCGCTCTGGCCTTTCACGCCCTGCACGACCAGGGCCAAACCGCCCGAGGGGCCATCATCATGAGCACTTTTACCAGTCTGCCGGCTATGGCGGGTCTGGCCGGTTGGTTGATGGCCGACCAGTTCGACAATCTGGCCTTGGCGCCCCAAACCAGTGTCCCGGTCGCGTGGGTCCACGGCACCCGTGACCGCCTCATCCCCATTAAACACGGCCAACGCCTATTCAACGCACTCCCCGCCAGCACGCCCAAGACATTCATCCCCATCGACGTCCCCCACGCCGCTGAGCACCGCACATACCAAACCGCCATGCTCCAAGCGATGCAGTGGCACTTAACCCAACAGGGCTAAGCCTTAGCTAAGCCCGCGTTCCAGGACAGAAAAAAGGGCCGTCGCTCATGCTTGAGGACGGCCCTATTTCTTGCGTTCACGGCGCACCGTTAAATGTGGATATCAGGCCGAAGCCGGCTCCGCGTCGCTGCTGTTTTCTTCGGAGTAGACGAACAAAGGCTGCGCGCTTTTCTCGACCGCGTCCTTGTTCACCACAACTTCCTCAACACCCGCCATCCCGGGCAGATCGTACATGGGGTCGAGCAAGATGCTCTCCATGATTGACCGAAGGCCCCGTGCGCCGGTCTTCCGTTTGATCGCTTTGGCGGCCACGGCCTCCATTGCGTCATCGGTAAAGGACAGCTTGACGTCTTCCATCTCGAACAAGCGCTGGTACTGCTTGATCAGCGCGTTTTTCGGTTCGGTCAGAATCTGCATCAGCGCGGCCTCATCGAGGTCTTCAAGCGTCGCCACAACGGGCATCCGGCCAATGAACTCTGGGATCAGGCCATAGCGCTGCAGATCTTCTGGCTCCACATCGCGCAGGATTTCGCCTGTCCGACGCTCATCGGGGCTTTGCACCGTGGCACCGAAGCCCAGCGAGCTGCCTTGCGAGCGTTGGGAGATGATCTTCTCCAACCCGGCGAAGGCACCGCCTGCGATGAACAGAATGTTGGTCGTATCCACCTGCAGGAATTCTTGTTGCGGATGCTTGCGGCCCCCCTGTGGCGGTACAGAAGCAACCGTACCTTCCATGAGCTTCAGCAACGCTTGCTGCACGCCCTCACCCGATACATCGCGGGTGATAGACGGGTTCTCAGCCTTGCGCGTGATCTTATCGATCTCATCGATATAAACGATGCCGCGTTGCGCCTTTTCCACGTTGTAGTCAGCCGCTTGCAGCAGCTTGAGGACGATGTTCTCCACGTCCTCACCCACGTAACCAGCTTCCGTCAACGTGGTGGCATCCGCCATGGTGAACGGCACGTCCAGGATCCGCGCCAGCGTCTGCGCCAGCAAGGTCTTGCCGCAACCCGTCGGGCCGACCAGCAGGATGTTGGACTTGGACAGTTCAACGTCGTTAGACTTCTGCGCATGGTTCAGGCGCTTGTAGTGGTTGTGTACGGCAACCGCCAGCACGCGTTTCGCCTGTGCCTGACCGATGACAAAGTCATCGAGAATGCCGTAAATATCGGTTGGTGTCGGAACCCCTTCGGAGGACTTGGCGAGACCGCCTTTGCTTTCCTCACGAATAATGTCCATGCACAGCTCGACGCATTCATCACAGATGAAAACGGTCGGACCCGCAATCAGCTTCCGCACCTCGTGCTGGCTCTTGCCGCAGAAGGAGCAGTAAAGCGTGTTCTTGCTGTCGCTTATTGTTCCGGACATCGAAAATCCTAAATCCTTGAAAACACTGAACAGACTAGAAGTAAGCAGACGTTCTTGCAAGGCGCTCGGCACGCGGCCATTTAGCCACCTTTCGAGCGCCTTAGAGAGCGGCGCTTACCCTACTCTGACGGGTCAGCACGCTTGCTGACAATTTCGTCGATCAAACCAAAGGCCAGCGCTTCTTCTGGGTCCATATAGTTGTCACGGTCCATCGCCGTATCGATTTCCGACACCTTCTTGCCCGTGTGATGAGCATAGAGCGCGTTTAACCGCTCGCGGGTCTTCAGAATTTCACGGGCGTGAATTTCGATATCCGCCGCAGTGCCTTGGTAGCCCGACGATGGCTGGTGGATCATGATCTTGGAATTCGGCAGCGAGAAACGCTTATCCTTGTCCCCGGCCATCAGCAGGAAAGACCCCATCGACGCCGCCATCCCCACGCAAATCGTCGAGATCGACGGCTTCACGAACATCATGGTGTCGTACATCGCCAAACCAGCAGAAACCGAGCCGCCGGGAGAGTTGATGTAGATGCTAATGTCTTTGTCCGGGTTCACGCTTTCCAAAAACAAGAGCTGCGCGCACACCGAAGCCGACATCATGTCGTTTACCACGCCGGAAACGAAAATAATCCGCTCCATCAGCATCCGCGAATAAATGTCGTAGACTTTTTCGCCGCGGTTGGTTTGCTCAATCACGTAAGGGATTGGCGTGGTCATTGTCGTTTGCGTTGGGCTCGTGAGCGGAGTCGCGTGAGGGCCAGCTACGACGCCAGAGTTGGCAAAAGGATCGTAAGGAAAGGTCACTATCAGTCATCCATTGGTTCGAATACGGCACCGCTGCCATCAGTGGGCAACCGCGAGGGGCACAGCACCATAGCTGCGCTCCTGTGTTCTTGTTTCAGATATGGGGGCTTTCGCGTCTTTCCGCAACCGGCGAGTTTATGCGTGCTCGCCCTCGGCCACCATCGCCTGATCAAAGCGCGCCATTGCGCCCGCCAGATCAGCATGAATCACGGCCAATTTGCCGATAATCTGTTCGCGTTCTTCGCGCTGGCGGTCCACCGGGTCTTCTGACCCCTCTGGCACACTCAACATCGACGCAAGAGAGTTCTCAGACTGGGGCACGACCGGTGTGATGGTTTGGAACAGTTCGCGGGTCTGGATGGCTTCTTCCGACAGGGTCTGCGCCGCTGTGGTGTTGGCAATATCCTCGGCTGCTTCGCGTTCTGCTTCCAGCTGATCCTGCTCCTCCATATCCGGTGGCAGGGTCATATCGTCCGACGGGGCTGGTGGTGCTTCGATACCGCCCTCACGCAACAAACGCTGCACACCGCGAATGGTATAGCCTTGCACGTACAGCAAATCACGGATGGTGGTGAGCAGTGACAGGTCTTCGGGACGGTAATACCGACGGCGTCCACCCCGCTTCAGCGGCTGGATTTCTGGAAACTTGGTTTCCCAAAACCGCAGAACGTGCTGCGGAACGTCTAATTCCTCGGACGCTTCGCGAATGTTCCGGAAGGCATCGTTTGCTTTAACCATCTTTGGCCCTCTGCTCTAACCTATGGACCTGCGCACCTTACTCGTCGTCGTCGCCTGCTTCAATGTAAGCTTCAAGCGGACCGCCCTTCCAGTCTTCAACAAGCGCCTGTTTCAGCACTTGGCTTGCTCGGAAGACCAGTACGCGACGCGGCGGAATTTCGTGTTCCTCGCCGGTCTTTGGATTGCGACCAATGCGTTTCGCCTTTTCGCGCACTAGAAAAGTGCCGAACGACGCAATCTTTACTTGCTCGCCATCGACCAGCGCATCAGAGACGTGATTGATGATACTCTCGACCAGGTCTGCGGACTCATTGCGGGATAGACCAACCTTCTCGTAGAGAGCCTCAGTCAGGTCTGCGCGCGTAATTGTTTTATCCAACCGTCAATACCTTTGTCATCACCACTCCGGAGGGGTTGATAACCAACCCTATCCAAGGGGTCAACGCGACTCAGGCTTGCAAGGCCAAAAAATGCCAAAAACGACGCAAAAGAGCCTTAGATCAAGGATTTGGCGCGTGATGGAGAGCGGTTATGAGCGCTGCACTCAATAAGAATCCGGCGCTCACCCGTTTGAGCCATTTCAAGGCGTTTGGTTGCGTGAACAACGAAGACAAGCGCCCACTTGAGTAGGCATAAGCCAAAGCGTTGGCACCGCCCATCACAACAAACAATACGCCATAGACCGTCACTTGCGGCCAATAAGCGAGCGAGCGATCGACGAATTGTGGAATGAAGGCGAGGAAAAACACGATCCCTTTTGGGTTTAGGGCAGTGACAATAAAGGTCTGCTGAAACACCTTGGAAAGCGCAATTGAGTCGGCGATTTCCGGCGCGGTAGGATCGCTCCCCGGTTTCGCTGCGACGACGCGATTGCTTTCCCGCCACGTCTGCACAGCGACGTACACCAAGTAGGCAACACCCGCCCATTTTATCGCGTCATAGGCCGCCGGACTGACCGCCAACAGCGCGCCCAAACCCGTCAAACACAGGGTCACAGCCGTCAAATCACCCAGCACAACCCCCGCCGTGCTCGCCCAGATCGCCTTGCGACCCACGCGCAGGCCATAGGCAACCACGGTAAGAATGGTGGGACCGGGGATAACCAGCAGGATCCCTGCGGTCAGCAAAAAGCCGATAAGAGACGCGGTATTGATCAACAGCCCGGAGCGCTATGCAGCGTCGGTATCGAGACCGAAGAGGTCACCGTTGTCGGCAATGGCTTGGGCAATCTTGGTCTGGAAGTCTCCAGCCATCAATTCGACGGAAACGCTGACCGCGTTGGCAAAGCCAATATCGTCGGTGCCGCCGTGCGATTTCACACAGATCCCGCCCAAACCCAAAAACATCCCGCCGTTATAGGTGCGGGGGTCCAAGCGCTGCCGGAGTCGCCCCATGGCGGGCATGGCGAACAGGTAACCGATGCGGCTAAAAATGCCGGACCGGAATGCTTCACGGACCATGCCAGAGATCAACCGCCCCACGCCTTCTGTCGTCTTCAAGGCGACGTTTCCGGTAAAACCGTCGGTGACGACCACATCCGTTGTGCCAGCGGCGATGTCATCGGCTTCGATGAATCCCGCAAACGCCCCCGGTAACGACGCACTGTCGCGCATCAAATCAGCCGCAACCTGCAAGACCTCATGGCCCTTTTGCTCTTCCGAGCCGATGTTCAGCAGGCCGATGGTGGGATTGTCTTTACCAAACAAGAACCGCGCATAGAGTGCGCCCATGATGGCGAATTGCAGCAAGTTGCGCTCGTCACACTGGACGTTTGCGCCCAGATCGAGAACGACAGACTGGCCCTTGGCGGTTGGCAACGGTGATGCAATGGCGGGGCGATCGACGCCGGGCACCATGCGCAACAGAACTTTACCCAACGCCATCAGCGCGCCGGTGTTGCCCGCCGAAATGATCGCTTGAGCCTCGCCCTGCTTCACCGCTTCGATCGCGCGACGCATGGAGCTGTCTCGTTTCCCGCCACGCAGCGCGTTTGCAGGCTTTTCGTCGCCACTGATCGCCACTTCGCAGTGCGTCAGGGTGTACCGACCGGACAGCAGCGGATGTTGATCAAACAGCGGGTTAAGCTGATCCTGATGACCAAAGACGAGAAAATGCAGGTTTGGGTGTTTTTCAGCCGCAATAGCCAGGCCGCTTACCACGATGCCGGGCGCATCGTCGCCGCCCATGGCATCGACAGCCAAGGTTAAAGTCATGCTCGTTGTCGCCCTCGTTCCCTGTTCGAAAGAGATAACCACTTTTGCATGGCCTTATGCAAGCATTGTTGGACGCAGGTTAGCTCTATCTTGTGGACAGCAAAAAGGGCCGTGGACTTTCGTCCGCGACCCTAAATCACTCAAGCAAGTGTTGCGACTTAAACGTCTACCGCAACGACTTCCTTGGAATCGTAGTGACCGCAAGAGAGGCAAACGTGGTGCGGGCGCTTAAGCTCGCCGCAGTTCGAACACTCTGCGTGGTTGCCGAAGGAGATTGCATCGTGTGAACGGCGCATACCCCGGCGGGAACGAGAAATTTTGGACTTTGGAACAGCCATCTTCGTACATCCAAATAAAAAGGCAAAAGGAGGGGCGAAGGAGATCGCTCCAGAACATGAAGAGGGGCTATAGACGACCAAGAGCCGAGACGCCAAGCTTTTATCCCTCAAACCAGTCCTGCAAGGCCGCATGGCTGGTTATTGATCGCGTAACATCAGAGATCCTGACGCAACAACTCAGCGACTTTCAAAGCGCCATAGGTCAGAACGCCGTCGGCCCCTGCGCGTTTGAAGGACAATAAAGTCTCTAACCACACCTTATCATGATCGAGCCATCCGTTTTGACACGCGGCCATGATCTGGGCGTACTCACCACTGACTTGATAGGCAAAAGTGGGGACTCCAAAGGTTTCCTTCACCCGAGTCACCATGTCGAGGTAAGGCAAACCGGGCTTAACCATCACGCTGTCTGCGCCCTCCTCCAGGTCCAACTCGACCTCTCTCAGTCCTTCCGCAGCGTTTGCGGTATCCATCTGATAGGTCTTCTTATCACCCTTGAGCGCGCCAGAGCTGCCGATGGCGTCCCGGAATGGGCCGTAGTAGGCACTGGCGTACTTCACCGCGTAGGAAAGGATGCCAACATTGGTATAGCCCGCCTCGTCCAGACCATCGCGAATCGCGCCCACGCGACCATCCATCATGTCAGAAGGCGCGACGATGTCCGCGCCTGCGTCCGCCAGCGACAAGGCCTGACGAACCAGCGCGGTCACGGTCTCATCATTCACAATCACCCCCTCGACGAGATAACCGTCGTGACCTTTTGGGTTATAGGGGTCGAAAGCGACGTCTGTGATGATCCCCAAATCTGGAAACTCGCCCTTGATGGCACGAACAGCGCGGTTGACCAGATTGTCTTCACGCCAGCTTTCTGAACAATCCGGTGTTTTCAGGGCTGGATCCACTTCGGGAAAGAGCGCCAAGGCCGGAATACCAAGCGCCGCTGCACGCTCCGCCAGCTTCAGCGCATCATCTAAGGTGTTCCGATGCGTGCCGGGCATGGAGGCAACTTCAGAGCTGCTTTCTGCATCTGTCACAAACACCGGCAAAATCAGGTCCGCCGCGCTCACGCGGTTTTCAGCCACCAGCGAGCGGATGAAAACTGATGCACGATTTCGGCGAAGTCTGGTCCGTGGAAAGCTGGGCATGGTGAGAAACCTAAAGTGAGCGAATTGTGTCATCGAAACCTAAACCGATGCATCCATTTCCCCAACCCCTAGATCCGAGTGATATCAAATTTGATATACACGTTAAGATTTTCTTTCGAGGTAATTACAAAACCTATCAAATCTGTTTTGTTAGCCTTTTTGCTAGCAATTAGAGTGTTTTGCCGTCAAAATCAGGCACTTTTCTAAACATTTATGCAAAAATATGCTCAAACGTGTGTGAAAAGTGAATTCGGCATGTTTTTTACCTTGATTAGATTAATTTTTATGGCACTTCTTGTCTCAGGTGGTTTTGGAAGCTCGCTTTATCGGCAGCTTCTCGGACAAAAATATAAAGTGCGAAAAGACTAGCGAAGTCAGGTTTTTTTTGCATCAAACAGTCGCTCGGGTTCCGCCCTTGAGCAAAGCGTAAAGGGGTCCATTGTGAACCAAGATTACCTAGATACGATCGCCGCCGTTGAGCGCCTTCACCGTCGCTGTCTCGAAGTGATCAAAACGGAGCTCGACCGCTCTGGTGTTCGCGACATCAACAACATTCAGTCGCTGATCCTCTTTAACATCGGCGATGAAGAGTTGACGGTGGGCGAGCTGACCCTTCGCGGCTGCTACCACGGCTCAAACGTGTCGTACAACCTGAAGAAGCTGGTTGATTTTGGTTACGTCTCGCACCGTCGCAGCGCACATGATCGCCGCTCCTACCGCGTCAAGTTGACGGACAAGGGCGTGAAGATCCGGGGATTGCTGCAGGACATGTTCGGTCGCCACGCTGATTCCCTGAGTGGCTTCAACATGGATTCCGATGTGTTTTCAAAGACAAACGACGTGCTTCTGCGCCTCGACCGTTTCTGGGCATCGCAATCTGACGCCTACGGTATGTCCGACAAGGCCTTGAGCCGCGTCGCTTAATAGGCTTTTTGGGAGGCATCGAAACTCACACGCGGATATCGCGATGAAATTGTTCTTTGCCTCAGACCATGCAGGTCTGAATTTACGGCGTGTTCTTATGGATCACGCCGTTTCTCTTGGTCACGAGATTGTGGACCTTGGCCCCGACGGCACCGCGTCGGTTGATTATCCTGATTTTGGCAACAAACTCGCCGATGCGCTGGCCACCGACCCCAGCGCGCAGGGCGTTGCTGTTTGCGGAACGGGCATTGGCATATCAATCGCCCTGAACCGACACAGCCACATCCGAGCAGCGCTGGTTCAGGACGTAACGACCGCAACGCTCACGCGCCTGCACAACGACGCCAACGTCATTGCCTTTGGTGACCGTGTGATTGGTGTTGAAACCGCAAAAGACGCGTTGACCGCTTTCCTGACGACGGCATTTGAAGGCGGACGCCATCAGAGGCGCGTCGAAAAGCTCACTCCCGCAAACTGATACTCTCCGCTATTGCAGCATTGAGAGGCGCTTTTGAGTGTTCTACTTGCCCCGCAAAGATGCTCATATGCGCGCACACCCTTTCTTCCGGAGACCCCTAGTAATGACCTCTTCTTCCTCATTCTGGACCGCCAGTGTAAACGAGACCGATCCGGCGCTTGCCGACTCCCTCACCAAGGAGATGGATCGCCAACAGACGCAGATTGAGTTGATCGCGTCAGAAAACATCGTCTCTCGCGCCGTTCTTGATGCGCAAGGTTCTGTCTTTACCAACAAATACGCCGAAGGCTATCCGGGCAAGCGCTACTACGGTGGTTGTGAGTTCGTTGATATCGCTGAAGAATTGGCGATTGAGCGCGCTAAAGAGCTGTACAACTGCTCTTACGTCAACGTGCAGCCGCATTCCGGCGCGCAGGCCAATGGCGCAGTCATGCTCGCGACCATGCAGCCGGGTGATACGTTCCTCGGCATGGGCCTCAACCACGGTGGGCACCTGTCCCACGGCGCTGCGCCGAACATTTCGGGCAAGTGGTTCGACCCCATTCACTATGGCGTGCGGCGTCAAGATGGTCTGATCGACTATGACGAAGTCGCCGATTTGGCCAAGGCGAACAATCCAAAGGTCGTCATCGCAGGGGGCTCTGCTTACCCCCGCGCCATCGACTTCAAGGCGTTCAAGGAAATCGCAGATAGCGTCGGTGCGCTGTTGTGGGTCGATATGGCGCACATCTCCGGCTTGGTCGCGGGTGGTTATCACGACAATCCGCTAGACTATGCCGATGTCGTCACCACAACCACGCACAAAACGCTGCGCGGTCCGCGTGGTGGGATGATCCTGACCAATGACGATGCGCTGGCTAAGAAGTTCCGCTCGGCGGTCTTCCCGGGCCTGCAAGGTGGCCCGCTCATGCACGTTATCGCAGCCAAGGCGGTCGCCTTTGGCGAAGCGCTGACACCTGAATTCAAGGCGTACACTGGCCAAGTCATTGAAAATGCACAGACATTGGCGGCACGCTTGGTGAAGCACGGCTTGGAAATCTCCACCGGCGGCACCGACACGCACTTGATGGTCGTTGATCTGACGCCAAAGGGCGTAACCGGTCAGCAGGCTGAAAACGCGCTGGAGAATGCCGGGATCACGTGCAACAAAAACTCCATCCCGTTCGACCCGCTGAAGCCAACAGTAACCTCGGGCATTCGCCTGGGCACGCCAGCGGCGACCACGCGCGGGTTTGGTGTGGCTGAATTTGAAACCGTTGGTGATTTGATTGCCAAGGTGCTCGACGGACTGGCCGCAAACGGTGAAGACGGCAATGGCGCTGTCGAGGCCGACGTGCGCGCCGCTGTTCGCGCCTTGTGCGATCAGTTCCCGATCTACCGTTAAGGAAGAAGGAAAAGCGTGCGCTGCCCGTTTTGCGGAAATATTGATACGGCTGTAAAAGATAGCCGCCCGTCGGAGGACAACACGTCCATCCGACGCCGGCGGCAATGTCCAGCCTGCAGCGGACGCTTTACGACTTTTGAACGCATTCAGCTCCGCGAGCTGACGGTGATCAAATCCAACGGCACGCGTGAGCCGTTCGACCGCGACAAGCTCGCCAAATCCCTCATCATCGCCCTGCATAAGCGTCCGGTGGACAGCGAACGCATCGAGCGGATCGTCTCCGGCATCGTGCGTCGATTGGAGCATGGTGGCGAGGCCGATATTAAGACGCGAGAAATCGGCGAGATGGTGATGGAAGCCCTGAGCGGTCTGGATCAAGTTGCCTTCGTCCGCTTTGCCAGCGTGTATCGCAACTTCGAAGTTGCTGAAGAATTCCAAAGAATCCTCGACGAAATGGATGATCGCGGTGAGTGACACCGACATCATGCGCGTGGCGCTGGCGCTGGCCAGACGCGGGCTGGGTCGCACGGCGCCGAATCCCACGGTCGGCTGCGTGATCGTCGCGGCCGATGGCAAGGTTTTGGGACAGGCACGCACGGCGGACGGGGGACGTCCCCACGCCGAAACGCAGGCGCTGGAACAGGCGGGAGCCGCAGCCAAGGGCGCAACCGCTTTTGTCACTTTGGAACCTTGCGCGCATCAGGGGCAGACCGGCCCCTGCTCGCGCGCTTTGATCGATGCACAGGTGGCGCGGGTGGTGATCGCGACGCTGGATCCGGACCCGCGCACCGCTGGCAAGGGCGCGACGATGCTGCGCGAGGCTGGCATTGATGTGACGGTGGGCGTGATGGAGAGCGAGGCCAAGCAGGTCAACGCCGGATTCATGAAGCGCATTACTTCAGGGAAGCCTTACCTGACGCTCAAGCTGGCTTTGTCGCTCGATGGCAAAATCGCGCTTGGGAATGGTGAGAGCCAATGGATCACAGGACCAGCGGCCAGAGCGCGGGGGCATTTGCTGCGGGCTGAATCGGACTTTCTGCTCACCGGCGCAAAAACAGTGCTGAAAGACCACCCGCGCTTTACCGTGCGGATCGCGGGTCTGGAAGCCTATTCACCGCGGGTTGGCGTGGTCTATGACGCGGAACGCAGCAACCAGGAAATTGTCAAATGGGTTCAGGACCAGCGCCCGAATTGGATGCTCTTGCCCGGCTGGGATTTTCAGGCGCATCTGGCGCGGATTGCAGACTCTGGCGCGACACGGGTTCTGGCTGAGGCTGGCGGCGGCGTCGCTCGGGCCTTGCTGGCAGACGGCTTGGTGGATGAAATTGTGGTGTTTCGCGCCGGCAAAGTGCTGGGCGGCGACGCCCGCGATGGGGTTGGCGTTTTCGACTTCCATTCTTTGGACCAAGCCCCGCACTTCAAGCGGGTTGAAAGTCTGGTGCTGGGCGAAGACTTTATGGAAGTATGGCGTCAAAGCTGAGGGCGCAGGATTTCTGTCCAGTTCAGGGGAGCAACGGGCACACATGTTTACGGGCATCATCACGGACGTGGGTCACGTCGTGCATCGCGAAGACCGGGGCGACACCCTGTTCCGCATCGAAACGGCTTACGCAGCGGACACCATCGATCTGGGGGCGAGCATCTGCTGCAATGGCGCCTGTATGACTGTTATTGCGCGCGAGCAAGTCAGCGACGATCGGGCGACATTTGACCTCGAAGCCAGCGCGGAGAGCCTGTCAAAGACGACCATGGGAACATGGAATGTTGGCTCACTGATCAATTTGGAACGCAGCTTGGCCGTCGGCGACGAGCTGGGCGGGCATTTGGTTTCCGGCCATGTCGATGCCGTGGCGGACGTTGTTGCACTGGTGACAGAGGGCGACAGTTGGCGCCTGACCATTCGCCCACCTCAAGCCCTGATGCCATTCTTTGCGCCCAAGGGTTCGGTTGCGCTAAACGGCGTATCGCTGACGATAAATGAGGTGGACGACGCCACCTTTGGCATCAACATGATCCCGCACACCCAACAGGTGACAGCGTTCTCCGCCCTGGGCACCCTTGTGATTTCGGAGGCGAGCCCTGCGCCGATCAACTTGGAAATTGACCAGCTGGCTCGCTATGTTCACCGCCAGCTACAGTTTTTACCGCAAGCCCAAGGTTCCTGATCCATGGTCGAGACGTTCCACGAGTTTAAATCTACGATTCCAGAAATCATCGAAGAGGCCCGCAACGGACGGATGTTCGTCCTCGTGGATGATGAAGATCGGGAAAACGAAGGCGATATCATCATTCCCGCCCAGATGGCGACGCCTGAGGTTATCAATTTCATGGCAACCTTTGGCCGTGGATTGATCTGCTTGGCCATGCCGCCAGCACAGATTGGGCGGCTGGATCTCCCGCTGATGCCCCAGCGGCACGAAAGCCGGTTTGGTACGGCCTTCACCGTGTCGATCGAGGCGGCGACCGGCGTAACGACGGGCATTTCTGCGCCAGACCGCGCGCGGAGTATTGCCGTTGCAATCGATCCCAGCGTGCAGCCCGGCGACATCCAAACCCCCGGCCACGTCTTCCCCCTGCTCGCGCGCGAAAATGGCACGCTGGAGCGGACAGGACACACGGAAGCCGCCGTCGATATCGCTCGGCTGGCTGGTCTGAACGCGTCTGGCGTTATCTGTGAGATCATGAATGACGATGGCGACATGGCCCGCCGCGATGATCTGGTCGCCTTCTGCAAGAAGCACGGGCTCAAGATTGGCACCATTGCCGACTTGGTGGCCTATCGCCTTGCGATGGAAAGCCTGATCGAGCAAGTCAGCGAAGAACCGTTTGAAACGGACTTCGGGCAAGGGTTCAAGATCATCACCTTCCGGGAGCAAGAAGACCCGCAAGCGCCGGAAATTCTGGCGCTGGTCAAAGGACAAGTTTCCGCCGATATCCCAACACTGACTCGCGTCCACGCGCTGAACATGCGCCGTGATCTGTTGGGTGGTGGCGGGAAAAGCAGCCTGCCCGCTGCGATCCGCGCGGTGAACGACGAAGGGACAGGCGTGATCGTCCTGATCAACTCCCCCGACAGCATGGAAAAGCTGCCCCCAGACCAAGCGCTCCGCACCTATGGCCTCGGCGCGCAGGTTTTGGTGCAATTGGGCGTGCGGGATATGACACTGCTTTCCAACGCAAGCCGCGAACTGGTCGGACTCGAAGGGTTTGGCTTGCAGGTTGTCGGTTACCGTGGTCTGAGCGACTAGAACATTCAAAGGAAAACGAAGACCCATGTCTGCATCTCCGCACATCCTGATCGTAGAAGCCCCCTATTACACCGACATTTCAGTCGCGTTGAAAGAAGGGGCTGAAGACTACTTGAAGGGCGAAGGCGTGACCTTCGAAACCGTTACGGTCCCGGGCGCGCTTGAAATTCCAGCAGCGATTAAGTTTGCAGCGTCCAGCGGGTCATTCGATGGCTTCGTTGCCCTTGGCTGTGTCATTCGTGGCGAGACAACGCACTATGACTATGTTTGCAGCGAAAGCGCACATGGGTTGCAGGTGCTGGCCATGACCGATGGCCTGTGCATCGGTAACGGCATTCTCACGACCGAGAACCGGGAACAGGCTTGGGTCCGCGCGGACCGGGCACAGAAGAACAAGGGCAAAGATGCCGCCGAAGCCGCCCTGTCGCTTGTTCGACTGAAGCACCGGTTTGCGAACTGATATGAGCACCCCCGAATACGTCAACATTTCCCACACCCTCGGCCATCGCACAGCCGCACGCTTTGCGGTGATTCAGGCCTTGTACCAAATTGAAACCACCGACGAGGTTTTGCTCGAACCAGTGCTGAAGGGCTTTCTGCGGCACTTTAACAGCGTTGATCTCGATGGAATGGAGCTGGGTGAATACGACCAGCAGCTGTTTCAATCGATCCTTGAGGGCATCTCCCGCGTTGCCAGCGATTTGGACGACATGATCTATGGTTCCTTGTCGGAAAAATGGTCGCTGGCCCGGCTCGACAGCGTCATGCGCGCTATTTTGCGGGCGGGCACCTTTGAACTCAGCGAGCGGCTGGACATTCCCGTCAAGGTCACGATCGACGAATACGTCACACTGGCCAACCTGTTCTTCTCCGGCAAAGAGCCTGCGATGGTCAACGGCACCCTTGTCACCATCGCTGAGACGCTTCGCCCCGAAGAACTGAACGAAAACTAGCGGCGACCAGAGCGGTGTCAGAGTTCGGCTTCATCAATGATCTCCGGCCCCTCGCGGACCGGGATCATGCGCTGGACTTTCAGGACGACGCCGCGACCATGCCGCCCGCAGACGTCATCTGCACCGATACGCTGGTTGAAGCGGTCCATTTCTTTGGCTCGGAACCCGCACGCGACCTTGCCCACAAAATGCTGGCTGTGAACGTGTCGGACGTGGTTGCCATGAACGCGCGGCCAACCCACGCTTTGCTAAACCTAAGCCTGCCCCGCCGCTGCGATGCGACATGGCGTGCTGATTTCGTGGCTGGGCTGACCGAGGCTTGCACCCATTTTGACCTCCGATTGCTGGGCGGAGATACGACCAGCGCGCCAGAATCGCTGGTGTTGACCGCAACGGTCATGGGCGCACTCGATGGTCGCACGCTGTGGCGACGGAGGGACGCGCGTGTGGGCGATCGGATCTGTGTGGGCGGCGCGATTGGCGCAGGAGCTTTGGGGCTGCGTGACATGCACAGCGGCGACTCAGACACAGCCTTGGCACAGCACTTTCGCCGCCCCATGCCGCGCGTGGACCTGCTCGGCGCCGCCGGCGTGGGTGGCTGCGCCGACGTGTCTGACGGACTGATCGCCGACCTCGCCCATATTTGTCGCGCCAGTGCCGTCACCGGCATGCTTGATCTCAGCCGCGTACCCTATGCCGACCCCCGCGCCGATTGGGCCGCGCAAGTGACCGGCGGGGATGACTATCAGCTGGTGTTCACACTCGCCCCCTCAGCCCCCGTTCCACGTGGCTGCACAGTCATCGGTGAGGTTGCCTTGCAGCAGCCAGAACAACCGGTGATTCTCGACGGTCCAGCCGCTGTGATCCGCGCCGCGCACGAGAAATTGGGCTACACCCACTTCTGAGCCTTTCATATGGCGAAAGGAGAGCTGCAATAGCCGCGTTTGACCCCTCGCGCTAGCTCTGTCACACCGCGTCCTGAAATCACTAATCTGTTGTAAGAGCTGACCGTTATGGATCTGTCTAAAATCTCCCGTGGTGAGAACCCGCCTGTCGATATCAATGTCGTCATCGAAGTCCCAGCGAACTCCGCTGTGAAGTACGAAATGGACAAGGAGAGCGGGGCTGTATTCGTCGACCGCATCCTGTTCACCCCGATGTTCTACCCTTGCAACTACGGCTTCATGCCGAACACGCTTTCTGACGATGGCGATCCAGTTGATGTGCTGGTCGTTGGTCGTCATGAGCTTGCGCCGGGTTCCGTGATCCGCGCTGTGCCTGTTGGCGTGCTGATGATGGAAGACGAGAAAGGCGGCGATGAAAAGATCGTTGCAGTTCCGCACAAGAAAATTGACGCATTCTATGATGGCATCACGTCCTACACGCAGTTGCCGCAAAACCTGATCGACCAGATCGGCCACTTCTTTGAGCATTACAAAGACTTGGAGCCGGGCAAGTGGGTGAAAGTCACCGGTTGGGGTGACGAAAAGCAAGCTGCCAAAATGATCGAAGAAGCGATGGCTCGCGTCGACGGTTAGTCCCTGCGCGTCCCACGGGACGCCAAGGCCACATGATTGAAAAAGCCCCGCGCGCGTTCCTGCGCCGGGGCTTTTGCTTTTTCTTCAGGATGGCGTGCCGGGCGGTGGCAGGTGCGGGCGTCTTACTTGAAACCCACGGATCCAAAGATATTCCGGAAGAATTCCTGCGCCGCGGAACGGTCAGGCCCGTAGATCTTTGAGCTCTCAGGATCAGGCCGGAAACTGGTATCCCCTACGATCCCGTTTTTCACGCTCATATCCGCCACCAGCTCCTCCGCGTCGAAGCTAATCACAACAATGCGCTGCCCAATGACATCAGGCGGGCTGAGCGGCAGGGGGCGCAGGTCTTGTTTGACGTAGTACCAAATGTTCGGATCTGCGGAACCGATCGTGATCGGCAGTCCGAAGCGCTCTTGAATGTCTTGCTTCGTATCCACACCCCGACGCACGGTGGCAAGGTCTTCATCACTGGGCGCACTACCCCGGACATCGACCTGCGCGGTGCAGCCGATCATCAGCAGCGCAGACAAGCTGAGCAACAGAAACAAAACAAAGGCGCGAACCTGTCGCGTGACAGACATCCATTCCATCCCATATCAGAAGACAACAATAACCGCTGTCGGTTGAGACAACTACCATGACCAATTTATTGCGGCGACTCTTGGGTCGCGGAAATACTGATAATTTACGCACCCAAACCCAACGCCGTCTGGAAACAGCGAAGCAAGCCGCCTTGCACCCCACTTTATACGCGCAATGGGGGGTGCCGGATACCTTTGACGGGCGTTTCGAGGCTTTGCTGTTGATGGTTTCCGTTGAGTTTGGCCGGTTGACCAGAGCTGACAATGCACCGGCGGCAGATTCGCTGCTCTCCGCGTTTATGCAGGACGTCGAACTCGCGCTTCAAGCGAGCGGCGTTTCTGAGGCTGGGATGCGCAAGAAGATGCGGCAGGTTGAAACGGCGTCCTTTGCCCGAGTCGAGCAAATCGGCGCGTCCTTGCGGTCGGACCGCTCCACGCGGCAAGACATCCTCAATGCCATGTTCAGTGGACAGGACAGCGCGCAGGATACAGCGTCACGACTAGACAGCCTGCTGCACCGCCTGTACGCCGACGAGCAAGGGCTGGAGTCAGCCGTCGCCGCTATTGAAGAGTTGAGTTGAGCCATGAAACGCGCCCCCGAACTGACTGACCCGATCGAATGGCCCAATGACGGCTGGATCGATACCTTCAAGATCCGCGATGACCACGCCGCAACGGTGCAGGCGCGTATGGAACTGACCGAGGTGCCAACGGATTTGGCCTTGGCCGTGGACTATTCTCTATCGGGCAAAGGCAAGGAGCTGGTGATCAAGCTGGGGCTGACCGGAACCGTGACGCAAACGTGCGTCGTGACGCTGGAGCCCATTCAGACAGCCGTTGATGAAACCTTTATCCGCCGTTACCGCGAGGGTGAGTTTATCGATCAGACAGAGGTGGATATTGATGTCGCTGACGGGGACATCGCCACGATGAATGAAGATTTGGAGCCGTGGCTGCGGTCGGCTGACGAGCGTCCATCCCTGCTGGACTTTGCGATAGAGCAGCTGGGCCTGATCCTCGATGCCTTTCCCCGCAAAACAGGCGCAGAAGTCGAAGAAGCGCTGTTGATTGATCCCTTGGATCGCCCCGAGACCATGAGCCCCTTTGCCGCTCTCGCAGCGCTTAAAAAGGACTAGTCGTTGGCGCGGGATCGGGCGACGTTTATCGCTTCGCTGGCGGCGCGGAACATGGCGGCGGACTTGTGTTCGCACTCCGCTTGCTCCATCGCTGGTACAGAGTCGGCGACGACCCCTGCCCCTGCCTGGACGTAGAGCTTACCGTCCTTCACCACACTGGTTCGCAGCGCGATGCACGTGTCCAACTCGCCGGTGGCTGAGATATAGCCCACAGCGCCCGCGTAAACGCCCCTCTGGGACGGTTCCAGTTCGTCGATGATCTCCATCGCCCGAACCTTTGGCGCGCCAGAGACGGTGCCAGCGGGGAAGCCTGAGCCCAGCGCTTCAAACGCATCCACATCATCCCGCACTTGCCCAACAACGTTTGAGGTGATGTGCATGACGTGGCTAAACCGCTCCACAATCATCTTTTCCGTAACGCGGACAGACCCGATCTTCGAAACCCGGCCCACATCGTTACGGCCAAGATCCAGCAACATCAGGTGTTCGGCCAGCTCTTTGGGATCATTGCGCAGCTCTTCTTCCAGCGCCAAATCTTCAGCGATGGTCTTGCCGCGTGGTCGCGTCCCGGCGATCGGGCGAATCGTAATTTGCCCCTCTCGCACACGCACCAGAACCTCGGGGCTGGCCCCAACGATGCTAAACCCGCCCATGTTCAGGTGGAACATAAACGGTGACGGGTTTACCCGACGCAAAGCGCGGTAGAGGGCGGCGGAGGGCAGATCGAAGTCGGCTTCAAACCGCTGCGACAGCACCACCTGAAAGATATCGCCCGCAATGATGTACTCCTTGGCGACTTCAACCATCTGCTCGTATTCCGATGGCGTGAAGTTGGAGACCTTCTCGGGCAATTCCAGCAGCTCAGTTTTTCCGCGCGTGGATTCTTCGTAAGCGGCTGGCACCGGCGCTTGCAGTTTTGCGCGGACCTCGGCGAGACGGCGTTCAGCAGCGCCAAAGCTAGCCGCAGGCGTTTGATCGTCATCCGCCCACAGGGGCGCGACCAAGTAGAGCGTATCAAAGGCGCGGTCAAAGACCACGACAGTTCGGGGCCGGACCAGCATTGAGTCCGGCAGGTTCAAATCGTCGGGATTCAGGTGCTTGGACCGCTCAAAATGCTGGACCATTTCGTAACCGAAGAAGCCAAACACGCCCGCAGACATGGGCGGCAAGTGCGCCGGGATCTCGGCCCGCGACGCATTGGAAAAGGCGCGCAGACTTTCCAGCGGGTTCAGGGACTCGCGCTCATTCGCCCAAGTGATCGCGCCGGATTCGTCTCGGTCCCCGATCTGGGTCTGGCCGTCTTCATGCCGCCAAACCTTGTCCGGATCGATACCGATAAAGGAATAACGCCCAAGGCTTTCACCGCCCTCGACGCTCTCAAACATCAAACCAAACTCGTCAAAAGCGCCCAGCTTCAGCGCCGCTGCGACGGTCGTCTCAAGCTCTGCGGAAATGGTTTCCCACAGCAGAAAGCCCTGCCCCGCATCGCGTGCGGTTACGTAAGTGTCAAAAGCGCTTTTTGCCGTCATTTCCCGTCCAGAAGTTCGAAGGCTGAGTCAGAGTTTTTTGTTGCGATGGCGCTGGCGAGCGGGGGACTTAGATCCCCGCACCCGCTGTACCACCTGCGCCTGCACCATTACCTTCAAGGCGGACTTCACCGGTTCCGCCGGAGCGGAGATCGAGATAGGCATTCAAACCAGACGTGATGGCCCGCTCAAATACCTTTTCGTTGATGTTGACGTTGACGGTCTCACGAACCGCAGCCCGGTAAGCGCGCTGCAACTCGTCGTCATATTGGCGTGCCAACTGGAACTCGATGCCTTCCAGCGCTTCTGCATCCAACTCAGGATCCGCTGCGCGCGCATCGCGTACCAAAACGATATTGAAGCCTGTGTTCGTGACACCGCTGACAACGTCGCCCGTCGAAGCGTCTTTTACCACGTCAACCGGGATGGACAGACGCCGCAGGTCGGCGAGGGTCTGGCCGTCTTCTTTCTTCAGTTCAACACCGTTATCGAGGATGTACTGCGTGAAGCTGGTTTGATCGCTGATCGACGACAGAGCGGTTTCGCCGAGGTTATTCAGCAAATCAGACCGGGCTTGTGTGTTGAAAGCGGTGGTGAGCATGGGTGTCGCTTCATCGAATGTCATCGGACGGGTTTCTTCCGCACCATCGACACGCACGATAAACAAACCTTCATCGCCAAAGGAATTCCGGAAACCCGTTTGTCCGATAGGTGCTGAGAAGATTTCGCTGGTGATCTTGGTGTTCACCGGCAGGCCTTCGACCCGCGAATCAGGGCCAGAGGCCGCGACACTGCCAGAGACCAGCGAAAGCTCGACTTGCGCTGCTGCGTCTTCCAGCGACAACGTGCCGATCAAACCATCCAGTTCATTAAAGCGCGCATTCAGTACGGTCGCCGCTTGCGGAGCTGCAATTTCGCGGATGGCTTGGTCTCGGTACTCTTCCAAGGCCAAAACTTCGGGCTTATCGACCTGATAGACTTCGATCAGGGTAAAGCGGTCATTGTCTGCGATTGGATCAAGCATGCCCGCTTCCGTCGTCGCGGTGAATGCCGCGTTTACCGCATCGCGACCGTAGCTGTAAGATCGTGGACCCAGATCCAAAGGCGTGCCTTGGTCGTTGGCAGCAGCAGCTTCGTCAAACGATTGCCCGCCACGCACAGCGTCCACAATGGTCTGCGCGACGTCGCTATCATCGACAAACAGTTGGCGTAGGCTCCACTCGGTCGCAAGGTCCGAGCGCGCAACGTACTGGTCGTAGGTTTCTTGGATGTCTTCTTCTGAAACATCGATGGATGGAATCATGTCTTCGGGCGTCAGGAAGATCCCCACGAAATCACGATATTCCGGGCGCTGGTAGTCGTCGGGGCTTGCATCCAAAATCGCCTTGAGCTCGTCATCGGTTGGCGAGGCCAACTCGATGCCATTGGCGCTGATGGCGAAGTAGGACACGTCATAGCGGCCCCAAGCAGCGTTAAACTGCGCCATGAGTGTGGACTGTGGAACCTCGGCAATCTTCAAACCGGTCGAATCGTCCAAAATCAAGTCATCGGCGGCTTTGAACAGCCGGTCGGATGCCAGTTCTTCGCTGATATCGCGCAAGTACGCGCGCTCGGTCAGGCCATTGGCCGCCAACGTACGGGCCATCGAACGCTCGCTGTAGACGCCCGTTACCGGGTCTTTGAACGTTTCCTGAATGCTCGCGCTCAGGTCAGTTTGCGAAGCGGTAAGGTTGAGCTTCGCAGCTTGCGCTTTGAACGCAATTTCGTTGACCAAGCGTGCCTGTGTTGCGTCGCGAACCTGATCCATGAAGCCAAGCCGATCAAAGGCCTCTCGCGAATCAAGTTGCTGACCAAACTGGCCAAACGTCTGCCCAAGCTGGTAAAAACTGCCACGTGCTTCCTGCGCAATTTCCAACTCGTTGACATTCTGGCCATCTGCCTGAATGCCCGAGCTAACGCGCGAGCTGGTGAACAGGCTTATCGAACCCACGATACCTGAGCCGAGCAGCATGAAAGCCAAAAAGACCAAAACCGCTTTACCTGCGAACGACTGCGCAAACGCGCGAAGACCACCCATCATTCTTTAATCTGCCTACCGCCAGTGTATTTTTTCGCCAGACGCCCACGGCCCTAAAAACCGCGTGTCATCCCGCTCATTTGGTTATTCCGATGCCAAGCTGCAAATAACGGAGTCGTTTGCGAGCAGAGCTTTCGCGTGACAGACCACAAAACGGGCGTCTAAACAAGGTGAAGCAGCATTTCAAAAACCTAGGAGGAGGCTCGCGCATGTTTATTGCCGGTAATTGGAAGATGAACGGTACGGTTGCACAGGCACGCGACCTCGCGCAGGCACTGGTCAATGGCCTGCCTGATGGTGCACCAGCAACGGCCATTTTCCCACCAGCAATCCACCTCGCAGCCGTCCACGACATCATCAAAGACAGCCCCATCTTCATGGGTGGCCAAGACTGTTCCAGCGCGGAAAACGGCGCGCATACCGGTGATCTGTCGGTGGCGATGCTGGCCGACATCGGCGCGCGCGGCGTGATCGTTGGCCATTCCGAGCGAAGAACGGATCACGGCGAGAGCAACGAAGCCATTCTGGGCAAGGTCAAGGCCGCACAGAGCGCTGGTTTAGGCGCGGTTCTGTGTGTGGGCGAAACGTTGGATGAACGGCAGTCCGGACGGGCTGAGACGGTGGTCCAGTCACAGCTGGCGGCCTGCCTGCCGACCACTTTCGATTCTGGTAGCGTTGTTATCGCCTACGAGCCCGTTTGGGCCATTGGAACCGGCATGGTCGCCACCGTGCAGGACATTTCCGCGATGCACAGCATGATCCGCCAGTGGCTCCAAGCCCATCGGCCTGAAATCGCTGACACGTTTATCCTCTATGGCGGCTCGGTAAAAGCCGCCAACGCCGCTGATGTCTTTGGCGCGGATGAGGTTGGTGGCGCGCTTGTGGGCGGTGCCAGCCTTAAAAGTGATGACTTTTTGGGAATTATCGCAGCAGCCATGAAGGCTTAAGCGTCTCAGACCCTTCCCTTCTGGCGTCTCTTGGCTTACCTACGGCTCAAACATTTAGTGAAAACGAGACTTGCGGCATGGATATCCTCACCGGTCTTCTTCTGACGACCCAGATTCTTGTGGCTTTTGCCCTGATTGCTATCGTCCTGATCCAGCAAACCGATAACTCTGGTTTGGGTTTGGCGGGTTCTGGTGGCGGCGGCGACGGCGGTTCACTGCTTCAAACGCGCGCTTCGGCGTCTTTTTTGACGCGTGCCACGTCGGTTCTCGCAGCGGCCTTTATCCTGATCAGCTTGGCGCAGGGCGTTGTTGCGGGGGGCTACGGCTCCTCTGGCGGCTTTATCTCCAACTCCTTGGGCCTGACCACGCCGGCTTCCGAAGTGGATAATTCCGCGCTGGCAAACCCCATCGTCTTTGATGACGCGCCCACCGGCGCAACGGACACGTCCAACCTGCTGTTCGATCCAAACATTGGCCTCGATACGTCGGCAACCGACGACTCCGCGCCAGCAGACGACGCAGCAACTGACTCGCAGTAACAGCACAGCTGCTGTCCAAACCCGAGGGGGCGACTCTTGAAGACTCTTCTTGCGTCGCCGCCGACTCATGCGCATAACGAGCTTCCATGACACGGTATATATTCATCACTGGTGGCGTGGTTTCTTCGCTTGGCAAAGGCCTCGCGAGCGCAGCGCTTGCCTCCTTACTTCAGGCGCGCGGATACAAAGTTCGCCTGCGTAAGCTCGACCCTTATCTCAACGTCGATCCGGGCACCATGAGCCCCTATCAGCACGGCGAAGTTTTTGTCACCGATGACGGTGCAGAAACAGATTTGGACCTTGGCCACTACGAGCGTTTTACCGGGGTCTCTGCGCTGCAGTCTGACAACGTGACGACGGGGCGGATTTATTCCGACATCCTGTCTAAGGAACGCAAGGGCGACTATTTGGGCGCAACGGTGCAGGTCGTGCCGCACGTCACCAACGCCATCAAGGATTTCGTTGTTGCCGATTTGGACGGCGAAGACTTCGTGATCTGCGAGATTGGCGGAACCGTCGGCGATATCGAAGCCTCACCCTTTCTAGAGGCCATTCGACAGCTGGGTTACAAGCTGGGCCGCGAGCGGGCTTTGTTCATGCACCTGACTTTGGTGCCATACATCGCCGCTGCGGGAGAGCTGAAGACCAAGCCCACGCAGCATTCGGTCAAAGAGCTGCAATCCGCCGGGATTCACCCTGATATTCTGCTGTGCCGCGCTGATCGCGAAATACCAGCCTCTGAGCGCCGCAAGATCGCGCTGTTCTGTAACCTCGATGAGAGCGCGGTTATTCAGGCGCTAGATGTGGATAGCATCTACCGCGTCCCGCTGAGCTACCACGGCGAAGGGCTGGACCGCGAAGTGCTCCGTCACTTCAAACTGAGCACGCCAACCCCGGACCTGAGCCGGTGGGAAGGCATCGTCAAGCGCGTGACCGAGCCTGAAGGCAAAGTCACCATTGGCGTGGTCGGCAAATACGTGAACCTGCTGGACGCCTACAAGTCCCTGGCCGAAGCCCTCGCCCACGGCGGTATTGCAAACAATGCCAAAGTCGAAATGCGATGGATCGACTCCGAAATCTTTGACGCAGAAGACCCCGAAGTTCACTTGAGCGGCGTGCACGGTATCCTTGTGCCCGGCGGCTTTGGCGAGCGGGGTTCGAGCGGCAAGATTGCGGCGGTGCGCTATGCCCGAGAACGGCAAATTCCGTACTTTGGCATCTGCTTCGGCATGCAAATGGCCGTTCTGGAAATGGCCCGTCACTTGGCGGGAATCGAGAACGCAGGTTCGACCGAATTTGGCGCAACCAACCAACCTGTCGTTGGCTTGATGACCGAATGGCAGCGGGATGGCGATGTTGAACGTCGCGGCGACGATGACGACTTGGGCGGCACCATGCGTCTGGGCGCTTATGATTGTGCTTTGATGCCGAACACACGCGTCGCCGAAATCTATAACGCCGACATGATCAGCGAGCGCCACCGCCACCGGTACGAGGTCAATCCGACCTACCGTGCTGAGTTGGAAAAGGCGGGCGTGGTGTTCTCCGGCCTTTCACCGGATGGCCGTTTGCCGGAAATCATCGAGCTGCCGGAAAGCGAACACCCGTGGTTTGTTGGCGTACAGTTCCACCCGGAACTCAAATCTCGCCCGTTTGAACCGCACCCCCTGTTTGTGTCGTTTATTAATGCAGCGGTCACACAGAGCCGCTTGGTCTAATTGCCAAAGCACCGAGGTAGGTCATGCCGCGCTTGCGTTGAGTGACCTACCAAAATGCCGCACAGACCGCTAAACAGAACCAACCATTTTCCTCCACCACACACTGATAAGACCGGGTCGTTAGCATCGCGTTCAGTCGAGACTCTGCCCCGCCGTCTATTCAGCGTCAGCCGAGAAGTTTCAGCCCCATGACCACGACAGCGATCCTCGACATCCTTGCCCGCCAAATCCTCGATTCACGGGGAAACCCGACGGTCGAAGTTGACGTTCTGCTCGAAGACGGCTCGATGGGCCGTGCTGCGGTTCCCAGTGGCGCATCAACAGGCGTCCACGAAGCTGTGGAGCGCCGCGATGGTGGGGATGCATGGAAAGGCAAAGGCGTTTCTCAGGCTGTAAATGCGGTCAACGGTGAAATCTTTGAAGCCGTTTCGGGCTTGGACGCGATGGATCAAGTCGGCATCGACCGCTCCCTGATCGAGCTGGACGGCACAGCCAACAAGGGCCGCTTAGGCGCAAACGCGATTTTGGGTGTCTCGCTGGCCGTGGCAAAGGCGTCCGCAGACTCTCTTGGCTTGCCGCTTTACACCTACCTTGGCGGCCGCATGGCGCACCGCCTGCCCGTTCCGATGATGAACATCATCAACGGCGGCGCGCATGGCGACAACAAGGTGGATTTTCAGGAATTCATGATCATGCCAGCGGGCGCTGAAACCTTCTCTGAGGGGCTGCGTTGGGGCACTGAGATTTTCCACACCTTGCGTGGCTTGCTCAAGGACGCCGGACACAACACCAATGTCGGCGACGAAGGCGGCTTTGCCCCGAACCTCGACAGCACCAAAGATGGCTTGGATTTCGTGATGAAAGCCATCGAAAAGGCCGGTTACAAGCCGGGCGAAGAGGTCTGTCTCGCACTGGACGTGGCGTCAACCGAGTTCTTTGTTGACGGTCAATACCGGCTGGACGGCGAAGGCCGCAGCTTGGCCCCCAACGATATGGCCGCTTACCTCGCTGAGCTGTCCGCCGCTTACCCCATCCGCTCGATCGAAGACGGTTTGGCCGAAGACGACTGGGACGGCTGGGCGCACCTGACCAAACTGGCCGGTGACACAGTGCAGTTGGTGGGCGACGATTTGTTCGTCACCAACCCAGAGCGCCTTGCACGCGGCATTAAAGACGGCGTGGCCAACTCCATTCTGATTAAGGTGAACCAGATCGGTACGCTGACTGAAACCCTCGAAGCGGTGGATATGGCGCATCGTGCAGGCTTTACGGCGGTCATGTCTCACCGTTCGGGCGAAACTGAAGATACAACGATTTCGGATCTTGCCGTTGCTACGGGCTGTGGTCAGATCAAAACGGGCTCGCTGTCTCGTTCGGACCGTATTGCCAAGTACAACCAATTGCTGCGCATTGAACAGCAGCTGGGTGAAGCGGCTGAATACCCGGGCTTTGGCTGTTTCCGCGTCGGGCAGTAGGCCGGCCTAGAAAGAAAGGAAAGGCACACAATGAACTGCGCTGCTCTCCTGCTTGCTGCTGGGTCGGGAACGCGGTTCAGTGCCGAACAGCCCAAGGTTCTTGCGCCGCTGAATGGACGGCGTGTGGTGTCTTGGGCGCTGGAAGCACTCGTCGGCTCTGATTCGATCAATCATATCGTCGTTATGGTGTCAGAAGACACGATGGACGCCGTTGCTGATCTGGTCGAAACGCTGGAAACAGACAAAATCCTGGACATTGTCCTGGGTGGTCGCGAGCGGCAGGAAACGGTCTATCGTGGGTTGGAACACCTGAGTGACGAGGAAGCGCCGGATTACGTCCTGATCCATGATGCAGCCCGTCCCGGTTTGATGACCAGCGACGTTAATCGCATGGTTCAGCGGCTGGTCCGAATGGAAACAAAAGGCCTGACAGCCGGTCTTCCGGCGTCTGACACCCTTGTTCGCCTTGACCGTACATCGTCCTACCTCAGCGTCATCGAACGCTCTGAAGTCTACCGCGTGCAAACGCCGCAAGGCTTCCCCTTTGCGGCTATTCTCGCTGCGCACCAAGCGCTGGAAGAGACCATCTTCACCTGTGATGCGACGCTTTATCAGGATCATGGCGGACAGGTGGAAATCATCACTCTGCCCCACCCCGATCGGCTGATGAAACTCACCTACAGCGATGATCTCGACGCGCTAGCCAACGTCCTCGACCGTCGTCCGGCGCAAGACACGCTGGAGCCGCGGATGGGAACGGGTTTTGACGTTCACGCCTTTGGCGACCCGGACACCGATGGCGCGCTGTTTCTGTGCGGGGTTGAGTTACCCGGCGAGCGCCCGCTCAAGGGGCACTCCGACGCTGACGTGGGATTGCATACCATCACAGACGCGGTTTACGGCGCACTGGCGGATGGCGACATCGGCCACCACTTTCCGCCCTCTGACCCACAGTGGAAGGGCGCGGCGAGCCCGCAGTTCCTCGAGCACGCAACCGAGCGCGTGCGGGAGCGTGGCGGACGCATCGCGCACGTCGACCTTACGCTGATCTGTGAAACGCCCAAGATTGGCCCGCACCGCGACGCCATGCGCGCCCGTGTTGCCGAGATCATGGAATTACCGCTCTTGCGGGTCTCAGTTAAAGCGACAACGACGGAAAAACTGGGTTTTACCGGACGTGGCGAAGGCATTGCCGCGCAGGCTGTGGTGACGCTCATGCTGCCCGGAGACGAGCTGTGAGCAGCAACAGCACCCGTGCACGCGCTGTTATCGCGCAAATGAGCGCCCGTGGATGGCGGCTGGCACTGGCGGAGAGCTGCACCGGAGGCTTGATCTCGGCAACCATCACCGGCGAATCCGGTGCGTCCCGCATTCTCGAAGCCTCGATCACGGCCTACGCCAACGAAGCAAAAGAAGCGCTGTTGGGTGTTCCAAAGCAGATGATGATCGATCATGGCGCGGTCTCAGCCCAAGTGGCCCTGCACATGGCACAAGCCGCACGCGCGGCCACGATGTCAGATGTGGGTCTCGGAGTAACAGGCGTGGCCGGACCGGGCGGCGGTACGGCTGATAAGCCGGTGGGCCGGATCTACCTTGCCCTAGCAAGTCCAACCGGCGAGCGCGGCGCTGAATTTAACTTTGATGGCGACCGAGACGCCGTGCGGGATCAGACGGTTGCAGCGGCGCTGGAGGCATTGTTGGCCGTGGCCGACGACGACCCAGCCGGATCGCCATAACGCTGATACGCGCGCTTTTCAAACGCACCAATCAGGCGTTTCTGCGCCTCTTCAAAAAACGGCTCAATCAGTCGCTGGAGCAAAGCGCTGCGGAAAGCAAAATCGACGTAGATGTCGATCTCCGTGCTCTTGCCGTCGTCAGCCAACCGAAACCGCCAGTTGTTCGTCAGATGCTTGAACGGCCCTTCAACCAGCGCTGTATCGATGGTTAGATTGGGACGATCCAAGCTCACGCGCGAGGTGAACCGCTCGCGCACCATCTTGAAGCCGATAACCAGATCCGCAACGACATGGGTCTCTGACTTCTCCCGAATCCGACTGGCAACACACCACGGCAGGAATTCGGGATAGGCAGCCACGTCCACCACGAGATCGAACATTTGTTCGGGTAGAAACGGAACTATTCGAGTTTGCTTAACAACTGGCATACCTTGCACCTATGACTCCGCCTTGGCGAATACAAGACTTGATTGGTTGCTGCGCGCTTTTGACAGCTTTGCTTGCCACGCCGGTCCCTCGGGCGCAGGCGCTCGAAGTGCTGGGTGGCAAGACGCCGCAACCGCTGTTACTGGCCGACCATCACGCGGATCTGACAGCAATCGCCGCGTCCTTGGGGCGGATGGTTTTTGACACCAGCGATGGGTCTGAAACGGCGCAGCGCGTGGTCACGGCGACGCTAATCGGCCCTGATTTACTGCTGACCACGTCCCATGCCTTTTATGACACACAGCAGCGTCGGGGGGAGCGGCGCGCAGAAATGCGCCCGTCTTGCGACATTCAGCATGAAACGCGCGATTTTCGCACCGTAACGTGCACGAACATGCGCTTTCTTCCAGCCTTTGCCCGAACCACCGCCGATACCGGGGCGCGCGCGGTCCGCAACTGCCTGCACTTTGCCGCCTACCCGGGCGCAGATGGGCTGGCGCAGGAAGCGCTATGCCGCCTTGCGCGCCCCGCACTTGTGCCAAAGCCCGCGCTGGCGCTTGGCGCGCCGGAACCGACCGAACCAGCGCTGGTTCCCTTCATGGCGCAACGGTCACGGGATACGGGCGAAAAGCGGTGGGATGCGGTTGTAGGGGATGAGTGTCGGTTGGTGCAGGACCGATCTTTGCTGCGTCCGGGTTCTTTTGCGGGGCCATCGGGGCACGCTTTGCGGCACTATTGCGCGATTTGGTCCGGCGGATCGGGCGCACCCGTGCTGCAACGGGACCAACACGGTCAGTTTCGCATCGTCGGGATCCATTTGGGAGAACGCTACCGCGCCCAAGACATCATCCGGCGGATCGGTACGCGCCAGTTTATCGCGCCGCACCAGTTCAAAGGGCGCAACGCCAACGTCGGCGTCAGCACTGACCGGGTTGGTGCATTAATCGACGCGCTGTCCGCGCTACGCTGATCGCGCCCGCGCCGCCCGCAGCTGCGCAAAGTCTTCACCCGCGTGATAGGACGAACGGGTCAGCGGGGTTGCAGAAACCATCAGAAACCCCTTCCCGTAGGCCATCGCCTCATAGTCCTTGAACGCGTCAGGGGTGATGAAGTCAGCAACCGCGTGGTGCTTTGGCGTTGGCTGCAAATATTGGCCGATGGTCAGGAAATCAACCTCAGCCGCCCGCAAATCGTCCATCACCTGCGCCACTTCCGCCTTCCGCTCGCCCAAGCCAACCATAATGCCAGACTTGGTGAAGGCTTGCGGATCGCGCTCCTTCACGTTTGCCAGCAACCGCAGCGATTCGAAGTACCGCGCGCCGGGCCGAACTTCGGCGTAAAGCCCTGGCACGGTTTCGAGATTGTGGTTGAACACGTCGGGCTTGGCGTCGGCGACAACTTTCCACGCGTCCCGCTTCCGCAGGAAATCCGGGGTTAGAACTTCGATGGTTGTGGTCGGTGAAGCCTGCCGGATTGCATTGATCGTTTCGGCGAAGTGACCGGCGCCGCCATCGTCCAAGTCGTCTCGGTCAACAGAGGTGATGACCACGTGACTGAGGCCCATCTCCTTAACCGCCTGTGCAACGTTTGTCGGCTCAAACGGATTCAGCGCCCCCGGCTTGCCCGTCGTGACGTTGCAGAAGGTACAGGCCCGCGTGCAGACCTCGCCCATGATCATCATCGTCGCGTGCTTCTTGGACCAGCATTCGCCGATGTTCGGACAGCTCGCTTCCTCGCACACCGTCGTCAGAGACAAGGACCGCATCAAGTCGCGGGTTTCCTTGTAGCCCTGAGACGTAGGAGCCTTCACCCGGATCCAGTCCGGCTTTTTTGGCTGTGGCGCACTGTCGGGGCGGTGCGCCTTTTCCGGGTGGCGAAGCTGCTCTGTCATTTGCTTTCCTAGAAATGAACCGCCTTGTCATAAGCATCCAAAACCGACTCATGCATCATCTCAGAGAGGGTTGGATGCGGGAAGACGGTGTGCATCAGGTCTTGTTCCGTTGTCTCCAATGACTTGGCGATGCCAAAGCCTTGAATCAACTCCGTCACTTCGGCACCAATCATGTGCGCACCGAGCAGCTCACCGGTTTTGTCGTCAAAAACGGTTTTGACCAGACCCTCGGGCTCACCCAGCGCAATGGCTTTACCGTTGCCGACAAAGGGGAAGCGACCGACGCGCACTTTGTGGCCCGCGTCCTTGGCTTGCGCCTCGGTAAACCCGACCGACGCCACTTGCGGACGGGCATAGGTACAGCCCGGCACGCCCGTTGTATCCAGCGGATGAACGCCCTCGACACCCGCGATCTTCTCAACCGCGATGATGCCTTCGTGAGAAGCCTTGTGCGCCAGCCACGGCGGACCGGTCAGGTCACCAATGGCCCACACACCCGGCTCGCCCGTTTGGCCGTAAGGGTCAGTGTTGATGTGGCTGCGATCGACGGCAACCTTTGTGCCCTCAAGCCCGATGTCTTCGACGTTGCCCACGATCCCAACCGCGGAGATCAGGCGATCAACCGTCATTTCCTGCGTCTTGCCATCGGCTGTTTCAATCGTCGCGGTCAGCGAGTCCGTCGCCTTTTTCACGCCCGTGACTTTGGCCGAGGTCATGATCTTGATACCGGCTTTGACAAACGCCTTGTGCGCCAGTGCGCTGATCTCTTCATCCTCGGCTGAGAGGATGCGATCCACAACCTCAACCACGGTGACATCAACGCCTAAATCATTGTAAAAACTGGCAAATTCGATACCGATCGCGCCGGAGCCAACCACCAGCATCGACTTGGGCAGGCTTTCCGGCACCATGGCTTCGCGGTACGTCCAGATGAGCTTTCCGTCCGGCTCCAGCCCCGGCAGAACCCGCGCCCGTGCGCCCGTGGCCAGCAGCGTATTCTTGGCCGCCAGAACGGTTTTCTTACCGTCCTTGTCAGTGACTTCAACCTTGCCCTTACCGGCAAGTTTGCCACTGCCTTCGATGACCGGCACTTTGTTCTTCTTAAGCAGGAAACCGACGCCTTGGGTCAGTTGCTTTGCAACACCGCGCGAGCGCTGGACAATCTTGTCCAGATCAAAGCTCACGTTGCCCACGGACCAGCCGTAAGCCTCAGCATTTTGGATCAAGTGCCCCACTTCCGCCGAGCGCAGCAGCGCCTTTGTCGGAATACAGCCCCAGTTCAAGCAAATGCCGCCCAAGTGCTCACGCTCAACCACGCAAGCCTTCAGCCCCAGCTGCGCCGCACGAATTGCCGCGACATAGCCGCCGGGGCCGCCACCGATAACGACGAGATCATAGGATGTATCAGCCATAGTTTTTGCAGTCTCCTAGAGCAACATCGAGAGTGGATTTTCCAGACGCTTCTGGAAAGCATTGAGCCAGCGCGCACCAACCGCGCCATCGACCACACGGTGGTCACAGGACAACGTCGCCGACATCACGGTTGCAATGCCCAGCTCGTCCCCCGCGTCCGTGGTCCGAACCACAGGCCGCTTTTCGCCTTTACCTACGGCCAAAATCGCCCCGTGAGGTGGGTTGATCACCGCCGCAAACTCGCGCACGCCAAACATGCCAAGGTTGGAAATCGAGAACGTACCGCCCTGATACTCATGAGGCTTCAGTTTGCCTTCTCGGGCGCGGGTTGCGAGATCGATCATTTCCGCGCTGATGGTGGACAGCGACTTGGACTGTGCGTCGCGGATCACGGGTGTGATCAAGCCACCATCGGTGGCGACAGCGACGGCAACATCCGCAGACTGGTACTTGAGGATTGCGTCCCCGGCCCAGCTTGCGTTGGTATCCGGCTCGTCGATCAGGGCTTTGGCCGACGCGAGGATGATCATGTCGTTGACCGATATTTTCACGCCTTCTGGCACCGCTGCATTCACTTGCTTGCGCATGGCGAGCAGCGCATCGAGTTCGATGTCTACGGTCAGATAGAAATGCGGCACGGTTTGCTTGGCTTCGACCAAGCGCCGCGCGATGGTTTTCCGCATGCCTGAGGCTGGAATTTCTTCGTACACCATGTCCAGCTGGCCGGCGATCTTGCGCGGATCAGGCCCAGCGCCAATCGCCATGGGCGCACCGCCAGAGGCCGCAGGTTTAGCCGCTGCCGCCCCTGCTTTACCGGTGCCAGCCGCCATCGCAGCCTCAACATCGCGCTTCACCACGCGGCCATTTGGACCCGTGCCTGAAAGCGCGCCAAGATCAATGCCGTTTTGGCCAGCAATCCGACGCGCCAGTGGCGAGGAGAACACGCGCTTGCCCGGCGACGGCACAGCCGCCGAAACGGGAGCCGTTTCCTGCGCCTTTTCCGGCTTAGGAGCAGGAACAGGAGCGGGAGCAGATTCAGCAGGAGCAGATGCGGGAGCCGGCGCAGGCGCACCGCCACTGCCCGCCTGAACCGAACCGGGGTCTTCGCCCTCTTCTGCCAACACAGCAATCACCGCGTTTACCGCAACGCCTTCGGTGCCTTCAGCCACCAAAATCTTGGCAATCACACCTTCATCAACCGCTTCGACTTCCATGGTCGCCTTGTCGGTTTCGATTTCGGCGATGACATCGCCGCTGGAGACTTGGTCGCCTTCCTTGACCAGCCATTTGGCCAAGTTTCCTTCCTCCATTGTTGGGGAAAGCGCAGGCATGAGAATATCGACTGACATGGTGCTTAAGCCTCCGTGTACGTCACGGCACGAGCAGCGGCGACAATGTCATCCGGCCCGGGCAGCGTGAGCTGTTCGAGGTTGGCAGCGTAGGGCATGGGAACGTCCTTGGCGCAAACCCGTGCAACGGGTGCATCGAGGTAATCAAACGCCTGTTCCATCACCCGCATGGCGATTTCCGCGCCAACACCGGATTGGCCCCAGCCTTCTTCCGCCGTGACCAGCCGGTTTGTCTTGCGCACAGACTCCAAAATCGTCGCGGTGTCCAAGGGGCGGATGGTACGCAGATCAATGACTTCCGCAGAAATCCCCTGTTCTTCCAGCATCTTAGCTGCTTCGAGCGCTTTTCCAACCATGATCGAGAACGCCGTGATCGTCACGTCTGTTCCCGCGCGAACAACCTTGGCTTTGCCGATGGGCACCGTCCAATCGTCCGTATCCGGCACATCAAACTTCTGGCCGTAGAGCAATTCGTTTTCGAGGAAAACAATCGGGTTGGGGTCGCGAATGGCGGACTTGAGCAGCCCCTTTGCATCCGCCGCTGAATAGGGCGAAACCACCTTCAAACCCGGAATGTGGGAATACCACGCCGCATAGCACTGCGAGTGCTGAGCCGCCACACGCGCCGCTGCGCCATTTGGCCCCCGGAACACCATGGGCGATTGAATAGCCCCGCCGGACATATACAGCGTTTTGGCCGCTGAGTTGATGATGTGATCAATCGCTTGCATGGCGAAGTTGAACGTCATGAACTCGACGATTGGACGAAGTCCAGCCATCGCCGCCCCGGTGCCGATACCGGCAAAGCCGTATTCGGTGATGGGCGTATCAATGACCCGGCGCGCCCCGAACTCGTCGAGCAAGCCTTGGCTCACCTTGTACGCGCCCTGATATTCGGCAACTTCTTCGCCCATCAGGAACACACGATCATCGCCGCGCATTTCTTCGGCCATCGCGTCGCGCAGGGCTTCACGCACTGTCGTTTCGACCATCGCTCCGTCCCATTCGGGCTCTGGCTGCGCAACCTCAACCGGGGCTTTCGCTGCGGCAGGAACGGACGCAGGCGCAGCGGCTGGTGCCGGTGTTGATTCAGCAGCTGGTGCTGCTGCCGCTGCGGCGTTGTTGGCGGTCGCGGTGGAGGCGTCTTCGCCTTCTTCGGCCAGAACAGCAATCACAGCGTTAACCGCAACGCCCTCGGCACCCTCGGCAACCATCAATTTGGCGACAACACCCTCATCGACGGCTTCGACTTCCATCGTTGCTTTGTCGGTTTCGATTTCGGCGATGATGTCCCCGCTGGAAACCGTATCGCCCTCTTTCACCAGCCATTTGGCCAGTGTGCCCTCTTCCATCGTCGGCGACAGGGCCGGCATCAGAATATCAATACTCATGGTCGTGATTCCCCTGTCTTAGGCTTCAAGATAAACGTCGGTGTAAAGTTCTTCAGGCGCTGGCTCTGGCGAGGCCTGGGAGAAGTCCGCTGACTTGGCAACAATGGCTTTGACGTCCTTGTCGATCGCCTTCAGCCCCGCTTCGTCGATGATACCGCCCTCAAGCAGCCGTTCGCGCAGGCGCTCAATCGGATCTTGCTCGGTGCGGTACTTCTGCACTTCTTCTTTGGTGCGATACTTTGCCGGGTCAGACATGGAGTGGCCGCGGTAGCGATAGGTCATCGCTTCCAACACAAACGGACCTTTGCCCGAGCGCACGTGCTTAACCGCCTTCGCAGCTTCCGTCGCCATGGCTTCCACGTCCATGCCATCCACCCGCGCACCGGGAATACCGTAAGGCTTGCCCCGTGCCGCATAGTCGGTGATCGCAGCGGCGCGCTCGTTGGATGTTCCCATCGCATAGCGGTTGTTTTCGCACACGAACAAGATTGGCAACTGCCACAGCGACGCCATGTTCATCGTTTCGGCAACCTGCCCCTGATTGGCGGCGCCGTCACCGTAGTAAGCGACTGAAATACCGCCATCATCGTTGTATTTGTGCGCAAAGGCCAAACCCGCGCCCAGCGACACTTGAGCCGCAACAATCCCGTGGCCACCAAAGAAGCGCTTTTCGGTGGAGAACATGTGCATCGAGCCGCCCTTCCCCTTGGAATAGCCGCCCGACCGTCCCGTCAGCTCTGCCATCACGCCATCTGGGTCCATACCCGTCGCCAACATGTGGCCGTGGTCGCGGTAGCCGGTGATGACGCTGTCCTTGCCCGTTTCCAACTCATGCTGGATCCCGACAACCACGGCTTCTTGCCCGATATACAAGTGACAGAAGCCGCCGATGAGCCCCATACCGTAGAGCTGCCCAGCCTTTTCTTCGAAACGGCGGATAAGCAGCATGTCTTCGTAGAATTTGGTGAGCTGCGCGTCGTCAAATTGCTTATTGGACGTGCGTTTCGCGGATTTTCGCGCTGTTGTCGCCATGTCTTCGCCTCTGCGGGAGTGAAATCGCTTAGTGAGAGGCTAAAATACGCTATTTTTTGATTAAAACAATGGCGTCTATTTTACTGATATATAATACTTTTTTTGACTTTAACCGTATAGTGGTTAATCGTCCTCTTTGTGCAGGATAATCATCTCATCCTCTCGCACGTATCCCAATTCAATCCGCGCCCGCTCTTCGAGCATGTCGATATCAATCGGCGTGTCGTTCAGCAATTCGACATCACGCTCCAGCGCGACTTTCTCAACTTCTAGGTCGGCAAGGATAACCGTTGCGTCGTTCAGTTCCCGCTTGATGGCCATAAATGCCAGCAATCCGCGTTCTCCGGTCACCAGATGGAAGATGAAGTACAGGGCCGTTGCGGTGAAAATCGCAACTGGCAAATAAGTGCGTGCAATTTGTGCGAGACGTAAAGCGAGCATGAGCAGTCTTTGAAATCGGTGAGCGGACTTTGGAAAAGCCCTTTAAATACGGGGTTTATGCCTTAATTTTGCGCATAATATAGCCTAGCCGTTGCGGTATGGCGACCCCTCACGTAGGTCAAACACGATGAAGACCGAACTTGACCCCTCGAACGCGCCCCACAGAGACACCCTGCACGCCTTGGGCTGGCAGGATCGCGTCCTGCTTGCACCCATGTCTGGCGTAACCGATCGCCCCTTCCGCGATTACATCCGTAATTTAGGTCAGGGGCAGGTTGTGACTGAAATGATTGCCTCAGAGGCGGCCATTCGGCAGGTCAAAGACAGCAGAAAACTCAATCAAGCCATTGATGATGAACCCGGAATCATTGTTCAGCTGGCCGGGACTGAACCGGACCTCATCGCCGAGGCGGCACGGATCATGGAGGGCCGCGGCGCTCACACCATCGATTTGAACTTTGGATGCCCGGCGCGCAAAGTCGTCACTAAGGCCAGCGGCTCCGCCCTGATGCGACACGAGAGCCTGTGCGCCGACATCTTCGAGACTGTGCGCGCCGCCATTTCAGTGCCTTTGACCGTCAAGATGCGACTGGGCTGGGACGACCAGAGCTTTAACGCACCAAAACTCGCGAAAATGGCTGAAGAATCGGGACTTAACGGAATTACGGTTCACGGGCGGACACGGTGCCAATTCTACAAGGGCCAAGCGGACTGGGCCAAAGTTGGCGACGTACGCCGCGCCACGTCTTTACCGCTGTTGGTCAATGGTGACATTTGCAGCCTTGCCGACGCGGATGAGGCCTTGAGGCACTCCGGTGCGGCGGGTGTGATGATCGGCCGCGCAGCACAGGATCAGCCTTGGCTGCTGGATCAGGCCGTCGATCATTTGGCAGGCAGGAAACCTCGGCCCACGCCAGGCGCCACCGAGCGCGAAGCGGGCTTGTTTGACCTGCTGGAGCGCATGCTCGCCTACCACGGCACCGCCCACGGTCTGCGACAGGCCCGAAAGCATGTATCTTCAGCGCTGGTCGGAATCGACGACGCTGGCGCTTTTCGAAAAGCGGCAAACACCACGGATGACCCCTCTGTCATGTTCGCGGTCATAAAGGACTTCTTTGCTCAGGCAGCAGCGTGTGAGCAGGCAACCCCCAAGTCAGATATGGCTTTAGCAGCATGACCCAGACATGAAACTCACAACAGACACCATTCTTGAGGGCTTGCCTCATCCCATTTTGGTCCTCGATGGCGACGACTTGATCAGCTACGCCAATCCCGCCGGGGAAGACCTGCTTCAACTCTCGCTGGATATGCTGCAAGGCACGAAACTGACGGACTACGTGCCTGAAGATAACCCCCTGATCAGCCTGATCTCGCTATCGCGCAGCCGTCGAAACTCGGCCAGCGACTTCGATATTCGCCTCGAAAGCCCACGCATCGGCGAGCGCAACGTCACGGCGCACGTTGCACCGCTGGCCACGGGCGGCGCAGGAACCTACAGCGGCGCTATGGTCATCAGCCTGCTGCCGCGCGGCATGTCCGATGCTTTGGACCAGCAATTAACCAACATGAACGCCGGGCGCTCGATGTCGTCGATGGGGTCGATGTTGGCGCATGAAATTAAGAACCCGCTTGCCGGGATGAAGGGCGCGGCGCAGCTGCTGTCGCTGAGCATCGAAGACGAAGAAGACCGGCAACTCACCGTCCTGATCGAAGAAGAAACCGACCGCATTGCCGGCTTGATTGAGCGGATGGAGGCCTTTGGGAACTTCGAGAGCAGCGTGGCCGAGCCGGTCAACATCCACGAAGTGCTCAATCATGCCCTCGCGCTCGCAGAAAACAGTTTCGGCGCTGGCGTCACCTTCCATCAGGACTATGACCCGTCTTTGCCTGACGTGGCGGGGCACAAGGATTCGCTGATCCAAGTGGTTTTGAACCTGATCAAGAACGCCTGCGAAGCGGCGCCGGATGACCGGGGTGAAGTCACCCTGTCCACCCGTTACCGCCTCGGGACTCGGATTGCGCCCGCCGGATCGGGCGAGCGCGTCGAATTGCCGCTTCATGTCATGGTTACAGACAACGGCTCCGGCATCCCCGAAACACTGGGCGACGCCATCTTTGACCCCTTTGTGACCAGCAACAAGGCCAAGGGTACAGGCTTGGGATTGGCCTTGGTCTCAAAGCTCACAGACGACATGGGCGGCTTTGTTGACTTTGAATCCGAGCCCGGCAAGACCGTTTTTCGCTTACAATTGCCCATGTATTGAGCATTTGGCCTTTGCGCATCGGTGAATTCAGGCTAGATGCTTAATTATGATGCAATCAAACGCGACAATTCTCATTGCGGACGATGATCGAGCGATCAGAGCGGTGCTTTCACGCGCTTTGGGTCGCGTGGGTCATCGTGTCCGCGCCACGGGCAACGCCTCGACTCTCTGGCAGTGGGTGCAAGCGGGTGATGGCGATATCGTCATCACTGATGTTCATATGCCGGACGGTGATGGACTGGAGTTGGTCCCGCGCATCCGCGCACTGCGGCCCGATATGGCGGTGATTGTCATGTCGGCGCAGAATACGCTGCTGACCGCCGTGAAAGCCACGGATCGGGGCGCGTTTGAATATCTGCCCAAGCCCTTTGACCTGACAGAGCTGCTGAACGCGGTTGAGCGCGGCTTGGCCCAGCCAACCCAGCGCGCAACGGCCGCGAAGGAGCAGAAAGAGCGCGATCAGAACCGGGAAGAAACCCGCCTCGACCGCCTACCGCTTATCGGTCGATCTGCGGCGATGCAAGACATCTACCGCGTCATTGCGCGCCTGGTCAAAACCGACCTGACAGCCTTGATTACGGGCGAAAGTGGGACGGGCAAGGAACTGATCGCGCGCGCTTTGCATGACTTTTCCCGGCGCAGAGAGGCACCATTCGTCGCCGTCAACATGGCCGCGATCCCCAAGGAGCTGATCGAGAGCGAGCTGTTCGGTCACGAGAAAGGCGCTTTTACCGGCGCAAATTCTCGGTTCGACGGCAAATTCAGCCAAGCGCAGTACGGCACGCTGTTCCTCGACGAAATCGGCGACATGCCACTGGAAGCCCAAACCCGGCTTTTGCGGGTGCTGCAAGAAGGCGAATATACGCGCATTGGCGGCAGCCAGAAAATGCGCGCTGACGTTCGTATTGTTGCCGCGACCCACCGAGACCTCAGCGCGGCGGTCCAAGCCGGTCTGTTCCGAGAAGATTTGTTCTACCGCATCAACGTCGTCCCGCTGCGGGTTCCACCATTGCGCGAGCGATTGGACGATATCCCAGATTTGGTGCGGCACTTTGTGGACATGAATGCGTCCCAAGGCTTGCCCGGCAAGAGCTTTTCAGCCGAGGCGTTAGATGCGCTGAAGAAGCACTCTTGGCCCGGTAACGTGCGCGAGCTGGAAAACAATGTGCGCCGCATTTGCGCGCTCTACAGCCAGAATGAAATCGACTCAGACGTCATTGAAAAAGAGCTCGCAGGCTCCCTAACAGGGCAGAATGAGACGGCGCACGCTTCGCTGCGATCCGCTGTCGATCAACATTTGCGCGCCTTTTTTTCGGCACACACCCATGGTCTACCGTCAGCAGGTTTGTACAATCGCGTTCTAAAAGAGATTGAAAAACCCTTGATTGAGCAGACGTTGGATGCGACGCGTGGTAACCAAATTCGTGCAGCAGAAGTCCTGGGCTTGAACCGAAACACGCTTCGGAAGAAAATACGGGATCTTGATATCGAAGTCGTCAGAGGTCTCCGCAGGCCCGACGAACCGGTTTAACCTGAGCGTCCGGAGGCGCTTCCGAGCTGTCTATGAGTGACGCATCGATACCAACGCTAATATTGCCCAGAACGGACGCAACCGCGCCCGAAGGCGATGATGATCGCGCGATGCCCAACATTGGCAGAAACCGCACGCTGGCCCTGTTTGTCGGCGCTTTGACGGTTGTATCGCTGATGGTTCTGGGGTGGACCGGTTTCGAGCTGTGGCGTGGCTTCTCCCCCACGCGCCCGCTTGGGCGCATTGTTTCGCTGCTTTGGTTCGATCTGATCCTGCTTGTTGCGCTTGCTACGTTCATTACCGTTCAGGGCTTTTACGCGTGGGTGGACATTCGGGATCGGCTATCGGGCACACAGGTTTATCGCCGCGTTGTGCTGTTCCTGATTGTTGTATCGAGCCTGCCGACGCTGCTGATTTCGCTCGTCGCTGTTCTGGTGTTGGGGTTCGGGATTCAGACTTGGTTTGGGGGCGCGGTGAGCGATGCTGTCAACAGCTCGCGCGAAGTTGCCCAAGCCTATCTCGGCGAACACCGCGCCCGCCTGAACTTCCAAGCCTCTCGCGTGGCTGAGGATATTGAGCGGCTGAATGAAAACGCCTCAGACCTCGCGCAAGTGCAGCAAATCATCTACCGCTCCGCCGGGATCCGTCGTCTTTCTGGGGCGAGTGTGATTCGGCGCGATGGCACGATTTTGACCTCAGCGCAGGGCGTGTCTGAGCTTGAAGTGCTGACGATCCCTGAAGATGCTTTCGACCTCGCCAACGAACTGCTGCCGCAAGGCGCGCGGTTGGATAACCGGGGGGTCGAAATTTCTCTGCCCGATGATGACGTTCTGTCCATGCTCATCGCGATTGAGAATGTGTTTCTGACAGACACGTATCTGGTCGCGTCCGTCGACGTTGATGATGCCGTGGTCGAGCGGGTTGAATTGTCGAATGAAGCCGCAGACAGCTACACCAATATGGCGCGCGCGTCGGAGCAGTATCGTCTGATTTTTGCGCTGCTGTTCTTTGTCGTCGCGCTGCTGTTGGTGATTTTGGCAGGGATGGCGGGCCTGCGATTTGCGCTCTGGCTCACGACCCCCATTTTGGAACTCACACGGGCGGCTGATCGGCTCGGGTCAGGCGATTTGTCCACGCGTGTCACCGTCTCCCAACAAATCGACGGCGATGAGCTTTCGACCCTATCTCGCACGTTTAACGGCATGGCAAACCAAATCGAAGCCCAGCAAGTGGCGTTGATTCAGGCAACCGACGAAGCCGAGCTGCGCCGCCGATTCTCCGAAGCTGTGCTGTCAGGGGTGTCTCGCGGTGTGATTGGCTTGGATAGCGAAATGCGGATCAACCTGCCCAACCGCCGCGCCAATCAGCTGTTCGATTTGGATCTCGAAGAGGCAACAGGCAAGCCACTGAGCGCGCTTTTGCCCGTTTTTGACGATCTGCTGCAGCGCGCATCAGACGAGCCATCGACCATCCATACGAGTGATGTTTTATACACGCGACCGGATGGCAAAGTGCGGACGCTCGAAACCGCTGTGGTTGCTGAGAAGCAAGGTGACAGCGTTTTGGGCTATGTCCTGACCTTTGACGACATCACCGATTTCCTCGCAGCCCAGCGACAAGCGGCGTGGTCGGATGTCGCCCGTCGGATTGCGCACGAGATCAAGAACCCGCTGACGCCGATCCAGCTGTCTGCTGAACGCCTGAAGCGGCGATACCTGAAGCAGATCGACGATCGGCCTGACATCTTCGAAACCTGCACCGACACCATTATTGGCCAAGTTGGTGATATTGCGCGCATGGTGGATGAGTTCTCGTCGTTTGCGCGAATGCCTGCGCCGCGGGTGGATGACCACGATTTGGTGGAAATCGCGCGCCGTGTGATTTCCTTGCAAGGCAGCGCGTTTGAAGGCGTTCGATTGGAAGATCGCACGGGTGTCGGACCCGTGCGCGTGACCTGTGACATGCAGTTGGTGTCACAATCCCTGATCAACCTCGTCAAGAATGCCGCTGAATCCGTGCAAGCGGTGATCATTGACGGCAAGCTGAGCGACGGCATTATTCGTGTATCGCTGGAGCAGACACAGAACGGCTCCACCGTCATCACCATCAACGACAACGGCCTGGGCTATCCCGTCGAGCTGCTGCCCAAACTGGCTGAACCCTACGTGACCACGCGGGAAAAAGGGACGGGGCTGGGTTTGGCGATTGTGAAGAAAATCATGGAAGATCACGGGGGTCAGTTGGTGCTTTCGAACGGTGAAGGCAGCGAGGAGCTGTCTGGCGCAAAAGCGCAGATGATCTTCCCGCCCCCATCAATCAGCGCGGTTCCCCCCGGCGAGGCACCGGTTTAGCGATGGGGAAGACGTGGATCAGACTTGGCCTGATTGGTGGCGTGATGCCGCTTCTGCTGGCCAACTCAGCGTGTGATGAAGCCTCCCGGTCAATCGGGCTGGCGCCGATCATTGATACCACCTGCGGCAGCGGAGCGCTGGATCCCTACATCGGGGACTCGGTCTGGCTTGTGCCAAGTGCGCTTGTTATGGGCGACCAAGTGCGCGTAATCAGACCGGGCGATGCCGTTACGATGGATTACAACGAGTCGAGAATGAATATTTCGCTCGATGACGATGACGAAATTGTTGAAGTGACCTGTGGATAGACTTGGCAGCAACAAACTGACTGTGGTATTGCAGCCACATTTACAGCCGATGAGTTTCTGAGCGAATGGGCCTTAATCGGTCCACCGAAAAGTCGCGACGTATTTTTAACGCTAACCAGCTTGGGTGATTAATGTCCGCTGACATTCTCATTGTTGATGACGAAGCCGATATCCGGATGCTGCTCAGTGGCATTCTGGAAGACGAAGGGTACCGTGTTCGCACAGCACATGGTGATGCCGAGGCGCGCAGACAGGTTGGTCTGGCGCGACCGGATCTGATTTTTCAGGATATTTGGCTGCAAGGCTCGACCGCCGATGGCATCGGGCTGCTCGAAGAATACGCGCAGAATATCCCAAACACGCCTGTCGTGATGATGTCCGGTCACGGGACGATCGAAACAGCCGTGCGGGCGATCAAACAGGGCGCTTATGACTTTGTTGAAAAGCCATTCAACACGGATCGACTGCTGATCCTGATCCAACGCGCGCTGGAAACCTCCGCGCTGAAGGCAGAGAACGCGGTTCTGCGGCAAAAGGCGGGTGAAGACACGGATTTGGTTGGCGGCAGTCAGGTGATCCAGACGCTGCGCCAGACCGTTGATCGTGTTGCGCCAACCAACAGCCGCCTGATGATTTCTGGCCCACCGGGTTCGGGCAAGGGTTTGCTGGCGCGGATGATGCACAACCGCTCACTGCGCGGGGATCAGCCGTTTGTGGAAGTTCCGTGCTTTGAGCTCGATGGCGAAGAAGGCGTTGCCATGTTGTTTGGTGACGCTGGCACAGGCCAGCGCCCACCGATGTCCGGCATGATACAACAGGCGGACGGCGGCACTTTGCTGCTCGACGATGTGGGTGATCTGTCACCTGATGCACAGGCACGATTGGCGCGTTTCCTCCACCGTGGGACACTGACGCAGTTGGGTTCGACGCAGGAAGTACGCGCGGACGTGCGCATCATTTCCACGACCAACCGCGACCTTCGCACCCTCATCGGCGAAGGGCTGTTCCGGGAAGACCTCTACTACCGCTTGAACGTGGTCGAAATCGAAGTCCCCGGCTTGGCCAAACGCCCCGAAGACATTGCAGAGCTGGCGCGATCCTTTCTCGACCGCCTGACCGCTGACAACCGGAAAGAACCGTTGGAGCTGGGTGGTGACGCCTTGGCGGTGCTGCAGGCTTATCCGTGGCCCGGCAACGTCCGGCAGTTGCGGAACGTTATGGAATGGATTGTGATCATGGCGCCGCAAGACAGCGAGCGCGTGGTTCGTCCAAACATGCTGCCGCCCGATATCACCAGCGAAGGCCCAGCCGTGCTTTCTGGTGGAGGAGTCGCCGATCTGATGTCCCTGCCCCTGCGTGCGGCGCGAGAAGCCTTTGAGCGGCAATATCTGGACGCCCAAGTTCTCAGATTTGGCGGAAACATCACGCGGACTGCGAAGTTTGTCGGTATGGAGCGCTCTGCCCTGCACCGGAAACTGCGGGCGTTGGCGCAAAGTGAAGATGATGAAGCCGACGAAACCACGTCTGAAGCTTCAGAAGCCCTTTAGAGCTTCACCAAACACAGGAACCGGGTGAACCATGCGCGTTATTGTTTGCGGAGCCGGGCAAGTCGGCACCAACATTGCCCGGTACTTGTCGCGCTTCGATACGGATGTAACCGTCATCGATATTGATCCCGCGCTGGTCGCCGCTGCGACGGATACCTTGGACGTGCGGGGCTTGGTGGGACACGCCGGGCACCCCGACGTGCTCAAGCAAGCCGGGGCGATGGATGCGGATTTGATCATCGCCGTCACGCAAGTTGACGAGATCAACATGGTCGCTTGCCAAGTGGCGCACACCCTGTTTGCCGTTCCAAAGAAAATCGCGCGCGTGCGTCAAGGAACCTATCTGCGCCCGGAATGGCGCGAGCTGTTCCAAGCCGATCATATGCCGATCGATCACATCATCGCGCCAGAAGTCGAGGTGGCTGAATCCATCCAGCGGCGCTTGGCCGTTCCCGGCGCGTTTGAAGTGATCCCGCTGGCCAAACGCAAGGCGGTCTTTGTTGGCGTACGCTGCTTGGACGAGACGCCGATTTTGGGAACGCCGCTGGATCATCTGGTTGACTTGTTCCCGCAGCTTTCCATGCGGATTGTTGCCTTGGCGCGCGGCAACGAAATGATCATCCCCAGTGGCGATACAGAGCTTGAAGCCGGGGATGAGGTGTATTTTGTCGCTCAGGAAGATCAGGTCGAGCGCGTTCTGGCGCTGTTTGGTCATGAAGAGCAAGAAGGCCGCCGGATGGTGATCATGGGCGGGGGCAACGTCGGGCTGAACCTGGCGCAGTTGCTCGAATCCAAAGACCCAAGCCTGCGGATCAAACTGGTTGAGGTGGATGCGGCACAGGCCAAATACGCCGCCCAGCACTTGAACCGCACGGTTGTGCTTCACGGCGATGCTTTGGAAACCGAGCTGATGTCGGAGGCTGGGGTTGATAAGACGGAAACGCTGGTCGCGGCTTCCAACGACGACGAGCTGAACATTCTGGCCGCGCTGCAGGCGAAGCGGATGGGTGCAGAGCGTGCGGTGGCGATCGTGAACCGGCAGTCCATTTCTTCGCTGGTCGGACAGTTGGGGATCGACGTTGTGGTTTCGCCCCGGTTGATCACGGTATCGTCGATCTTACGCTATGTCCGGCAGGGCCGGATTCGGGCGGTTTACTCCGTGGGCGAAGGGTTTGGTGAAATCTTCGACGTCGAAGCTGCGCCCGGCAGCGAGCTGACCGGAAAAAAGATCTCAAAGATCGAGAAAAAGGGTTTGCTGATCGTCGGTGCGATTGTGCGGGGCGACGATTATATTCCGGCCAAACCTGACGAAATCATTGAGCCCGGTGACCGCGTGGTCCTGCTCGCGCACTCAGACCACGTGAAGAAAGCGGAAAAGTTATTCTCGGTCGGCGTGGGCGTCTTTTAAACATCGCTCAGGGTCCAACGGGGTTTCCCCGATGAAAACGCGAGCCCGAATTCGTCAGCCACACACGAGTCCGCACCGCCAATACTTTGGCTGTCCAGACGTGTCAGGACCAAGTGATCGGGCAGTTCGGTGCGTCGCTGACACCCCACCACCAACGCCGATATGGCAACCATAATCGTTTGACGCAACACAACGCCTGCTCCCTAAGCCGCTCCGGATTCAGTCTTCTTTTTGTTGATCGCTTTGTGCCGGATAAACATGGTGGGAATGGACCGCGCTCCGGGTTCATTCTGCGGCAAAAACAGCCAAATTAAGGGAGATGCCGCGGTGCTCTAGCTCCCCAGCGGGCGGGCTGCTAAACAAGAAATCGAAACGCTGAACCTATCGGAAACAGACATGCCCAGAATCGCTTACGTCAATGGTCGTTACGTCCCGCACAATCATGCACAAGTCGGCATCGAAGACCGCGGCTATCAGTTTGCGGATGGGATCTACGATGTTGTTCCGATCGTTAAAGGAACGTTTATTGACGAAGATTGGCACTGGGATCGGCTGGAGCGCGGCTTAGAAGAACTGCGGATTTCCCAGCCCGTGAGCCGGAAAGCCCTGAGCATGATTGCCCGCCGGATTGCGAAAAAGAACATGATCCACAACGGCATTGTTTACGTGCAGGTCACCCGAGGCGAAGCACCGCGGAATCATAAATTCCCAACCACGCCCGTCGCGCCGGCGATGGTCGTCACCGGCCGGCATCTGCAAATGCCCGATGATTTGTCTCAGCCAGATATGATCGATGTTATCACCGGTCCCGACGAGCGTTGGGCGCGGCCAGACATCAAATCAATCTCCCTGCTGCCCAATGTTTTGGCGAAACAGGCTGCAGCAGAAGCGGGCGCCTATGAGTCGTGGTTGATCAACGATCAGGGCGAAATCACGGAAGGATCGTCGGCAAACGCTTGGATTGTGCGACGTGATCCCGATTCTGGCCGCGTAATCATACAAACTCACCAAACCGATCAAGCCATTTTGAAAGGCATCGTTCGAACGGCAATTGTCGCCTTGGCTGAGCAACATCAATGGGCGATTGAGGAAAAACCATTTTCCGTGAAAGACCTAATGGCAGCGGATGAAGCCTTCCAAAGCTCCTCCGGCAATATGATTCGGCCTGTTCGAAGCGTTGATGGCAGAACAATCGGCTCCGGCGAGACCGGACCTGTGGTTCAAGAGATTCTCAACGCCTTTGCCCACCACGTGAACGCGCAAATCGACTAACGGTGTATTCACCGCCCTTAAACGGCGCGAATTCGGTAAAATTGAGTAAGGCTACTATCTCCGAAGGGTCGCACTGCCTTGATTTCTGGTAAAGAATTGGCGCATATTGCAACCGTTCGAGGTTATTTGTCTTAGTTTGCCGTCGGCAAGGGGGATGAAGGCTTGAGCGCCGGACGCGACTAATGCGGAAGTCGCGCTCGGATTTTAAATGTCAGAGAACATAAAAGAAAAACCCAGCCCAGGCACGATTGATCGGCTTGGACGAGAGGCGGGGAGGCAAAAAAGACCATGGCCGATAGTAAGAACGTACAGGACGTTTTCCTGAACCATATTCGCAAGAATAAGATCTCTGTGACCATTTTTTTGGTCAACGGCGTCAAGCTGACCGGGATCGTCACTTGGTTTGATAACTTTTCTGTGCTGCTGCGCCGCGACGCGCACGTACAGCTGGTTTACAAGCACGCAATCTCCACCATCATGCCCGCACAGCCGGTGAATTTGATGGAAGATATTGTCCCACCTGCGGACTGATGACGAGTTCACGATTGAAACTCAGGCCATACGGGCCTAAGTCGCTTTGATGCACCCATCAGAGCGATCAAAAGATTCCGCCTTTGTCATTAACGTCATGCTTCCTCGCGAGCGCGGGAACGCGGCTGCGCGCGCCATTGGCCGAACGGCAGATGACAAGCTGCAAGAAGCCATCTCGCTGACCAAAGCCATTGGCTTGGAGGTCACAGCATCCGCGACCGTCAATCTTTCGACCATCCGGCCATCCACTTTGATCGGAACGGGTACGCTGAAAGACTGGCATGATCGCGTGCATGCGGAATACCCCAGCGTTGTTATCTTCAACGCCGTTCTGACGCCGGTTCAGCATCGAAACCTAGAGCGCGAGCTGGAGGCCAAAGTCCTGGACCGGACAGCGCTGATCCTGGAGATTTTCGGTGAACGCGCGCAGACCCGCGAAGGTCGGTTGCAGGTCGAGTTGGCGGCTTTGACCTTTCAACGGTCGCGTCTGGTGCGATCATGGACCCACCTGGAACGTCAGCGCGGCGGCGCGGGGTTTATGGGCGGGCCGGGTGAGTCGCAGTTGGAGCTTGATCGCCGAATGCTGCTGGAGCGGATCGACAAGCTCAAGCGTGATTTGCAAGACGTGCGCCGGACACGCGGCCTGCACCGCGCAGCACGAGAGCGCCAAGGCGCGCATGTGGTGGCGCTGGTTGGCTATACAAACGCCGGCAAGTCGACGCTGTTTAACACGCTCACGGGTGCCGATATTCTGGCCAAAGACATGCTGTTTGCCACGCTGGACCCGACGTTGCGGCGCTTGCGGCTGGACAGTGGCCGCGATCTGGTTTTGGCGGACACGGTTGGTTTTATCTCTGACCTGCCGCACGAGTTGGTTGATGCTTTCCGCGCGACGCTGGAGGAAGTGATCGAAGCTGATTTGATTCTGCACGTCCGTGACGCGTCAAACCCTGAATGGGATGCGCAGAAGCGCGATGTGTTGGATGTTTTGCGCTCTTTGGGTCGCATGGATGTCCCTGAAGAACCCGACCGCCTGCCCCCACCCATCCAAGACCCACCGCTCGACCCCGACCTTGAGGAACCCGATGCACGCAAGGTTCCGGCGGATACGCTGGTTGACGTGGTTCCCGTGATCGAAGTTTGGAACAAGATCGATCACGAAGAGGCCGCGGAGAACATGGCCGACGCTGAGCACGACCCGGACTTTGATGCCCTGTTCGCCGTGGTGCGAACCTCGGCGGTGACGGGTGAGGGTCTGGACAACCTGTTGGCCACCATCGACGAAGCCTTGTCAGACGGCGAACAGGATTTGGAGCTGTTGGTGCCCTACGCAGCCGGTGCTGCGATGGCGTGGCTGCACGAATTCAGCAACGTGCTGACCCACACCAACGTCGAAGAAGGAACCCGTGCGACGGTGCGGATCAACGACGATGACTGGGGCAAACTGCAAAAGCGGTTTCCGAGCATTTCCACCGTTTCCGCCTAGGGCGCCTCGGTCTCGGGCTGCACCAACGGGAACGAGATCTCAGCAGCGACCCGGCCATTGATCAATATGCGCGCCGCATGCTCGCCGGGGTAATACGTGCGGGTTGAAAGCTGTTTGAAGCGCAGCGTGGTGGCGAGATCCACAGTTTCATCGGGCTTGAGGGTCAGCGTGCGCAGCTTGAAAACCTTCTCCCCCCTTTTGCCGCGGGCAAGCGTACGTTGCAGGGCGTAGTCAACGACCAGCTTTACGGTTTCAGCTTCGCTGTTGTGCAGGCGAAACGAGAGCCCTGCTGAACCGCCGATGGGGGGACGATCCGGGGAAAGCCATAGATCGCTCACCAGCACCCCTTCGCCCCCTTTAAACCCGAGCACCGCCAAGGCGCCGCTGTGCCCTTGCTTCACCATGGTCCGCAGGCCGTGCTTGACGGTCCACTGCGAACCGCTGTCACCGGTTTTGAACCACCGCTGAGCGGCGGCTAAAGCCTGTTCAGGGTTGTCTTTGGCGATGTCATTGAGGTTGTTGGCAACGGAGCGGCGGACGATCAACTTGGGATCGCTGTGCATCCCCTCCAGCACATCCAGTACGATGGTCGGGTCTTTCATAAAGCCCTTGAGCTGCTGCCCCCAAGGCAGGCGGGGGCGCGTGCCCTCGGACGCCAGCCGACGCACGCGCCAGTCTGGATCGGTGGACCACTGGCGGACATGCGCGAGGGTCTTCGCGGGATGGTGTATCAGAAACGCACGCACACAGAATTCGCAGCTAAAGTGCTGCGTAAAGACGCGCATGGCTTGAAGCGCTGGTTCCGGTTTGGCGAGGCCAAAGGCAGAGAGAAAAGTGACGTGGGGCCAGAATTCGACCCCGCCCATGCCTTCGTCGTCCGGCGGCGGACCGGGATCCCCCATCGACTGCTGAACGATGCCGACGGCGCGGGCAAAGTCATCAGGCAGAAAGCGTCCCATGGCCTGTGAAATCTGCTCAACACGCGCTTTGAGCTCCAAATCGTCTAAGCCGTCGCAGGCCGCGCGAGAAAAGGCGGATTGTTCGAATGCGGCGTCCGTTTCATGCAGCTTGGTCGCCAGCCACGCGACGTATTCAGCGTCGAAATAAGTCTTGAGCGACGCCGGATCCATTGCCTTGTCTACCATTGCTGCGCGCGTCCCCTTGCCTGTCGCCGATGCTGACGAGAATCTAGGCGCTTTAGGCGCTGTTGTACGGCAAAGGGTCAAGAGAAATCCTGTGCGTCTTTAAGACCTCAAGATTGCGCGGGTGAAGCGTGACAAGCGCTCTGGCCTTGCCTAAAGTCAGGCTATGTTCATCCTCATCGATAACTATGACAGCTTCACCTATAACCTCGTCCACTTCCTTGGAGAATTGGGCGCGGAGGTTGACGTTGTTCGCAATGACAAAATCACCCCCATGGAAGTCATGGCGCGCCGACCCGAAGGTGTGATCCTGTCCCCCGGGCCGTGTACGCCTGACGACGCTGGCATTTGCCTGGACATGGTAACGGTGGCTGCGCAAACGCGCCTGCCGCTGCTGGGCGTCTGCTTGGGGCATCAATCCATTGGCCAAGCGCTCGGTGGCTTAGTGGTGCGGGAAACCCCGCGTCATGGGAAAATGTCGGATATTCGTCACCGCGGCAAAGGGCTGTTCAAAGGCTTGCCCGATATGGTCCGCGCGACGCGCTATCACTCATTGGTGGTCGAGCGCGAATCCCTGCCCTCGCACTTTGAAGTCACAGCAGAGACCGAAGACCGGCTGATCATGGGCATGAACCACCGCGAGCTGCCAATCCACGGGTTACAGTTCCATCCTGAGTCCATTGAGACCCAGTACGGGCATGACATGCTGAAGAATTTTCTGGACGCAGCGCGTGCTGCGAACAACCAGATCGAGTGGCCTGCTGCGGCGGCCTGACGACCCAAAATATTGATTGAGGACAGATCGCTGTGTCATCGTTTATCAGCCTGCTGAATCAAATCGCTTGCGGACAGGATTTGTCCGACGAGCAAGCCGAAAGCGCCGTGCGCGCAATGATGTCGGGCGACGTCTCGCCCGCCTTGTCAGGTGCATTCCTGTGGGGCTTAAAGACCAAAGGCGAGAGCGTGCAGGAGATTGCTGGCGCCGCGCGGGCGATGCGCGGCCTGATGTCCGGCGTCCAATCCCCCGACGGCGCGATTGACGTTTGCGGCACCGGCGGCGACAAGTCTGGCACCTACAACATTTCAACGGCTGTTTCCTTCGTCTTGGCCGGCTCTGGCGTGCCGGTGGCCAAGCACGGCAACCGCGCTGCGACGTCCAAGTCTGGGGCCGCCGATGTATTGGCTGCGCTTGGTGTCAACCTTGACGCTGATTTCAGCCTGATCGAGCGCGCCATCGCAGAGGCAAACGTGGGCTTCTTGTTTGCGCAGCGGCATCACGGTGCGATCAAGCACGTCATGCCGGTGCGTAAGGAATTGCAAATTCCAACCGTCTTTAACCTGCTGGGTCCATTGACCAACCCCGGCGGCGCGAAAATGCAGCTGCTGGGCGTGTTTGCGCCACAGTGGGTTGAGCCGCTGGCACGGGTGCTCAAGGAACTGGGGTCAGAACGCGCTTGGGTGGTCTATGGCGCCAACAGCGATGGCTCTGGCCTGGACGAGATGACCACTTGCGGCGAGACCCGCGTGGCCGAGCTGCGTGATGGCATGATCAACACCTTTATCATCACCCCCGAAGACGCGGGCATCGAGCGGGCTAAGATCGAGGATCTGCGCGGTGGCGAAGCGGAAGAAAACGCCGTTGCCCTGCGCGCTGTTCTCAACGGCGAGGCAGGACCGTATCGCGATATTGTTGTCCTGAACGCCGCTGGCGCGCTGTGCATCGCGGGAAAGGCCGAGGATATTCGTTCCGGTGTAACCATGGCGAGAGAAGCCATCGACAGCGGTGCCGCACGCAACGCTCTCGACAAGCTGGTTGAGATTACCAATGGCTGATGTGCTAACCAAAATTTGTGACGACAAACGCGAATGGATCGCAGCGAACAAAGCCAAGCGGTCGCTGGCCGATCTGGAAGCTGCGGCCAGCGAGGTCGAAGGACCGCGCGGGTTCATCGATGCGCTCCGCCGGACCAAGGACGCGGGCCGTTTTGCGCTGATCGCCGAAATCAAGAAAGCCAGCCCGTCCAAAGGCCTGATCCGCGAAGACTTTGAGCCTGCATCGCTGGCCCAAGCCTATAAATCTGGCGGCGCAACATGCTTGTCCGTGCTGACCGATGTTCCGTATTTCCAAGGCGATGACGCGTTCCTCGCAGCGGCGCGCGGGGCGGTGGATTTGCCGTGCTTGCGCAAGGATTTCATGCTCGACACCTATCAGGTTGCCGAAGCGCGCGCGATTGGTGCGGATTGCATCCTGCTGATCATGGCCTGCTTGTCCGACACACAGGCAGCAGAGTTAGAGGCTGCGGCCTTTGAGTACGGCTTCGACGTGCTGCTCGAAGTCCATGACGCGGCAGAGCTTGAACGTGCGCACCGGCTGAAATCGCCGCTGCTGGGCATCAACAACCGCAATCTAAAGACGCTGGAAATCTCGCTCGACGTGGGCGCAGGACTGGCGGCGCAGATCGAGCCAGACCGCATGTTCGTCGCGGAAAGCGGCCTGTATAGTCACAGCGATTTGCTGCGGATGGCTGAGGCGGGGGCGCAGGCGTACTTGATCGGAGAAAGCCTGATGCGGCAAGACGATGTTGCCGCAGCGACGCAGGCCATTCTGGGGCAGGCAGGCTAAAATGAGCGGCGACTTCTCTCACTTTGACGAAACCGGCAACGCCCACATGGTTGATGTGGGCGACAAGGCGGTGACAAAGCGAGAAGCGGTTGCCGAAGGGCGCTTGCTGTGCGCGCCGGAAACGCTGGCGCTGATCGTCTCTGGCGGGGTGAAAAAGGGCGACGTTTTCTCCGTCGCACGCTTGGCGGGGATCATGGGCGCGAAGCAAACGTCGAACCTCATTCCCCTGTGCCACCCCTTACCCCTCTCGCACGTGTCGGTCGAACTGTGGGCGGACGAAGACGCCTGTGCCGTTGGCATCCGTGCGACCTGCCGGACGGACGGCAAAACCGGGGTGGAAATGGAAGCACTGACGGCTGTGTCGGTCACGGCCCTGACGGTCTACGACATGGTCAAGGCGGTTCAGAAAGACATGGTGATCGACCGGGTCCAGTTGGTGAAAAAGTCCGGTGGCAAATCTGGGACGTTTTCCAATCCTGCTCACTGACGGTTTCGCGGCTTTGCCTGCGGGCTGATCGGGACTCTTGGAAGGCCGCGAGAATTCGTTCTACAGTGCCGCCATGAAAGACTTTGATGACGCCCTCACCGAGATACTCGCGACGATTCCCCGCCCCCTTGCCGCTGAGCAGGTCGCCTTACCCCAAGCGCTAGGCCGGGTCACAGCGAACCCGATCATCGCGCGCCGAACACAGCCGCCTTTGGCCGTGTCTGCGATGGACGGCTACGCCGTGCGGGCGTCAGAGCTACCGGGCTCGCTGCGGGTCACGCGGGAAATCGCAGCCGGTCAGCACGATCCGCGAGACCTGCAACCGGGCGAGGCCGTGCGCATTTTCACCGGCGCGCCCCTGCCACCGGGTGCCGACGCCATCGCGATACAGGAGAATGCAATCGCGGTTGAAGGGGGTGTCCGGTTCGATGACGGCATCGACTCAGGCCGCTATGTACGCGCGGCGGGGTTGGATTTTCACGAGGGTTCCGAACTTGTTCCTGCCGGACGCATAATCAGCCCGAGGAACATCGCGCTCATCGCTGGTGGAAACCACCCTTGGGTCAAGGTCCATCGCCGTCCCCGGATTGCCATTGTCGCGACGGGTGACGAAATCCGTGCGCCGGGCGAGCCCTTGGGCCCGGCACAAATCGTCAGCTCAAACAATCTCGCTCTATCCGCTTTTGTGACAGCCCAAGGCGGTGAAGCCGTTGATTTTGGAACCGTTGGCGACACGCTCCAGGCCGTCGAGGACGTTGCCGCGCGCTTGACCGGGTTTGACGCGGTGGTGACGACGGGCGGTGCGTCCGTGGGCAAGCACGACTTGGTGGCCCAGGGTTTTGGCAACCAAGGACTGGCTCTAAACTTCTGGAAAATTGCAATGCGGCCGGGAAAACCACTCATTTTTGGGCGCTTTGGTAGCGGACTGTTCCTCGGCTTGCCGGGTAACCCCGTTTCCTCGATGATCTTGGCGCTGCTGGTCCTTCGCCCCATGATGCGCGCCATGATGGGCCTCTCGCCTGATTTACCGCGCCAAGCCGCGCGCCTCAGCCACGCCCTGCCCGCCAACGACCAGCGACGGGATTTTATCCGCGCCCGGCGTCTGCCTGATGGCTCCATCGACGCCCAAGCACGGCAGGACAGCTCTATGCTGACCACGCTGCTCGCTGCAGACGTTCTCGTGGACCGCCCTGCACACGACTCGGCGCTGCCGGCTGGGGCCACGGTACAGGTGATCGACCTTCGTTCTCTTGGTGCCGATTTTTAGCCCACTTTTGTGCTTGACGCGTTCTTAGAACACTATTAGAACATTTGTAGATCTTATCCGAGTTCTGAGATCGTTCGGGCTGTGTGCGTGTTCCGTCACCCACACCTGAGGCGTGTTTTGGAACCCCCTGCGTAGCAATGGGAGGCGCGCATGCTGACAGAAAAGCAACGCACCCTGCTGGTTTTCATACACGACTGCCTGAACGAGCGGGGGGTTTCTCCGTCCTTCGATGAAATGAAAGATGCACTGGGCTTGAAGTCCAAATCTGGCATTCACCGACTGATTACGGCGCTGGAAGAGCGTGGTTTCCTGAAACGGCTCCCGCACCGAGCGCGGGCTTTGGAAGTCACACGGTTGCCTGACAACATGCAGATGCAGCAACCAGTGGCCAATCAACGATTTGCGGCCTTATCGAGGGAAAACGAACCCCTCACCGACGGCCTGCGCCCGGCCCCGCCGTGGCTGGAAAGCGTAACCTCAGGTCGGACGCCCTCTGCCTCAGAATTTGAGGGCAAGGGATTGAGCGATGAAGCGCTTGAGAATGCCGGTCCAAACGTGGTTCGGGCCGACTTTGGCAAAGCGCGCGAAATGGCTGTTGCACAAGGGCGCGAAGTCTCGTTGCCGCTCTACGGCAAAATCGCCGCCGGTATGCCAATTGAGGCGCTGGCGAACGAAAGCGAATACCTTGACGTCCCCACCACTCTGCTGGGTAACGGACAATACTACGCGTTGCAGGTCGAGGGTGACTCCATGATCGAAGCGGGGATCCACGACGGGGATTACGTCATCATCGAACGCGGGGACACGGCTCACAACGGCGATATCGTCGTCGCCCTGGTCGATAACTATGAAGTGACGCTGAAACGCTTGCGCAAGCGGTCTGGAACCGTCGCGCTAGAGCCGGCAAACGCCCGCTACGAAACCCGCATTTTCGGCCCTGATCGGGTTAAGGTACAAGGCCGGTTGGCTGGTCTCGTCCGCCGATACTGAGCCCCAGATCCTGATACAGGCGGCACCGGCATAATAGCGCTGCCGCCTCTCTTACAAATGCTGCTACACGAACAAAAACACGGCGCCATCCTCACGATGGGCCGTGTTTTTTTATCAAGACGCCGCCAATACCGCCTGCAAGTGCCGCAGCGTCTTTTCCTTACCAAAGGCAAAGGCAACCTCTGTCACGCCCGGAGAAGCCATCGCCCCCGTCAGCGCAGCGCGCAACGGCTGGAAGACTTTACCAACCTTAAGCGCCTTGGTCTCAGCATAGCCTGAAAGCGCGGCTTTGATGCCCGCTTCCGACCAGTCATCCACGGCACCAAGCACACCGACCATATCCGCAACGACGGCCAGCCCGTCTTCGCCCAAGGCTTTCCGCGCCTTATCTTCAATGTCGATCGGCGGTTCCTGCAGGTAATATTTCGCCATTCCACCAATGTCGGCGAGCGTCTTGGCCCGGTCCGCCACCGCTGGCATCCCCAGAACCAGACGCGCCAAACCTTCATCGTCAATGTCGGTCCAGCCCTCCGCCTCGATAAACGGCCGTGCCAGCGCCAGCAAATCCGCTGCGGGTTTTTCCTTCAGATAATGCGCGTTCAACGCCAGCATCTTGTCCATGTCCAGCCGAGAGGCACCTTTGTTGACGTCCGGCAGGTCAAACCACTCAACCGCCTGCTCGCGAGAGATGATTTCGTCATCACCGTGGCTCCAGCCCAGCCGCAACAAAGCGTTAAACACTGATTCAACCAAATAGCCTTGGTCCCGGTACTCCTCGACCCCAACCGCGCCGTGGCGCTTCGACAGCTTGGCACCGTCCGCACCGTGGATCAGGGGGATGTGACCAAAGCTTGGAAGATCCCACCCCGCCGCTGCGTAAATCTGCGCCTGACGGAACGCGTTGTTCAGATGGTCGTCGCCACGAATGACGTGGGTTACGCCCATGTCATGATCATCGACGCACACGGCCAGCATGTAAGTCGGTGAACCATCAGCGCGCAAAAGCACGAAATCATCGATTTCCGCGTTCTGGACCTCCACACGGCCCTGCACCACGTCAGTGATAACCGTGGAACCGTCGGACGGGGTCTTCACACGGATGACAAAGGGAGTGCCCGCAGGGGCTTCACTGGGGTCACGATCGCGCCATCGTCCGTCATAGCCCGGGTTACGGCCTTCGGCCTTGGCAAGCTCCCGCATCTCGGTCAGCTCCTCTGGCGTCGCAAAGCACTTATAGGCCTTGCCCGCCGCCAGCATCTGGTCAGCCACCGCCCGATGCCGGTCCGCTTGGGTGCTTTGAAAGACAGGTGCTTCATCGTGATCAAGCCCCATCCATGCCAAACCATCAAGAATGGCATCAACAGCCTCTTGAGTTGAGCGCTCCTTGTCGGTATCTTCTATTCTAAGTAGATATTTACCGCCATGATGTCGCGCATAGAGCCAATTGAACAAAGCGGTGCGCACACCGCCAATATGCAGAAAACCAGTGGGGGAAGGAGCAAAACGCGTGACGACGCTCATGGTCATCTCCGAAATCCGAGGGTGGAAAAAGAAAGCGTGGTCTAGCACGCGTTTCCGGCTTCAACCACGCCAATGACGGTAGGGGGGCCATTCGATGCCGGGTTTCCATCGTCCTCAACACCCAAAGCTGGGAAAGTTGGGACGCCAAACCCGCTCAATCAACAAATCCAGCACCTAAACGACGCGCTGCCTCTCGCGCTGGCTGGGGTTTTGGGACTGGGGATCTTGGCGTTCTTCATGGCAGCAGATGAACCATCGCTGCGCCCTGCTGTTGCGTTGTGCGGTGTGAGTATCGCCCTCGCAGCGCTCCTGTTCCGCCGCAGCCGCCTTGCACGCTGGCTTTCCCTCCTGCCGGCGATTGCCTGCGTAGGCTTCACCAGTGCGACGTGGCAGGCCCAGCGCCTGGGCAACCACATGCTGGATGAGCCTGCCTACTCCGTCACCATCACGGGTACCGTCGAACGTGTGCTGTGGCGCTCAGATGGCCCTCGGTTCATTCTGGGTCAGCTAAAATCTGACACCCAACCCGCTTTGGGCCGATTGAACAGCGTACAACTCAAATGGCGCGGATTGCCCGACGGCGCGCGCGCAGACGGCTCAATGCTGGGCCAGCGCGTTTCTTGGGACGTGACGCTGTTGCCGGTGCGCGGCGCAATTGTGCCGGGCGGGTTTGATTTCCGACGCCAAGCCTTCTTTAAGGGGCTGTCCGCCTATGGCTACAGCCTCAATCCCCCCACCCTAGGCGCCAGCCAAGGCTATTCCCGCACGGAAAAGTGGCGTCAGATCCTGCGGGAGCGGTTCTTGCGCGGGCTCAACGGCGATGCGGGGGGCTTGGCCACGGCGCTTGTAGTGGGCTTGCGGGGTGATTTGTCGCCGCGCGCGGAGGTGCAAATCCGCCGGGCTGGTCTGGCGCACATTTTGGCCATTTCTGGCCTACACATCGGCATGGTAACCGGGGCTTTGTTCTTCCTGATCCGATTGCTCGGCGCATGGTTTCCGGCGCTCAGCTTGCGGTTGCCCATGCACCGGATTGCGGCCGTCATCGCACTGACCGGCGCTTTTCTCTATTTCACCATCTCGGGTGGCTCGGTTCCGACCCAGCGGGCAACGATCGTGGTGGCCCTCGCCATGACCGCTATTCTTATCGCGCGCCGTCCCTTTTCCCTGCGGTCGGTCGGGTTCGCCGCGCTGCTGGTTTTGCTGCTGCAACCGTCGTCGTTGGTGACCGCGTCGTTTCAGATGAGCTTTGCCGCCGTGATCGGGTTGATCGTCGCCTTTCGGTTTTCTGAAGCGCGTCCCAATCACGCAAGCGCCCCGCCACGCCGGGCCGTCAACTACTTCCTCGGTCTCGCCGTCAGCAGCTTGGTCGCGACGGCGGCAACCAGCGTATTTGCGCTCTATCATTTTCAGCAGCTGTCGCTTCTGGGGATTTTGGCCAATATGATCGCGGTGCCCTTAACCGCGCTTTGGATCATGCCCCTGCTTATGCTCGCGGCACTGCTTGCCCCATTGGGCGTCGAAGGGCCGGTGCTTTGGCTGGCGCAGTTTGGGCTGGATGGCTTGCTGTGGCTGGCCGCCTTTGCAGCGCAGTTTGAAAGTGGCCTGCTGACCACCCGCGATTGGCCCGCCGCGTCCTTGTTTTTGGCGGGCATCACAATTTGGCTGGGGGCTTTGCTGGTTCGGCCCTTTACGCTGCTCGCCGGGATCCCGCTGGCGTTGAGCGTGGCTTGGGCGATGGCCAGTCCTATGCCGACGATCATTGCCGATCGGGGTGAGGGCCTCCTCGCGCTGAGTACGAGCGCGCCGTTCCTCAGTTTTGGCGACCGTCCGGGCGCGGTGATGATCGCAGAAGGCAACGGCTTCGCGACCGAGCAGCTTTCCCGGTTTTTCAACGCCAAGCCGCAAACATGCGCGTTGGAAACATGCATTGCCGAAGACCGCGTGTGGGTCAGCACCAACCCTCAGATCGCGGGCCATTTGTGCCGGACCCTGCCCGATGCCTTTGGCGTCACACTCAGCGCTGCACCCACGGCCGCATGCGCCAAGCGGCAAGTGCGCGATTTGCGGGCATTGCCACGTCGTGGACTGCGCGCCTTTCGCGCCGACAGCCTCGGAGAACTCAAGGATTTTTCGCGAAATGAGGCAGGAGCGCAGAGATTTTGGACCACCAACCCCAACCTCTGAAAGCCCACCTAACCACCGGCGCGAATGTGACGAATTTCTGGCGAGACTCGTTTGCTTTTTGTCGAATTTGACCGTAATACAAGCCCGACACTGACCGCGATTGCTGCCCACAGGCGCATAACCTGACATGATACCAGCGCGCGTTAGCCCCCAAGCCATTGACCAAAATGGCGCAAAAAAGCCGATCGGGACGCCGTTTCCGACAACGGCCTATTTCAGCAGTTTGAGCCGATCCAATCGGGGGAGATTGGAAGGGCCAAACAGATAAAAAGACAGGAACCACGCCAATGACCGAAGCGCCACAGAAGACCTTTACGCTGACCAACGATCAAACGGGCGAAAGCACCAAATTGCCGGTTTTAGATGGCAACGATGGGCCATCGGTCATCGACGTGCGCAAGCTGTATGGACAGACGGGACACTTCACCTACGATCCGGGTTTCCGGGCTACAGGTTCCTGTGATTCGGCGCTGACCTACATCGACGGCGAACAAGGAATTCTGCTGCACCGCGGATACGCCATTGAAGACTTGGCGGAGAAGTCAGACTACATGGAAGTCTGTTATTTGCTGCTGCACGGCGAGCTTCCAACCGGCGATCAAAAGACGCTGTTCGAGAGCACCATCACCCATCACACGATGGTCCATGATCAGATCAATAATTTCTTCCGCGGCTTCCGTCGCGACGCGCACCCGATGGCGATCATGTGTGGTGTCGTTGGGGCGCTGTCTGCGTTTTACCACGATCACACGGACGTCACGTCTGCTGAAGATCGTCTCATTTCTGCGCACCGCTTGATCGCAAAAATGCCGACAATCGCGGCAATGGCTTACAAGTATTCCTGTGGCCAGCCGTTCATGTATCCCCGTAACGATCTGAGTTATGGCGCTAATTTCCTGCACATGACCTTTGGCGTGCCTGCTGAAAACAGTGAGCCTAACCCCATTCTGGCGCGCGCGATGGACAAGATCTTCATCCTGCACGCTGATCACGAGCAGAATGCTTCGACCTCCACGGTCCGGATCGCCGGCTCCTCTGGCGCGAACCCCTATGCTGTGATTGCGGCGGGTATTGCATCGCTGTGGGGCCCTGCGCACGGCGGCGCGAATGAAGCGGTCCTGACCATGCTGGACGAGATTGGCGACAAGTCGCGCATCAATGAATTCGTCAAAAAAGCCAAAGACCCAGACGACAGTTTCCGCCTCATGGGTTTTGGTCACCGAGTCTACAAAAACTTCGACCCACGCGCACGAATCATGCAGCAAACGGCCAACGAAGTGTTGGACCTGCTGGGCGTCTCCGACCCTCGCTTGGAACTGGCGCGGGAGCTTGAGCGCATTGCGTTGGAAGACGATTATTTCGTGCAGCGTAAGCTATACCCGAACGTTGATTTCTACTCTGGCATCATCCTCAAGGCGATGGGCTTCCCGACGGAAATGTTCACCGTGCTGTTCGCGCTGGCCCGGACCGTTGGCTGGATCAGCCAGTGGAAAGAGATGATGGAACATCCAGACGGCATCTTCCGCCCTCGTCAGCTGTACACGGGCGAAAAGCACCGTAGTTTTGTGGATCTGTCCCAGCGTTAATCACAAAAAACGACGCACGACGCGATGAACCAAGGGGCGCTCCGGCGCCCCTTTTTCATGCCAAAAATCCCTCAGTGGCGTGCAAATCCATGTGGTTTGCGCTAAGTGTGTTTTAAAGAACCAGCTCATAAAGTGCAGAGGGCTTAGATTATGCACTGTAAAAACGCGTACAAGCGCCATTGGGCCGTTGCCGCCGTTGCTCCACTCCTGCTCCTCATGGCTCCACAAGCCATGGCTCAGAATGCCAGCGGCGCTAGCGAACCCTCCTTCACCATCCATTCTGCCGCCGGTGTCCAAGCCGAGCGCAGCATTACCGTGACTCTGGAAACAGAAAACAGCGAGAAGTTTGAGGTCTATTTGCCGGAGCTGCTGATCCAGATGGCGCGAGAAGCCAACCGGGGGACGATTGCCTTGATCCCGGCGCTTGATTACGTGGTTGTGCTGCCAATGCCAGAATTTGCGCTGCTCAATCGCGGCAAGCTGCCCTTGCTGTCAGAAGTCGATCAGCCTGACCATCGCTTGTTCGAGCTGCTGCCTGCCGGTTCGACCAATCGCAACTACCAGCGCGTTCACGGCGTGAGCGTCAAAAAGGTGCCACCGGGAACCACCGCAGAGCAAGATGCCCGAGACAGCCTCGCCAGTCTTCGTTCCGCCTGCTTGGCGAAAATGTCCGGTTATCAGTTTGAAATCCGCAAGGAAAGTGGCCGAGGCATTCTGCTGTCCGCCTGTTCGAACTTTAACACCATGACGGCCCGGACGCTGGACCCCAGCATTCGAGGTTCCTTCGACATTTCGATGAGTTACGTGATCGGCGATACCGCTTTCCGGTTTTACTCGATCCACAGATCAGGCAGCTGGAATCCGGACACAAGCGCGCCGCCGCTGTCTGAGGCACAGGTCCGGGCCGTGGTTGCCCTGCTGGACAAAGCCGTGATCTTTGAAGGTATTGATGAGATGACCCTGACTGCTGCATTCTTGATGGCAGAAAACTAGGGTATTTTGGTCCCGGCCTGTGCGTTCAGCAGCAACAGGCCGGGAAAAAAGGCAAGCGAGCCGCTAGGCTGCGACAGACGCCGCGGCTTTCTGGCGGTCAGACTTCAGACGGTCTGCGACCAAAAAGGCCAACTCCAAAGACTGGGAACCATTCAAACGCGGGTCACAGTGCGTGTGGTAACGGCTGGCAAGGTCTTCGTCGGTAATGGCGGTCGCGCCACCGATGCACTCCGTCACGTCCTTGCCGGTCAGCTCAAAGTGCACACCACCGGGAACCGTACCTTCGGCTTCATGAACGTCGAAGAAGCGAGAAATCTCGTTTTTCACGTTATCGAAGGACCGGGTTTTGAAGCCCGTAGACGCCTTGTGCGTGTTGCCGTGCATGGGGTCACAGGACCACAGTACAGACCGGCCAGCACCGTGCACCTTGCGCACGATTGCGGGCATATGCTCCAACACCTTGTCCGCACCCATGCGCACGATCAGTGTGATCCGACCCGCTTCGTTTGACGGGTTGAGGATCTCCGTCAACTTGACGATTTCGTCAGGGTCAGAGCTTGGGCCAACCTTGATCCCTACGGGGTTCTGAACGCCGCGCAGGAACTCGACGTGCGCATGATCCAGCTGACGGGTCCGATCCCCAATCCACAGCATGTGCGCAGACAGGCAGTAGGTTTCGTCGGTCATACTGTCCTGACGGGTCAGGGCTTCTTCGTACCAAAGCAACAGGGCTTCGTGGGAGGTGTAGAAATCAACCTCGGAGAGTTGCGGCATATGGGCGTCAAGACCACAGGCCTTCATGAAGCCCAACGCCTCGTCAATTTCACGGGCAATGCCTTCGTAGTTTGCACCCGCCGGTGAACCCGCAACAAAATCGAGGTTCCAGCGGTGAACTTGCTCCAGCGACGCAAAGCCACCTTGGGCAAAGGCGCGTAGCAGGTTGAGCGTAGCCGACGCCTGATTGTAGGCAGACATCATCCGACGCGGATCCGGAATCCGGCTCTCAGCGTTAAAGGCACCATCGTTGATGATGTCACCGCGGTAAGAGGGCAGCTCCACCCCATCAACACTTTCCGTCGGAGCAGAGCGCGGCTTCGCGAACTGGCCGGCCATGCGACCCACCTTGACCACCGGCTTTTGCGCGGCAAATGTCAGGGTTACGGCCATCTGCAGCAGCACCTTGAAGGTATCGCGGATGTGGTCGGCGGAGAATTCGGCAAAAGCCTCTGCGCAGTCGCCGCCCTGAAGCAAAAACGCTTCACCGCGTGACGCAGCGGCAAGGCGATCTTTCAGCGAACGGACTTCACCGGCGAAAACCAGCGGAGGCTGACGGCGCAAGTCGGTTTCGACGTTTTCGAGCAGCGCCTTATCCTCATAGGTCGGAACCTGAAGGATCGGCACGTTGCGCCAGGAATTCGGGGACCAAGGCTGAGCCATTGGGGGGTCTCCTCAATCGGTTGCATTCATAACTGTGGCGATAGAAGACTCGCGGGGCGAAGAAAGCAACAGCAGAGGCGACCGATTCGCGCCGATCTGATCTTCATTGCGCAATAAGTGACGCACAGTTCACGCTGCTGGACCGCCCTTTCGCGGCATAATGCCGTGCAAATAAGTATTCCAACCCCGAAAAGGCCCGCCCTCGCCCCTTCATTTCCTTGCTTTAATTTCAGTTAAAATAAGAAATATCAGATTTTTTAAGCACGGATTAATGGTTTGGCTAGTATTCAGCGGCAAATCATCTGGTTTTATTGCATTCTGCAGCGATTGCTTTTCCAACCCATTGACCGGTCGCCATACACGCTTGCAACAAATATCCGCCTGTTGGCGCTTCCCAATCGAGCATCTCACCAGCCGCATAAACTCCCGGCATTGCGGTGAGTTGCAAGTCAGAGTCGACGGCGTCCCAAGCCACACCCCCATCGGAAGAAATCGCTCGCTCTAGGCCGTGGGGTTTTTCAAGCTGGATCGGCACCGCCTTGGCCATTGCCACCACATCCCCCGCAAACCCCGGTCCTGCGGCTTCAAAGAACAGCGCGCGCTGAACATCCGATAGCCCCAGCGCCTTGCGCAGACGATTGGACAAGCTGTCTTTGGACTTTGCCTTCGCCAACCGGCTGCGCGCATCATCTTCGGACACATGCGGCAGGAGATCCAGCAGCAGTGTTTGCGGTCCATTGGCCGCAATCGCATCACGCAACGGCGCGCTGAGTGCATAGATGCCGCCGCCCTCGATGCCGCGCTTGGTGATGACGGCTTCGGCACGGGAATGGTGCGCACCAAAGCGGAAATCGGTGTTTTTGACCGGCTTGCCTTCGTGTTGTGAAAGCAGGCGTTCGGACCATGAGACCTCGAACCCGCAATTGCTCGGCTCAAATGGCGATAGAAGCACGCCGCGCTCCGCCAAAGCGGACTTCCATGCCCCTGTCGATCCCAACCGAGGCCACGTCGCGCCCCCCAATGCCAGCACCGTCGCCGAAGCCTGGAACGCCAGAGTCTCCCCGCCGCCAAGCTCAAACGTCAGCGCACCATCGTCATCCCAGCCGGTCCAGCGGTGCCTATTGCGCAACGTGACGCCAAGGCGGTCCAGCTTACCCAGCCACGCCCGCAATAACGGAGATGCCTTGAAACTTTCAGGAAACACGCGACCGCTGGTGCCCACAAACGTGGGCTCGCCCAAATCCCGGCACCATTGGCGCAGGTGATCGGGGGTAAAGGCTTCAATCATGGGACGCAGCGCGGGCGCACGGTCGGTATAGCGCGCGATAAAGCTGTCTGCTGGCTCAGAGTGGGTGATGTTCAAACCACCCAAACCCGCCATCAGCAGCTTGCGCCCCGGTGAGGGCATTTGTTCGAAAACAACCACAGGCAAGCCGGAGGCCGCAACAACTTCTGCTGCGGCCAAGCCGGCTGGTCCTGCGCCGATGACGGCAATCGGGTTCATCTAGGCAGCAATGGAGAAGCCGTCTTCGTCCATAGCCATGATGGTATCTTTACCCGCGCCGATCATCTTGAACATGGCCTGCGCTTCGGGAAGCATGCGCTTGTAGAAGAAGCGGGCCGTGTTGATTTTCGCCTCATAGAACGCGGCATCGCCACGGCCTTCCTTGAGCGCTGCTTTGGCTTTGAGCGCCATTTGGCACCAAAGGTAAGCGAGCGTGGTCAGGGCGAAAAGGCGGAGGTAGTCGGACGACGCTGCGCCGACTTCTTCGGGGTCTTTCAGGCCGCTTTGCGCGATTTGCCCGGTCGCTTGCTGTAACCAGCCAAAGGATTTGGCCAAATCACCGACAAACTCGCTCGCATCCGGGTTCATGGCGTTTTCTTCGATGAAGGTGGAGACCGGGTGGAAGAACGTCCGCAAGTAGCGACCGTAGTGCGCGCCCAGCTTACGGCCAGCGAGGTCGAGTGCCTGAATGCCGTTGGTGCCTTCGTAAATCTGCGCAATCCGTGCGTCACGCACCAACTGCTCCATACCCCACTCTTCGATGTAACCGTGGCCGCCCATGGTTTGCACGCCCAAGTTGGCCGCTTCGGAACCCGCGTCGGTCATGTAGGATTTGATGATTGGCGTCATCAACTGAACGAAGTCGTCAGCCTGCTCGCGGACCTCTGGGTCAGCGTGCTTGAGCGACTTGTCAATGTTCAGCGCAATCCACGCCGCCATCGCGCGCCCACCTTCGTTGTTCGCCTTCATCCGCAGCAGCATGCGGCGGACGTCGGGGTGAACGAGGATGGAGTCTGCTGGCTTGTCAGGAGACTGAGTGCCAGCCAATGAACGGCCCTGCCCGCGATCTTTGGCGTAGTCAAAGGCGGACTGAAAGGCGATCTCGCCAATGCCCAAGCCCTGCATACCCACGCCCAAACGCGCCGCGTTCATCATGGTGAACATGGCCGCCAGCCCTTTATTCGGCTGACCAACCATCCAACCAACCGCGCCGTCGAAGAACAACTGACACGTCGCGTTGCCGTGAATGCCCATTTTCTCTTCGATGGCGTTACAGCGGACGCCGTTGCGCTGGCCCGGTTCGTTGTTCTCATTCGGGATAAACTTTGGCACGAGGAACAGCGAGATCCCTTTCACGCCCTCTGGCGCGTCCGGCAGCTTGGCGAGCACGAGGTGGACGATGTTTTCCGTCAAGTCATGCTCACCGGCGGAGATAAAAATCTTTTGCCCGTTCAGCGAGAATGAACCGTCACCCATGGGCTCAGCTTTGGTCTTGATCAGCCCCAAGTCGGTCCCGCAATGCGGCTCGGTCAAGCACATGGTGCCCGACCACTCACCCGTGTTCAGCTTGGGCAGGTACTGGTCCTTCTGCGCCTCAGAGCCGTGCAGGTAGATGGCGTTATAACAACCGTGCGACAGGCCGGGATACATGCCAAAGGCCATGTTGGTCGAAACCACCATTTCCTGCACCATGAACTCAACCGTATGCGGCAGGCCGGTCCCGCCGTATTTCGGGTCGGTGGACAGGGCGGTAAAGCCGTTCTCGCAATACTTGTCGTAGGCTTCTTTGAACCCCTTCGGCGTGCGAACCACCCCGTTTTCCAGCGTACAGCCTTCGCGGTCACCGCTTTGGTTCAGGGGCAGCAGCTCGTTCTTCATGAACTTGCCCGCTTCTTCGAGCATCGCGTCGATCAGGTCCGGGGACGCATCCTCATAGCCTTCGTACGTGCTGAGCTCGGAAGCGTCCCACAACTCATGCAGGACAAACTTCATGTCTTTAACGGGCGCGTTATAAGCGTCTGTGATTGGCATTTTAGCCTCCTATTCAATCAGTTGCGCAGTGGCTTGTTTGTGCTGAGCATATGCTCAAGCCGTGCGAGCGTCTTGGGTTGCTTGGTGAGCGCGACAAAGTGCTTTTGCTCTAGCTTCAGCAAATCGCGTTCAGTTAATTCTTCGGTGACGTCCGTGTCACCACCGGTCAGCACCATTGCGACTTCACGTCCCACATGGACATCGTAGTCCGAGGCCATGCCCTTCATGTTGAAATCGTGCAGCGCCATGTCGATCGCTGCGCGACCCGTCGCGCCGGGCAAGCGGAAGGTTTCTTCTTCTGGTGGCTGATAGCCCTCAACCATGCCCAAAGCCCGCTGCTTGGCATCAAACAGCACGCGTTCCTTGTTAAAGGTGATGGTGTCGTCTTCATTGATGATCAGGAAGTCGCGCTGCGCTTCCATCGCGGACTTGGCCACCTGCGCCGTTCCGATCAGCTCAAAGGCTTTGACCAAGGCTGGCATGGGCCCGCGTGGTGCGCGCTTGTTGCCAAGGTGACGGCGGATCATTTCCTTGCAGCCGCCCCAGCCGGGCATCACACCAACACCGACTTCGACCAAGCCTGTGTAGGTTTCCGCATGCGCCTGTACCGCGTCCGAGTGCATCAGGATCTCACAGCCACCGCCGACGGCAATCCCCGATGGTGCGGACACCACGGGGAAGTTCCCGAAGCGCAGCTTCATAAACACGTCCTGACCGCCCCTGATACCCGATTGCACCTGTGGCCAAGCCGCAATGTTCGAAGCGAACAGCATGAGGCCAATATTGGCACCAACAGAGAAGTTCTTGCCTTCGTTGTGGATCACCAGAGCCTTGTAATCATCGCTCTTGTCGATGGTCGCAATGGTCTTGCCGAGCATGGTCATGGTGCCCTCGTCCAGCGAGTTTGCCATGCTGGTAAACTCGAAACACAGCACGCCATCGCCAATGTCCCAAACCGAAGCAGAGCCATTCCGCATCACCGGCTCAGACCGCCGCTTGATGTCGGAGAGCAGCAGCACGCCTTCGGGGCGAACAACGGGGGTGTAAGAGCCATCTGCGAGCATAAAGAAGCGCTCACCGTCTTCGATTTTGTAGAACGTCCCGTCGCCCACGGCGTCGAGCAGCGCGGGAACCGTCCGGCCTTCTTCGCGCAGTTTATCGGCGATCCATTTTGGCCCAACTTCGTCCATTAACTCGAACGGACCCCATTTGAAGCCGTAGCCGGTCTTCATGGCTTCATCGACGTCGAAGATGGAGTTGGCGATGTCGAGCGCGTGGTCAGCGGCGTAAACGAAGTACTTCGACATGTACTCCCACGCTGCCGTCGCCAGCTTGTCCCCGGCTTCGAATACCGCGCGGGCGCCCTTTTTCGATACAGCCAGCGCTGCGCCTTTGGCCTTTTCAACCGGGCGATATTCGCCGGTTTTCAGGTCTTTGACTTCCTTGACCTTCTGACCATCGATTTTGTTCAGGCGGTACCAGCCCCCCTTCCCTTTGCGCCCCGTGTAGCCCTCCGCAATCATGCCTTCCAGCAACTTGGACTCGCGGTATTCCTCGCGGAACATGTCGCCTTGGTTCACGTTGTCGTAGAGCGATTTGGAGACGTAAGGACCAAGGTCCAGACCCACTAAATCCATGAGCTTGAAGATGCCCGTGGACGGGATACCAAAGTGACGGCCTGCTAACGCATCGGATTCTTCGATGGTCAAGTCGTGATCTTCTGCCGCATTGGTCGCGACTTGGATCCACAGCGTGCCGAGGCGGTTGCCGATGAAACCCGGCGTGTCTTGACAGTCGATCACTTTCTTACCCAGCGCCACATCACAAACATGGCGCAGACCTTCACGCACGCGCGCATCGGTGGCGTCGGTGGTGACAAGCTCCAGCAGCGGCATGTAGCGCGGCGGGTTGAAGAAGTGCGTGATCGCAAACCGCGCGGCCCGTGCGGGCTCCATGCCATCGGTCAGGATCGACAGCGGGATGGTTGAGGTGTTGGACGTGATGATGGCGTCAGCCTTCGCGACAGCCGCCAGCTTGCGGTACAAGTCCTGCTTGATGTCCGCACGCTCGATGATGACTTCGATGATCCAATCCACGTCCGCGAGGCGGTCCATGTGGTCTTCGAGGTTGCCCGGCGTCACGTACTTGGCGCGTGACTTGTGCATGAAGGGTGCGGGATCGGTCTTCAGCGCCTTTTTGATGGCATCTTTGGCGACGATATCGCGATCTTTCGCGCCGTCCGGAACGATGTCGAGCAGATCCACCTTGAACCCTGCATTGGCGCATTGGGCAGCAATGCCCATGCCCATGACGCCCGACCCGATGACGGCAATTTTCTTGATTTCACTCATGGTCTTTTCCTGTGCGTCCGAGGCTTATGCCGCTTCCATGATGGTGGTGATGCCCTGACCGCCACCGATGCACTGCGTTGAAAGCGCGTACTTCTTGCCTTCGCGCTTGAGCAGTGCTGCCGCTTTGCCCGTGATCCGTGCGCCCGTGGCACCCAGCGGATGACCCAGCGCAATGGCGCCGCCGTCCAGATTCACGCGGGAAATATCCATACCCAGATCATTGATGCAGGCCATGGACTGAGAGGCGAAGGCTTCATTGATTTCAACAATATCAATATCACCCATTTCCAGCCCCGCCCGCTTGAGCGCCTTGCGGGTCGCACCGATGGGGCCAAGACCCATGACGTCAGGGTCACAGCCGTTGATCGCCATGGACTTAATCACTGCCAGCGGGGTCAGATTGTGCTCACGTGCGTATTCGGCGGAACACACCAGCGTCGCCGCTGCGCCATCGGTCAGTGGCGAAGACGTGCCGGCTGTGACCGTTCCTGTGGCCGAGAACGCGGGCTTGAGGCCCGACAGCCCTTCGACGGTGGTATCAGGGCGAATGCAGCCGTCGGCGTCCACGCCGTCAACCGTCACAATCTCATCTTTGAAATGACCCGCCGCTTGCGCTGCTGCGGCTTTCTTGTGGGATTCAACAGCAAAGGCTTCTTGGCTTTCGCGGGTCATCTGGTAACGCTCCGCGACGTTTTCTGCTGTCTCGCCCATGCCCATGTAGACGCCGTATACGTCCTGCATCAGTTCGGCGTTCGGCATGGGGTTAAAGCCGCCCATGGGAACGCGCGTCATGGACTCGACACCCGCCGCGACAAAGGCATCGCCTGCGCCCATCGCGATTTGACCCGCAGCGTAGTGAATCGCCGACATCGAAGATCCGCACCAGCGGTTGATCGTCGCGCCGCCAACAACCTTTGGCAGACCGGCCCGCAAAGCAACCAAACGCCCCATCAGCAAGCCTTGCTCACCCTCTGGCGTTGCGTTGCCCAGAATCACGTCTTCGATGGTCGCCGGATCAACGTCCGCACGCTCCACCACGGCTTTAACAACTGCCGCCGCGAGGTCGTCTGGGCGTGTCTTGGTCAGCGCGCCCTTGTGCGCAGGCTGGAAGGCAGAGCGCGAGTATTGCGCAATTACGATCTGAGTCATTTCTGAGGTCCTTTGTCAGAATCAGAGGTGTTCGTGATAGGGTGTAAGGCTGCGAAAACGAGGCCGCTTTAGGCCCCGTAAATATCGCGAATGTCTCGTTTCAAGATTTTGCCAACTTGGCTCTTTGGCAGTTCATCCATGAACTCCACGCGTTCGGGCAGCATGTAGTCCACGATTTTACCGCGCAGGAATGTCATCACGTCGTCCGCCGTGATCGAGCCGGCTTCGTGCAGCACAACAGCCGCCAAAATCACTTCGCCACGCTTGCTATCCGGCACGCCACAAATCGCGCATTCGGCGATTGCTTCATGACCAAACAGGATTTCTTCGATATCACGCGGATAGACGTTGAAGCCGTTGTTGGTGACGATCATGTCCTTCTTTCGGTCCACGATATACGTGTAGCCGTCCGCGTCCATGACCCCGATATCACCAGTGAGGAATCGGCCATTTTGCAGGCACTCTGCCGAGGCTTCGGGACGCGCCCAGTAGCCTTGCATCACTTGCGGGCCGGAAACAGCGATCTCGCCGCGTTCCCCCATGGGCATCAGCACTGAGCTGTCGTTTTCGTCTACGATCTCAATGATCGTGTTCGGAACGGGCAGACCGATGGAGTTGATTTTGTCGTTGAGCAAGCGTGGCTCCTCGCCCACCGGGTTTGCGGTCGCAATGGGTGAGGTTTCAGACAGGCCATAGCCCTCGGTCACGGAACAGGGTGCGACCTTCTCAAAGTTCTTTTTGATCTCGTACGGCATCGCCGCACCACCGGAAACGCAATACTTCAGCGCGTCCATTTTGATTTTGCCCGACTTCACATCTGGATGGTTCGCCAAGGCGTTAAACATGGCCGGCACGCCAGCGAAAATCGTCGCGCCCGAGCCGATGGCCTTCGCTGCGTTATCCTTGTCGAAGTTAGGCTGCATCACCATCTCACCGCCGCGCATGGCCATGTAGTTCATGCAAATCGTCATCGCGAAGACGTGGAACAGCGGCAACACTGTCAGGATCTTCTCCTGACCGTCCAGAATACCCGGGAACCAACGCCCTGCTTGCTGGCAGTTGATGTAGATATTTTCGTGGGTCAGCGTCGCGGCCTTAGGCAGGCCCGTGGTGCCGCCCGTAAACTGCAGCGCTGCGACGTCCTTTGGATCAAGGTCTGCGAGCTTGTAGGCGGAGCCGTGGCTCATGACCTCTTTGTACGGCGTGATCCCGGGGCCACTGATGCCCTTGACCAAATCTTTACCGCGCAGCAGCGGGAACAACATGGATTTCAAGCCTGAAAGCGACCCGGCGAAGGGGCAGATGATCATCTGCTGCAAGCTGCCACCATTGGCGCGAGACTTTTCGAAAACAGGTCCAACGTTGGGGTAAACCGCCTGCAGGTCTGTGGTAATCACCACTTTGACCCCGGCTTGCTCCATCAGCTTTTCGACCTGATCGGGTGGGTAGGTCGGATTGAAGTTCACAACAATGCCGCCCAGCTTGCAAATCGCATAGTAGAAGACGGGGAAGTAGATGCAGTTTGGCAGGAACAGACCCACACGGTCGCCCTTTTCCACACCCATTTTCTGCAATCCCGCCGCAGCCTGATCAACCAGTGCGTCTGTCTGTGCGTACGTCAGATTGTTGCCAAGAAAGTCAATGAAAGGCCGGTTGCCAAAGCGCGCTACGGCTTCATCCCACAACTGCGGCAGCGTGCCGGTTTGGATGTCCATATTCCAATCAAGATAGCTTGGGTATTTCTCAAGCCACGGGTGCTGAGTTGTTCCTTCGGCCATGTGCTTCCTCCAACAGAACCTGCATGTCAATTTCTATGGTGAAATGTACGTTTTACCAAAGGGCGGGTCAAGTAGCTCGCAACGGCTTTTCCACGCTCAGGGCCAAACCTTGGCGTTTGACAGGCTGGGGACGAATGGCGATAGCAGTATTGGTTAAGTCTTCTTCCTCGATTCCAGCCCGATGGAGGGCCCCATGGCCAAAAAGCTTCCAAACAAGCCCAAACGCCTGCGCGCGCACTTGGAGCAGCATTTGCACATCCTCGATACGCTGCCGTTCGCCATCTTGCAGGTGAGCAAGAAGTATCGGGTGGTATGGGCCAACCTGGCCGCCAACGAGCTGCTGCAAATGGACCCCATAAACCAGCGCGTAGAAGACATTTTCGGTAACGAGATTCTCTATGATGCGGTTGAAGCTGCCGATGAAGACGATGAAGAAGTGCGGTTCGAATTCGAATGGGGTGTTCGCCCAACCCTCTCAATCCTCGCAACGGTCACGCCCATGCAGCAAACATCGACCCAAGGCGGTCGGATGATCATGACGCTGCAGGATCTCACAACGCAGCGACAAACGGAATCTGTTCGAGCGGATTTTGTGGCCAACGTCAGTCATGAATTGCGGACACCGCTTTCGACGCTGGTGGGCTTTATCGAGACTCTTCAAGGCCCAGCCCGAGACGACCGCGAAGCCGCCGAACGCTTTTTGGGGATCATGCGAGATCAGGCAGGACGAATGTCGCGCTTGGTCGAAGACTTGCTGTCGCTGTCGAAGATTGAAATGAACGCTGCCGTTTTGCCCAGCGGCGCTGTCGCAGTGGGAGACTTGCTTCACACCGTGGCTGAATCCCTGTCACTGCAGGCTGAACGGGACGACCAGAAGATCGTCATCGACTCAACAGAAAACCTGCGTGTGCGAGGTGACGCCGATGAGCTGACGCAGGTGTTTTGGAACTTGATCGAAAACGCTCTGAAGTACGGGCGCGAAAGCGGTAAGGTTTCCATCAACGTCCAGCCTGCGGACGGCGACCAAAGCATTCGAATCGCCGTGAGCGATGACGGCGAAGGCATCGAAGAAAAGCATCTCGATCGCCTAACCGAACGGTTTTATCGGGCGGACAAAGGACGCAGCCGGGCCATGGGTGGAACCGGCCTGGGCTTGGCCATCGTCAAACACATTGTCGCCCGGCATCGCGGAACGCTAGAGATCGCGTCAACCATTGGTCACGGCTCGACGTTCAGCGTCATCTTGCCTGCGCATAAAAGCTAGCGCCGCACGGCATATCCTATCCCAGCCTTTTTTGATTGGCCGTAACACAATCGTAACATTTACGTAACAAAGCCACTTCAAGAGCCCGGCATACGGGGGTGGTGGCGCGTTTGCGGAAGCGTCTGACGGTAGACCGACGATGGGAACTGATAGTCTATGAACCGAACATCAAGCGTCTCGCTGCAAATCGCCTTTTTCATCTTTATGATCATCGGCCTGAGTTTGTTCTTTGGGGCTTACGCGCTGATCGTTCCGGCGGTTGTCGCGTATATTTGGGGCGCGATTAGCTTTGGTCAGTGGCGCATCCGTCAGCGCCGATTATCGCTCGAAGAGGCACGGCAGCAAGGCATGAACCGGTTTGGTTTGCCGAATCTGCCGCGTTTTTATGGCTTTCAGACCGTTCTGTGGTGGCTGTTGCCGCCTGTTCTGCTGCTCATCATTTACCGCTCGATTGGCACGCCCATCCTGACGGGTATGATTGAGAGTGAGGTTTTGGTCCTGATGGGTAAGACCATCGACCCGACCTCCTTGCACGAATTTGCCCGCACAACGCTTGCGGCTTTGGGCCTCTCGGGTGAGGGATCAACCAGCGGCTTTACCGAAGCGCAAATCGGCGCCTTGCCGGGGCTGACGGACTACTTTAGCCAGCAACACGGCCTGCGCCGCTTGTTCTGGTTTGCGCTGCTCATGGGCGCGCTGGCATTTTGGCAGAGCGGACCGCGCGCCTTTACCGGCAACCAAGGGCGCGTCACGGTTTTTGCTTTGGCGCTGATTGGCATTCTGATCTCGATCCTGTCCGGCTATGGCACTGCGTCTATTATCATTTTGATCATTCTCGCCATCACGCTGTTCTCCACCGACATCAACGCTCCCTTCGCCCGTGTGTTGTTCATGGCAACGGGTGTTGGGGTTCTGATCTTCTTGCGCGATCAACTGGCGTGGGGTGAAGGCGGCTGGGTGATCTCCCTGCTCATCATCGCTGGATCCACCGTTGTCCTCTGGCGCCAAGGCATGCGCCCGCGACTCAGCGATCAGATGTTTGTGTTGGTGCTCCTCGGTCTCGCGACGCTGGTGCTGCTCACGGCGTTGACATGGATTGGCGCTTATTCTTGGCTGTTTGATTATGGCTCAGAGACCATCTTCGAGGTCTCGCCCGGCAATTTGGGGCTGCAGTCGCAAAAGCTGCTGAACGCGATCAGAGATTTGCGGTCGGGTTTGGTGGTGTCCAACCCAGACGTCGCAGCGGCAGCGTCTCGGATGTCGGCCGCGCAGGATGCTTACCGCTACGGCTATCTTGCCGTTGTGCTGCTCGGCATCGCCTGCGGGGTGGTTGGTTCATTGATCTTTGTGCGGCCCAAGCACCGCGCGCAGTCTCGCCACGAAAGCGCTGCGAATTTCGGCATGATGCTCGCCTCGGCCGCCGCCATCCTTGTCACTGTCGGGATCGTGCTGGCCCTGCTCTCGAACGCTGAGCTGTTCTTCTCGAAATACCCGATCCAAGACTTCCTGTTTGGCCTGCACTGGTCCAAAGACGCGCCGATCCGTGAAGATCAGGCCGGCGGCTTTAACCTTGGTGCTGTGCCAGTGTTTTACGGCACGCTGGTAGTCTCGCTGGTGGCGCTGACCGTCGCGCTGCCCGTCGGCCTGATGTCCGCCATCTATATGGCCGAATACGCCAGTCCCCGCACACGCAGCATCTTCAAGCCCATTCTGGAAGTGCTCGCCGGTATTCCAACGATTGTTTACGGCGTTTTCGCCCTCCGCTCCGGCATTCCGTTTGCCAAGGATATTTTCGGCGGCATCGAATGGGTTCTGGAACTGCGCTTTTTGCCGACCCCCATGCACCTCGAATACCTCGACCTTGCCATTGGCGCGAAGTCGGGCGTGGTTGCCGGTGCGGTGATGGGGATCATGCTGATCCCGTTTATCTCGTCGCTCTCAGACGACGCGCTCAAGGCTGTACCGCGGTCCTTGCGCGATGGCTCATTGGCGCTGGGGGGGCACAAGTCGGAAACGATCCTCAAAGTGCTCATCCCTGCTGCATTGCCGGGTATCATGGGCGGCTTCTTGCTGGCCACGTCTCGCGCCATTGGTGAGACGATGATTGTGGTGCTCGCTGCGGGCGGTCAAGCAAACCTGACGCTCAACGTCTTGGACCAAATGACCACCGTTACCGTGCAGATCACAGAACTGCTGATCGGTGACGCGGAATTCGATCGCGCCAACACCCTGTCCGTCTTTGGGTTGGGTATTGTCCTGTTTGTCTCCACACTCTTGCTCAACCTCGCAGCGATCCAGATCGTTCGCCGATACCGTCAGAGGTACAGCTGATGTCCCCCCAAACCTCACCCCACCAGAGTGTTCAGGCATCGCGCCGCCGGGCCGCGCGTCGCCGCGGAGAGCTGATTTTTCGGATGCTGGGATTGCTGGCGCTGGGTTTGGCTGCGCTGTTCTTGGTCGCACTGATGTATTCGGTGATCAAGAAATCCTACAACGGCTTTGTGCAGTCTTTCATCCAGCTTGATATTTACCTCGACCCTGACATCATCAAGCCAGCGGATCTTGCACAGTTCCAAGCCTCGGTCGGTGTCGCACCAGACCGTTGGGCTGCGGACATTGAGCCCGACCCCAAACTTGCCAAGCGTGCATCGCGATCAGTCCAGCGCGGCACGAGCTATAAGAAAATGCTGCAAAACATGTTTGCAGAGGAATTCGGCGATCACTTCACCGGCTACGAAACCGACCGGCAGCGCGATAAAGCCATCGCCCAAGTCGCGGAAATGATCAGCCTTGAAGCGCAGTTTCAGATCCGCGATCGATTGATCAGCGGCGAATACACGCTGGGTGAGACCATCAGCCTGTGGGCGCTGGCCGCTGGCGATTCCGATGTTTTGTACAAAGACATGAAGCGACGCACGCAAAAGAACGTGGATTCCGAGAACTGGATCCTGCTCAAGCGATCGGTCGATGAAAACGGGTTGTCGGTTTTGATGGAACTGCGCGATACGGGCCGAACCCGCATTCGCCCCTATCTTGGCATTCCCAAGATTGACCTGTTTGGCTGGACAATAGCTGAGCAACAGCCGGGCTTCTTCGCCTCGGCCTCCTCAACCTCGCCCGAGCGCGCCGGCATCGCAGCCGCCGCACAAGGGACGTTCCTTATGCTGATCGTGGTTATGGTGTTGGCGGTGCCGATTGGGGTGCTGGCCGCAATCTATTTGGAAAAGTTTGCGCCGCGTAATCAGCTGACTGATTTCATGGAAATCAACATCAACAACCTCGCTGCTGTCCCGTCGATCATCTTTGGTATTTTGGGCGCTGCGGTGATTATCCAGTGGCTGTTCCCCGGCTCTCGCGGGTTCCCGATTGTTGGGGGAACGGTGCTGGCCTTTATGACCTTACCCACTGTCATTATCGCTTCCCGCGCTGCGATTGGCGCTGTGCCGCCAAGCTTCGAAGAAGCAGCCTTGGGCATGGGCGCGTCCCATCAGCAGTCCGTGTTCCAGCATGTTTTGCCGGCGGCACTGCCGGGCATCGCGTCGGGCGTTATCATTGGGCTGGCGCAAGCGGCTGGCGAAACCGCGCCGCTGCTGATGGTTGGTATGAACGCGTTCATCAATGATGTTTGCGACGCTGGCGCGGCTTGCTTGATGTCAAAGGGCGTTGGCATGCCTTCGCAGATTTACCAATGGGCCGCTGACGACGATCCGCTGTTCCAGAACAAAACCGCCGCTGGCATCGTTTGCTTGCTCACGCTTGTGATCGCCATGAATGGCCTTGCGACTTACATCCGCGCGCGCTTCGAACGCGCCAACTGAGGAAGAACCCATGTCTGAAATTCGAATGAAGGCTGAAGACGTCCACGTCTACTATGGCGACAATCACGCGTTGAAAGGTGTCAGCATGGACATCAAGAACCAGCACGTGACGGCGCTGATTGGGCCATCGGGTTGCGGTAAGTCAACGTTTCTGCGCTGCCTCAACCGGATGAATGACAGCATCAGCATCGCCCGCGTCGAGGGGCAAATTCTGCTCGATGGTTCGGATATTCATGATGATTCCTTGGACGTGACATTGCTCCGCCAACGGGTCGGCATGGTGTTCCAAAAGCCCAATCCCTTCCCCAAGTCGATTTATGATAATGTCGCCTATGGTCCGCGCTTGCATGGCATGGCGAAAAACCGGGCTGAGTTGGACGAAATTGTTGAGGAAGCCCTGAGTGCTGCTGGGCTATGGGAAGAAGTATACGACCGTTTGGACGCCGAAGCGCTGGGGCTCTCTGGCGGGCAGCAGCAGCGCCTGTGCATCGCGCGCGCGGTCGCCGTTTCGCCGGAAGTGATCCTGATGGACGAGCCTTGCTCCGCACTGGACCCGATCGCGACCGGGACCGTCGAGCGGCTCATCTTGGACCTCGCCAAGGACTACGCGATCGTTATCGTGACGCACAATATGCAGCAAGCCCAGCGCGTCGCCGGCACAACCGCCTTTTTCCACCTTGGTGACATGGCCGAAATGGCCTCCACCAAAGAAATTTTTGAAAACCCGCAGGATCCTCGCACCAAGGATTACGTTGCGGGCGCCTTCGGATAAATAGGGAGCATCGGCCCGATGATGATGCCAGCAACCACGCGACACGACGCCGACTTTGGCCAAGCAAAGCCACCAAAGTCCCTCAAGGGCGACAAGCCCCTCATCCTGATTGTCGAAGATGAAGACGCTATTGTAACGCTGCTCGACTATAACCTGCGCAGCGCCGGGTACGACACCGCCATCGCGCGGGATGGTGAAGAAGCCGTTGACCTTGCGTTGACGCTCGAACCGAACGCGATCCTGCTTGATTGGATGCTGCCCTTGCGCTCCGGCCTCGAAGTCTGTCGCCACCTGCGCCGCTTTCCGGAGACCAATGAGGTTCCGATCATCATGCTCACGGCGCGTGGTGAGGAGCAGGACAAGCTGCGAGGCTTGGACATGGGCGCAGATGACTATCTGACCAAGCCCTTCAGCCCCCAGGAATTGCTCGCCCGCTTGCGTGCCGTTCTCCGCCGAGCGCAGCCTGCGCGTTTGAAAGAAATCCTCGTTTTTGCAGACATTCAGATGGATCAGGGCAGCCACAAAGTCACGCGCGGTGAGGCTTCCATTGTGCTCGCGCCAACCGAATTTCGCCTTTTAAGACACTTCATGCAGTACCCCGGACGTGTCTTTTCACGCGAACAGTTATTGGACTCAGTATGGGGTCGCGAGAAGGATGTGGAGCCTCGGACCGTGGATGTTCATATCCGCAGACTCCGCAAAGCACTCAATGCTCACTCGGAGTCGGACGTGATTAGGACGATCAGAGAAGTGGGATACGCGCTGGACCTGCCCTAAAGGGCGAGAAAAAGGCTAAAGGCATTATCCGCCTACATTAGGCCACAAAGCTAAGTGACTTGAAAACAACAGTTCTTCTTATCACGCCCCTTACCCGTTGATGTTGCGGTTCTATTGATTGACTCGTATCCGACCTGCCGGGTTACAAAGTTTGGGAAATACGGAAACGGCGGACTCGGTACATACCCCGTAAATGGGTTTTTCTCGCTAAGAGAGTATCGTGTTCGCTGCAAGCCGTAGGGATCAGACAATTAACAAAGGTTCGGTGTTATGACCTCGTACACCACGAACGTCTTTCTTGCTGGCGTCGCTGCACTGCTTCTATCCGGTTGCACCGCTGTCTCGACTTCCGGCACAGGCGCGACCCTGACGACCACAAGCTCCGGCGCAACGCTGGGCTCGTCAACCACCACAACAACAACAACTTCTGGGTTCTCATCCTCCGCGGGTGGGTTTAGCTCGGCTGCGACTGGGTTTGGCTCTGGCTTCGCCCAGAACGCATCCGTGCAGAACGCTTCGTTCCAGCAGAGCGCTTCGATGCAAGGTATGGACGCCAGCGCGTTCCCGCCAAACCCACTGCCCGGCGAATGTTACGCACGGATCGCTTTGGCGGCTGTGACACAGACCGTCGAAGAACAGATTATGATCGAGCCTGCGCGTCAGGAAGTTCGCATCATCCCAGCGCAGTTTGGCGACGTGACCGAAGAAGTGGTCGTGCGCGAAGCAACAACGGAACTTCTGACCGTTCCCGCGACCTACACCACGGTTCAGGAAGAAGTGGTGGTTCGCCCTGCTGCGCGCCGCCTGATCCCGGTTGAGCCGATTTACGATACAGTGATCGAAGAAATCGTCGTGGTGCCTGAGCGCACCGTATGGAAGCCCGGCACAGGCCCAATCCAGAAACTGGATGAAGCAACCGGCGAGATCCTGTGTCTGGTAACGGAACCAGCGGTGACCAAGCAGGTCGAGCGCCGGGTTATGATCCAGCCAGCTTCGACCCGTGAGGAAATCATTCCAGCCGTGACCGAGGTTGTTGAACGCGAAGTTGTCAACACCCCCGCACGCGTTGAAGAGCGTCTCATTCCAGCCGAAACCCGCACCGTGACACGTCGCGTTGAAGTGGTTCCAGCGCGTGAAGAAATCATCGAGATCCCACCGGTCTTCGATACCATCGCGCGTGAAGTTGTGATTGAGCCGGCGCGTACCGAGTGGCGTTCGATCCTGTGTGAGACCAACACCACGCCAGACATCATCCGCCGCATTCAGGTCTCGCTCCAGCAGCGCGGCTACTACAACGGCCCGATCGACGGCATCTTCGGTCCGCTGTCACAGCGCGCTATTGATGGTTTCCAGCGTGATAATGGTCAGGTTGGCAGCGGCGTAACAATTGATACGTTGAGCTTGCTGGGCGTATCCGCGTTCTAAGCATTGTCGGTGGCCGCGCGTCGGCCTCCGCCAACCCCTCATGAAAAAAGGGCAGTGACATCGGCGTCACTGCCCTTTTTCTTTGCCCGTATGCCAACGGACGTTGGCAAAAGTTTAGTATTGAGACGCCGGGGACAACGTGATTTCAACCCGGCGGTTCTGGGCCTTGCCGTATTCTGTTGTGTTGGAAGCAATAGGGAAGCGCTCACCAAAACCAACGGCGGACATGCGTGCATACTCAACACCCTGCGCCGACAAAAAGTTGCGCACGGCGCCGGAACGCTGGACTGACAGATCCTGATTGTAACTGTCCGATCCGTCGCTATCGGTATGTCCGGCGATTTGAATGGTGGTTTCGGGGTAGTTGATCATCACGTCTGCAACATTGCCCAAAACCGCAAAAAACGACGGCTTGATTTCGTAGCTTGCCACGTCGAACGTGACTTCTGCTGGCATAATCAAACGCAGGTCATCGCCCTGGCGCTCGATGGTCACGCCCGTGCCTTCCAGCGACTGGCGCAACTCGCGTTCCTGATAATCCATGTAAGCACCTACACCCGCGCCGACGACACCACCAGCCAGCGCACCGCGCAGCGCGGCGCGGCCTCGTTCGCCCTCTTCCGCCGTTACGGCACCCACAAGGCCGCCCAACGCGGCACCAATGGCCGTTCCGCCACCGGTGTTCGTCAGCGACGTTTGGCCCGTGTAAGGATCGGTGGCCACACAGCCACTCAGTACGAACGTCAGGGCGACGGTACTCAGCAAAATCTTTTTCATGTTTGATACTCCAGCATGTGAAGAGCGATCCCGATCTACTGGCTGGTTCAGCAGCCCCCTGCAGGTACGGGATCACCGTAAGACTATTTCACTAAAATGGACTAAAGGCTTCTGGTTGTCTTTACGACTTTGGCCGCAAAACATTTTCCGCCGTAAATCCTTGTTTCGTTGTGTAACAAACCCGGCAAATTCGGCTATGAGGGGGCAATAATAAGTTTAAGCGCCCTGATCGAAAGGCCAACGCCCCTCTATGTCTGCTCAAACACCCCTGATTCGTCTCTCTGACCTGTTCCTCCGTCACTCAGACAAGGACTTGTTCAAAGGCGTAACCATGAGCATTTTCGCCAAGGACCGGATCTGCCTTGTGGGGCGCAATGGAACGGGCAAATCCACGTTGCTGCGCATTATTGGCGGGCAAGCGGACTTTGATAAGGGCGAACATTTTGTTCAGCCGGGCACGCGCGTTGGCATTCTGCCCCAAGAGCCAGATTTGTCGGCCTTTGCCTCCGTCCTCGACTACACCACCAGCGAAGGCGCAGAACCGCACCGGGCCAAGATGTTTCTTGATAGCCTGTCGCTTGCACCAGAACTGGGGACGCAGGGTTTATCGGGCGGGGAGCAGCGGCGAGCGGCTTTGGCCAAAGCGCTGGCAGAACAGCCCGACGTGCTGTTGCTCGACGAGCCGACCAACCATCTCGACGTCGATACAATCGAATGGCTGGAAAACGAGATTCGTCGCTTCGAAGGCGCGATCCTGACCATCAGCCACGATCGCCGGTTTCTGGAAACAGTGACGGAGCAAGTGGCTTGGCTGGATCGGGGGCGGGTTCAGCATTTGGGGAAGAATTACCGGCATTTTGATGCGTGGGCGGAAAAGCTGCTGGAAGACGAAGCTCGGGATTTGGCCAAACTGAATAAGCTGATCGCCGAAGAAACCCAGTGGTCCCGCGAAGGCATCTCCGCCCGACGCACACGAAACATGGGCCGGATGCGGCGGCTGGAATCGCTGCGGCAAGATCGTCGGAACCTTGTTGCGCGTCCGGGTCAAGTTCAGCTGGACAGTGTAACCAGTGGGCAGTCAGGCCGACGCGTGATCGAGGCGACAGACATCGCCAAAACCTACGGCGACCGTACCATCATCGCGCCCTTTTCGACCAAAATCATGCGGGGGGACCGGGTTGGGATCATTGGGCCCAATGGCGCGGGGAAATCGACCTTGATCAAGATGTTGCTGGGGTCGCTTGAACCAGACACGGGCAGCGTGTTTCGTGGCACCAACCTCGAACCTCTGGTGCTTGACCAAATGCGAACCACGCTCAAGCCCGGCACGACAGTTTGGGATTATTTGGCCGATGTGGGTGGCGATCAAATCATGGTGCGCGGCCAGCCCCGTCACGTTGTTTCTTACATGCGAGATTTCTTGTTCAGTGAGCGCGCAGCGCGGGCACCGGTTGAGTCGCTTTCGGGCGGCGAACGAAACCGCCTGACGCTGGCCAAAGGCTTGGCAAACCCCAGCAACCTGTTGGTTCTTGACGAGCCTACAAACGATCTGGACCTCGAAACGCTGGATTTGCTGCAAGAAATCATCGCGGACTACGATGGCACCGTCCTGCTGGTCAGCCACGATCGTGATTTCATCGATCGTCTTGTGACCTCGACCATCCTATTCGACGGCAACGGCGGGCTGTTTGAGTATCCCGGTGGGTATTCCGACGCCCGGCGACAGCACCAGACGCGGATGAAAGAACAGTTCAACGTTGGAAAGTCGAAATCGGCAAAGAAGGAACCAGATCGAAAGAAGGGTTCCGCGGAAAAAAGTAAGCTGACCTACGCTGAGAAAATTCGACTGGAAAAGCTACCCAAGGAAATGGAAGCGCTCGAAGCGAATATTGCCAAGGGCGAAAGCCTGCTGACGGACCCCGATCTCTATGCCCGCGACCCCGATAAGTTCAACCGGATCACGTCCAAGCTCGGTGAGCTGCGCGAAAAGTTGGATGAGGCCGAAATGGAGTGGTTGGAGCTGGAAGAAAAGGCTGAGGGCTGATTGCGAAGGGCTGCGCGCTAGCCTGCCGCCGTATCACGCTTGGTTTTACCAGAGCGACTCAACCGCCCGCTTGGGCCAAGCCCGGTCGTATTCTTCACCGCCAACCGCCCCGTCGGTCATGTTGGCAAGGATTTGTCCTGCGCTGGGCAAATCAACCACCGCCTCGATACCGTCCCACAGTTTCGAGCGGATGAGCGCGCGCGAGCACTGGAAGAAGACCGCATCGATTGTCACCACAATGGCTGAACGCGGCGGTTTTCCAGCTTCGGCTAAGCCGTCCAGCACCGCTTGATCGGCTGTCAAAAAAGCCTTTCCGTTCACCCGAATGATGGTTGAAGAACCGGGAATCAGAAACATCAGCGACACCCGCGGATCCCGCAAAATGTTGCGCAGGCTGTCGATGCGGTTGTTGCCTCGACGATCGGGGATGAGCAGGGTTTTGTCGTCATGAATATGCGCAACTGGACCTTTATCGCCGCGCGGACTGCAATCAGTCCCCTCCGGCCCCACGGTGGTCAGCGCCATAAATCGCGCGATCCGGATAAAGGCGGCGTAGTCTTCGGTCAGCCGGTCCGTCTCTTTTTTCAATGCCGCCGGGCTTGCTTCACCATAGAGCGCGGATAGCTCTTCCATCGTCTGTATCGACTTCATGCTTGAATGGGCCTCCTGCCCTCCCCCCAATAGGTCTTGGGTTCTTATACCATTCTGGCCTAAACACGGGGCTCAAACCATAGCACGTTGAGCATCACACCATGGCTTTGCTTCAAGAAGAGGTCGCGAACCGGCGCACCTTTGCCATTATTTCTCACCCCGATGCGGGCAAGACCACGCTGACGGAAAAGCTGTTGCTGTTCGGTGGCGCGATTCAGCTGGCTGGTGCCGTTAAGGCTAAGGGCGATGCGCGACGCGGGGCGACGTCTGATTGGATGAAAGTTGAGCGCGAACGCGGGATTTCCGTCACGTCGTCGGTGATGACGTACGCCTACAAGGACTGCGTTTTCAATCTGTTGGATACGCCGGGTCACGGTGACTTTTCCGAAGATACCTACCGGACCCTGACCGCCGTAGATTCGGCTGTGATGGTGATTGACGCGGCTAAAGGCATCGAGGCCCAGACGCTCAAGCTGTTTGAAGTGTGCCGCCTGCGCGATGTTCCGATCGTTACTTTCGTCAACAAGCTCGACCGTGAAGCGCGGGAGACGTTTGAAATCCTTGACGAGATTGAACAAACACTCGCGCTGGACGTTTCACCAGCGTCTTGGCCCATCGGAATGGGTCGGCAGTTCAAAGGCTGTTACGACCTGCTCAACGACCAATTCATCCCCGTACACAATGACTCCAAGGGCGAGATGCCCCGTGACGGTTTGAAGGTTTCAGGCGTTGATGACCCCGCGCTGGCCGATGTACTGGACAGCAGCGAGATTGACGCCCTGCAAGAAGGCGCGGATATGGCCAAAGAGCTGTGCCCGCCGTTTGACTTGGAAGCCTACCGCCAAGGCACGTTAACGCCTGTGTACTTCGGCTCCGCGCTCAACAATTTTGGGGTTCGCGAATTGCTGGACGGCTTGGCCAAGTCAGCCCCATCGCCGCGCCCACAAGCGGCTGTTATCAAGGGCGAAAAGACGGAAATTGAGCCAACGGCCAAAAAAGTCAGCGGTTTTGTCTTCAAGATCCAAGCCAACATGGACCCAAAGCACAGAGACCGGATTGCCTTCATGCGGCTGGCCAGTGGGCATTTCAAAAAGGGTATGAAGCTCAGCCATTTGCGTTCAGGCAAGCAAATGACCATGCACAACCCACAACTGTTCCTCGCCCAAGACCGCGCCACAGCGGAAGAGGCCTTTGCCGGAGACATCATTGGCATCCCCAACCACGGCAACTTGCGGATTGGTGATGCACTGACGGAAGGACAGGATTTGTCCTTTACCGGCATTCCATCGTTTGCGCCTGAATTGCTCCAGTCCGTTCGCCCGGTTGACCCGATGAAGGCGAAGCACTTGGGCAAGGCGCTGTTCCAACTGGCCGAAGAAGGCGCAGCGCGGGTGTTTAAACGGGTGCTGGGCTCGGATTGGATTGTTGGTGTTGTGGGCGCCTTGCAGTTTGACGTTCTGGCGGATCGCATTCGGACTGAATACGAAATTCCCGTTAATTTTGAGCAAGTTAACCTAATGACAGCACGCTGGCTGCGCGCAGATGATCCTGCGATGCTCAAGAAAATTGTTGAGGAAAACCGGGGTGATATGGCCGCGGACCATAACGAAATCCCCGTATTTCTGGCGCGAAACGCCTGGCACTTGGACCGGGCACAAGATGACTACAAGGACGTAAACTTCCTCAAAACCATTGAGCAAGAAGTCTAATGAGCCGCAGCGCTGATTTTGGTGATCTGCCCATTGGGATGGCCATCAGCGCTGCGCAACGGCTGCACACGGCCGATAGCCTGGGATTTTACGTCCGGCAAAAAGGCGACCCGGACCGGGGTTTGCTGGTCCTCTATTTCGAGGATGAAGATACGCTTTTGACCCAAGAGCGAGACTTCGACACCGACCGATTGATTTGGCGAGAATCCAAGATGATTCGACCCGACGCGCTGGAACACTTATCTCGCATTCAGGGCAATGATCCAGACGCGTGGATCATTGAAATCGACGGAAGTCTTGAAAAAAACCCATTTGCGCGCTTGGGATAAATGCCTCAGAGCGCTAAAGCTATAGAAACGCTAGAAAAAAGCCTGAAGGATCAATCTGTCTATGAGTCGTTCAATCCTCGCCCTACTCGCGGTCTTGGTCTTGTGTGTCGGAGGCATTATTGGGTGGGTCACTCGCGGCAGTGACTTTGGCGCCAACCTCGCTGCGGGCGATCAAGGCCAGAACAGCGGGTTTGTTCAGGTGTCTGCACCAGAGCAAGCCCAGTTGGTCAGCGTCATGGACGCGCTGGATGTACCGGCAACGCCCCAGTCGGGGCTGTCAGGCAACAATCTCGTCAACATCAGCGCTGCGCTGTCTGCGCTTCAAGACAAATCCAACGAAGTCGCAGCCGCCTTTGCTGAGCGCGATCAGGCGATTGAAGCGGTACGGCTGGAAGCACAGGCCGCTTTCCAACAGAAAGAGGCCGATTTGACGGCTCTATTGGCTGTTGAGCGGAAAGATCTGCTGGGGCTTGTCAGCGCGCTTGAAGGCGATGTTGATGCGCGAGAAGCGGAACTGGCCGCCGAGCAGCAATCGGCTGCGGAAACACAGCAGAAATACGATGAAATCTTGGGCGAAGTAACGGCGCTGCAGCTAGAGCGCGATGCCTTGGCAGCGGAGAAATCCCGCCTTTCTGATATGGTCTCCGTCGCTGAAGAGCGCCTTGCCGCCATCGGTGACGCCGATAGCATCACGCTGATCGTTGATCGTCGCGCGTTGGAGAAGGATTTGGCCGACGCGAAAGCGGAGAAAACTGTTTTACAGCAAACGCTGTCCGATCTGCTGTCCCAAATCGATGCGGCCAAAGGGGAATTGGATGATCTGGCCAACGAGCAGCAAAGCGGCCAACGCTTGCTTGAGGCCGTGCGCCTCGAAGGTCAGCGGCTCCTATCCCGCCAAGAAGCAGCAGAAGCCGCTTTAGTGCCGGCGGAAGAAGCCGTGTATGAGGCGCAAACCATTGCGGAAAACCTTCGCATTGAAGCGGCCGCTCTGCGGTCTGAAATTGCTGCGAAAGTTAAAGACCGCGAAAACATCATTGCGGCCATTGGCACCTTTGGCGCGACAGTGGCCGAGAGCGGCCAAGTCCTGATCAACGGTGAAGCCATTACCCCCGAAGTGGCGGTTGCAACGCTCAAGCGGACGTTGGTGCGGGAGCAGGAAGCGCGCGGACGGCTGATCGAGACCCAAACCCAGCTCGAAGACCTGGCGCAGGAACGCGCCGATCTGGATGAAACCATCGGCCAACAAGTTGAGCAACGTGCCGCCCTGCTCGCAGCAGAAGCCAAAGCAGCCATTGCAGAAGCTGAGGCACAAGTCGCGGCGATGCAGGCGAAACTACTGACGGAAGCATCCGACCGCGAACGCGAATTGGAACAGCAACTGGTCCAGTTGGAAGCCGACATGAGCGCACAAATCGCAACGCAAGTCGCACAACGCGTGAGCGAGGCGCTGGCGGCGTCCATCAACTCGACCGAAGCCGCGCTGAGCACCGAAGCGGAGGCCCGCGCACAAGCACAGTATGAGGCCGAAAAAGCACGCCTGATCGAAGATATTCAAGCGGAAGCAAACACGCGATTGGAAAGCCAACGCGCGACGCTGGTTTCCCGCTTCAACGAGCAAGTTGAAAACCGCGCGTCTGCACTGGCGCAGGAACTGGCTGAACGCCTGATGGCCAACAGGGCGGTTCAATCGACCATCGGCGGCACGGACGTCCTGTCAGTAACAACAGCGGCCCTGTCATCTGATACGAACGACTTGGACCAGCGCGCGGCCATGGCCGATATCCGCGAGCGGCTCTACTCCCGACTTGTGACCGCTACGGCCAACGAATTTGGCTACGTCCCTCGTGTGGTGGGCGAGCGCTTGCTGCTTGCGTCAAACGGCCTGTTCCCGGTTGGCTCGCCCAATCTGTCCCGCGAAGGACAGGAAGAGCTGCAAATCTTTGGACAGCAGCTTGAGCGCATTCTCCGGGAGCTGGATGATGATGAATTCATGATTCGGGTCGACGGGCACGCGGACATCAAGCCTTACCTGTTCTCGCCCTATGGCAACTGGGAACTGTCCTCAGAACGGGCTGTGAGCGTGGTTGAATACCTGATTGAAAACACCGCCATTCCCGCCAGCCGATTGATGGTCGCGGCCTTTGGCGAGCATCAGCCGTTGGTTGAGGGCGATGACGAGGCCGCCCAGCAGCAGAACCGCCGGATCGAGTTCAAGCTGGTCCGCCGCTAAACGGGCTCAAGCCCCTGCTGTGACAAGAGCATGGGAACCGTCGTCGGCGGTTTCTGGCTCCAGCGCGTAGGCCGAAGCCATGGCGTCGGTCTGCGTCAACTTTTCAGCAAACAGTGACCAGTCGTCGTTCTCCGCAATCGGAGCCCACAGCGCTTCGATCTCGTCGTAAGCCAACGAGCACGCCGCGCTGTTGCTGAAATAGGGATGATCGAGCCGATCAGCGTCCACCGGCTCGAAGTCTTTTGCACGGCTTCGAACGTCTTCCCACGCGTCCCCTGCGGGCCATTCACGCCCCCCAAACGCCCGGTGTAGGGCGTCGTCCAAGGGGATGGCCGTCGTGCGTAACGTTGACAGCAGGTTTTGCAGGAATGGCTGATCGAGCTCCCTGCGCCCGGTCGACGCCAGCCCAAGCCGCCGGAGTAATCTGTCCTCCACCGCGTCAGACAGCGAACTGCTGTAGCCCTTGAGCGCTTCGATGATGGCGTCTTGATCTGCGATCGTGACCAGCACCGATGCCAGCTGTTGCACGTTCCAGTAAACCGCCTCTGGCTGACGACCAAAGGCATACAAACCGCTGTGGTCAAAGTAGGCCGCAACTTTGTTCGGATCCATCGTCTCCAGAAAACGGAAAGGACCGTAATCAAAGCTCTCACCGGTGATGTTGATGTTGTCCGTATTCAGCACGCCATGGACGAAACCAGCGGCAAACCAGTCTGCAACCGTATGCGCACAATTGCGCCCGACCCAGCGCAGAAACAGCGGTGCCGCCATCTTCGCCCCTGCGCCGCCTTCGTCTTCATAGGCCGCTTTATGGATCGCAGGTGCATAGGTTGCGCAGGCGTATTTCAGCAGGGCTTCGAGCTTGTCTTGCTCCTGCAGGAAATAAGGACGCTGGAAGGATCCAATGCGGATATGGCCGTGTGACAGTCGGGTCATGACCGCGCTGCGGGTCGGCGATGGCTCGTCACCACGGTGCAAGGCCTCCCCCGTTTCGACCAAGGCGAAGGTCTTGGACGTGTTAACGCCCAAGGCCTCCAACCGCGTCGTTGCCAGAACCTCGCGCACCCCGCCCTTGAGCGTTAAGCGGCCATCCCCTGCGCGGCTGAACGGTGTCTGCCCCGATCCTTTGGTGCCAAAGTCCAACAGCCGCCCTGCCCCCGGCTCTCGCATCTGTGCGAACAGGAAGCCGCGACCATCGCCCAGATCCGGGTTGTAATGCCGGAATTGATGCCCGTGATACTTGAGCGCCAAGGGTTGCGGCAGTGAGCCTTCAAAGGGTTTAAAGCGGCCAAAATGCTCAATCCATTGCTGCTCACTCAGCCCCTGCAAACCAACCTTCTCCGCCCAATCATGATTGGCGTAACGCAAGATTGTTTTGGGGAAGTCTGCGGCATCCACTGGGGCAAAAAAGCCTTCGCCCAGCGAAAGATGATTGCGTGCGGGTTCAAACGCCTTGGGGTCAGTCACAACAAATCCAATGTGCTTCCGTTCGGAACAAGAACCATCTAGTTCAACGTCGCCGTCGCAATGACCACGTCATATTCCGCGTTCCAAATAACCAGCGATCGATAGAGCGTCGGACGATCATCACTGCTGGTTACGGTGTCCGGGTTAATGGGAATGTTCCGGCTGCCTTGAAACCGATCCATGGAAGCCAAGAACCGGTATCCATTCGCGCGGATATCTTTAGCATGCCTTGGGGCTCGGGCTTTGGAAAGAGCAATTCTGTAGCCGGGGCCAACGGGTACATCGAAGTTTTCCAAGCGGAAGAAAAACAAATCATGGCCGGGAATGAAGTACAATTTCACGGAACCAACGACATCATTCGGTTCTGTTGGCGCCATCAAAGCACCCTGTCGTAGCTTGAAGAACTCCTTGGCCTCAACGCCTTCAAAGGCGGCGAGCTCGTGTAAAATGGGTTCATCATCGTAGCTGGCCATATAGCCCGCGACGGCCTCTTCCCACGTGACCGAAGCCAGAGTTTGAGACGGGGCGGCGGGGGCGATAGAGTTTGACGTATTGGCTTCGCGCTCAGCCTGCATTTGCGCACTGGTTGACCAGACGGGCTGGACCGCAAAGACAAAGCCAAGAACAGCCGCAATCGACGCCATGAGCGCGGCAACACTCAGCGAAATAAAAGCGCGACGTACTTTGAGCCTTTGGATGCTTTTATCCATTCTTCGAGCAAGGTCATGACAACACTGCGAAAGATTAGTGCGCCGCAGTGGTTGAATTAAGGCAGAGCCTGAACGTCCACTACTACCCTTATCTAGTCATTGCCACCCCAAGCGGTCGGAAATCTCATCTTCGACTTTAGCTTGGCATCGTGCTTATAGACGTCTTCTTCCCAGTGCAGCTTGTTCGCGCCATCGATCCAAACGGTTAGGTATGAAATTGACACCGGCACAGCAGTGGCCAGCCGCACCGTTTTGGGTGAGCTGAGATCCATATTCTTTTTGACCTGCTCCAAACTCATCGGCGTCTTTTCCGCTTCCATGATCCACTTCGCCAACCAAGCCGCGTCTTCAACCCTTACACAGCCAGAAGAGAACAGGCGCACAGCCTTTTGGAACAGTTTTGGAGCGTTGGTGTCGTGGAGATAAATGGCCTGACTGTTGGTCAGCGAGAACCGGACACCGCCCAGCGCATTGGTTGCGCCCGACGGTTGCCGCACCGTGATGTTGTCGAGATCAACAGTGGTCCAATCGAGGGCAGCCGACTTTGTCTGCTGGCCCTCAACATAAACCTGCCAGCCCTTCCGGTCGAAGTACGCGGGGTCTGCTTGCGCGCGGTCCAAGTAGTCTTCTTCGACGATTGAGCGTGGCGCGGTCCAGTCTGGACTGAACTTCAAGGATACAATCTCGTCCTGCAGCACGGGCGTCTTGCGGCTTTTGCGACCGACAACCACAACCATGTCGCGCACTTTGCGTCCGCGTTCGAAGATCTCCATGGTCTGGCTGGCGATGTTCACGCGAATATCGCGCAAGGCTCCCGCCGTTTCATGGTCCCAGCGCAAGCGCTCCATATTGATCGCGACTTGCTTTTTCTGCGTATCGGACAGCGGGCCTTTGCGACCGTTCAACACGCTTTTCAGCGCGGAATAGGACCGCCCCTTTGGCGCTAAACTGGCGAGATAAACGTTGAAATCAGAGCGCTCGACGCCTTCGCGGAGCAACTTTGCACCCATATTCTTACGGCGCGGGTTTTGTGCGCCTTGATGGACGTCGGACATGTAGGCCATCAGCCCCGCCGTGAGCAAAACGTCCGTCGTTTGCGGCTCAAACGGAACAAGCGTGCGGCTTTGCAACATGTTGTTGGGCAAGTACGCCTCCGGCGCTAAACCCTCGCTAGCCGCGTTCTTCAGCGCGTTAAACGCCTGCGCCCCCGCCCACGTCCAGCGTCCGTTCCGATAAAACGTGGAGAAGTTGCCTTGGTCCTTATAGAACTTGCGGACATCACGCAGGCGTGCGCCGGATGGCAAATCAACGTCAGAGATGAATGATGCACTGATCTCAACGCCCGCGCCGGAAAACTCGCTGCCTGTTTGCGCAACACCGCCGCCGTAAGCCGCAGGGTTATAAGAGTTGTCAGACGAACATGCCGTCAAAGCCAAGCAGGTCATTGCCGCAGCAACCAAGATGGTACGACGCACAGCAATGGTGGAGCGCATGTTCATGGAGTCCCTCAAATTCTTATATTTTTGAGCACCTTAGGCGCTCTCTTTTTTTTCCGTGATACCTTAGAACCAAAACTGAGACAAAAGTCACGCAAGACCTGAAACAACCGTGCGCCTTTTTAGAGATTATGCGACAAATTAGCGACCATGGAACAGGTCTGGTGTTAACTCCAAGTCTGGGACCGCCCAGTGGATGGTGCAGCGGCTTTCGTACAGCTCAGAGCCACCGATTTCGATCTGCCCCCCCGACCCCGTCTTCTTGTAGGTCTTCGTCGAAGGCCGACCGCACACCGTGCAGACGCCCCGCAGTTTGTGAACTTCGTCAGCCTTTGCCGCCATGTGCGCGATGATCGGGAATGGCTTTCCTTGCCAATCCATATCCAAGCCCGAGCACACAACATCAACGCCCGCCGCCAACAATTCCTCGATGATTTGCAGAATGTCGCTGGTGAAGTTGGGGGCTTCGAAGAATTGTACCTCGTCGAAAAACACGACGGCCACGCCAGCATCGATGATCTCAGCCGTGCGCGCATCCCAATCGTGCACGGCTTCGGCGTCTGCGGCCAAGCCTTCGTGACTCACGATTTGTAGCCGCGCATAGCGCTGGTCAAACGCTGGCTTATAAACGCGAATGTCCTGCCCTCGACCATTTTTCGCCCACAGAATGCGCTTGAGGGTTTCCGTGGTCTTTCCGGCAAACATGGGGCCACACACAACGGACAAATGGCCATAGGGCGGTTTTGGTTGTTGCTGCTTACCTTGGTCCACACCGGAAACGGTCTCACGCACTTCAGCCATTGTTTCTCTATCTTTCGTGGGTGTCGACATTGGTTCTTTAGCCTTTCAACACGGCTAAAGCTTGTTGATGCAACTCGAGGCTGGCCCCCGCCAGTACGGTTCCATCGCTTTCGAGGGTGAGCGGCTGGCCCGACCAGTCCGTCACAACCCCGCCTGCCCCTTGGATCACGGGGATCAGCGGCATGTAATCCCAAGGCTTCATGGATGCCTCCGCAACCACGCCGACACTCCCCTGCGCAACAAGGGCATAGGCGTAGGCGTCCGCGCCGTAACGCAAATCCATGCAGGCGTTTTGCAGTTTGGAAAACCGGGCGAATTGCTCGGGTGAAAACATATCCGGAGATGTCGCTGACAGCACGCTGCGGGAAAGATCCCCGCTCGGTCGCTTACCGCTCACCGGTTGCCCGTTAAAGGTCGTGAGCCCGCCATCCAAGACCGACCCCAACCAGCATTCTTGGGTGACTGGCACACAAATACCGGAAAACAGTGGCCGCCCCTGATGCAGCAGTGCGAACAGGTTGGTGAACATGGGAAAGCCGCCAACAAAAGCACGGGTTCCATCGATGGGGTCCAGAACCCAAACAAACTCACGATCTGCGCCCGTCGCCGCTTCTTCTTCCCCAATGATTCCGTGGTCGGGGTACGTCTTTTCAATCAGCTCGCGCCAAAGGCGCTCAATCGTCTGATCCGCCAAGGTCACAGGCGAAACATCTGCCTTTTGCTCCACCACCAGATCAAGTGAGCGGAAATAGCGCTGAACCACGGGTAAAGCTGTTTCACGGAGGCTTTCGGCAAACTGCCAGATATCGTCAGGGAGCGCGACCACGAGTGCGTCAGACCCTCATTCATAGGGGTTTTAGGGAGTTCCTAAGTGGACTCGCTCGGTTCCCTGAGTCCAGTGAAATTAATCGCATAACGCCCGTCGTATGTACGCATTGTCTTTTTGTCGCAATAATTCATGTATGTGAGGGAACACCAGAGAAACAGGGCTTACTCATGCTAGCTGTCATTTCACCTGCGAAATCCATGGACCTTGCGCCCAGCCCTGATTTTGTGCCGCCAGCAAGCGAGCCTTTGTTCGCTGCCAAGGCTCAAAAATTGGCCACACAAGCCCGAAAACTCAAGGCCGACGGATTGGCGTCCTTGATGAGCCTGTCTGACGACTTGGCAAACCTGAACTACGACCGTTTCAAATCATTTGGAAAGCAGGACCGAAAGCACGCGCTGCTGCTGTTTTCTGGCGATGTTTATCGCGGATTAGACGCAGGCAGTATGGACACGGAGGACTTGTTGCTCATTAACGAGCGACTGCGGCTGCTGTCGGGTCTTTACGGCCTGCTCAAGCCGCTTGACGCGATTGAGCCCTACCGTCTGGAAATGGGAACGCGGCTGGAAAACCCTAAGGGAAAATCGCTCTATGCCTTTTGGGACGATTTGCTGGCCAAACAGATGATTAAAGATCTGGAAAGCACGGGTGGCCCTCAAGTGATTATCAACCTCGCTTCCAACGAGTACTGGAAAGCCGTCGATAACAAAGCCTTGAAAGTCCCTGTCATCACCATCGGTTTCCGCGAATACCGGGGCGGAAAGCCGACGATGATTAGCTTTTCAGCCAAAGTCGCACGCGGAATGATGGCGCGGTTTATGATCGACGGTCGCGTGGACCACCCCGAGGGCCTGAAGGATTTTGCCCTCGACGGCTATCGCTTCGACCCGGACCTGTCGAGCCCCGAGCCGGCCGATCTGAGCGATCCGAGCGGTCGTTGGACCTGGATGTTCTCTCGCCCCGATCCCCGCGATTCCCTCTAGGGGCGCCGCCGTCGTCTCTGTGATTGGTTCTTGGCCCGCGATCACCGCCCCGTGGCGGCCCACTGCGGTCGCCCCCTCGGGAGTCGCTGCGACCCGGCCCACGTGGACCCCGGTCGCCGCCCCGTGAATCCCTGTCACGTGAATCGCCGCGATCCGCACTTCTAGGCCCGCGATCACCGCCCCGTGGCGGTCCATTGCGGTCCCCCCCTCGAGAGTCGCTTCGACCCGGCCCGCGTGGACCCCGGTCGCCGCCTCGGGAATCCCTGCCGCGGGAATCGCCACCCCGTGAATCACCGCGATCAGCACTTCTCGGACCGCGATCACCGCCCCGTGGCGGTCCATTGCGGTCTCCCCCTCGGGAGTCGCTGCGACCCGGCCCACGTGGACCCCGGTCGCCGCCCCGTGAATCCCTGTCACGGGAATCACCGCGATCCGCGCTTCTCGGTCCGCGATCACCGCCCCGTGGCGGTCCATTGCGGTCGCCACCTCGGGAATCCCTGCCGCGGGAACCGCCACCCCGGGAATCACCGCGATCAGCACTTCGCGGACCACGATCTGCGCCTCGCGCGCCGCCTCTGTCTCCCCCACGGGGGCCAGAAGAACGCAAATCTGAGCCGCCACCGCGTCCGGGTCGCGAACGCACCAAATCATCATCGGAATACTCGCGATGCTCTTCAGCGATAAGCGACGTGACAGGACGGGAAGACAGCGTTTTCCCAAGCAATTTCTCAATTTTCGACAATCGACGCTTGTCGGCATCGCTCACCAGCGCCCAAGACCACCCCGGCGCTCCGGCGCGGCCCACACGGCCAATGCGGTGCACGTAGTCCTCCGCGTGAATCGGCAGGTTCATCATCACCACATCCCGAAGGCCGGGAATGTCCATGCCGCGCGCCGCGACATCGGTTGCCACCAACAACTGCACTTTCTTCCGGCGGAATGCGTTCACTGACGCCGACCGCTCAGCCGTCGTCATCCCCCCGTGCGCCGGTGCCGCTGAATGGCCCTGCACCGAGACGTGTTCGATAAGCTCCTCAACCGCCTTTTGCGTCGTGACAAAGACCAGAGCCTGCCGGACGTTGCCTTTGGACAGCATCAAATCCAGCACCTCAAGTTTGTGCTCGTGACTGTCGCAGAAGATCAGGTTGTGCATGATCGTATCTGGAATGGTGTCCGGTTCAGCCAAACCAATGTGCGAGGCGTCCTTTGTGATGGACAGCGCCAGCTCCCGCACGCCTTTGGTCAAGGTCGCGGTGTAGAGGCCCGTTTGCCGCTTGGTGCCACAGGCGCGCGCAATTCGCTGAACCTGCTGGCGAAAGCCAACGTCCAACATGCGATCCGCTTCATCAATGATCAGGGTTTCCAGCCGAAACATTGCCATGCGGTCGGAATCCAGATGGTCGATCAGACGCCCGGGCGTCGCAATCACCAGATCGAGCGGCCCTTGCAAGGCCTTGTTCTGAGCGGCATAGGGCTCACCGCCCAGCATCCGCACAGCCCGCATCTTCTTGCCCGCAAAAACATCGCGCGCCACATTCCACAGCTGCTCACCCAACTCTCGGGTGGGCGACAGGATAATCGCGCGCGGACCGGGGCCAGAGCCCTTGGCCGGCAGCGACAAGCGCGAGAGCAGCGGCAGCAAAAAGGCCAGCGTCTTTCCCGTCCCCGTCGGGGCCGTGGCAACCACGTCGCGACCCCGCATAAACGGCGGGATGGCTTCGCGCTGAACGTCGGTTGGGGCGTTCAACGCCAACCGGGTCACGGCGTTAAGGGCACGCATGTCCAGACCCAGCGCTTGAAACTGGGTCAGGGTGTCGTTTTCTTCGAGGGCAAGTTCGGTGGATTCTGTGCTCATTTCAACACCATAGCGCTAGTCGAGCGGTTTAAGCGCCGGAAAAAGAACGCATTTGCCGTGCATGCCGCGCGCAGGTGCGGCACACTGTGTCGGCTCGATGAGGCGGGGGAAAGCTTCAACGGAGATGGCACTGACATGAAAGAACTGATTTCTCGACGCCGCGTATTCGAACTCGGCGCTGGCGCGACGCTTACTGTTTCTCTGATCGGCTGTGAAACAGCGACCGATCTTCTCAATCTGGCGCAACCCACCATGCGCGTTCAGGATATTGCGCTCAAGAGCGTGGGGCTGAACCAGCAGACCGTGGGGATTGATACGGCAATCAACAATCCAAACCCGCTTTCGCTGCTGATCAATCAGCTGGCCATGAACTTCAATTTGGCGGGTAAAGACCTTGGCACGGCAACGTTGGGAAGCCCTGTTGAGCTTGGCGCAAATCGGGAAACCAGCGTGGGCTTGGACTACAGCACCAACTTGATCGAGTTGCTTGGAAACGGCCTAAGCGACTTGCAAGTCAGCGGGACCGGCGGCATCCCCTATGAGCTTGCCGGCAATGCCAACCTCTCCCGGTTTAACCTGCCTGTGCCCTTGAAGTATCAGGGATCGGTGAACCTCAACGATCTAGCCCCGATGCTGGGCATATTTGGCTAGCCGGAGCAAAAGGCCTCAGCCGTTGGCATGGGGCCTTCGCGCTGCATATCGGACAGCGGGGCAAAGGGGGCCATGTCGCCGATCTTAAAAGCAGCGATCACCGCCTGCCCCGGCCCTGTCAGCCACTGTGCGAACAGCGCACCATCGGCGTCAACGGCCTGATCGTCATAGCCCACCAAAACCCCATAGACGTTTTTCAGCGCGTCGCCAAAACATCCCTTGGGCCGCAAGTCGGCTTTGTTTTCAAAGGCCAACCACGTCGCACCGTCCGCGAGCACAAAAGCATCAAGGCTGGCCGCGATGTTGAGCGTTGCGCCTTGGCCCGTGCCCGACTTTCGATACCATCGACGCGCAGCCTTGGTTGCCACGTCGATTTGCGCGGCTTGCCACAGGCGGAGTTCGGCCTTGTGCGTCCCGCTGTTATCGCCCCGCGAAACGAACGCTAAGCGTGTCGCAGCCAATTCCTGCAGCAGCGGAACCGCTTCGGCAGGCACATTCACCTCTCGCGGCCCCAAAATGATGTAATCGTTCCGCATGACGTCCAGCCGTCTCGCAGCACCGCCCCCGTCAACCAGCGCCAATTCGCTGCGCGTGTCGTGGACCAAAGCCCCGCTCACGTCCTGCGCTTCCAACAGCTTGAGCACCCGTCCAGTGCCCCCGACAATGAACTGCATGTCGCGGCCCGTATCTTCGGAAAAAGCCGTTTGCAGGGCATCGAGCAGCCCGCTGTCACGAACGGACGTCGTGCCACCAATCCGAATGGGTTCAGACCAAGCGGTCAGTGGTGCGGCAAAGGCAAAGACAATCAGCAAGATGCTGAGGGAGCGGATCACTTTCTTTCCAAGTCCTGTTCCGGCAGCACCGCTGTCACCAACCGTGCCGATAAATTCACAATCAACGCCAACAGAAGCAAAACAGCGCCAAACGCCAAGGCCTCTGCCAGCTTTCCTTGTTCGACTTCCAGCTTGATGGCCGTGGTCAGAACCCGCGTGGCATACTCCAGGTTACCGCCGACGATGATCGCAGCGCCGACCTCGGATATGGCGCGACCGAACACTGTTAACCCAACGACGATGACAGGACCGGGCGCCATCACGAATAATGCCCGCATCCGCGTGCCAAAGCTTGCACCATCCAGACGATAAAGATCACCAAATCGTCGCCATAGATCTCGCATCCGTCCCGTGACCAAAGCGACCGCCATGGGCAACACCAAAATGAACTGCGCGATCAGAATGGCCCAGGATGTAAACAGCAGCCTCAAGTCACCCAGCGGGCCTTGCTTGGTGAGCAGCAAGTAAACCAGCAACCCCACCACGACCGCAGGAATGGCCTGAAAACTCCCAACAACCGTGTTGATGACCCAGCGACCAGGAAAGGGGATCGTCCCCAGCAACACAGCCAAAGGAATCGCCGTAACCATCGCCAGCACAGACGCAGCTGAGGAGACCCAAAGCGACCTGAAGATAACATCCCACAAGGCCGGGTCACCGCTCAAAAGCAGCTCGAATGCTTCTGAGAATGCGCCGATCATGCCATCGACCGTATGGCGTCGATCAGCTGATGAACTTCGGCTTGGGTCGTGTTCCAGCCGGTCGAAAACCGGATGGCGGACAAAGCTTGATCCGTGTCAAAGCCCATGGCTGTCAGAACGTGACTGGCACCCACTTTGCCCGACGAGCACGCGGATCCAGACGACAGCGCAACGCCCTTCAGGTCGAACTTCATCAACATGCGCTCGGCGGTCTTACCCGGCCAAACGGCGCACGTGATGGTGCTGACGCGACGGTCCGCCGCCGCCGCAACCTGCGCGCCCGGTGGTAGGGACGCTTCGATTTGTGTCTGAAAGGGATCGTTCTGGATGGGGTGATCCAATGCCAATTCCGCGGCCAATCCCATGCCCGCAATCCCAGCAACATTTTCGGTACCGGCGCGCCGTCGGCGTTCCTGCCCGCCGCCTTGCAGCAGGGGTTTTGGATCCATGCCGGGCCGCAGGACCAGCGCGCCAACCCCTTGCGGGCCGCCGAACTTGTGCGCGGATAACGATAGAAAATCCACGCCCAACGCGCCCATCGCCAGCGCCATTTTGCCCGCAGCTTGCACCGCATCCGAATGGACCAGCCACCCCCGCTGCTTCGCGAGCTTTGCGGCCTGCGCCACCGGTTGAATGGCACCGGTTTCATTGTTGACGAGCATGAGCGACAGCAGACCCGGCTCGCCCTGCGCCAATCGCCGATCCAGCGCTTCGAGATCAATCAGCCCCGACGCGAGGACCGGGACCGTCTCAAGACCAGCGCGGCCACTGAGCACGGAGTCATGCTCAATCGCAGAAACCAGAATCGGCAAGTGCTCGTGGGCGGATAGGACGTGGTTATTCGCCTCCGTCCCACAGCCTGTAAAGATGATTTCCTGTGCCCGCGCGCCTACCAACATGCCGACCTGCTCACGCGCACGCTCCAGCACGGCACGGGCATCACGGCCAGCGCGATGAACCGACGACGCATTGCCGACACGGCCCATCACATCGGCCATCAGTTCGATAACATCGGGCCGAATGGGAGATGTCGCAGCGTGGTCGAAGTAAAGGCTCACTCGCCGGAGCGTTTCTCAGCCAGATTACCAGCTTCGCCGCCCAAGGGCGGTGTCGCCGGCTGCGGCTGGCTTTCGTTATTCACGGCGTATTCAAGCGCGTTCAAGCGCGCTTTGAGCAAGGCAACTTGGTCGCGCAAAGCGTCACTATCCGCCGAGCCGGGGTCCGAGCAATCCAGCGGCGTTCCATAGGCCACAAACCGCTCAATCGCGCCTTGTTCTGCGCGCGAGAGCTGAACGGGCTTTGCCGGGATGCCGACCATGGTCGTGCGGCTTTCAACATCGCGCGTTACAACCGCGTTCGCACCGATCCGGGCGTGATCGCCCACGTTGATGGGGCCAAGGATCTGCGCGCCAGAGCCCACAATCACGCCATCCCCTAGCGTCGGGTGACGCTTGACGTTGCGTTGCTGGTCAGAATCAACCGACGGCGAAACACCGCCCAACGTGACACCGTGGTACAGCGTGACGTCGTCTCCGATTTCGGCCATCTCACCAATAACGACCCCCATGCCATGATCGATGAAAAAGCGCTCACCAATCGTGGCACCGGGGTGAATTTCTATGCCGGTGCCCCAGCGCGCCATTTGCATGATCCAGCGCGCAAGCACACGAAACCGCCGCTTCCACAGCCAATGGGAAACCCGATAGTAGCGCATGACCCAGAACGACGGGTACGCAACCACGACCTCGAACCAGCCGCCAACAGCTGGATCGCGTTCGATAATCCCTTGAATTTCTTCACGAATTGACTTGAACATGGGCAATGCCTTTATCGGAGCAACCAGTTACCAACATAATGTAAGTCCCTGCAAGCGCGGGTCCAACCCTTACAAAGATCGGATCAGCTGTTCGTGAAACGATGAAATGCCGAATCGAGGCTATCACGGCTTGCGCGATTGGACTAAAACCAATGCAAGTTTAAGCGTTAGGTTGTCCCTTGCGTGCGTAAGAGCACAAAGATGAGCAAAAGGATTGGCGAAAGCATGGCGGCATCTGCCCGTTGGATCGACAAAGAGGGCGAACCTCTGTCCTGTAAGGACAAACTATCAACGCTGGAAGAAAATCTCGCAGAAGTTCTGGAGATTGCCCTCGAAGCGCTGGAAGACGCTGCTGTCATGGGTGCTGACACCGACGCCGCGCGTCAGGTATTTATCGATGAGATCGCGTCTCTGCGGCCGCGTTTTGCTAACACCGCTTCGAATGGAGCGGAGAGCTAAAGGATGTCCCTGCTGTTTCGTTCATTTGTCATGGCGACAAGTGCCGCCTTGCTTCTGGCAGTAAGCGCCCGCGCTCAGTCAGAATTCCCACCGCTCCCACAACTGCGTCCGGCCCCTCCGGCCGCCGGCGACGAAGACCGATCGGACGCGAACAACGCCCTCGGCGACCTCGTGCGCCCTGCCGCTCAAGAGGGCGAACCGCTTTTTGGCTCCTTTATTGGTGTTGTCCGTATTTTGGATAAACGGGATGGTCTGAAAATCGCGGGGGATGTTGGTGGCGATTTTGATACCGATGCCGTGACCACGATCGAGGCTGACGATCCGCTGGTTTACGACGTCGCGGTGCTGCGGACACTGGATAAAATCACAGCGCGCATGTCGACCGAAGAGGTCTTTATTGATGAGATGATGGAGCTCGGCAATTTGCGCGTTACGCCCCGCCGATGCTTAAAGAACCCTCCGACCGAAACGCCGGAGAGTTCTGCATTCCTTGAGATTTACGAATTGCCGAAAAATCTCGAACCTTCACCTGTCTTCCAAGGCTGGATGTTCGCATCGTCGCCTGCGCTCAATGCCATGGAACACCCGGTGTTCGACGTCTGGCTTCTTGACTGCAAAAACTGACGCAGTTCCATGTCCGACAAATGCTCGGGAAAGGCTGCCGTGACTTGAATCGCCTTATCCAGAAATTTGCGGAAGGCAACGCGGTGCAGAGGAACAGCGCCGAACTGCTCCAGATGGCGGTTCATGAACTGGCAATCCAGCAGCCGAAATCCACCAAGGCGGAGACGAGCGGCGAGCGAAACCAGAGCGATCTTTGACGCATCACGTTCCAAGCTGAACATGGACTCACCAAAGAACGCGCCCTCGATCGCTACGCCATAGAGCCCGCCGACCAAGCGATCGCCCTGCCAGCACTCCACGGTATGCAAATGCCCCATGTCAAACAGGTTCAAATACATCTCGATGATCGGCTCGTTGATCCAGGTGTCTTCCCGTCCCACCGCCGATGCGGCGCACAGACGGATGACATCTTCAACCGCTGTATTGGCCCGTACGTCGTAAGGTGCATTCAACACCGTGCGCTTGAGCCGCTTTGGGACGTTGAAATCATCCAAAGGCAAAACCCCGCGCTCGATTGGGTCCACCCAATGCACGTTCTTATCATCGCGGTCGTCAGCCATTGGAAACAGTCCAATGGAGTATGCTTGCACTGCCAGCTCCGGATGGATTACTGGCGCCCCAAATACGTCTTCAGGCAGGTGTTCTGAACTTAACATCAGTTTTCCCGACACTTCTTGTCTTTGTGTACGTGCCCTCTTGGTGGGACACTTACTCCGTGAATCTTCTGACCCAAAACCGCGCCTACACCCCAAATTGTAAGCGCAAAGGGATCAGCCGATAAATTAACTGGATGCGCGGGCCTCTAAGGCCTGCTCCAACCAGTGGATGGTTATATCCCCGCCCTGAAATGCTTCATGGCGAAGGATGAAATCGTGCAGCTCTAGATTGGTTTTAATCCCGTCGATGTGGGTCTCGGCGAGCGCGCGAAGGCAACGTTGGATTGCTGCCTTGCGGTCTTTTGCGTGCACGATGATTTTACCGGCCAAACTGTCGTAGTGTGGAGGCATCCGATAGTCAGCGAACAAGTGACTATCAACACGAATCCCCATGCCACCGGGTGGGTGGTAGGCCGTTACCAAACCCGGACTGGGCATAAAGTTGAATGGATCTTCGGCATTGATCCGCAGCTCGAAGGAGTGCCCTTCGAAAACAACATCTTCTTGCTTGATATCAAGCACTTCACCCGAGGCGACCCGGATTTGCAGCTCGACGAGGTCCAGACCCGTGATCATCTCCGTCACGGGGTGCTCAACCTGCAAGCGTGTGTTCATCTCGATGAAGTAGAATTCCCCGTCTTGAAACAGGTATTCCACGGTGCCAACGGACCGGTAACCGAGAAACTTCACCGCCTCTGCGGTACGGCGACCGATGTCGGCGCGCAGCTCATCGCTCAACGCGGGTGACGGTGCTTCTTCCACGACCTTTTGATGACGGCGCTGCACCGAGCAATCGCGCTCACCCAAATGGATCACGTTACCATGCGCGTCTGCAAGGATTTGCACTTCGATGTGGCGCGGGTTGTCGAGGTACTTCTCAATATAGACAACGGGGTCACCAAAGGCAGCCTTGGCTTCGCGGCTTGCGGTCGAAAGTGCGCTGTCCAGCTCTTCGTCCGAACGGGCCACTTTCATGCCTCGCCCACCGCCGCCAGAGGCCGCTTTGATCAGGACGGGATAGCCAATTTCCTTGGCCAGTTGCCGCGCTTCATCAACGTCCGAAATCGCACCATCGGAGCCGGGGACGACGGGCAAGCCCGCATCAATGGCCGCTTTCTTCGCGGCGATCTTATCACCCATCAACCCAATGTGGCGTGGGGTGGGTCCAACAAAAATCAGATCGTGGGCTTCCACCATTTCCGCGAATTCTTGGTTCTCAGCGAGAAAGCCAACACCCGGATGAATCGCGTCTGCGCCGGTCAACTCGGCCACCGTCAAAATTGCCCGCTTATCGAGGTAGGAATCCTTGGACGGCGGCGGGCCGATACAAACGGCTTCGTCTGCCAATCGCGCATGCATGGAATCCGCGTCAGCCGTTGAGTGCACGGCGACCGTTGCGATGCCCATTTCCCGCGCCGCTCGGATCAATCGCAGCGCGATTTCACCACGGTTGGCAATGACGATTTTTTTGATTTCCCTCATGACCCCAATACCGCCCTAAGCCAATTCGATCAGCGGTTGACCGAACTCAACGGGCTGACCGTCAGAGACCAGAACGCGCCGAACGATGCCGGATGCAGGGCTAGGTAGGTGGTTCATGACTTTCATGGCTTCGATGATCATCAGCGTATCGCCCTCTTTGATCTCGTCACCAATATTTACAAAATCCCCAGCACCGGGTTCTGGCGCGAGGTAGACGGTGCCAACCATGGGCGAATCGATGGTCTTCACGTCGCTGACGGGCTCCGGCGCAGGCGCAGCGGTCGCAGCCGGAGCCGCCGCTGCGAGTGCCGGCGCAGCCGCCATCGCTGGCGCAGCCGCAACGGGCGCAGCCATCACTTGGGCCGCACGAGACAAACGCAGACTCCGATCCCCATCCACGTACTCAATTTCGGACAATCCAGCGTTACCCATCGTTTCCGCAAGCTTTTCCAACAAGGTCGCCGATACGTCGAAGGAGCCGTTGGTTTTATCTGTTTTCTGCGCCATTTTTCTTCGTGTCCTGATGGTTCTAGGCGTGAGTGCTTTGGGTCAGCCGGTGATTCAGCGCATGGAGCGCCAGAATGTAGCTTTGGGTTCCAAAGCCCGCGATCACGCCTACAGCGGCTTTCGCCAAATAGGACGAATGCCGGAATGTTTCGCGCTGATAAACGTTGGATAGGTGCACTTCTACCGCAGGGAGAGATACCGCTAATAGCGCGTCGAGGATTGCGATCGACGTGTGCGTGTAAGCACCGGCATTTATCGCGATACCGTCAAAGACTCCGCGAGCCGACTGGATGCGATCGACGAGTTCACCTTCGCCGTTTGCCTGAAAGCACTCGATCTCCATGCCCATGCTCTTACCCGCCGCGATGCACATCGCTTCCACGTCGGCCAAAGTTTCATGTCCGTACAACTCGGGCTGTCGCCAACCGAGTGTATTCAGATTTGGACCATTAATAACGAGAACGCGTACCACGCTGCAGGCCACCCCAAAAAAGATCTTCTGACGTTTATTTTTTACGGTGCCGGGTGGCTGAAAACGTCGGTCATGCCCCCAGTTTTTTGACAGACGGGCTGACACTGACCGCCGGGGTCACACGCAAACCGCTTTCTGCATTACAATATCTACACAGAAAGAAGCGGAGCGTCGCTGGGGAACATTTTGCAAATCTGTGGATAGAGCGCGGACTATCCACGGAAAAAAGGCAGGGGAAATCGGGTCGCATAATAATCCCGAAATCCCCTTGTATTACAGGCAACCCCTGAATTTGCCTTTGAGAAAATATGGCAAAGATAGGGTTTTTGCCCTAAAAAAATCAGCGCTTGGCTGCACTAATCAGGATCCGGCCCGAGTCATCTCGATAATTGCGCGAAGTTCTTCCACAGGAACGGCACCCGGCATGAGGTTAATATCGGTCAGATTGGTGGGCGACGTGCTGCCTGCGACAATAAATGCGGGTGTGCCACTAATCTCCAACGCCTGCATCGCGGAATAGTTGCGTGAGATGGTTTCCATCACGCTACTACCGCGCATCACGGCGCGCATGGCGTCTTCATTCAGGCCCATTTCCGTGGCGATTTTCACCACGCTGTCACCGGTCGTGCGACCGCTGGAAATCATCGCATCGAAATGCGCGACGCTATAGTCACCACCGAGCATATTCACGGCCAAGGAAGCCTGCGCTGCGCCAAGAGACTCTTCGCTCAGAATGGGGGTTTCAATCATGACAACACGCACATTGTCGTCTTCGGCCAGCAGCTCCCGCAGGGGCTCAGCCATCCGCCGACAGTAGCCGCAATTGTAGTCGAAAAACTCAATCAGGGTGACTTCTGCATCTGGGTTACCAAGAATAGGCGTGTTGCGGTCGGCGAGCACAGAGGCCAGTGCCGAATTGGCGCGACGCTCCTCCAACAGATCCAATGCTTCCTGGATAATCTCAGGATACTCCAATATCGCAGCCAACGCTTCAGCACGGATACGATCACGCTCTGCATCTGTGAAAAGCTGCTCGTTTGTTGCTGGGGTTGCGTCTTGCGCCAAGGCTGCGTTTGCCGTTGCAACCAACGCAAAGAACCCCAAAGCAACAGAAATAAGTCGGATCATGAGCATCCACTCCAATTGTATTATGCGAATTTATACCATTTGTTTCTTGCAGTCTGCGAGTATGTCCAGTGGCATTTTACTGAAAGTCCAATTACCAATGACCGCAGCCACGTTTACATCAAGATTATAGCAAAGAGAGTGCCGCGCGATGGGTATTAAGGTAGCAAAACGAAGCACAGTTGATGCCTTTCGCGTGATGGACGTGATGCGCGCCGCTCAAGATGCCGAGCAAGCGGGGCGCGCTGTCTATCATTTGGAAGTTGGACAGCCCGGAACGCCCGCACCAGCAGCAGCACGAGAAGCGGTTAAGCAGGCTTTGGACGCGCAAACTCTGGGCTACACCATGGCCTTGGGGACGGATGAACTGCGCCAAGGCATCAGCGACTTGTACCAACGATGGTACGGCATAGACCTGCCCGCCTCCCGGATCGCTGTGACACAAGGTGCCAGTGGTGCCTTCGCGCTGGCCTTTTTGACGGCATTTGATGCCGGGGACTCTGTGGCCTTGGCGACGCCGGGCTATCCTTGCTACCGAAATATTCTCAACGCACTGGGGCTGAAATCCGTTGAGATCATGACCGGCCCTGAAACACAGTATCAGCCGACGGTCGAGGCATTAGACGCGCTGGCCGAACCGATTGACGGCCTGATTATCGCATCACCGTCAAACCCGACGGGCTCCATGCTCTCACCGGAAGATTTCACGGCGATCAGTGATTGGTGTCAGAGGAACGGCGTGCGTTTGATCTCAGATGAGATTTACCACGGCCTAACCTACGGGACGCCAGAAACGACCGCCGCAGCCGTGAACCCCGATGCCATCGTAATCAACTCGTTTTCGAAATACTTCTCTATGACCGGATGGCGCGTTGGCTGGCTTGCCATGCCGGAAAACATGATGCGGTCGCTGGAACGCTTGCAAGGCAACATGACGATTTGCACGCCCGCAATCAGCCAAATCGCAGCCCTGGGCGCCCTGAACGCGACGGACGAGCTCGATTCACTGCGCGAAGGTTACAGACGCAACCGAACCATCCTGCGACAGGCTTTGCTTGATGGTGGAATCAGCGAGATTTCCTCACCTGACGGGGCATTTTATCTCTACGCTAACGTCAGCCATCTCACCGATGACGCCGTCGCCCTGTGCTCACGCATCCTCGACGAAACCGGCATTGCCATTACGCCCGGTGCCGATTTCGATACCAAGCGCGGCCAGAATTTCATTCGATTGAGCTATTGCACGGACGAGGCGTCCGTTCAGACGGCGGCGAAACTGTTAACGCGGTGGCTCCGCGATCAGCATTAACTGGTCGAGAACAGCATCCGGGTCGGGGTTGAGGAGACCTTCCTCCCCCATCCGCAGCAAATCTGCTTCAACGGCCAAAACGGCAAACCCATGCACGGCGGACCAAGCCAGCGAGATTTGAGCCAAGTTCTCTTTCCGCCAGCCTTGGTTTGTGGCCGCCCAATGGCCCGCGAGTGATTTGGTCAGGATCTCAAAAACCTGCCGCCCTCGCTCCATCAATCGCTCGTTTTCATTGTCCAACAATTCGGATCGAAACATCACCTTGAACTGCGCACGATGTGCCAAGGCAAAGGCAACATAGCCCTTACCAACAGCCTTCAGCTTTCCTTTGGTATCCGCGGGATCAAGCTTGTCGAACTCAACGGAAATCGAACCAAGCAGCTTCTCAAAACCATCGGTTGCGTACTCCGTCAGCATCCCGCGCTTGTCACCAAAATGATGCGCTGGCGCCCCGTGCGACACACCAGCCCGGCGCGCGCACTCGCGCAGGCTTAAACCCTCAACCCCAAGCTCTTGCACAATCTCGTCCACCGCAGCCAAAAGCGCGCGGCGCAGGTCACCGTGGTGGTAGCGATTGGGGGCTTTCTGCTCTACGGCCATCTTGGCTCTGACTTTCGGTTTCGCATCAAAGGGGGCAGCGCAACCACGCGCGGCCTTTGCGACACATAAATCCTGACAGTGTCAACGTGTCAAGGCATGGTCACTAAAGGTCAATGCCCTCATACCAGTCCGCCAAAGGCTCGTAGTAGTCTGGCCCCATCCCCGCTTCGGAGCGTGCTGGCTTGTTAAAGGGCCGCTTCACCTGTCCTTGGAAATGCTGGCGAACCAGATCGTGCCACGTGGTTTCGTGATCCAGTCCTCGCTCGTCCGCTACGTGTTCAAACCAGCGCCGACCAACAGCGACATGGCCGATTTCGTCTTCGTAGATGATCTTGAGCGCTTCAACGGTTTCGAGGTCACCCACTTGAGTAAACTTCTCGATCATCATCGGGGTAACATCCAGCCCGCGGGCCTCCAGCACCATCGGCACAACGGCCAACCGCGCCAAAATATCACCCTTTGTCGCAATGGCGCTTTCCCACAAGCCATTGTGGGCCGGCAAATCACCATAGGCACCGTCGAGTGCTTGCAAACGATCGTGGAGCAACAGGAAGTGCTTAGCCTCATCATCCGCAACGCCGATCCATTCGCGATAAAATGCGTCCGGCATGGCGACGTCCCAATATCGCGCCGCAACGTCTAGCGCGAGGTTCACCGCGTTCAGCTCAATGTGCGCGATAGCATGCAGAAGTGCCCGCCGCGCTTCGGGCGAGCCTGTGATTTTCCGCTTTGGCACGTCGTTAGGCGACACCAGCACGGGGCGTTCTGTCCGCCCGGGACGATCGGTCAGGCCCGGGTCAACCCGCCCCGACAGCGGCACAACAGGCGCATCCAGCCCCTGCCACGCGGCGACCCATCGCCGGGTTTCCTGACACTTCTCAATCGGGTCGGCGATCGTTAGAGAACGCGCCGCAGCTTCAAACAGGTTCATGCAGGCGGTTTAGCTCAGTTCCTGTGCGGCCGAAAGAACAGCCTCAACATGTCCGGGCACTTTTACCTTGCGCCAAGCCGTTGCGATTTTGCCTTCGCGGTCGATCAAGAATGTTGACCGAACAATCCCCATGTAGGTCTTGCCGTACATGGATTTCTCCTGCCAAACGCCATAATCCGCGCACGTGCTTTGCTCAAAATCAGAAGCAAGCGCATAGGTAAGCGCTTCTTTCTCAACGAATTTATCGAGCTTTTTCACTTCGTCCTTGGACATTCCAATGATGACCGTATCAGCGTCGCCAAAATCGCCCAAGGCATCTCGAAACCCGCACGCTTCCTTGGTACAGCCCGAGGTAAGAGCTTTGGGATAGAAGAAAAGAACAACTTTCTTTCCGCGCAAATCACTCAGCTTTACGCTGCTACCGCCGTTGGTGGGCAGATCGAAATCAGGGGCTAAATCGCCGGCTTCTACACTCATGAAACGCCTCAAACTCTCATATCAAATGAAACACAACGCACAGGACGTGGTTCGACCACTTTGGTTGGTCAACCAGCAAGCCCGAAATTCGTGTCCGACCATTCACGGCTTTCCGCCTGCAAAGCACGAATCGGCACTACTATTTTAAAGCGGAATCAGGTACTTACTATGTAATGAACTGGCTTGTGCGATTGCTAACATTTGTCCTGTTCCTGGTTGTGGCCGGGACGGTTGGCTTTGTGATCGTGCTCGAACGCGCATCGCGCTATCCGGTGGAAGCCAATTTCCTGACGCCGTGGCTTGAACGAAACGCCTCTGAGCACATCCAAGGCGGTGTCGTCAGCATACAGGAAACCCGCATTGCCCTTGAACCTGGCGAAGGCGGCGCGCGCTTGCTTCTGACCGGTGTAAGCGCCAGCGGGGGATCGGTTTCTGCGCCGTTGGACGTCGGGGCGATGACGGTGGCCGTGTCCCTTCCAGACTTGCTGCTGGGAAACCTGCGCCTGACGCGTCTGACCATTCGCGACCTGAGCTTTGGCGCACGACGCAAGAGCGATGGGCAATTCGAGTTCTCCATCGCGCCCGGGTCAAACCAAACGGACGTCTCAGGACTGAACCCTGTTCCGGGTTTGGGCAGCATCGCGGAAGCCTCCTCATCCCCAGAAACCGATGCCACCAGCCTTTCCCCAAACCCAAAGCCTTCGCCCTTGGACCAACTGCGCACCATGCTTTTGGACAGAAATGGGCTGTTGAGCCGGTTTGAAGAACTGAAATTAACCGGTGGTTTGCTGGTGTTTGATGATGTTCCGGCGGACGAGCGCATAGTGGTTCATGACGCAACATTGACCTTTGCGTCAGACCACAGCGATGCGCGCCTGTCCGTGAACGGATTGTTTGAAATCGGCCAGAGCTTTGCTGACGGACAGGTTACCTTGACCACACCATTGGCAGCACGAGGACTGGAACTGACGACATCAATGACCGACGTCGCCCTATCGGATCTCACCGCGTATTTGCCGCCCGAGCTGTATTTGGAAGAACGCACGGACCCGGTCGATCTCCGGTTCTCGGCCAGCTTGAGTGACGCCGCCGCGATCCAACGCTTCAGTGTACAGCAATACGACGTGGGCGCCCTGCGAGAGGGCAATCCAACCTTTGCGCCGCAGCAACCCATCCTGACCGCAACCGGCGAGAAACGGGATGGGGGGGCCGGGGGATGGTCGCTGGCCCTGCAAACCGCCGCCACAACCTTCGCCGCCGAGCCAGCGTTGCGAGAAGCCCTGCGCGATTTCATATCCTTTGACGGCGACATTTCGGGTGATGTGCGGCTCGATATTGCTGACGATGGCCGGTTGCTCAATGTCGGCTTCAACACAGTCATAGGAGCTGGACAGGCAACCATTCCGTCGCTCTATCAGCAGCCAATCACGCTCCGCAGCGGACGGTTTGCGGGCGAATACAGCGCGCAGGGGCTCGATTTCGACACCTTCGAGCTGTCGCCAACCATCGAAGGACGCACCCTTCCTGCTGCCCAATTTGGCTTATCCCTTGCCACACCAACCCCGGGGGTTCAGCGCGTCCGGCTCTCGGGCGAAACCCCTTGGCGGCTGTCCAAAACCGAGATCCTCGCCCTGTGGCCCAACGCGAATGAAGATGGCGGACGCCGGTGGTTCCGCGACAACATTGCCGGTGGCCGGACAACCGGTCAGAGCTTTGCGCTGGATATCGAAACGGGCGGACCAGAAACCATTCTGCACGACTTGCGCGCCGACATCGGCTTCTCAAACGGAGCCTTCAAGATAACGGAGGGGCTGGGCTACTCAGCCGGCGCAGCAGGCCGCATCAACATCGATAATGACCTGTACACGATCGCGCTCGATCGGGCCCAAGCGGGGCCAATGGCGGCCCAACAAAGCACCATCAAGATCGATTTGCGCAGCAGCAACGACCCCCGCATGAGCATACGCGGTTCGTTCAATGGCTCTATCCGGGAAAGCCTGAGCTACCTGTCTTCGGCGGACGTTGGCTTGGAAGACTTGGGAAACCAAGTACCGATCCAGAAGACGTCGGGTCAGATGCAAGGGAAGGGTGAGATGACGCTGTCATTGGCTCAACCTGCTGTATTCAAACCCAATTTTGACCTGCAGCTTACGCTTCAAGATTTGAGTATTCGGGATTATATTGGCGGCCTCCCCATACGAGCAGACGGCCTTCCCCTTCGCATAACACCAGAGCGTATCGCCAGCAGTGGCCCCGTATTTTTGGGGCAAATCGCTTCTGATGCAGCCCTCGACCTGCGTCTGGATAATGGCAAGCTTCAAAACCTGAGCCTAACGGCGGCATTCAGCGGCAATACCAGCGATACGGGAACCTTGCTCGGGTTTCTGCCTGATTATGTTCAGGGCGAGATCAGCGGTGATCTGAGCTTCAACCAAGACCTCAATGGCCGCCAGTCGATGGCGGTTGAAGCGAATTTGGGCCGTGCGACCATCGACCTGTCGCCCCTGCCCTACTACAAGCCCGTCGGCCAACCAACCATGGCCCAGGCCCGCCTCAGCTTCAGTGAGAATGGATTGGCCAGCGTCGATTCCTTTAAAGTCGATGGCCCCGCCCTGCATCTTATGGGCCGGATCGACATGACGGCGGATGGACAGGACCTGAGCCGCGCTGAGCTGCGTAACCTGATCATCGGCGACAGCAATCTGGGAACGCTGACGCTGAAGAATGAGGCGCAGTATATGCAAATTTTGATCAACGATGGGCAACTCGACGGTCGTCCGATTATTGAATCCATCCTAGAGAACCAAGGCAAGCGCAATGCAAGCATTGTGACCGGCGATACCAGCGCGTCCCAAGGCTCAATCACCCAAAAGCCCTGGTTGATCAATGTCTCCGGCATTCGACGCTTTGTCGTGCCGGGCGGCAAAGCGTTTACCGACATTAATCTGTCGGCCACCATCGACGATGGCGCGGTGATCCAATTCGTGCTCGACGCGCAATCCCCCGCCAACGTGCGTGGTCGTCCGCCTGAATTGGGCAACCTGCGTGCGTCCTTAACCCCCCAAGCCAATGGCTTCTATCGCCTGTCTTTTGACACCAATGATGCCGGATCGCTGTTCTCCACGCTGAACCTCACTAACGAAATCCGCGGCGGCGTTGTCAGCGTCACGGCCGAAAGCGCTTTGCCGCTGCCCAAGGGCGGCTGGTTGGGTTCCATGGAGTTGTTGGACTTCATGGTGGTCGATGCCCCCATCATGGTCCAACTGCTCTCGCTGGCGTCTCTGACAGGGATCCTGGAGCTTGCTGCCGCCGGTGGCTTGCAGTTCACCAACCTCACGAGCAACTTCACCTACGGCAACAGCGCCCTCTATCTCGATGACTTGCGCATGGCCGGGCCATCGGTCGGCATGACCACCGAAGGCTCGATCGATTTCGAAGGCAAGCGATTTGCTCTCCAAGGCAATGTCACGCCCTTTAATCTGGTCAGCGAAATTGCTGGCTCGATCCCGATCTTGGGACAGGTGCTGACCGGGACAGATGGCGGTGGGCTGTTTTCTGCGGGCTATAAGGTCAACGGCACCTTTGCCAACCCGGACGTGAGCGTGAACCCATTCCAGATCCTAACACCCGGCATTTACCGCCAGTGGTTCCAGGATATTGTGAGCAACAACTGATCACCGGGGCGCACCGGTTAAAGGGTGACATCCGTGCGCATTCGGAGCCGCATGACAGCCGGGGACGGGGCTGGCGGCGGGTTGTGGGCCGCAAGGCGCACAATCCGGGGTCAGGCGCGGGAGCCCCGTCCCCGGGGAAAGAGCCACGGCGCGCAGCGTCGTGACCACGAGGCTCAACACCAACAAACAGGCCATACCCCCCAAACGAAAAAAGGGCACTCCCAACGGAAGCACCCTTTTAAAACGACGTCAGTGGCCAAGCCAAAGATCCGGATCCGCAGCCGGACCCTAGTCTTCGTAAACCACCTCGAAGCGCTTGGATTTCGATACCGGAGGACACTCACGGATCGAAACTTTCTGACCAATCTCACACTTATTCTGTGGATCATGCGCCGCGTACTTCTTGGATTTCTTCAAGAACTTTTTGTAGATCGGGTGCATGATGCGACGTTCAACAAGAACGGTCGCAGTCTGATCAGCTTTATTGGAGACCACAGTCCCCCGCATGACACGGATAGGCATTTATGCGGCCTCCCCAGAGAGCTTCTTTTCATTAATAATTGTTTTCGCGCGCGCAATCTCTTTCTTGAGCTGGCGCATGCGAGCGGTGCTGTTCAGAACCAGATTGGCCTGCTGGAAGCGCAGGTTCATCAGTTCCTGACGACCATCGAGAATGTATTTCCGCAGTCCCTCAACGGACATGCCACGCATATCAGTAGCTTTCATCGCTTTGCGTCCTTCTTATCCGTTAGAGTTACATGAGGCCTGGAATACGCTCAACGAACTTCGTCTTGATCGGCAGCTTAGCTGCAGCAAGCTCGAATGCTTCTTGAGCGACATCACGAGGAACACCATCAATTTCGAACAGGATACGACCCGGCGCCACTCGCATGGCCCAGTAGTCCGGGGAACCTTTACCCTTACCCTGACGAACTTCAGCTGGCTTGGAGGAAACTGGCAGATCAGGGAACACCCGGATCCACAACTTACCTGCACGACGCATACGACGGTTAATCGTACGACGCGCAGCCTCAATTTGCCGAGCTGTAACCCGCTGTCCCGTCTGGGCCTTCAAGCCGAACGAGCCAAAGGACATGGTGTACCCACCCTTAGCTTTGCCCGTCAAACGGCCCTTATGGGCTTTGCGAAATTTGGTACGTTTTGGCTGTAGCATGACTTCTGCCTAACCCTTTAGTTACGCGCGCCGGCGTTATTACCGCCCGCACCCGTGCTCGTTGCCTGAGCACCACCGGTGGCGCGACGTTCGCTAGCCATCGGATCATGTTCAAGAATATCGCCACGGTAGACCCAAACCTTGATACCAATGATACCGTAGGTCGTCAGGCCCTCAGCCGTAGCGTAATCGATGTCGGCACGCAGTGTGTGCAGTGGAACGCGGCCCTCGCGGTACCACTCGGTCCGTGCAATCTCTGCACCGCCCAAACGACCGGCACAGTTGATCCGAATACCCAGTGCGCCCAGGCGCATGGCGTTCTGAACAGCGCGCTTCATCGCACGACGGAATGAACCGCGGCGCTCAAGCTGCTGTGCAATGTTCGCCGCAACCAACTGCGCATCAATTTCCGGCTTCCGGATCTCGTGGATGTTCAGCGCAACCTCACCACCGGTGAGCTTTGCCAGCGCACTGCGCAGCTTCTCGATGTCAGCACCCTTTTTACCGATGATAACACCGGGACGGGCAGAGTGAATCGTGACACGCGCGCGCTTCGCAGGACGCTCAATGATGATTTTGGAAATGCCAGCTTGGCTGAGACGCTTTTCCAGAAACTCACGGATCGCGAAATCTTCGTGCAAAAGCTTTACGTATTCCGCGCCGTCAGCGTACCAGCGGCTGTCCCACGTACGGTTAACGCCGACGCGCAGACCAATTGGGTTAACTTTCTGACCCATCGGGTTACTCCTTCGCTTCGGCGGTTTGATCAACCGCTGCTTCGTTTTCAGCACCAACAGCCTCGTCGATCGCCTTCGCGTCGATCTCGGCCTGCTCCTCCTGGCTGACAACAGCCATATCACCAGCCAAACGGGCTGCTTCCATTGGAGAAATGTCGCCAGAGTAGTTCTTTTGCTTGAGCACAATGGTCAAGCGCGAGAAGTGCTTGAAAATCTTACCCATGCGACCACGAGCCCGCGGGCGGTAGCGCTTCAAGGTCATCGCCTTACCAACCCAAGCTTCCTTGACGTACAAGTCGTCAACGTCGAGCTGGTGGTTGTTTTCAGCGTTGGCAATCGCGGACAACAGAACCTTACGGACATCATTCGCGATGCGACGCTTGGAGAACTGCAGAGCCGAGTCAGCGCGACCTACGGGCATCCCGCGGATCATTTTAGCGACCAGGTTCAGCTTCTGTGGGCTGGTCTTCAGCAACTTTGCTGAAGCGACAGCTTCATCGCGCTCGTAGCGGCGTGGGTTTGGAGACTGTCCCATTTCGATTACTTCCGCTTCGCTTTTTTGTCGATGCCGTGACCGTAGTAAGTCCGCGTTGGAGCGAATTCACCCAGTTTATGACCAACCATTTCTTCCGTCACTGCAACAGGTACGTGCTTGCGACCGTCGTACACACCAAACGTCAAACCGACGAACTGAGGCACGATGGTAGAACGACGAGACCAAGTCTTGATCACATCGTTACGGCCAGATGCGCGAACGGCATCAGCCTTCTTGAGCAAGTAACCGTCGATGAACGGGCCCTTCCAGACAGAGCGTGACATTCTTTAGCGCCCCTTACTTCTTGTTATGACGCGAACGCATGATCAAGCGGTCGGTCTTTTTGTTTGTACGTGTACGCTTACCTTTGGTCGGTTTACCCCAAGGTGTCACAGGGTGACGACCACCAGAAGTACGACCCTCACCACCACCATGGGGGTGATCGACCGGGTTCATGACCACACCACGAACATGCGGGCGACGGCCTTTCCAGCGCATACGGCCGGCCTTACCCATGTTCTGGTTTGAATGATCCGGGTTTGATACGGCACCGATGGTGGCCATACATTCCTGACGAACCAGACGCAGTTCACCGGAGTTCAAGCGCAGCTGAGCGTAACCGGAGTCACGACCGACAATCTGCACGTATGAACCCGCTGAACGGGCGATTTGACCACCACGGCCTGGCTGCAACTCGACGTTATGGACAATCGTACCAACCGGAATGCTGCCGAGTGGCAAAGCGTTCCCGGGCTTGATGTCCGCGCCCTTACCGGCCTCAACCTTGTCACCGATCGCAAGACGCTGTGGTGCGAGGATGTACGCCAGATCACCGCTGTCATCATACTTGATGAGCGCGATGAACGCCGTGCGGTTTGGATCGTATTCCAGACGCTCAACCGTCGCGAAACCGCTCTGGTGACGCTTAAAATCGATCATCCGGTAGCGGCGCTTATGGCCACCACCACGATGCCAGGATGTAATGCGACCCGTATTGTTACGGCCACCGGACTTGGTCAGACCCTCAGTGAGGTTCTTAACCGGCTTGCCCTTGTGCAGCTCGGAACGGTCCACGCGCACCAGCTGGCGCTGCGACGGGGTCCGTGGGTTATAACTCTTCAGTGCCATCGGTATTTGTTCCCTTAAGCGCCGATGCCTGTGTCAATCTGCTGACCAGCAGCCAGAGAGACATAAGCTTTCTTGATGTTCGAACGCTGACCAAGACGACCGCGGAAACGCTTTGTCTTGCCCTTTGCAATCGAGGTGTTGACCGCCTTCACGTCAACGGAGAACAACTGCTCAACCGCTGCCTTGATTTCAGCCTTGGTTGCGTCCATCGCAACCTGAAACACGTACTGGCCGTTTACGGACGCCAAAGACGCTTTTTCCGTAATGATCGGACGACGTAGAATTTCAAAAGCGCGCTCGCCGGACAAAACCAGATTTGGCTTCGGCTTGTTGCGCTTGGACAGCATGTAGCCGCGTGACATGGCCCTTACTCCCCGCTTGCTTCACGCAGGCCGAAGCGTACTTCGAGTGCTTCAGCTGCGTCTTTGGTGATCAGAACCTGCTCGTGAGCGAGAAGGTCATAAACGTTTGCACCAGCGGTTGGCAGACAGTTTACGCCAGCGATATTATTCGCGGCGAGCTGCAAGTTGCCATCGATGCTTACATCCATAACCAAAACCGAAGAGCCAGCGTACTTCGCCAGAGCATCCATGAGAGCCTTGGTCTTCGGAGCATCCATTTTGGCGCTATCGATAACCGTCAACTCACCAGACGCTTTCTTTGCAGAAAACGCGGTCTTAAGAGCCAGAGCACGCACCTTCTTAGGAAGGTCAAAGCTGTGATCACGAGGCGTTGGGCCGTGTACGACACCACCACCACGGAACACGTTCGCGCGCCGGGAGCCGTGACGAGCGCCACCAGAACCCTTCTGACGAACGAACTTCTTACCTGTCCGTGCGATTTCGGAACGGGACAAAACTTTGTGCGTACCAGCGCGACGCTTAGCTTGTTGCCAGCGTACGGCGCGGTGCAACAAGTCCGCACGTACCGGCAGCATAAAGATGTCGTCGTGCAGGGTCGCTTCGCCCGCTTTATCACCCTGCAATGTCAGCATATCCACTTTCATGGAACTGCCTCTCCTTGATTTAAGGCTTCAGAACCGGAGTCATTGAAGCCGTTACAGAAGACGCCGAACGGCGCCTCTTCTTCTTATTAGTCTTCGCCGCCTTCATCAGAAGCCGAAGCTTCCTCTGCTGGCGCTTCCGCAGCTGGTGCGGAGCGATCACGAATACCCGCAGGAACCGGCGCCCCTTCAGGAGCGGCCTTCTTCACTGCATCACGTACGGTGACGTAACCACCCTCAGAGCCAGGAACCGCCCCACGAACGAAGAGCAAACCGCGCTCAACATCCACGTCAACCAAGTCCAGGTTCAAAGTCGTTACACGACGTGCACCCATGTGACCCGCCATCTTCTTACCCTTGAAGACGCGACCGGGATCCTGACACTGGCCCGTTGAACCGTGCGAACGGTGGGAAACGGATACACCGTGAGAGGCACGCAAACCACCGAAGTTCCAGCGCTTCATCGCGCCCGCAAAACCCTTACCGATGGACGTACCGCATACGTCAAGTTTCTGACCGGGAACGAAGTGATCGGCAGCCAGCTCAGCGCCAACCTCAACCAAGTTGTCTTCCGGCACCCGGAACTCAAGCAGCTTCTTCTTTGGCGACACACGCGCCTTAGCAAAGTGGCTGCGCATCGGCTTAGACGTGTTCTTGGGCTTAGCTTCATCGAAGCCGAGCTGAACAGCGCTGTAGCCGTCACGATCCGTAGTCTTCTGAGCGACGACGTGGCAGCCGTCCATTTTCAACACTGTAACCGGCTGGTGCGTGCCATCTTCTGTGAAGAGGCGCATCATACCCATTTTCTGTGCGATCAAACCCGTGCGCATGGTTCTTTCTCCGTGCGTTCTTAACTAAACAGCCGCGCCCTTAGGCTTGCAGCTTAATCTCAACGTCGACACCGCTTGCGAGGTCGAGCTTCATCAGCGCGTCCACGGTTTGTGGTGTTGGGTCAACGATATCCAGCACGCGCTTGTGCGTGCGAATTTCAAACTGCTCGCGGCTCTTCTTGTTCACGTGTGGACCACGCAGGACGGTGAACCGCTCAATCCGTGTCGGCAGCGGAATAGGGCCGCAAACCTGTGCGCCCGTGCGCTTGGCAGTGTTCACGATCTCCCGCGTGGAGTTATCCAGAATGCGGTGATCGAAGGCCTTAAGCCGGATCCGGATGTTCTGACTATCCATCAGTGTCCTCTTCGCCCGCCCAACCAGGGGCGATGCTCACAATTCGCTGCGATGCCGCAGCATATTCCAATAAACTCAGCGCCGGTTTGTCTCCGACTGAAGCCCATGAAAGGCCCCCTAGATCAGGCAGTTGGGACGGCTGCTAAAGCCGCCCCGCCTGAAAGAACAAACGTTCTTATTCTACGATGGTCGCAACAACACCTGCGCCAACGGTACGGCCACCTTCGCGGATAGCGAAACGGAGACCTTCGTCCATGGCGATCGGTGCGATCAACTCAACGTTCATGGTGATGTTGTCACCAGGCATAACCATTTCCACGCCATCATCCAAAGTCACAACGCCAGTAACGTCGGTCGTACGGAAGTAGAACTGTGGACGGTAGTTCGTGAAGAACGGCGTGTGACGGCCACCCTCATCCTTGGTCAGGATGTAAGCCTCACCCTTGAACTTCGTGTGCGGTGTGATGGAGCCAGGAGCAGCCAAAACCTGGCCACGCTGTACGTCTTCACGACCAACACCACGGAGCAGTGCGCCAATGTTGTCGCCAGCTTCGCCCTGATCGAGCAGCTTGCGGAACATTTCCACACCCGTACAGGTGGTCTTCTGTGTGTCACGGATGCCGACGATTTCGATTTCTTCGCCAACCTTAACAACGCCACGCTCAACACGACCGGTTACAACAGTACCGCGACCGGAGATGGAGAACACGTCTTCCACTGGCATCAAGAACGGCATGTCCAGAGCGCGTACTGGCTCAGGAACGTACTCGTCTACAGCCTTCATCAGCTCAATGATCTGTTCAGAACCGATTGCGTCATCACGGCCTTCCAGAGCAGCAAGAGCAGAACCCTTAACGATCGGAATATCGTCGCCTGGGAATTCGTACTCAGACAGCAGCTCGCGGATTTCCATCTCAACGAGTTCCAGCAGCTCTTCGTCGTCGACCTGATCAACTTTGTTCAGGAATACAACCAGAGCCGGCACACCAACCTGACGCGCGAGCAGGATGTGCTCACGTGTCTGAGGCATTGGGCCGTCAGCTGCGTTAACCACCAAGATGCCGCCATCCATTTGAGCAGCACCGGTAATCATGTTCTTCACGTAATCGGCGTGACCTGGGCAATCGACGTGTGCGTAGTGACGATTGTTGGTCTCGTACTCAACGTGAGCGGTAGAAATCGTGATACCGCGCGCTTTTTCCTCAGGTGCCTTATCGATCTCGTCGAAAGCCACTGCTGCAGAACCGTATACTTCAGACATCACCTTGGTGATTGCTGCAGTAAGCGTTGTTTTACCGTGGTCAACGTGGCCGATGGTGCCAACGTTCACGTGTGGTTTATTACGTTCAAACTTTTCCTTAGCCATGGGTCCTTATCCCTTTGTTCCCGTGGTTTCTGTCCTAAGTCCAGGCCGAGGCGCCGGAGCCCCTCTTCCCTTCAATTTGGTTAGCCCGAAATCAGGCCAGCTTCGCCACAACTTCCTCGGCTACGGCCTTTGGCACCGGCTCATAGCGTTCGAATTGCATGGTGAATTGTGCACGTCCCGAAGACATGGAACGCAGCGTATTGATGTAGCCGAACATGTTCGCCAGCGGCACCAACGCGTTAATCTGTGTTACGCCGCCGGTCTGAGCTTCGGAGCCCAAAACCATGCCACGACGTGAGTTCAGGTCACCGATGATGTCGCCCATGTAATCTTCAGGGGTGACAACCTCGACCTTCATCATTGGCTCAAGCAGTTGCACGCCAGCCAAAGGAATGGCTTCGCGGAAACAAGCACGAGCTGCGATTTCGAAAGCACCGACGGAGGAGTCAACATCGTGAGTCTTACCGTCGACCAACTGAACGCGCCAATCGATCAGTGGGAAACCAGCAAGCGTACCGGCGCCAGACTGGTCTCTAAAGCCCTTCTCCACACCCGGAATGTATTCCTTTGGTACGGAACCACCGACGATCTTGGACTCAAAGCCAAAACCTTCGCCAGCGTCGTTCGGCTCAATCACAACAGAGATCTGTGCGAACTGACCGGAACCACCGGACTGCTTCTTGTGCGTGTACGTGTGCTCGATGCGGCGGGTGATGCTCTCGCGGTACGCAACCTGTGGCGCGCCAACGTTTGCTTCAACCTTGAATTCGCGACGCATACGATCAACGAGAATGTCGAGGTGAAGCTCGCCCATACCCGCGATGATGGTCTGACCGCTTTCCTCATCCGTGTTCACGCGGAAGGAAGGATCTTCTGCTGCCAACTTACCCAGCGCGATGCCCAGCTTTTCCTGGTCGCCCTTGGTCTTTGGCTCAATCGCCAATTCGATCACAGGCTCAGGGAACTGCATCGGGTCCAGAACCACTGGCTTGAACTGATCACACAGGGTCTCACCCGTCACAACGTCCTTCAGGCCAACGAATGCAATGATGTCGCCAGTACCGCAAGAATCAACGTCCTTGGAGTCACGAGCGTGCATTTCCACGATCCGACCAAGGCGCTCTTTCCGCTCCTTGTTCGAGTTCATCACGGTGTCACCTTTGTTCACGCGACCGGAGTACACGCGAGCAAATGTGAAAGTACCGTGCTGTGTCGCCATCAGCTTGAATGCCAGAGCGGAGAACGGCTCGTCATCGTTTGGAGCGCGAGAGATCACTTCGTCAGCATCGCGTACGCCCTGACCCTTAACCGCTGGAACTTCAGCAGGGGACGGCAGGTAATCAACGATTGCGTCCAGAAGTGTCTGAACACCCTTGTTCTTAAAGGCAGAACCACCGAACACGGGGAAGAAGTCGCGCGCGATTGTGCCCTTACGGATCAGCGCCTTGATGGTCGCCTCATCCGGCTCTTCGCCTTCGAGGTACTTTTCCATCACGTCTTCGTCTTGGTCGACGATGGTTTCGAGCATCTTTTCGCGATACTCGTTTGCCTGGTCAACGAGGTCTTCAGGAATGTCGACCACTTCGTAATCAGCACCCATGGCTTCGTCAGTCCAGACGATGCCCTTCATCTTGACCAGATCAACCATGCCCTTGAGCTCATGCTCCCAGCCAATCTGCAGCTGGCAGATCAGAGCGGTCGCGCCCAGGCGGTCTTCGATGGTCTGTGCAGACTTCAAGAAGTCAGCACCCAGACGGTCGAGCTTATTCATGAAACAGATACGCGGCACACCATAACGGTCAGCCTGACGCCACACGGTCTCGGACTGCGGCTGGACACCAGCAACGCCTTCAAAGACTGCGACCGCACCATCAAGAACCTTGAGCGAGCGCTCAACTTCAATGGTGAAGTCCACGTGACCCGGCGTATCAATGATGTTGACGCGGTGATCGCCCCAGAAAGCCGTCGTTGCAGCGGACGTAATCGTAATTCCGCGCTCTTGCTCCTGCTCCATCCAGTCCATCGTCGCTGCACCATCGTGCACTTCGCCGATTTTGTGCGACTTACCGGTGTAGTAAAGAACGCGCTCTGTCGTTGTGGTCTTACCAGCATCAATGTGGGCCATGATGCCTACATTGCGGTAAAGATCCAAAGGAGTACTGCGTGCCATGTGGCTATTCCTTATCGTTTGACTGTGGCGAGTGGGGTTCACCCAGCCATTAAAAAGATTACCAGCGGTAGTGCGAGAACGCTTTGTTGGCTTCCGCCATACGGTGCGTGTCTTCGCGTTTCTTGATGGCGGCGCCGCGTGAGCTTGCTGCGTCGAGCAGCTCGTTCGCGAGGCGATCGGTCATCGTGTTTTCAGAGCGGTTGCGTGATGCACCGATGAGCCAACGAATAGCCAACGCCTGAGCGCGCTCGGTGCGCACTTCAACAGGCACCTGGTACGTTGCGCCACCAACCCGGCGAGAACGAACCTCAACCTGTGGGCGAACGTTTTCGAGGGCTTCGTGGAACACCTGAACGCCTTCCTGACCGGTACGGCCAGAGATGCGGTCAAACGCACCATAAACGATCTTCTCGGCGGCAGACTTTTTGCCATCGACCATGAGGACGTTCATGAACTTCGTAACAATCTGATCCCCGAACTTTGGATCGGGGAGAACTTCACGTTTCTCGGCGCGGTGACGACGGGACATAGCGATGTTCCTTCTACTAAACAGTTTAGGCGGTGGTTGATGCTGCGGTATCTTCCGCGCTTCGGCCCACCCGACCTAATGAGTTAAACGATCAAACTTACTTCGGACGCTTCGCACCGTACTTCGAACGGCGCTGGCGACGATCCTTGACGCCCTGGGTATCCAGTACGCCGCGAATGGTGTGGTAGCGAACACCCGGCAGGTCTTTTACACGACCGCCGCGGATCATCACGACGGAGTGTTCCTGCAGGTTGTGGCCTTCGCCAGGAATGTAGGAAGTCACTTCGAAGCCGTTCGTCAGGCGCACACGAGCCACTTTCCGCAAAGCCGAGTTCGGCTTCTTAGGAGTGGTGGTGTACACACGTGTGCAAACGCCACGGCGCTGAGGACAAGCCTCAAGAGCGGGTACCTTGTTTCGCACGGGCTTGTTTTGGCGCCCTTTGCGGATCAACTGGTTTACTGTGGGCATGAAAGCCTTCCTATTCGTCTGCCTAAGTTTTCCGAGCATGAACTCAGAATTCAGCACCGCCGGATTTGCTCGGACCGAAACTGACAGCGACACAAAGACTTTCGGCCCCGACCGTTGCGCTTCGACCTAAAGAGGGAGCGCCGGTGAGGCATAAAGTCTTCGCTTATCCAGACTTGTGAAGGGAAGAACCCTGCTCTCGTCCTTAGGCGCTGCTGGCTTCAAGCCGACAAACGCACACCACCTAAAAGTCGGTGGCGCGCAAGCGATGAGCGGGGTGTATAGAGCAGACCCCCGTGGGTCAACAGCCGAAGCCCGTTTTGGTATGCAATCCCGCGCATGGCGGTCATGACCCTTTGCATTTCGCAACATTATCGGCTTGGAATGGGTTTGTTGGTTTTCCCGAGACGCCGACGCCCGCCCTTATATATAGTCTCCGGACCCTTACTGCGAGGCATGGGAATCATGAGCCAGCGCCTGAAGCGCCTAATTGCATCCGTGTCTGGATGGGTCGCCGTCCTGTTCGTCGCGATGGTCGTCACATTTTTCATTTTCGCCAGCGGGCAAATGCTGGCCAACACGTTCTACTTCTCCATCCTCATCGTTATTCCGGCGACCATCTTGGCACCCATATGGGAGCTTGGCGGGCGCAGGGTCTGGCTCGCGATCCTGTTGGTCGCGGTAACGCCCAGCGTGTGGCTCATTTGCTGGGCGGTTTTCGCCACCGTGATGGATGGATCATCGTCGTCGCCCGATGTGCTGACGATGATCCGAATGGTTTTTGTGGCCACCGTGTTTGGACAGCTTGGTCAACTGCTGTGCATACCAGCAGCAGGGCTCTATTGGATCGTCAGCCACCTTATCCTCAACCGGCTCAAAGGCCACCCCGTCCGTCGCCCCAAATCAGGAGCCGTTGAAGGTGTCTTTCGTTGAGCTGGACGCGGGCATTGCTGCGGTCAGCTCACAGGGACTAGCGCGACCGGATAAGCAGTCCTATCTTGAACCCATCATTCGAATGAACCTTGGACCTTGAACCCATGAATTCACTCGGCCTTAACAAAGCCCCCGGCGACACGCGTGTCGTGGTCGCCATGTCTGGCGGCGTCGATTCGTCCGTCACCGCCGCAATGCTCAAAGCCGAAGGCTATGACGTTGTCGGCATTACGCTCCAGCTCTACGACCACGGCGCTGCAATAGAAAAACGCGGCGCGTGCTGCGCTGGCCAGGACATTTACGACGCGCGGCGCGTGGCGGAGATGATGGACTTCCCCCATTACGTCCTCGACTACGAAAGCCGTTTCCGTGACAGCGTGATCGACGACTTTGCCGATTCCTACCTGATGGGGGAAACGCCGATTCCCTGCGTGCGGTGCAATCAGACCGTCAAGTTTCGGGATTTGCTCGAAACAGCGAAGGATCTCGAAGGCGATGTCCTCGCCACAGGCCACTATATAGAGCGACGCGTCGCAGACGACGGCACCCCTGCCCTCTACCGCGCCTTTGATGGCGGCAAAGATCAGTCCTATTTCCTGTTTGCCACCACGGCGCAGCAGCTCGACTTCCTGCGATTCCCGCTTGGTGCTTGGCCAAAGTCGAAAACGCGCGAACTGGCGTTGGAACTGGGATTGGCGATTGCGGATAAGCCAGACAGCCAGGACATTTGCTTTGTCCCCGATGGCGATTACGCCCGCGTCGTGCGCAAGGTGCGGCCCGAGGCTGATCAACCCGGTGAGATCGTGCATATGGATGGTCGCGTGCTCGGCAAGCACAGCGGCATCATCGGCTATACCATCGGCCAGCGAAAAGGTTTGGGAATCGGCGGGCTGAACGAACCGATTTACGTGGTGAAACTCGACCCCGAAGCCCGGCAAGTGATTGTTGGCCCGCGTGAGGCTCTGGATCGCAACATTGTCCACGTGCGTGAAGTCAATTGGCTCGGTGGCGCGATGGACAGCGGCGAACCGCAGCGAATCCGCGTGAAACTTCGTTCAGCGATGGAGCCTTTGGACGCTGCGCTGACGCTGATGGATGACGATCGGGCAGAGGTGACTTTGATGGAACCTCACGCCGGCGTTGCTCCGGGTCAAGCGGCAGTCTTCTATGACGGCGAGCGGTTGCTCGGCGGTGGATGGATTGCGGGCGCAGAGCGGCGCGTGGGCTAAAGGTTTCAGCCAAAGGAGCCAAAAATTCCTGCCTTGCAACAACCGCGACTGAGGCTTGTTCGAAGGGCAAGGCGCATTCGCACCTTGAGACTTGACCCTGAGCCCTACGCCCCGTAGATACGCTGCACCGTGGCGGGGTAGCTCAGTTGGTTAGAGCAGGGGAATCATAATCCTCGTGTCGGGGGTTCAAATCCCTCCCTCGCTACCATTTCTCTTTTTGGCCTAGTGCACGCGCGTCGATCGCTGCCCGCTCCATGCCCGGCAGCGCAGTACGTGCATCTACGCCCTGCCCCATTTTTGCCTTTACGACAGATGCTGCGCGGTCCGATACTAGCGGCCAAAAGGGGGAGACGCGCTTGGGGTCTCGTGGTGTGCAAATCGATTGGCCGACAAAATCTGCTGCTGTGAAGCAAGCGAACACGCTGTCACGCACAACGGCCCGCGACTTCGAAACCCTTTCCGGCAATACCCTGATTCAGGGGGACAACCTCGATGCCCTGAAAGAACTCCGTCGTGTCGGCAAGCAGACGTTCAAACTGACGCTGATTGATCCGCCCTACAACACCGGTGGCGGCTTCGTGTACGACGATGACCGGTCCGAGGCAGCTTGGCTGTCGTTTATGCTGCCCAGACTGATGGTCGCGCGCGATGTTATGACCGACGATGGCCTGATGATGATTTTCATGGATGACAGCGGCCTGCCACTGCTCCGTATGCTGGCCCGCGAGGTTTTTGGCGCAGCGAATGATTGCGGGATTCTCATTTGGGAGAAAAAGCGCAAGCCGTCGTTTTTGCAGGCACAGATGGGTGGCGTAACGGACTATATCGCCGTCTTCGCCAAAAACCGCAAACTCGCCCCGCCTCTGACGATGGGAACGGGTAAAGCGGGCAAGCGCTATCCCTTTAATAACCGGGGAAACCCGACGGGCGTGCTGACTTTCCCGGCCGATGCGGTTGCGTTTGATTTGCCTGACCAGCGCGTGACCAAGCAGGACATGAGCACCAGCGGCGTTCCGTGCAAACTGCTTGATGCGGTGGAGATCAAAGCGGGGCGGAACCGGGGCGCGTTTCGGATGCAAGGGGAATGGCGGTACAGTCAGGCGACGCTGGATACGTTTGTTGCCAGCGGCCAAACCATCAACATCAGCCGCTTGCCCTTCCGGCCCAATCTGGTCAAAGCGATCCCGTCGGAAAAGAAAATCAGCAACCTGCTGAGTTTCAGGACCAACTCCGACATTCCCACGAACGAAGATGGCTTGGCAGAGGTCACGGCCTTGTTTGGTGGGCAAGCTGTGTTCGACTACCCCAAGCCCATTGGTCTGCTGAAATATCTGATTGAAGCCGCCACCAAACCCGGAGATGCGATCTTGGATTTCTTCGCCGGCACCGCCAGCGCGGGACATGCTGTTGCGAAAATTGGTGACGGCAGGACGTTTACGCTGGTTCAGGATACAGCGCCTTTTGCCGATACGCCGACGGGTCGTTCCGCCAAAAAAATATGCGAGGCAGAGGGACTGGCTCCCCACCTCGCATCTCTTGCCGCCGAACGTCTCCGCCGGGCGGGATTGAGCAGCGAGCGTGACTTTCAAATCGTCACGCTACGCTAACGCATTTCGAGCTTAGCCCTTGCCACGCCACGGAATCGTCCGGGCGATGATAAAGCGCATGATCAAGTCGAACATCAGACCCAGCAGACCCAGGATCAGAATTGTTACCCAGATGACCTCATAGTCCGACGTCTTCCGCGCAACGTTTTCGACAAAACCAATACCCGTGGTGCCCGCCAGCATTTCCGCGGCGACCAACGTGCCCCAACAGACACCAATGGCGATGCGAATACCGGTCAGAATCTCTGGCATGGCATTGGGCAGAATCACGCGACGCATGATTTGCCCCGTTGTCGCGCCCAAGGAGTGTGATGCTCGGATCTTTGAAAGCTGCGTCCCCGTGGCTCCAGTTCGGGCCGAAATCACCATGATGGCAAAAGCAACGATGAACAGCAGGAAGATTTTACCGTCATCCTGAATACCAAAGATGGTCAGGATCAGCGGCGCCCAAGCCAAAGGCGGTACCGGGCGATAAAGCTCGATCAAGGGGTCGAAGTAGTTCTTGAAGAACCGCGAAACCCCCATGCCGATGCCCAAAGGCACACCTAGGATGATCCCAAAGAACAGCCCCATCAGCACGCGGAAAATGGAATCCCACATATGACCGGTCAGCATCGGGATCGACGGCGAGCTGAAGTTGCCTTGCGCAATGTTCAGCATCAACATTTTGAAGTTCGGCTTCACCGATCCGTCGTTGCTGTGCTTGGGGTAAGAGCCGGGGAGCATGTCCGCGACAAAGTCGGGGATCAGGAAATCCACAATATCCGACAATGGCACCCAGCGCGCCCAGATCAGTGGCACGTCTTTAAAGCCGATATTTGGGTTTGCTATCCGGCCAAAAGTCGCCAAAACGTCAGTCGGCTTTGGCAGCCAACGCCCTGAACCCTGCTCAGAGCACTGCGTCTTCGCCTTGACGATATAACCACCACCAAACATGGTCGCTCGAACCACGCGCAGTCCACCCTGTTGGGTTCGCTTTTGCTGGTTGATCGCGCCAACGGCCTGCTCAACTCCATCAAAGGCATCGGGCGGGAAGATCGTGCCGTCGTCAAAACGCTTATACAGCCGATCGATGTTCTTGATGGTCTTCTTACGAGAATCCACCACATCTTCCGACAAGCCGGCAACGGCTTCTGAACGGGCTTTGAAATCGGCGAGTTGCGCCTTGATCGCCAGTGTCTGGTTCTCAAGCGCCGGGCTCAGGTTGCGAATTTTGGAGAACTGCGACGCAACACCAGCAATCTCGTCCGCGATGAGCTTGAAACGAACCCCTCTCGCCGTTTCTGGAGCAAGGGGAATTTCAACGTTTTCCAAACCCCATTTTGCTTGGCCAGCAGCCTCAGCCAGCGCCGCATCAATTTGCGCTTGAGACGGGAATGCTGGATCGCTCAGTTTATCAGCGAGATCGAACAAATCGCCTTCCACACGGGCAAAGGCCGCGATGCTCTCCGGCGACTGCAGCTCAGGCGACGCAGAGATCGTCATCAACACGCGAATGTCGTTGATGATGTCCCGCAGCTCCTGCTGCTCGGCGACGGAAAAGCCCTGCTCGCTCAGCGAGGCTTCGAAGCTATCCAACTGCGTCCCGTTGCGGTTGAGCAGCGTGGTTGATTTGTAGAACCGCGCGCCAGCGGGGAGCGACGCGTTGATGGGCGAAAGCGCTTCGTCGACGCGCGCGACCTGACAAATCTCATTGGCTGAATCGGGGAAGTAGGCACGGGCCGCGCCCCAGCTGAAATAATACCAAACCAACAAGAGCGACGACACACCCGCCACAGCCCAGTACCAGCCGTTTGTCGTGCGCAGCGGATCGCCAAACACTTCATCACTGCGACGACGCGCAGAATCGCGCAGGCCAAACATGATGGAGCTGACAAAGGCAACCAACAGCACGATGATAACAACCGCAGAGATCGCCGCTCGATTTTCTGAAAGAAACTCAAACATGACTTAAGCCCCCTTCCCCATGATTTCCTCTTCCATGTTCCAGATCATGGTCAGGATTTCTTCGCGGACTTCACCGAACTCCGCCTTCTGCTTGATTTCACGCAGGTCGGCACCGATGCCCATTTCTGCGAACGGCAAGTTATATTCTTTGAACAACCGTCCCGGGCGGGGCGCCATAACGAACAGACGTTCGCCCAGCAACAGCGCTTCTTCGACCGAGTGGGTAATGATCATGATGGTCTTGCCTGTCTCTTTCCAAATATCGAGAACCAGCGACTGCATCTTTTCCCGCGTCAACGCATCCAGTGCGCCCAGCGGTTCGTCCATCAGGATCAAATCGGGGTCATTGATCAAACAGCGGGCCAAAGCCACACGCTGCTGCATGCCCCCAGAAAGTTGATAAGTCGGCGTATCGCCAAAGCCTTGCAGACCAACGATTTCAAGCCAGCGCTCAACTTGCTCTGCGCGTTCCTTCTTGGGAACGTTTTTCATCCGCAGGCCAAAGTCCACGTTTTTGGCAACCGTGAGCCACTCAAACAGTGCTCCCTGTTGGAACACCATACCGCGCTCTACGCCCGGGCCACGAATCTCTGATCCGTCAAGCGAAATGGATCCGCCGGTGGGGTTCAGGAAGCCCGCGATGATATTAAGCAGCGTCGTCTTTCCGCAGCCCGATGGGCCCAGAACGGACAACAGCTCACCCTGTTTCAGGGTAAAGCTCACGTCTTTCAGCGCATGAACTTTCGTGCCGCTAGGGGTCTCAAAAGTCATGTTCAGCTGATCGGCGACAAGGTCACTCATAAGACACCGAAAATTATAGATGTTGACGTTTGCGCGCCTTTTCCCGGCGCACGCGAAAAAAAAGGCGGGTCGGTTTGCGCCGACCCGCCCATCCGGGTGTTAACCCAAGACTGTCCTACTCGAGGAAGGAACCGTCGATGGTAGCAGCCAGCTTCGCAGCGTCGGACTCATCAGAGAATACGAGGCCGAGGGAAGCAGCAGCTTGTGTCGCGATGCCACCTTCGTTGAAGTACGTGCTCAGCTGTTCAGCAACGGTTGGGAATACGAAACCAGCCATCTGTGCGGTGGTGGTGTCGACGTCCATACCAGCGTCAGCAGCGATGATGTCGATACCGGACATATCGGTTGCCCAAGCAGCGTTGGATTCTTCGGTCACTTCGAGGAAGGCCTTCAGCAGCTCTGGGTGCTCGGTTGCGAAAGACTCAGTTACAGACACAACGTCAAAGGACGAAATGCCAGCGTCGAGCTTCTGCTGAGAGGACATCATTGGCGTACCAACTTCGCCAGCAGCCTTTGCAGACGCGCCACCGAAGATACAAGCCATGGATACGGAACCATCAGCCAAGGAAACAGCACCATCAGCTGGCGCCTGGTCAACGATGGTCAGCGCATCAAGGTCAACGCCGAGTGCAGCCATTTGCAGGCGGAAGGAGTAGTCAGCCATGGTGTTCAACGGAACAGCAACGGTGGTGCCTTCCAACTCAGACGCGTTGTCAGAGTTGATGCCCAGAGAGTCATTCACGAAACAATCGTTTGCTTCGTATGCAACCGCGATTGCAACCATCTTCAGCGGAGCGCCCTGCTGAACAGCGGTTACGAACGGTGCAAGACCCTGTGAGTAAGAAATGTCGATGTCGCCAGCGAGCATTGCTTCGGACATGCCAACGCCTGTTGCGAAGTCCGTCCAGTTTACGTCCACGCCCATTGCGTCGTCGTAGGTCTTTTCAACCTTAGCGATCTGGTTTGGGGTTGCCCACTCAAGGAAGAAAGCAACGTTTACGTCTTCAGCCAAAGCAGCGTTTGCTGTCAGGGCAGCTGCGCCAGCGGCAGCGCAAAGGATAAGCTTGTTCATATTTCCGAGCTCCTACTAGTCTCTCGCGTTTTGGTCTGTGCCTCACGCCTTGCTCTCTCAGGACAAGACGGGCGCAGATCCTCCCGTAGATAAGCGCATTTGTCTCATCTGGGTCTCGTTGTCGCATTAGCCCCTGCCTTTTGCAACAAAACTAACCACCCCCTTTCGCGGAATGTTAAAGATTAGTCACAACAGGACATTTTGGCGCGTTTCTGAGCAACTCTGATAGGTATTGAGACGCTTGTTCCCAATTACTGCGCAAATTTCCTGCTTTTTGGCCTAAAGTGATTCGCTTTGCCGCGCGGTATCGAGGGACACAAGTCCGCGATTTTGAGTCCTCCAGCCGTCGGTTCCAGCTCTGCCGCCCACAGGCCTGAGGTGGTTTGCAGACCCTGCAAAAAATTTATGGATCGCTCATCAATCGCGATACGTTGCACAAGGGCGTGACAAGTCGCCCGATGCGGCTTATCTGGACTCGCAGATTACCGAATTAAGCTCTATGCTTAAGAATGCACGGTGCTGTTTGAATAGCAAACAAGCTCCTGAATTACCGCAAACTCTATCGGAGACGATGATGTCGAGTGAAAGCAAATGCCCGGTACTGGGCGGCGCTCACAAGCATGGCGCTACTGGTTCAACCGCGAACCAGCACTGGTGGCCAAACCAGCTGAACCTAAAAATTCTTCATCAGAATGATCCAGCGGGCAGCCCGATGGACGCAGACTTTGACTATGCTGAAGCATTCCAGAGTCTCGACCACGACGCGCTCAAGGCTGACATCATGGCTTTGATGACCGACTCAAAAGAATGGTGGCCGGCTGACTACGGTCACTATGGCCCGTTCTTTATCCGCATGGCATGGCACAGCGCCGGCACCTACCGTATTCACGATGGTCGCGGCGGAGCCGGTTCAGGCACCATGCGCTTTGCGCCGCTGAACAGCTGGCCCGACAACGTAAACCTCGACAAAGCGCGCATGCTGCTTTGGCCGATCAAGCAGAAGTACGGGAACAAGATTTCTTGGGCCGACCTGATGATCCTGACCGGCAATTGCGCCATTGAATCCATGGGTCTGCCGACTTTTGGCTTTGGCGGCGGTCGCGCAGACGTATTTGAGCCCGAAGAAGACATTTACTGGGGTCCAGAAACCGAGTGGCTGGACGACAAGCGCTACACCACCGGTCGCGTGCTCGAAGAGCCGCTTGGTGCCGTTCAGATGGGTCTGATTTACGTGAACCCAGAAGGCCCGAACGGGAACCCTGATCCGCAGCTGGCCGCGAATGACATTCGCGAGACGTTTGGCCGGATGGCGATGAACGACGAAGAAACAGTCGCGCTGATCGCGGGTGGCCACACCTTCGGTAAGGCGCACGGTGCTGCAAACCCAGACGAATACGTTGGGCCAGAGCCAGAAGGCGCGCCCGTTGAGCAGATGAGCACCGGTTGGAAGAACTCCTTTGGCCCGGGTCATGGTGAGCACACCATCAGCTCCGGCCTCGAAGGTGCTTGGACCGAAAACCCGGCGACGTGGGACAATAACTACTTCGAAAACCTGTTTGGTTACGAGTGGAAGCAGACAAAAAGCCCTGCGGGCGCGACCCAGTGGATTCCAACCGATGAGTCCGCGGCAAGCCGCGTTCCGGATGCACACAACCCATCCAAGACCCACGCGCCCGTGATGTTCACGACGGACTTGGCCATGCGTGTTGACCCGGCTTACGAGAAAATCTCTCGCCGGTTTGCCGACAATCCGGACCAGTTCGCAGACGCTTTTGCGCGGGCTTGGTACAAGCTCACGCACCGGGACATGGGGCCAAAGGTTCGCAGCCTCGGTCCTTGGGTTCCCGCCGAAGAACTGATCTGGCAAGACCCCGTTCCAGCCGTTGATCACCCGCTGGTGAGCGATGCTGATGTTGCCGCGTTAAAAGGCAAGATCGCAGCAACAGGTCTGAGCGTTTCCCAATTGGTTTCGACCGCTTGGGCTTCAGCGTCGACATACCGTGGCACCGACCTGCGCGGCGGTGCAAACGGCGCTCGGGTCCGGCTTGCGCCCCAGAAAGATTGGGACGTGAACGGCGGCGACGCTCTGGCGACTGTTCTCAGCGCGTTGGAAGGCGTGCAAAACGACTTCAACGCCAGCGCTACGGGCGGCACAAAGGTGTCGTTGGCTGACGTGATCGTGCTCGCCGGCGGCGTTGGTGTTGAGATGGCAGCAAAGAAGGCCGGCCACGACATCACGGTTGGCTTCACGCCGGGTCGGACAGACGCGAGCGAAGCGCAGACTGATGCTGCGTCCTTTGACGTGCTTGAGCCCCGCGCCGACGGCTTCCGGAACTACATCCAACCCGGTCACCGTCGCTCCGCAGCAGAGCACTTGGTGGATAAAGCACACATGCTGAACCTGTCAGCGCCAGAAATGACGGTGCTGGTTGGCGGCCTTCGTGTGCTGGGCGCCAATGCTCACGGCTCCAAGGCTGGTGTTTTCACCGACAAGGCGGACACGCTGAGCAACGACTTCTTCGTCAACGTTCTGGATCTCGATACCACGTGGGCACCGGCGGGTGACGCGGGCATGTATGAGGGCACGGATCGGGCGAGCGGCGGGTCCAAGTGGACAGCAACGGCGGTTGATCTGCTGTTCGGCTCCAACTCGCAACTGCGCGCGATTTCTGAGATTTACGCCAGCTCGGATTCCAGCGCTAAGTTCGTCAGCGACTTTGCTGCGGCTTGGGTCAAGGTGATGGAAAACGATCGTTTCGATCTCGCCTAAAACCGCGCAATATGCTGCGGATCAAAAGGGGGCTGTCTTCAACCAAGACGGCCCCTTTTTTTGCGCTGAATCCCCCGTCTATGGCGGTTTTTCGCCAGAAGCTGCGCGGGATCTGTATAAAACAGCAAAGGCATGAGTTTAGGTCAGGGAGCGCAAGGTGGCTGAGCACGGAACGATTATCATTGGAGCGGGGCAAGCAGGCTACCAAACAGCCGCCCAACTGAGGGTCAAAGGCTACACAGCGCCCATCACGTTAATTGGTGACGAGGCTCATATCCCCTACCAACAACCGCCCCTGTCCAAAGCCTATCTCAAGGGTGAGTTGGATGGCGACCGCCTGCCGTTTCGGCCTGAGAATTTCTATGCGGACAAGAATATCGACCTGCGCTTGAATGAGCGTGTCGAGGCGATTACCCCGTCGGAAAAGACCATCACGACCGCCAAAGGCACCCTTTCTTACGACTCACTGGTCATCGCAACGGGCGGCACGCCGCGCCAGATCCCCGTTCCAGAACCGCTGGCCGGAAAGACCTACATCCTGAAAACCCGCGACGATGCCGACGCCTTGGGGCAAGCGCTGTCCAGCGCGCAACGCGTTGCCATTGTGGGCGCTGGCTTCATTGGGTTGGAAGTTGCCGCAACCGCCGCGCAGGCGGGCAAGGATGTTACGGTTTACGAAATGCAAGACCGCATCCTCGCCCGTGTTGCTTCCCCCGCCGTTTCTGCGGCTTTGGAGGCGCGGCACGCGGCGGCTGGGGTTGATCTGCGGTTGAACGAAGGCGTGGATTTCGCGAACCTTGAAGCCGACGTCGTGCTGTTGGGGATTGGCGGTATGCCGGTACAGGAATTGGCGGAAAGCGCTGGCTTGACGTGCGACGGCGGCATCGTTGTGGACGGCCATATGCGCACATCCGACCCCGCCATTTACGCCGCTGGCGATTGCGCCAAGAGCCCTACTCCCTTCTGGTCTGACCCCATCCGTTTGGAAAGCGTGCAAAACGCCATCGATCAAGCCAACTTAATCGCCGACCAACTCGCCACAACGAACGACGCTCCGGCTTATCATGCTGTCCCGTGGTTTTGGTCGGATCAATACGAGGTGAAGTACCAACTCGCAGGATTGATCCCCCCGAGCACGTCACGCGTTCAGGCGGGTGAAGGGACGGATGGCTTGGCCATTTACCACTTCAAGGACGATACGCTTGTCGCTTGCGAAACCTTGGGCAACGGAGCGGAGCACATGTCGGCCCGTCGCCTGCTTGAGCATGGCAATGCTGCCGTTTCTCCGGCAGATATTGCTGAGCATGGTTCGCTGAAAGCCGTCTTTAAAGCGCGCCGCTGATCGCCGCCAAACCTGCTGGGTTCATCTTCGAAAAGAACATGCGGATTCTGGTGCCGAATTGCGCTTTAATAGCGTATCGTCCTGAAGGTCATATCACAGGGCACGACACGACACGGAACCGCTGCCCATGACCAACATGTTCACCCGCTTTTTCAACCGATCGGAAAGCAAGCCGAAAACCATCCGCGTTTTGGTTGTCGAAGGTGGGGGCGTGCGTGGGATTGTCACCGGACAGATTCTGGGACGGTTGGAAGCGGCACTGGGCGGGCGACTGCGCGATCATTTTGACTTGATGGCCGGAACGTCGTCGGGTGGAATATCCGTATTGGCGCTGGCGACCGACAGCCTGACGGACGCCTATGAGCTTTCCACCATTTTCAACGTCCGATCCAAGGACGTATTCCGGCGCGCACCCAACCCAGTCCGCCTGCCGCCCTTGATCAGTGGGCCGCGCTATTTGGCGGCTGGTTTTCTGGAAGTGGCACGGGATATTTTGGGTGACGGCTGGCTGAGCGACTGTCAGATCCCGACGCTGGTGACCAGTTACCTGATCGAAGAAGGCCGACTGAAGCTGTTTGGGTCGATCAATGAAGACTTCGACGACGACTACCGTCTCACCGACGTTGCGCGAGCGACCACAGCCGCGCCTGCATTCTTCCCCCCTGCCAACATTGTCTCGCGGGAGGGTAAGAGCCTTTGGGGGATCGATGGTGGCGTTTATGCCAATTCGCCGGTTCTGCAAGCCATTACAGAAGCGCGCCGACGCTTTGGTCGGGAGTGCCTGATTGAACTCGTCAGCGTTGGCCCCGGCGATGCGCCGCTGACCGTCAAACCCGGCCCCGCGCAGCAGTGGGGCGGTATTTCATGGCTCAAGCCTGCCTTTGACATTCACGTCTTAGCACTGTCAGAGCAAACCCACGATTTCGTTCGGGATCAGATGCCGACCGTCCATTTACACCGGCTTGAAGTGGATTGGGACACCTTGCCCAAAGCACAGAAGCCAACAGCAGGTCTTGACGACCACCGCCCCCGCAATCTCGCCCGATTGCATGAAGGGTCGTTGCGATGGCTGGACAACAATGACGCAAAAATCAAAGCCGTTCGGAACGCCTTGCTGCAAGCTGCGCTGACCTAAGCTGAGGAGTGCTTCCCATGATGACGGATCGTGACATTCAAGCGGCGCGAGAAGACCTGGCCGCTGCCTTTCGATGGTCGGCTCGGTTGAATATGCATGAAGCTGTGTCCAACCATTTCAGCTTTGCAATCAACGACGCTGGCACCAAGTTTCTAGTGAACCCAGCCGGCATCCACTTCTCTCGCGTCAAAGCCTCGGATCTGGTCATTGTCGATTTGGATGAACCCCTGCCGACCCCCGAAGCCGGCGGACCGGACCCCACCGCTGCGGCCATTCACGGCGCGATGCACCGGAACAACCCGCAAGCCCGTTGCGTCATCCACCTGCACCCCAAGTACGTGACCGCGCTGTCCACGCTCGACGACCCCACGATCCGGCCGATCGACCAGAACACCGCGCGTTTCTACAACCGCGTTTCCTACGATCTGGGCTTCGGCGGCATGGGTCTGGGGGATGAAGCCGAGCGGTTGAGCAGCACTTTGGGCAACCGTTCCGTGGTCCTGATGGGCGCGCACGGTGCCATGACTGTCGGCACGCGCGTTTGCGATGCGTTTGACGACTTTTACTACTTGGAGCGCGCTGCCGAAACGTTAATGACCGCCTATGCATCCGGCCAAAAACTGCGGGAACTCGACCATGACGTCGCTGAAACAACGGCGGTGCAGTGGGAGAATTACAGCTTTGATCTCCGCAACGCGCACTTGGAGCAGATCAAAGCCATCCTCGACGACGAGGAACCCGCGTTTCGCGATTAAGCGGTTTTATTAGGGCTTCCAGCGTTCCTGCAGCCAGAACCAGTCATCGGGATGGCCCCGAACCCAGTCTTCCAACCGCCCATGGAACGCCCGCATGATCGACCGTCCGCGCGCGCGCCAGTCGTCTTCGTCTTGTGACTTGAAGGGCAGGTTTTCCAAAATCGCTTCATAGCGCGAGCGACCGCTGCGCCGGCAGATCAGGGTCGATACGCGGGCGTCCGTTAGGTGTTGGAACAGGCCGGGCGATAGCGTGGTCAAGGCTGGCTGGCCGAACAAGTCCAGCATCTCCCCGTGGGCCCATCGCTGATCAACAAAAACAGCCAATAAGCCCCCTGCCTTCAGGTGCTTGAGCGCGCGCCGCACCAAAGAGGAGTCTTCGATCGACACCATCTCAATCCCCGCAGCCTTGCGGCTTTCCTGCAAATTGGCTTCGATCATCGGGTTTTTCAGCGGGCGGTAAACCCCCATGACGGGCCGTCCCAACTGGGGGACAATCTGGATCGCCATTTCCCAAGCGCCCAAATGCCCCATCAAGAGCAATTGGCCCCGCGGGTCGTCTCGGGACAGTGTCAACTCTGGCTCGAAGCGGTAGGTCACGTGCGTTGCGCGCTGGCGCTGGAGCGCCTGTGTTTTAATGGATTCAGCAACACTCCGGCCAAGATTGCGCCATGTCGCGGCGCGGCGATCACGGCGCCAGAATTCATCTCGGAACGGAAAAGCGATCTTAAGCGTCCGGTCCATACGCGCCGTGGACCGGACCGAAAACGGACCCAGCGCACCAAACACGCTCGCCATCAGGATCCGAGCAAGGGACAACGGCAGCGCCATCACCACCCCCGCAAAACACCGATAGAGCACCCAAACCAGTACTTGGCCCCATCTCATCTCGCTTCTTCTAACCCCCTCGGATCGCCAAAACCTGTTCACGGGTCGGCGGATTACAGCCCTTGTGCGCGACATTCAAGCCAGCGACGGTCGCAGCAAACCCGCCGACATCGGTCAGGGCCGCTGCATCCATTTCAGCCAAGGCACCCCGCGTAAGCAGCCCTTGCTCCCGCAGGCGTGCCAGTGTTCCCGCCATAAAGGAATCACCCGCCCCCACCGTGTCACCAAACTGCTCAGGCGTGAAGACTGGAACGTCTGCCGTGGCCGCGCCAGACCAAAGCCGCGCCCCTTCCCCGCCGCGCGTGACAATGAACAGCGGCAAGTCAAAGCGCGCCTTGATGCTTTCTGCTGAGGCTGTCCAAGACTGACCGGGATAGAGGATTTCGAGGTCTTCATCGGAGATCTTTAAGATCGATGTCTGCGCGAACAGCGCCTCCATCCACGTGCGATAGTCATTCATGTCCGTGATGAAAGACGGTCGGACATTGGGATCCAGCGAGATCAGAACATCCCGCGCAACCAGCTTTTCCACCACCTCAGCCCAAATCTTGGCATCAACCTTAACCGCCGTCGCCAGACTGCCGAGGTGAAAAACGCGGCAGTTGTCGGGAACAAAGGCGACCAGCTGATCAGCGGTCATTTGATCCACACGGTCAGCTGTGCCTTCGCGGTAGAATTGGTACGCTGGCTGGCCATCGTCGGTGAAGCTCACCACGGCCATTGATGTCGGTGCAGCAATGGCGTCGCTGATCAAGTCACGGGTTCCGTCGGCCTTGAGCGTATCCAGCAGCAGCGCCCCGAGGGTGTCACGACTGAAGGGGCACAAGAACCCGACATCTTCACTCAGCCGGCCCATGGCGCGCGCAATGTTAAACGGCCCGCCACCGGGAAAGGCTTCATACACCGGATAGCCGGTTTCTGTTTTCAAGGCAGGCTGTTGGATGAAGTCGATGAGCGACTCCCCGGCAATCGTAAACATAGGTTTCTCTTAAGCTAAGAATTGTTCGCGGATGATCCGCTCGTCCAAGTGCTGGCCTTCGTCGAACAGCAGCGTAACCCCATGCCCTTTGTCCGTCGTCACCTGCACCCATGCAATATCGCGGAATTCGGTGCTGTCAGCTGTTGCGGAGACCGGGCGGCGGTCGGGGGATTGCACCTCCATCCGCACCACCGTTTCATCTTGCAACAGCGCACCACGCCAGCGGCGCGGACGAAAGGCAGAAATCGGCGTCAGCGCGAGCAGGCGGGACCGAAGCGGGATGATTGGGCCATGCGCGGACAGGTTATAGGCGGTACTGCCGGCCGGCGTGCTGACCAGAACCCCGTCACAAACCAGCTCTGGCAAGCGTTCAATCCCGTCGATCATGATTTTGATCTTCGCCGCTTGCCGGGTTTGGCGCAGCAAGGAAACCTCGTTAAAGGCTTGCGCCCGAAACGGCTGTCCTGCCACGTCCTTGCCAATCATATTGATCGGCCAGACCTTGACCTTGCGCGCCGCATCCAAGCGTTCCAGCAGGTTATCCGGGTCAAAATTGTTCATCAGAAAACCAACGGTTCCCCGATTCATGCCATACACCGGCGCCGTCTGCCCGTGCTGGCGCAGGACATCCAGCATATGCCCATCACCACCGAGCGCCACGATCACATCGGCCTCACGCGGATTGACGTAAGGGTAGATGGAACGCAACTGCTCAAGCGATTCTTGGGCTGCTGGTGCATTAGAAGCCGTAAATGCGATTTTCGGCGATGACTCAATCATGTCTCTCTGTACCGTGGAACCTGAAGGTTTTGAACCGTTGAGTGGACGAAGGCCGCGGGGTGCAAAACTATTGCTGGGTTTGTACCGCACACGCGCGCCGCGCCAAGGTCAACCGCGAAGAACCGGGCGTAGCTCTGTGTTGATGCGTGCGCCCACGCACTGGGCGAGCGGGCGCTGCATCCCATATTAGCCAATGAACCGGGAATATAGGAAACAGAACCTTGAGCCACGACAACCGCGTCACTGCCGCCTTTATTATCATCGGCAACGAAATCCTCAGCGGCCGCACACAGGATGCCAACCTCTCATTTCTGGCACAGCGGCTGGGTGAAATTGGCATTCAGGTCGCCGAGGCCCGCGTGATTCCAGACATCGAGCAAACCATCATCGACACCGTTCTCGAATTGTCCGGCAAAGTCGATTACGTCTTTACCTCCGGCGGCATTGGCCCCACCCACGATGACATCACCGCCGATGCCATCGCCAAGGCCTTTGGCACCGAAACCTTTGAACACCCCGAGGCCGTTGCCGTGCTTGAGCGGCATTATGCACAGGGCGAGTTCAACCAAGCGCGCCGAAAAATGGCGCGGGTGCCGCGGGGGGCGAGCTTGCTGGAAAACCCCGTCTCTTCTGCCCCCGGCTTTAAAATCGAAAACGTCCACGTGCTGGCGGGTGTGCCCAAGATCATGCATGCGATGGTCGACATGCTGCTGCCGTCGTTGACGGGTGGTTCTGTTGTTGAGAGCCGGACCATCACGGTGCTGATCGGAGAATCGGTTATCGCCACCGAAATGGGCGCGGTGCAGGATGCCTACGGCGACATCGATGTGGGCTCTTACCCGTACTTCAAGCCGGGCGCATCGGGGACGTCGATTGTCCTGCGCGGGTCAAATATTGCCATGTTGGACGAAGCGCTTGGGGCGATCCGTGCCAAGCTGGAAGCCCGCGATATCGAAATCTGGACGGGCGACCACAAGTAAAGGCCCTTGTCTTTGTCTTTACCACGCCGGGGGGCTTCCGCGCCCCCGGTCCGTTTGGTCGCCGGCGCTAGCCCAGTGCCTTCAGCCGCTCCAACGCTGCTTGAACCCCGGCCTTCGCCTGTTCAGCATCAGCCAGAAGCCCCTTGTTCTTGGCAATAACCTCTTCCGGTGCGCGAGCGACAAAGTTCTCGTTGCTCAACATGCCCGTTAGCTTGCCAATGGTGCCATCGTGCTTGGCCATATCCTTGGTCAGGCGGTCGATTTCTGCGGAAATGTCCAGCAGCCCTTCGAGCGGAATGACAAAGGTCGCTTCTTCAACAACAACCTGCGCCGCGCCCTTGGGCATCTCCCCGGTCAGCACATCGATGGAGTCCAACCGCGCCAGTTTCATCAGCTGGTCCCGGTTGCGGGTCACGCGCGCGAGCGTCGTCTCGTTGCCGCCGCTGACTTGCAGCGCTACTTTCGCGCCCGCCGGAATATTCAGCTCAGCCCGCGCTGTCCGGATCGCAGAAATCGCACCAATCAACCATTCAATCTCCGCAACCGCAGCATCGGTGCTGGCTGGCAGTTCGATCGTCTCTGGCCACGCTGCAGTGATCAAGCGCTGACCGGATTTGTGCGCCGCATCCGCAACAAACTGCTCAAACAGCGCTTCGCTGACAAAAGGCATGATCGGATGCGCGAGATGCACCAAGCGATCCAAGGCCCAAGCCATCGTAGACCGCGTCTCGGTCAACATTTCGGTGTTTTCGGTGTCATAGAGCATCGGCTTGGACAGCTCGATGTACCAATCACAGAACTCGTGCCAAATGAACTGATACAGCGCAGAGGCCGCGCCGTCATAGCGGTAGCCCTCCAGTGCCGTATCCATCGCCGCGACAGTCTCATTCACACGGCTAACAATCCACGTGTTCAGAACGTGCGTAACCCCTGCTGGATCAAAGCCATCGGCGATTTTCGCCTCGTTCATCTCGGCAAAGCGAACAGCATTCCACAGCTTCGTGGTGAAGTTTCGGTACCCCTCAACGCGGCTTTCCGCGAGCTTGATGTCACGGCCCGGCGCCGCCAACGCCGTCATGGTAAAGCGCAGAGCATCCGCGCCGTATTTTTCGATCAGGTCCAATGGATCGATCACGTTGCCTTTGGACTTGGACATTTTCTGCCCAAACTGATCCCGCACCAGCGTGTGAATGTAGACCGTGCGAAACGGAACATCGCCCATAAAGTGCAGGCCCATCATCATCATCCGGGCAACCCAGAAAAAGATAATATCCCAGCCCGTAACGAGCACATTGCCCGGGTAGTATTTGTCCAGCTCCGGTGTCTTTTCCGGCCAACCCAGCGTCGAAAATGGCCACAGCGCGGAGCTGAACCACGTATCCAGAACGTCTTCGTCCTGTGCCAGCGCCGTGGGGCTGCCATAGTGCGCGTCGGCTTCCGCCTGCGCTTCTTCTGCCGTGTGGCCGACAAAAACCTTGCCGTCGGGGCCATACCAAGCCGGGATTTGATGCCCCCACCACAGCTGTCGAGAAATACACCACGGCTGGATGTTGCGCATCCAATGGAAGTAGTTGTCCGCGAAGCTCTCCGGAACGAATTTCGTGCGCCCGTCTTCCACCGCAGCAATCGCTGGCTCAGCCAGTTTTTGCGCGTTGGCGTACCACTGATCCGTCAGCCAAGGCTCAATCACGGTTCCCGAGCGATCCCCATGCGGGACCATGTGAACATGATTGTCGATCTTCTCTAAACAGCCAAGGGCTTCAAGATCTGCAACCACCTTCTTGCGCGCAGCAAAACGATCCAGCCCCTGATAAGCCGCTGGAACCTCTTCGTTCAGCGTGCCGTCAGCGTTCAGAATATTGATCATTTCCAGATCATTCCGCTTGCCGACTTCGAAGTCGTTGAAATCGTGCGCCGGGGTAATTTTGACCGCGCCAGAACCGGTTTCCGGGTCCGCATAGTCATCGGCAACGATGGGGATCAAGCGCCCAACAAGCGGCAGTTTGACGTGCTTACCCACCAGATCCGTATAGCGCTCGTCCGCCGGATTCACAGCCACGCCGGTGTCACCCAGCATGGTCTCTGGCCGCGTCGTTGCAACCGTAATGGAGCGCCCGTCTTCGCCATCGATGGGATAGCGAAAATGCCAAAGATTGCCGTCGACTTCCTTTTGCTCGACTTCGAGATCAGAAACAGCCGTCTTGAGCTTGGTGTCCCAATTCACCAGCCGCTTGTCTTTATAAATCAAGCCCTCGCGGTACAGCTGAACAAACGTCGTCTTTACCGCTTGGCTCAGGCCCGCATCCATCGTGAAGCGCTCACGATCCCAATCGGGTGTCGCGCCGAGGTAGCGGAGCTGCTTGGTGATCGTGCTGCCGGACTCTTCTTTCCACTCCCACGCGCGGCGCAGGAACTCTTCTCGGCCAATGTCTTGCTTGGTCAGCCCTTCTGCGTCGAGCTTGCGGTCGATGATGGCTTGTACCGCAATACCGGCGTGGTCCGTTCCGGGCTGATGCAGCGTGTCGCGCTGACGCATGCGGTAGTACCGCACCAAAACATCTTGCAACGTGAACGTCAGTCCGTGCCCCATGTGCAGCGTGCCGGTCACGTTCGGCGGCGGCATCATGATCGCGTAGGGCTCTTTGGACGAGGCAGGGTCGGCAGCAAACGCACCAGAACTCTCCCACGCTTCGCGGTATTTGGCTTCAGCGGCGGCAGAGTCAAAAGTTTTGTCGAGCATGATCTTCAGTCTTGAAAAGGCTTGGAATTTTGAAGCAAGGCACCACGAAGGAGGCTCGGGTTCAAGCTCGGATAAGGCTTAGGAGAGCTGCGAAGCTCGCGTTGATCCGTCGTTTTACCGCCGCACATGCTTCTGACGTTCGACCCATTCATCGACGACAGCCTGCAAATCGGCCTTCAAGGACTCCCAATCGGTATCGCCCACAATGGGCAACGCCAACTCAGACAGGCCCAAACCGTCCGTTTCCGCACCCGCACGCAGGTCACGGCCCGGCCCGCTTGATGGCGCGGCGGGAGCTTGCACAGCGTTGATTTCCACCGCTTGGGGTACGTCTGTATGCATGCGGGGTGGAACGATTGTCTCAACCGGTGCAGAGCCTTGCTGCTCTCTGGCTTTCAACGCTTTGGGCAGTGGGGGCAGTTTGGTGCGGCGGGTGTGCAGAGTGCCCAGGCGCTTTTGTTGGGCCCGAATGCTATCGGGCA
>CAJQLX010000015.1 GCA_905479265.1 uncultured Alphaproteobacteria bacterium
GCACGACACCGGTTCTTACGATAAGGGCTTCTTGCACTGTGATGTGCTCGTCATCGGTGGTGGTCCAACCGGGCTGCAGGCTGCGCTGACAGCAGGCCGAGGGGGTTTGGAGGTTTTGCTGGCAGAGCAAGATTTCGTCTTTGGCGGCGCTTTGGCGGGCCACAGTGACCACGACTGGATGGCAAACACACTCGCCGAGCTGGAAAGCCTGCCGAACGTGCGGATGATGTCTCGCGCCTCGGTTTACGGCACCTATGACCACGGCGTTTACGGCATGCTGGAACGCAAAACCGACCACATCGCTCACCACACGGATAAGCCGCGACAGGTGCTTTGGCGCGTCTATTCCAAGCAAGCGATCATCGCCACCGGCGCGACGGAGCGGCCGATTGCTTTTGCGAATAACGATCGACCGGGCATCATGCTCGCTGGTGCTGTGTCCACTTACCTCCGCCGGTTTGGCGTCACACCGGGTCAAAAGATTGTCGCCTTTGGCGCGGATCAGGCCCAAATGGCCGAACTGGCAGCCACAGCCGCAGCACAGGGCGTCGACGTTCGCGTGTTAGGCCCGGATGAGCAGGTCGTTGACACCGCAGGCCGCAAGGCGCTGTCATCCGTGACGCTGAACACGGGCGAGCGCATTCACTGCGACGCGCTGGCCGTCTCTGGCGGCTGGAGCCCGAATGTACACCTGACATCGCACCACCGTTCCAAGCCCAAATGGAACGACGCCATTCAAGCCTTTGTCCCGGCGGACACTCTGCCCGCTGGCCAAATCCCGGCTGGTTCCGCCCAAGGCCATTTCGCGTTAGCAGATTGCCTGTCCAGCGGGGAAGACGCCGCCGTCGCAGCAGCAGACGCACTGGGCGCATCCGCAGCACGCGGCAGCCTGCCCAAAGTCGAGACGCCAGCCTCTGGCCCCGTGAAATCAATCTGGACCGTCAACAGCGGTAAGGGCCGCGCGTGGGTTGATCTGCAAAACGATGTGACCACAAAAGACGTAAAACTGGCCTTTCAAGAGGGCTTCCGCTCCGTCGAACACCTCAAGCGCTACACCACGCTTGGCATGGCAACCGATCAGGGCAAGACATCGAACGTCCTGGGTCTGGCAATCATGGCCGAGATGACCGGCCACTCTATCGCCGACACGGGCACCACCATGTTCCGCCCCCCTTACCAGCCTGTCTCCATGGGTGCTTTTGCTGGGCGCTCGCGGGGTAAGGATTTCAAGCCGACACGCCTGACGCCATCACACACATGGGCAGAAGAGCAAGGCGCCGTGTTTGTCGAAACCGGCAACTGGCTCCGCGCGCAATGGTATCCCCAAGCCGGTGAAACCACATGGCGGGAGAGCGTTGATCGCGAAGTATTGGCCACGCGCAGCGCTGTTGGCATCTGCGATGTGACCACTTTGGGCAAAATTGACATCCAAGGGCGCGACGCCGCGACGTTCCTGAACAAAGTCTACGCCAACGCTTTCGCCAAATTGCCGGTGGGCAAGGTCCGCTACGGCCTCATGCTCCGCGAAGACGGCATTGTGAAAGACGACGGCACGACGGCGCGCTTGTCCGAAACACACTTTGTCATGACGACGACCACGGCGAATGCCGTGTCTGTGTTCCGCCACCTTGAATTCTGCCGTCAATGCCTTTGGCCGGGACTGGATGTACAGCTGATTTCCGCCACAGAACAATGGGCACAATATGCCGTTGCCGGTCCAAACGCCCGCGCTCTGGTGGAGCGCGTGGTTGACGCACCGTTTGACGTCTCCAACGAGGGTTTCCCCTTCATGGCCTGTGCTGAACTCAGCGTCTGCGGTGGAACACCCGCGCGTCTGTTCCGCATCTCATTCTCCGGCGAGTTGGCCTACGAGCTAGCCGTCCCAACCCGCTATGGCGATGCACTGGTTCGGCGGCTTATGGCGGCGGGGAGCGACCTGGGTGTGACCCCCTATGGGACGGAAGCCTTGGGCGTGATGCGGATCGAGAAAGGCCACGCAGCCGGAAACGAGCTCAACGGTCAAACCACCGCCCGAGATTTGTCACTCGGCGGCATGGTGTCAAAGAAGAAAGACAGCGTGGGCCGGATCCTGTCCGAGCGCCCTGCCCTGAATGCCGACGACGGCTACCGCCTCGTTGGGTTCCAGCCGGTCAACCACAGCGAGATGCTGACCGCTGGTGCGCACTTCGTTGAGTCGGGCAAGGAAGCAACAGCCGCGAATGACCTTGGCTACATGACGTCCGTCGCTTTCTCCCCGTCCTTGGGCCATTCCATTGGGATTGGGCTGCTCCGGCGCGGTGACGAGCGTAAAGGCGAACGCCTGCGTGCGGTTGACTTGGTCCGCGGCAAAGATATCGACGTCGAAGTTGTCTCCGCCCACTTTATTGATCCAGAGGGGGAACGCCTCCGTGCTTAAAGCTCTTCACGCGACCACGCCACTGGATGGCCGTTCGGTCACCATTGGCAAAACATCACTTTGGGTCGTCGCTGGCCGTCCGCTCTATTCGCTCAGCGTGCCACTGGGCGATGATGCCGCCTTCGAAAGCGCCCTTTCCTCCCATCTTGGCCTTGCGCGTCCTGTGCCCGGCCAATTCCACGATCAAGACACGTTCCGCCTTTGTGGTTTGGCACAGGACCAGTTCTTCCTGATGGGTCTGAAAGCCAGGGACGCCGACGAACACGCGCTCAAGTCCCAACTGCAAGGCGCGGCCTACGTCACGGACCAGTCGGATTCATGGGTCACCCTGCAAATCAGTGGTGATGAAGCCCGGTCCGCCATGGAACGGATATGCCCAATCAACCTCTCCGCCACAGCTTTTGCCTCGGGCAGCATCGCCCGAACGTCCATGGAACATCTCTCGGCGATTGTGATGGCCGAACAGGACGGCTCGCTTACGCTGCTGTCGCCGATTTCCAGTGCGGAGTCCTTCTGGCACGCGGTTGAGCAATCGCTTGTGAATGTGTCCTAGCAGAGACACAAGGCCCTCATAATCGCAATTATTGCGCCTTATTTTCACATAGAGAAACTTTTTTTCTTCGCATTGTAGTTCCAAGTGGTAAAGTTGGGCTCTTACTTGGCTATGAGAGTGACGGCCTTTGCGTGCTCTTTAGCCGTCAACCAACACGTTGAAGAGGAGAGTGACAATGGAAGAACAAATTGCCGCACTCACCGAGCAGGTTGCTGCTCTTCAAGGGAGCGCCGCTGTGACCAATACGATGGTCGCAGAGATGTTCTACTATTTGACCATCCCATTGATGATCATCATTCACGCCGGTTTCTTGGCTTACGAAATGGGTGCTTCTCGGGCTAAAAACGTCCTTGCATCCGGTATCAAAAACATTCTGGCGTTTGCCTACGTCCTTCCCGCCTTCTTCTTTGTGGGGTGGTGGATTTACTGGGCGATGCCAACCGGCCTTCCAGCAGGCGACGCAAGTTTCGCCCTGCCTTGGTCTGAGTCCATGGGACCGTTCCTCGGGGATAACTCTTCTGGTGTGTTCTGGGGCGCGTTTGCCCTGTTCGCTGCGACCACTGCATCGATTTTCTCTGGTGCCGTAATCGAGCGTATTCAGACCACGGGCTTTATCATTCTGGCGGTGTTTCTGGGCGCTGTTGCGTGGGTTGTTGCGGCCGCTTGGGGCTGGCACGCCGACGGCTGGCTCGTCACCAACTTCGGCTACCATGACTTTGGTGCTGCGGGTGTGGTTCACACCGTTGCCGGTTTCTTTGCTCTGGGTGTTCTGATCAACCTTGGCCCTCGCATTGGCAAGTTCAACGCTGACGGCTCCGCCAACCATATTGGTGGTCACAACATGCCGTTTACCATCACGGGCCTGATGCTGATTATCGTTGGCTTCTGGGGCTTCCTGATGGCTTGTGCCATCTTCCCGGGCGAAGGCTGGTCGTGGTTCAGCAACAACTTTGGAACCATATACGGCACGCCAACAAACCTCTCTGCACTTGCTTTCAACATTCTCATGGCGTTCTCGGGCGGTGTCATCGGGGCTTGGTTCATCACCCGCGATCCGTTCTGGATGATGTCCGGTGCGCTCGCCGGTATCATCGCAACAGCCTCTGGCCTCGACGTATACTGGCCGCCGCTGGCGTTCTTGATTGCCATGGCCGGCGGCATGCTGCTCAAGCCTGCTGCTGCTGTTCTGGAGCGCTTCCGCATCGATGATGCGGTTGGTGCGGTCACAGTCCACGGCACCATTGGTGTGTTTGGCTTGCTGATGTTCGGCATTTGGGGCGCGGGTTACCCGGCGCTGCAAGGCGAAGGCGTTGCAACGGTGAACCTGCTGGGTCAGGCGATCGGTGCTGTTGTCTGCATCCTACTGGGCTTTGTACCGGGTTATGTGATCTCCCTGATCCTGAAAATGGCGGGCATGTTGCGTATTGGTGAAGCGGCCGAACTGGCGGGTCTCGACCCGACGAAGGTTCCGGCCCAAGCCTACCCCGAAGGCATCACCCCCTCTGAGCCTGCGAGCTCCTAACCTCTAAACGAAAGGAATTTTCGCTATGGGTAGTTCAATTGAAAACTGGGATGGCGTCACAGGCGCAATCTTTATGGGCGCTGGCGGCGGAATGCCTGCTGTCTGGGTCTGGCTCGCGATCGCGGCGTGTGTGGTTCCGCTGATTTTCGGCGCTATCGCAGACCGCAAAACCCGCTAAACCGCGGTTTTGATCGTAAAATATGAAAAAAGGGGGAGCCAGCCCGGTTCCCCCTTTTTTGTGCCTGTTGGTTGCGATAGCCGCCCAAGCTGGCTGCTACATGGCGCGGAAGCACGCCAACGCTGCCACGCGCGCAGCCTGCGCCACATCAGCGTCGAAGCCAGCTTTGGTGGGCATCGAGAAGTTATGCTGGCCACCAGAATGCACAACCACGTCCGCATTGGCATGCCCCGCCAGCGCTGCGCTGACCGGATCCACTTGATCCATTGGAACAAACTGGTCGGCATCGCCATAGTGCAGGCTCGCCGGAACCGTCAGTTGGTCTGCTTCATCGAGATAACTATGAATGCGGGTGCCGTGGTAGGCGACGATTGCATCGGCATTCAACCGGGTTCCCGCCAAATACGCGAACAAACCACCGAAACAGAACCCCAGCACCGCGACCTTGCCGTTGCACCGCTCATGCGCACGCAGCTCGTCTATAGCGTCGGACATGTCCACCAGACCTTGATCGATGTCGTGGCGGTTCATGCGGTCGCGGGCAACATCCCAGTCTCCGGTCGGGCCGGGGATCGTGCGAAAGAAGTAGTCAGGCGCAGCGGTTAAAAAGCCATCGGCGGCATAGGCCTCAATCAGCCCTTCCATCTCCGCGTCTGTGCCAAAGATTGCGGGCATCACCAACACGGCTGGAAATGTTCCCTCGCCCGCTGGAATGGACAGGCGCCCATCATAGCTTTCGCCTTCGCGGGTGGTAAATTTGATATTTGAACTGCTGACGGACATGAGCCTGATCCCTTGTTTAGGTGTCAGGCTTCTCCGCCCAACCTGCAAAAATCTTTTCTAATAGAACCACGGCATAGAACAGCAGAATGCCAAGGAAAGCCAACGCTAATAAAACGGCGAACATCAAGGGGTAGTCGGCGTTTATCTTGCCACTGTCGAACAAGTGCCCCAGCCCCATGCCGTGCGGCTCGATGATCTCCACCAGATTGGTCCCGATGAAGGCCAGCGTCACGGCGACTTTGAGCGCGCCAAAGAACTCAGGCAGTGTTTTCGGCAGCGCAATCTTCCAGAAAACCGTTAACCGGCTCGCACCCAAGGCACGGAGAATGTCGCGGTATTCTGTTTCCAGCGTGTTCAGTCCAACGGAGACGGAGACCGCAATGGGGAAAAAGCTGATCATAAAGGCCATCAGCACGGTGTTGGTGTTGTCCGCGCCGATGAACAGCAGCGCGATAACCGGCACCACCGTTGCTTTCGGCACGGCATTAAAGCCCACCAACAAAGGGTAGAGCGCATCGCGGGCGACACGGGAAAAACCCATGACCATCCCCAGTGCCGTCCCAAACAACACGGAAATCAACAGACCCAGAACCGTCCGCCACAGGGTTTGCCAGCCATAGACGAAAAACAGCTTCCAGTACTTCTGATACGCCGCCGTCAAATCGCTCGGTGAGGCCATTTTGTAATTTGGCCAATCGCGCCACCAGACCAGCAACTCCCAAAGGATGAGGAAGATAACGATCGAAACCAGCGGCACGACAACTTGGCGGATCAGTCTGTTGCTCTGCTTGGACATCAGGCAGCCTCCTCGGTTGCAGGCTGTCGGCCTTGAGCGATTTGGATTTGCCGTCGCAACTCGGCGAGGCACTCCACAATTTCGGGCTTGTAGAGGTCTTCGATGGTGCGGTCGTGGCCCAAGGGGACCGTCAACCGATGCTGAATCCCCGCTGGCCGGTCAGAGAGCACAACCACCTCGTCAGCGAGAAACATGCTCTCGCGCAAATCGTGGGTGATGAGCATACACGTGACCCGCTGCTCGATCCGCAGTTTGAACATGATCTGCCACAGGTCTTCGCGGGTGAAGGCATCCAGCGCGCCAAAGGGCTCGTCCAGGATAAGCACGCTGGGCCGGTGAATGAGCGCACGGCACAGCGAGGCCCGCTGGCGCATGCCGCCTGACAGCTCCGAGGGCCGCTTGTCTTCAAAGCCCGATAAGCCGACCAATGCCAACAATTCATGCGCACGCGCCTCAGCCGCCTCTCGGCTCAACCCGTGCCCGCGCACGATCTCCAGCGGCAGCAAGACATTTCGCAGGATCGAGCGCCATTCCAGAAGCACAGGGTTTTGAAACGCCATACCAACGGTCGGACGGGGAGATGTGACGGGTTTGCCGTCCAAAATCACGCGCCCCGCATCGGGCTTGAGCAGCCCGGATACCAGCTTGGTTAGCGTTGATTTCCCGCAGCCAGACGGCCCAACAACGGCGGTGAAGCCACCGGGTGCGATGTTGAAGCTGATGTCTTCAAGAACCGGGAGCGGTCCTGTCTCGGTTGAATAGGCGTGCGTGACGCCTTCAATCGCAATAACCGGCTGCGTTGTCATAAATTCACACTACAATACTGTTTTAAAACGAAAGAAAAAGCCGAGACCCGTAGGTCTCGACTTTGCTTAGAAGGCCTACTTCAGCATCCGGGCTTCTGCCGCTGGCAGGTAAGCATCGGTGAAGTACAGGCTTGCATCGGCTTCGTTTTGGAAGTCGTAGGTTTCTGCAATCTGCATCAACGCCTTGGCCATACGGTCGCCGTCAATGCCGCCCATGCCATTTGCCATGGTATAGTCCGTTACGACGTTACCATCGATGGCAAGCTGCAGACGACGGGTCTCAAGCGCCACGTCGGAAGCCGGGTTGCGCTTAGCAACAGCCATCGCGCCCATTTCTGGGTCAGCGATAACATCGTTCCAGCCCGCTGCGACAGCACCGAGGAAGTCGGTCACAAGACCAGCGTTCTCGCTTGCGAAATCGGTGTTTACGATGATCGCGTTGCCGTACAGCGCCAGACCGTAGTCCGCCATCAGGATGGTCGTAATATCGTCTTCTGGCACACCCAAACGGACAAGGTTCAAGTAGCTGGAGAACGAGAAGCCCGTAATCGAGTCAACTTTACCTTCGGCCAACATGGGCTCGCGGGTTGGGAAACCGACCGGCTCTACCGTGATGGCACCAATATCGATGCCGTTGGCGGTTGCGAACGCGGGGAACTGCGCCCACGCACCATCTGGTGGCGGCGCACCAAGGACGCTGCCTTCGAGGTCACCGGGGCCAGAAATGCCTTGTGACTTGCGACCGATCACAGCGAAAGCTGGCTTATCATAAACCATCATGGCCGCGATGACGGGAGCATCGGGGTTCTGGTCTTTGAATTTAATCAGCGAGTTGATGTCTGCAAAACCAATAGGGTAAGCGCCTGTCGCGACCTTTGGAATCGCGTCAAGGGAACCTGAGCCCGCAGAAATCTCGACATCAAGACCAACAGCGCCAAAGTGACCGTTATCGACAGCGGCAAAGTATGCCGCGCTTGGACCTTCAAATTTCCAATCAAGGGCGAAGGGAATTTTGGTTTCAGCCAACGCTGATGTTGCGGCGCCAAAGGACGCAGCGACAGCGATGAGGCTAACTGACAGGATTTTTTTCATTTCTCTCTCCAGGGTACGTTACGCGGAAAAGACCGGCGCGCGGTTGAGCATGTCCAAAACTCTGGGCAAAATAATACTGGAAAATCAATATTTTCCTGCTCTTGCTGAGTTTATACGCACAAATGCCTATAAATTAGCCACTTGGCTTTGTCAGCGCTGGGAGCGTAAGACATTTGCCTCAGCCCCAATCCCTCAAAGCCGCGTTAGAGGCTCGCCGTCAGGACACGCCGGAGATTGTCCGCCGTAAGCTCAATTGGATTGCCGCCGCAAGACGGATCGATCAGCGCGCCTCGGATGATTTGCTCAATGTCCGGCTGATCCAAACCCAGCTCTGTCAGGGTCTTCGGAATGCCCAGCGCCGTGTTGAGCGCCTGGACCCGGGCGCAGAACCCGTCAAAGCCACCATCAAGGGCTAAATAGGACGCGACCCGTTCGATTGTTGCCTCAATCGCCGAGCGGTTAAGCTGCAATACTGCCGGAATCAGCACCGCGTTGGTGGTCCCGTGGTGCGTGCCGTAAATAGCGCCTATGGGGTGGCTCAGCGCGTGGACGGCACCCAAGCCCTTTTGAAACGCCACCGCCCCCATCATCGCCGCGGCCATCATATTCGCGCGGGCTTGCAGGTTTGTTGGTTCGGCAAAGGCCGTTTCAAGGTTCTCGTTCACCAACCGCAGCCCTTCGAGCGCTATACCGTGACTCATGGGGTGGAAATGGGGAGAACTCAGGGCTTCGAGGCAATGGGCAAAAGCGTCCATGCCGGTTCCAGCCGTGATCCATGCGGGCATGGTCATGGCCAACTCAGGATCAGCGATCACGACCGAAGGCAGTACCTTTGGATGAAAAATAATCTTCTTTTCATGGGTGTCCGCCCGGGTCAGAACCCCTGCCCGGCCAAGCTCGGACCCTGTGCCGGACGTGGTCGGAATCGCGATATTGGGGGCGATGGCGTCTGGATCTGCGCGGGTCCACCAATCGTCGATGTCTTCAAAGTCCCAGACCGGACGGCTTTGCCCCGCCATGAAAGCCACCAATTTACCCAAGTCCAGCGCTGACCCACCGCCAACGCACAGCACGCCATCGTGGTCTCCCGCGCGATAGGCTGCCACGCCAGCGTCGAGATTTTCGCCGGTTGGATTGGGGTCTACATCTGCAAAAACGGCGACTGCCAAACCTGCTGCCTTCAAATCTGCGGTCATGGCGCGCACAAACGGCAAGTCGGCCAATCCACGATCGGTCACCAACAAGGGCCGCCGGATGCCCACGGCATCACATGCCTCCGGCAATTCCTTAATGCGTCCAGCGCCAAAGCGGACAGCGGTGGGATAGGACCAATTGGCAGTGAACATGAGGATAGTCTCCACAAACGACCGCGCAGCAACCGCACGGTTTCTCGATCAAACCATCTGGCAATTTCGCCGTTGAGGAAACCACCAAATGGCGGCGCGTTTCGGCTCACCACCGCCAAACACAGCAAAAGGGCAAGCGGGATGCTTGCCCTTTGAAGCGCGTGCTGCGGTGCTTTGGCGTCCCTTAAGACGTCAGGGGGTAGGCAGGATAGGCGCAATCGAGGATTTGGCCGTTTGCTTCGATGGTGAGCTTGGCTTCGACGCCGTTCATGCTGTTGAACGACGACATAGAAAGAACCGTCTTTTCACCGCCCAGCGCCACAAATGCGCCGCCTTGCCGGATTGATGAACGGTTACCGCCCGACCGGCGTGTGATGCGAAGCGCGAAGGTGCCGGACAAGGTTTCATCGGGCTCAAGGACCGCTGAAAGGAGCGCGCCACTGCTAGCGTTTTCGACCGTCAACGAACAAATCGAGTCCGGTGCGTCGGCGAGATCTTCGGGGGTGAAACTCTCTTTGCCGCCCGTGGCTTGGCTTGTACCCAGCGCTGCAAGCGATAAACCGCCCAGCGCGAGCGCCACAAAGGCGGTGGGAAAGGTGTTGGAAGACATGATCTGTCTCCTTGTTTTGGAGGGGGGGGGAGAAGGATGCGGGGAAATGGGAGCTGGCTAAGAGACCCCTCGCAGCCAGCCGATGTGCCATTGCGGCATTGTGGGTTAGTACTGGATGATCACTGCCACGTTGTCGCTGCCGACTTGAGTGGTGTTAACGCTGTTACCGGTCCCCATCTGGATCACCGCTTGAGCGTTACAGTCGCCAACCTGATCAGCAGTTGCCGTGTTGCCAAAGCCGAACTGGGCGATACCAGAGATGTTACAGGCGCCGGTTTGGTTGCTGGTTGCTGTGTTACCAATACCGGACTGGCCAACAACCGTTTCGTTGCCGAAGCCGTCTTGGGTGGCGATGGAGGTGTTGCCCCAGCCGTCCTGGTGGAATTCCATGTGGTTAAACGCGCCAACTTGAGCGCCGCCTACGGCATGGCCGGAGCCGAACTGGTTGACGTTGGTTGTGTTGAACCAAGCATGAGCTGAGGTGGAAACGGTGGTCGTTGCGACCAGAGAAGCGATTGCCGCGAGCTTGAGAGCAGACTTGAAAATCATGGGTTTATCCTCGTTTGTGAGGCGCTTGATTAGGGGGGAGTGAAGCAGCGCCGGGTGTTGGTTTCTTGTGTTCGTTTCAGGTGCCTTGCCGCTGGTCCCGTTGGAGAGTGCCGGGGTTGGTGCGGTTGACGAGAGATGTTTTGACACCCTCACGTAACGCCACGTTTTCGGCCGCTTCCTTTAAAGAAACATTCGATGTCGCCCTGTTTCCTTTGTTGCTTCATAGAAATGAAATATGGCCCCTAGATTGGTTGTTCCCTTTTGTTTGCTCGTAAAGCAGCGTTTTGCGTTGTATTTGATCTGGTTTGCTGTGACGAACGGGCAGCAAAACGAGGGTTTCACGCCCTGATTTGTTGAATTAGACTTGGCCCATGACAGCCACTGCACCACCAAAGCTCCCTCTGTTCTTCCGGCTCCGCTGGCTTGTGGGCTTTGTCACAGCTTTAATTGCGCCGGGGATCATGATTTGGTTTTGGCTCAGCGGGTCGCCGTGGGTGCTGATTGCCCTGCCCTTGGTGATCTACGGCTTCTTCCCCCTCGCCGATCTGGTATTGGGGGAAGACCGTGCAAACCTCACCGAAAGCCAAGAAAAGGCGGTCGAGAAGGATCCCTACTTCAAAGCGCTGCTTTACCTGACCATTCCTGTCTATGCCGTCAGCATCTTTGCGGCGCTGATCACCGCTGGTGTGTTGCTGGGCTCGGCAAGCGTGCACTGGGGATGGTTGATCCTGCTGATGGTTGGAACCGGGCTTTACCACGGTACCGTCATCAACGTCGGGCACGAGTTGGGGCATTCGGGGACAAAGCTGGATCGGCGTGCGGCGAAACTGGCCAATGCGTTGGTCGGTTACGGTCACTTCAACCTCGAACACAACGGTGGGCATCATCGCCGCGTCGCAACGCCCGAAGATTGCGCCAGCGCGCGCTTGGGTGAGTCGTTCTATGCCTTTGCCCTGCGTGAGGTTCCCGGAGCGTTTGCAGGCGCGGTGCAACTGGAACGACAGCGGCTAAAGGGCCGTGGCTTCTGGCACCCTGATAACCAGTTGCTGCAAATCTGGGGCTTATCCCTGCTGCTGATGCTGCCGCTGGTGCTGGTCTTTGGTCTGTGGATGGTGCCGCTGATTGCGCTGCATCATGTGGTGAGTTGGCTGATGCTCAGTCAGGCCAATTATGTGGAGCACTATGGCCTTGGCCGCCACCGGACCGAGCACGGTCGCTATGAACCCGTCCGCCCGTTCCATTCGTGGAATGCGGATCAGTGGCTCTCCAACGCCTTGCTCTTCAACCTGCAACGTCACAGCGACCACCACGCCCACGCCTGGCGCGATTATCAGGTGCTGCGCACATTTGACGATGTCCCGACCCTACCGGCGGGTTATCCGGGTTCGTTCTTGCTGGCGCTTCTCCCCCCGCTTTGGTTTCGAGCGATGGATCACCGCGTACAGGCTTGGGCGGAGCACTACGGCGGTACGATAAACCGCGGTTAAACCGGTTTCTGCTGCCTGCTGAGTCCGAATAATTTCGACACCAAATCGCCCGACTACGGTCCAGCGAAAGTCGTACTGCGCCGACAGAGTCACGCCATCCCAAAAGGAGACCTCTCCTCTTCGGGTTCAGACGTTCCCAGCGATCACTGCCATGATGGAACGCATGACCCGGGTTTCCTTTCGCTGGTTCCGACCAGTCAAAACATGCGGGATTTGGCTCTTTCGGGCATCCAGTTTTCCGAGCCTGAGCGTCGGCACCAGACGATGTTAGGCGCTCAAAGGGTGCATTGAACACCGAAAGTCGGCCATCGGAGTGAGCGGTTGTAGGGGCCGCTCCTCCACCTCTGCGTTTTTGCACCTTTCCTCGCGCCAAGACTCGCTGATCATTGAAAGGCTGCTTCCCCCCGACCTCAGCACGATTTTCCCCTACGAAATCTCTAAACACTGGTAGTTCTTTGCACCAATTGGTGCCGTAAGTTGCTGACTGGCCTTGGTCGGTCTAGAAAGGCCCAAGAATGAGGAAGGTTAGGGCTTTGGAAAAGATAAGCACCACGGTTGGGTCTGAAACATATTTGCGCATCAAGCGCGATATCATCTTCGGCGATCTGGCTCCTGGCACCAAGCTAAAGCTCAATGGCCTGAAAGAGCGATACGAAACCAGCATGTCCACGCTGCGCGAGACCCTGAACCGGCTTGCGAGTGAAGGGTTTGTCGATGCGATGGAACAACGCGGATTTTTCGTTGTGCCGGTTTCTGCTGACGATCTCACCGAAATTGCGGACTTGCGCATTCTGCTGGAATGTTCGGCGCTTGATGCTTCGATCAAACAGGGTGATGCAGACTGGGAAGGCAATTTGGTTGCCGCGCACCACAAACTCCATCGCGTTGAAAACCTGCTGCTTGCCGGCGACTTTTCCAACAAGGAAGAATGGAAGCGGCTGGACCGAGAATTCCACTTGGCGCTGATCCAAGCCTGCGCAAACGCCAACCTGCTGGCGCTGCACGGCGTTCTGTATGACAAATATCTACGCTACCAAATGCTGGTTCTGACCTATCGCGGCGACGAAGCCGTGGCGGAGCACCAAGCCATCTTTGACGCCGCCATCAAGCGTGACCCGCGTGCCGCCAGCGCAGCGCTGCGGGAACACATCCACAAAGGCCTCGTCCACACACTCGAAGCAATGAACAGCGCGTGGTCTTAGGCCCAAAACCGACAAAGTAGAAGAGAGCGAAGCGCGGCGATGGCAGGGACGATTGCTTTTCTGGGAACGGGCTTGATGGGGTTCCCCATGGCTCGGAATTTGGCGCAGGCGGGCTATCGCGTTGTTGCTTGGAACCGAACCCCCAAGAAAGCCGCAGGTCTGGCTGCTTTCGGCGCTGAAATCGCAGCCACAGCAACAGATGCGGCCGGTCAGGCCGACATGGTCATCTCGGTTGTCACCGATGGCCCTGCGCTGCACGCGCTTATTGAGCAAACCCTATCAAGCCTGAAACCCGGTGCAACGTGGGTGGATATGTCGAGCACGCTGGCAGACGAAGCCCGCACGGCTGCTGACCTGCTGCACAGGGCCGACGTCAGCTTCGTCGATGCCCCAGTTTCTGGCGGAACCAAAGGCGCGGATGAGGCGACTTTAGCGATCATGGCAGGCGGTGACGCCGAAACGGTCGCGCAAGTGACGCCGATCTTGTCCGCCTTGGGACGCCCGGTGCATGTTGGACCGTGCGGTTCTGGGCAAATGTGCAAACTCGCCAATCAAGCCATTGTCGGCATCACCATCGGCGCCGTCGCGGAGGCACAGCTGTTCCTTGAGGCTGGCGGCGTGGATACCGATGCGATGCGAGAAGCGTTGAAGGGTGGATTTGCGGACAGCACGATCCTACAACAGCATGGAAGCCGCATGGCACGGCGAGATTTTGTGCCCGGTGGCCCGGCGAGCATCCAACTCAAAGACATGCGCAACGTGCTCCAGGCGGCCCAAGGCCTGGGCCTGTCCCTGCCGCTGGTGTCGATCTTGGAGGAACGCTACCAGCGCTACGTGGACGACCTTCGCGGCGGTGCGCAGGATCACTCTGGGCTGTTCGAAGAGCTGCTGGACCTCAATCAGAAATGACGGCCTAAACTTGCGCGATTTCAGCCCACTGACCGCTTGAGTTTGAGCGAACAGCAGCATCGACAAACGCGACACCCGCTGCGCCATCCCGCACCTCTGGCAACCCCAGCCAGTTGTCTGGCCGCGCTAAGCCGTCCTGCTTCAGCGCCACCGCCATGGCAAACTCAGTATAGAGGTTCGCCCACGCCTCCAGCAGCCCCTCTGGGAAGCCTCGCCCGGTTCGGGTCAGGCGCTCCACCGAAGGGACGATGCCGTGGCCTTGGCCGCGCGTGAAGATCTGGTCCGGATGACCGAAGCGCGCAAGCTTGAGGCGTTCAGCTTGCTCCATATCCCACTCAATCCCGCCTTCGGAGCCAAACACGCGCAACCGCAGCCCCCCCCGATTGCCCGGAGCAAGCCGTGTCGCCAGCAGAGAACCCGGTACGTCGCCCACAAAGCGCGTCATCATAAAGGCCGTGTCTTCGAGTATTTTCGGATGGCCGCAAACATGGAAATCCGCGCGCACACTTGTCATGGCAAGGCCGGAGACAAACCCAGCGAGATGCGCCGCGTGGGTGCCGATATCGCCGACGGTTGACGTCGCGCCCGAGCGTTTGGGGTCGAGCCGCCATTGCTCGTGCGGCGCTTGCCCCGCGGTTTCAGGGATCATCCAATCCTGCATGAACTCGACGTGGATTTGATTGATTTCGCCGACCTGCCCCGACTGCACCAGCGCGCGCGCTTGGCGAACCATGGGATAGCAGGACATGACGTAAGACACACCAAACACCTGTTCACTGCGTTCCGCCATTGCGATCAGTCCAAGGGCTTCGTCCATATCGTTGGTCAGTGGCTTGTCGCACAGCACAGGAATTCCGACGTCCAAGAATGCTTGCGCGGCGGCGTAATGCAGGTGGTTTGGCGTGGTGATCATGACGGCATCAACCCCATCATCACGGGCAGCTTCCGCCTGTGCCATCGCTTCCATGCTGGTATAGGCGCGGGTGGGATCGATATAGAACGCCGCCGCTTTCTCCTGCGCAGCTTGTGGACGGGAAGACAGCGCGCCGGCAACAACGTCCCAGCGATCGGACAGGCGCGCCGCAATCGCTTGCGTCCCCGCAATCCGCCCGCCGCCAACAACACCTAAGCGCAAGCGCCGTGACAGGGTGGGAAAGCGGGGCAAATCTGCGAAATCTGTGGGCAGTAAAGGCATCAGTTCGTCTTCTCCAACAACGGCAAAGCTGCAGCTGGCAGCAGCTCAACGGCCATGAATATGCTTGGCGTGATTGTCTCGTATTGATGCCAAGGGTACTGCCCTTGGGCATCGTACATCGGTCGATGCGTCGCACCGGGGGCGAGGTATTCTTCGAGGTACATCGTCGATAAATCGCGCTCTCGGCATTGCTGCATCTTCCCAAACCCCACCAATTGCGTGTGAACTTCGCGGAAACCGGGAACGGGGCAAAACGGATGATCGCGGTGCAGCCCAACCTTCAGCGGGACGGAGGCAGAGTGATATAAACTCAGTCCAACTTCGCCGATGCGCACCTTGGGCGACATGTAGTGCTCAACCCCACGCAAGCGCTCTTCCTTACGCACGTCAAAGGCGGACGGCCATGTGCGCCGGACTTCAGCACAAAAGGCGGCCTCTTCGTCGAAGCTCTCGAACCCTTCTATCACCACCGCCCAATTGACCTCGCGCAGTGCCGTCCGGCGCACAATCGCCGATTGCAAGCTGGACAGCTGCTGTTGCTCTAACCGCAAAGGGGACTGTGACAGGTTCAGGACAATGGCGCTGCCGCGCACGGCAAAAGTGGCCTCGTCCTCGATCAATGTGATGTCAAAGAACGGACGTCCAATGTTGATGGCCGAAACGGTCAAGGCTGTGGCCTTTGTGAAAAGTTGCGGGGCAAGGGCGCTGGGCGCTCGCATGGGGTCGTGAGCGGGATCATCGCGCCGCCCTGCTCGGCGGATGCCAAAATGCTCAGCATGGCTTCCAGAACATGTTGGGCCAAATCGCCGCTCGCGCGCGGCGCTCGGTTCTTTCGCACGGCGTAGGCGAGATCGAGCAAACCCAGCCCGCGTGCGTTTTCGTTGAACCCAAAGTCATTCTCCGCTACCAGCCACGCCTCTCGCCCCGTGGGTCGAGGTTGATGGGTCCAGCGGGACGTTTCGCGCTGGCGATACAGGACGGGACCGCCAAAGATATTCGCACCAAAGACCGGATCGGGGTCGGGAATACAGAGTGTCCCTTCCTCACCGTAGATTTCCAGCCGTGGCGTATCGCTGTCCCAGACGTCAAAGCTCATGGTCATGGAGCCAATGGGACCAGCGGCGAACGCCAGTTGGCTGACCACATGCGTCTCAATTTCAACGTCCATCCACTCCCCATTGCGGGGACCGTTTTCGATTTTTCGCTGGTCAAAGGTACGCCGCGCCAAGCCTGAGACAGCGCTCAACGGACCCAACAAAAACACCAGCGCCGTCAGGTAATACGGGCCCAAATCCAACAAGGGCCCGCCCCCGGCTTGATAGTAGAAGTCGGGGTTAGGATTGTGCCGCTCAACCCCATGCGTGCCCACAAACACCTGCGCGCCCACCGGCTTGCCGATCACACCGCGATCGATCATCGCCCGGCATGTCTGCCACCGGCCACCGAGAAACGTATCCGGCGCGTTTCCGACCAACAGCCCCTTTGCCGCTGCGCGGTCAAGAATGGCCTGTCCGTCCGCCAACGTGGTCGCAAAGGGCTTCTCCGAATACACGTGCTTGCCCGCATCCAGCGACGCGAGGCTGACTTCCGCGTGGGCGGCGGGAATGGTCAGGTTGAGCACGGCGTCGATCGAAGGATCACTGATGATGTCTTGGGGAAGCGTCGCGTTGGGGATGCCGTAGGTTGCCGCTTTGGCTTGGCTCTCAGCGAGATCGAGACTGGCACAGGCAACAAGGTCAATTTCAGCGAAGCTCTGGCAGTTCTGTATATAAATATCAGAAATCCGACCACAGCCGATCAGCCCGACCCTCAACGGCTCAATCATGGTTTTGCCTTCCCCTGTTCCCAAGCAACTCAACGACGATCAACCCGCTAAACGGGCCTTCGCGCGCACCTTAGGACCAAGCTTCAGGCGTTGACAAGATATATGATGTTTTTTGTTTTGTCTGATATATTAAGATTGACAGTAGCCCATGCAAAAACTGGCTTAACGCAGCTCATGCAGGGGGTGAATTCCCGGCATCGTCGCAAAACCGGGCAAGCTGCGAACGGCGTAGAGCCAGCGGCGAATGGCGGGGAAGCCATCGTGCTCCAACCCTGCATCAGGACTGAGCGCCACGTAGGGGAAGCAGGCGAGATCAGCAATGGTCGGATGCGCCCCGGCCCACCACAACCCGCCGTCGATCTGCCGATCTGTCAAGTGCAGCTCAAGCGCCCGCAGATGCTTCAGCCCTGCCCGTTTCGCGGCTTCACCGTCGACCGGCCAATCAAGCATGGCATGCAGGCGTGCCAAACCGATGCTGTCGGTCAATCCCGCGCCAAAGGCCAGCCCCTGTTGCACCTGTGGCCCTAACGCTGGATCGACAGCCGGAAACCACGGCGTCTGTGCGCCGCCATCGTGCAAAGCCATCCACGCGAGCATCGCATTGGTTTCGGTCAACACCTGCCCCCCTGCTGACGTCACCATGACCGGCAACGTCCCCGCAGGATTGAGCGAAAGCATCCGCTCGGATCGATGCTCATAGCCGGGATAGAAATCTATGGCGACGCTCTGGTAAGGCATAGCAAGCAAGGACGCAAACAGCCGAATTTTGTAGCAATTGCCGGACAGCACATAGTCATACAGGGTAAAAGCCGCGCTCATAGCGTCTCCGCCAATGCGCCATAGAACGCCCCGCGCTTCTTCAGCCATCGACGATAGGCCACCGAGGTCAGATCCGATCGCGTGGGAATTTCCATGCGAGGATCCAGCGGTAGCTTGATCGGGCGTTGGTTTTCCAAAATGGAGCGGTCCTGCAAGAAAATCATCTGCTGGAACTGAACCAAGTCAGCATAGGGCGTGTCGTCATCATAGAGCGCCATCCACGGCCACACGTCGCACTCAGTCTCTGAACGCGGTTGCACAAAAATTGTGATGACATCCTGCGCCTCGGGCTTTGGTGGACAGGTTTTGTACAACACAGCCGTGGTCGGCGCAGGCACGCGATATTCGTAATCCGTGGTGATCCCGCCCGCCGCACTCTTGGCGGCAAGGGGCTGGAAGAACTTTACTTTGGTCGCCCAAACTTCATCATTTTGCTCACGGATTTCGACTTTATAGGGTTCCACTTCCGTATAGGGTTCCGCGCCCAGAACGTCTGTATGAACAAACGGAAAGTGCGCAATGTCGAGGAAGTTTTCGACCGCACGCAAGGGCGAGCACTTTACCCGCACCATGCCACACGGCACCAACCGGCGCCCCGGCTCGTTGCCCTCTGGAATGTCGAACAGCGGGCGCGGACGATCCCCCACTGTCGTCCACACATGGTCGAACTTTATTTGGGTCGGCAGCATGCGCCCACTGGCGTCTTTGATAACTGGATGCGCGTAGCTGCCTGATACGTGGATTTCATCGCCCAGCAATCGCGTGCGTCGCGGCCCTTGCTCCAAGCTGTTCCGGTCGGCAATCACGTACCAGTCATTGCGCGCATAGGCTAAACTCATGCTTCCACCTCCCGCCGCACATCTTCGCACCAGCGCGACGCCAGCTTTCGCTGGTCGCTTGTCGCCTGCGCATCAATCAGCACGGTGACCAACGTCCGGTCGTGTGCGATGGGGTTGAACAGCAGGGACAGGATGGCGGGCTCAAACGGCTTGGCCGCTGCGCCATGGGCAATGTCGCCTTCACGGGCTCGAATTTCAAAACTGCGCAGAGGATCAAGACCCGGCGCAATCGCTGGCGGGGCAAGGTCTGGCGAACCCTCAAGCCGCACCCAAATCACACCGTCGCTTTCGGCGGATTGAAAGGCGCGGGTTTTAATGGTGTCTGGCGGCGTTAAATCAGGGTGGGAGGGGATCAGGCTGCAAACCCCACCCTCAGCGCCGTAATGCCATCCGTGATACAGACACGCCAAGTCTTCTCCGCGCACAAAACCGTGGCTCAAGGCCATCCCCCGGTGCGGGCAGCGGTTATCCCACGCGCTCAACACACCTCGGGTCGAGCGCCACACCACGGCATCTTGACCATCCACCCACGCCCGCATCACACGGCCCGCAGGCACGTCACGGGTCAAACCGACAGGTCGCCACGTCATCGGATGCTAAACCCTTGCGGTATGTCGTCCAGCCAGAGCGGTGAGCTGCTGATCTGCTCAACCATCACATCGGCCGGACCAAGGCTGCAGCTCACTTCCATCGCTTCAATCATCGGACCCGGACCCGCCACCACGATCCGTGCATGCTCCGCATCGGCGCGGTCGAGCCAGCCGGACAGGTTCAACAAGCCAGCACGATGACGGACCCACACGGGCAGACTGTCGCTGCCCAACCGACCCTCTAGCCGGATTTCGCGAACCTCCATCACGCCCCCTCAGGCCGTGCGCCAGTAAGCGCGATGCTGAGCGGCGATTTGTTCTTCCAGCTCCACAAACGGCCCCCGAACCTGCACGTCACGTCGGCCAGAGGCAAAGATCACGCGGCATTCAAGGTCTTGGGTCGGGTTCTCAGGATCGTCGCCTGTCATCTCACCCAGACGATGCTCAGTCATGCCAAAGACCACCGCGCCAATTTCAGCCCAATAGGTCGTCCCGGCGCACATGGAACACGGCTCAACCGAGGTATAAAGCGTGGAACCTCGCAACGTCTCGATGTCGAACTTTTTCGCTGCAAAGCGGGCCAAATTCGCCTCAGCATGCCCCGGCCCGCCGTCGGTTGAGTGGCTGTTCTTGGCTTCGGCCAAAACCTGGCCCTTGGCTGAAACCAGCACCGACCCGAACGGGTGATTGCCCTCGACCACCGCCTCATCGGCCAGTTCAATGGACCGGGAAAGGTGCTGGAGGTCGATGTCGTGTTGACTGGTCATGCTGGTCGTCCCCTATCAGTGCCGCTGACAAAGAAACTGCCCTACGCAAGGATGCGTGGCAAGACAAACACCGCCGTGCGCTGCTTGCTCAATGATGCGCCCTGCGCGCACAAAAAAAGGGGAGCTGCGGTGGCTCCCCTTTTTCACTTGGATGTCGAGCTGCTTAGAATTGCCCCAGCAGAGCGTCGAAGGACGCCTTGGCATCGCCGTAAAACATGCGCGTGTTTTCCTTGAAGAACAGCGGGTTTTCGATACCGGAGTAACCGGTTCCGGCGCCACGTTTCAACACAAACACTTGCGCCGATTTCCACACTTCCAAAACCGGCATCCCGGCGATGGGCGAGTTTGGATCGTCTTGCGCTGCCGGGTTTACGATGTCGTTTGAACCGACCACGATCACCACGTCTGTATCAGGCAAATCGTCGTTGATCTCGTCCATTTCCAGAACGATGTCATAGGGGACTTTCGCCTCGGCCAGCAGGACGTTCATGTGACCGGGCAAGCGCCCCGCGACTGGATGAATGGCAAACCGCACGTTCTTGCCCTGTCCCCGCAAACGGCGGGTTAGCTCAGAGACTGACTGCTGCGCCTGTGCGACCGCCATGCCGTACCCTGGAACGATAACGACTGATTTGGCGTCTTTGAGCGCCTCGGCCACGCCACCGACATCAATGGCGATTTGCTCGCCCTCGATCTCCATTTGCGCGCCACCGCCGCCGCCAAATCCGCCTAAGATGACCGAGATAAACGACCGGTTCATCGCCTTACACATGATGTAGGACAGGATCGCGCCAGAGGCACCAACCAGCGCGCCAGTCACGATCAGCAAGTCGTTCCCCAGCAAGAACCCGGTCGCGGCCGCTGCCCAGCCTGAGTAGCTGTTGAGCATCGAGACCACCACCGGCATGTCCGCCCCGCCAATGGCCATCACCAGATGCACACCCAGCACCAGTGCCAGCACCGCCATCACCCACAGCGTCCAGCTGCCCGCATGGTTCATGTAAAGAACCAGCAAAATCACCGACGCGATAATGATCGCTGCGTTCAGCAGATGACGACCGGGCAAGACAAGCGCCTTGCCGTCAATCGACCCCGCAAGCTTGCCGTAAGCAATGATGGAGCCGGTAAAGGTCACCGCTCCGATGAACACGCCAAGGAAGATTTCAATCTCGTGGATCACCACTTCCGCGCGGCTCAGATCGATCGTACCGACCATGTCGGAGTTAAAGCCGATGAAAACCGCTGCGAGTCCCACAAAGGAATGCAGCGCCGCCACCAATTGCGGCATGCCCGTCATTTCTACGCGCTGCCCGACGATAGCGCCAATGATCGCCCCAACCGCCAGCAAAGGCACCAGCACCCAAGACAGGGTCATCGATGGTCCCGCCAGCGTCGCAACGACGGCCAAGCCCATACCAAAAATGCCGAACCAAACCGCGCGCTTGGCGCTTTCTTGGTTAGACAGTCCACCCAACGAGAGGATGAAGAGAATAATCGCCACAATGTAGGCGGTGGTTTGTAGTCCTAAGGACATGTCTAAAGCCTCCACTCTACACTTAAGATTTCTGGAACATGGCCAACATCCGCCGGGTCACCATGAACCCGCCGACAATGTTGATGGTTGCAATCAATACGGAGATCGACGCCAGCACCCAGACCAACCAGTTGCCTGTGCCAATCTGCAACAGCGCGCCCAGAATGATGATGCCGGAAATCGCGTTGGTCACCGCCATCAGCGGGGTGTGCAAAGCGTGGCTGACGTTCCAGATGACTTGGAACCCAACAAAACACGCCAAAACAAACACGACAAAGTGCTGCAGGAACGACGGCGGTGCCACCAACCCCAGCGCCAGCAGCGCGATTGAGCCGATGCCAATCATGCCGACTTGCTGAAACCCTGCACGGCGGGCGGCAGCGGCTTCTTCAGCGGCCTTCTCCTCCGGCGTTTTCTCCGGCTCTGCGGGTGCTGTTTTCGCGGCAATGGCTTTGATCTTTGGCGGTGGCGGCGGGAAAGTGACTTCGCCCTGATGCGCCACGGTCGCGCCACGGATCACGTCGTCTTCCATATTATGGACCAGCACGCCGTCTTTTTCCGGTGTCAGGTCAGTCAGGAAGTTGACAATATTGTTGGCGTACAGCGTCGAAGACTGCCGCGCCATCCGGCTTGGAAAGTCTGAATAGCCAATGACCGTGACACCGTTGGGCGTCACAATCTTTTCGTCTGGCACGGTCAGATCACAGTTCCCACCCCGTTCAGCGGCCAAGTCAACAATCACCGAACCCGGCTTCATGGCTTCAACCATATCGGCCAGCCACAGCTTTGGCGCATCGCGGCCCGGGATCAGGGCGGTGGTGATGACAATATCGATCTCCGGTGCCTGTTCACGGAACAAGGCAAGCTGCTTCTCCCGAAACTCTGGCGATGATGGTGCGGCGTAGCCCCCGGTGGCCGCGCCGTCGCTGGCGTCGTCGAAGTCGAGGAACAGGAACTCAGCCCCCATGCTTTCGATCTGCTCAGCCACTTCTGGACGCACGTCAAATGCCCGCACGATCGCACCCAGCGACTGCGCCGTGCCGATCGCGGCCAATCCGGCAACGCCGGCCCCGATGACCAGCACTTTGGCCGGCGGGATCTTGCCTGCGGCTGTCACCTGACCGGTAAAGAACCGACCGAAGTTATTACCGGCCTCGATCACGGCGCGATAACCCGCCACGTTCGCCATAGACGACAGCGCGTCCATCTTCTGCGCGCGCGAGATACGCGGAACCATGTCCATGGCAATCACCGAAGCGCCAGTGCCTTTGGCTTGCCCAAGCAAGTCCTCACTTTGCGCCGGATAGAAGAACGAGATCAGTGTTTGGTGGTCGTTCAGCTGGGCCAGCTCGTCACCCTCGGGCGGCCGAACTTTGGCCACCACGTTGGACTGCGACCAAACCTCAGCCGCGTCTTTGGCCAGCGTCGCACCTGCGGCGACATAGGCCTCGTCCGTCAAACCCGCTTCCACGCCTGCACCCGGTTCGACCAGCATACTGTGGCCCAGTTTTTCCATTTTGGTCAGTACATCGGGCGTGAGAGCCACACGCCGCTCGCCCGGCGCTGTCTCTTTTGGAACACCAATGATCATGCAATTTCCTCCCCTGCCGTCCGGTTGGTCTATGAATGACAACCAAGCACCGTGCAGCCATGAACTGGCTCACTGCGCAACTTTGCCAACCGAACGCATTTGGTAAAAACAGCTTAGTCAGGCTTGGCGCATGAATCCAAGAGCCAGCAGGACGACAGATTGTCAGCCCTTTCCCACGGCAGAAGCATGGCTTGCCGTGTGTCATCCACTCCATTTTCCCTTAAACCACAGGCTTTTTGCTGCTTTTCGCCCCAAAACCAGAAAATTCGCGCTCGATATTGGGATGACTTCCCGCCCCACAAACCCAGTGTGATGCCGCAGCCGCCTTACCACCCCGTCGAGTAGAGCTTACAGCGGCGACCTGTGATCCAATTCGCCCTCTCGCCCGCCAGCTAGCGGGGCACACCAAAGCCACCACCACCGGGTGTTTCCATGATGAAGGCGTCCCCCGACTTCAACTCGGCACGGTCATTGCCCGCCAAAGGCTCGCGGTTTCCGTTTTGACGCAAGACGGTGTTCAGGCCGCTCTGCCCCGGCTGCCCACCGCCTGCGCCGTGCGGCTGGCGGATCCGGTTGGAGGTCAGGACAGTGACCGTCATGTCATCGAGGAACCGCAGTTGACGCACAATCCCGTCTCCGCCCCGATGCAGCCCCGCTCCACCCGACCCGCGCCGGATCGAGAACTCCTCGACCCGTACAGGAAAACGTCGCTCCAGCACTTCTGGATCGGTCATTCGGGTATTGGTCATGTGACTATGCACCGCCGAGGCACCATCAAAGTCCGGTCCAGCCCCAGTCCCACCGCAAATGGTCTCGTAGTTCTGCAGCCGATCATTGCCATAAACGAAGTTGTTCATTGTCCCTTGCGATCCGGCCATAACCTGCAAAGCGCCATAGAGCGCTTCCGCGATGGCTTGACTGACTTCCGTATTGCCGGAGATCACGGCCGCAGGATACTGCGGGTTGATCATTGAACCCTCCGGCACGATCAGGTCCAGCGGTTTCAGACAGCCTTCGTTCATCGGAATGTTCTTACCGACCATCGTGCGGAACACATACAGCACCACAGCGCGGCAAATCGCGGATGGCGCGTTGTAGTTCAGCGCGTCTTGGGGTGACGTTCCGGTGAAATCGATGCGCGCACTCCGCGTGGTCCGGTTTACGGCGATGGAAACATCGATCTTCGCGCCGTTGTCCAGCACCTGCGAAAACGACGCGTCGCTCAGCACGTCGATCACACGGCGCACACTCTCTTCTGCGTTGTCCTGCACGTGGTCCATATAGGCGTGGACGGTTTCCAATCCGTAAGCCTCGATGAGCTCCAACAGCGCCTGTTCGCCTGTGCTGTTCGCCGCGATTTGAGCGGCAAGATCGGCCATGTTTTGATCGACATTCCGACACGGATATTCACCGGATAAAAGCAGCGCCCGCGCAGCCTGTTCCTGCAAAACACCCTCAGACACCAAACGGAAGTTATCGATTACGACCCCTTCCTCCGTGATATGCCGACTGTCTGGGGGCGCTGATCCCGGCGTTCGGCCACCAATATCGGCGTGATGGCCCCGACTGGCGACGGTTGCAACAATGCGCTGACCGGTTCGATCAAACACCGGCGTGATGACCGTCACATCCGGCAAGTGGGTTCCGCCGTTGAAAGGGTTGTTCATCATAAACACGTCACCGGGTCGAATGGCTCCCCGGCGTTCGTCGAGGATCTTCTTGACGCTCTCGCTCATGGAACCGAGGTGAACCGGCACGTGGGGTGCATTGGCGACCAAGTCCCCGCGCTCGTCAAACAGCGCGCAGGAAAAGTCCAACCGCTCTTTGATGTTCACGGAATAGGCCGTGTTCTCCAGCGTCGCCCCCATCTGCTCGGCAATCGACATGAACTGGTTGTTGAAAACCTCCAGCATGATTGGATCGACTTTGGTGCCAATGGCGTCTTCGTGTATCAACGCCTCTGTGCGGCGCAGCAATAGGTTCCCGTTGCTCAGGCATTCTGCCTGCCAGCCGGGTTCCACCATGGTTGTCCCTGTGCTTTCGATGATCAGGATTGGTCCATCAATGGTTTGCCCTTGGGTCAAAAAATCGCGGTTGTAGACTGGCACAGATTGATCCGTTCCCGCTAAATGGATCGGTGCCGCCCCCAAGTGGGCTGTCCCTTCTTGGGTTGGCAAACTCAGCTCTGCGGCCTGTCCCGTCTCGCCAATGCCTTCAACCTCCAACATCTCAATCAGCAAATCGCGCGTGTCCGGGCGAAAGCCAAAACGCTGCTGGTGGGCGGTGATAAAGTCCTCGACCAACTGCCTTGGTTCCGCCAGCGCCAAGGGCAGACTTTGTTGCGAGCCGCTGGTGCGGATATGCAAGCGACAGTGCGCGCTGATTTGGTCGCGTGCGATGCCCTGTGCTTGGATGTCTGCTGTCACTTGCGCCGTCAGTCGGTCAAAGATCGGCAAAGCCTCGCCGTGCGCGCTTAAAGGGCGGTCAAACTGATACTGCGCCGAGGCCCGCACGTCGGCCAACCCCATGCCAAAGGCTGAAAGCACGCCTGCGAATGGGTGCAAGAACACCTGCCGCATCCCTAAAACATCCGCAACCTGACACGCGTGCTGCCCCCCTGCGCCGCCAAAGCTGTTCAGCGTATAACCGGTCACATCATAGCCGCGCTGGACCGAAATCTTTTTGATGGCGTTGGCCATATTTTCAACGGCAATGCGCAGGAATCCTTCGGCGAGCTCTTCGGCAGAACGCACGGGTTCATCCAGCTCTGCCGCGATCTGCTGTGCCAGCGCATCGAACCGGCCTCGAACCACCTCAACATCCAGTGGCAGGTCGGACTTGGGGCCAAAGACCGCGGGGAAGTATGCCGCTTGCACCTTGCCCAACAGCACGTTTGCATCCGTAACGGTCAAGGGACCACCGCGCCGGTAGCACGCTGGCCCCGGATTGGCCCCAGCGCTTTCGGGTCCAACCTGCAACCGCCCGTCGTCGAATTTCAGGATCGATCCACCCCCAGCGGCCACCGTATGAATATTCATCATCGGCGCGCGCAAGCGCACACCCGCAACTTCGGTTTCAAAGGATTGCTCAAAGGTTCCCGCAAAGTGGCAAACGTCGGTCGATGTGCCGCCCATATCGAAACCGATGAGCCGGTCAAAACCCGCCTGTTGCGCAGAACGCACCATCCCCACAACACCCCCCGCAGGACCGGAGAGGATCGCGTCTTTGCCTTCAAAGAAATCAGCATCCGCAAGGCCGCCGTTGGACTGCATAAACATCAATCGAGCTTGAGCGGCAATTGCCGGTCCCAAAGCATCCCGAACCTGCTGCACATAGCGGCGCAGCACTGGCGACAAATAGGCGTCCACCACGGTCGTATCACCGCGCCCAACCAGCTTGATCAGCGGACTGGCAACATGGCTGAGCGAAACCTGAAAAAACCCAATCTCCCGAGCGATTTCACCCGCCCGCAGCTCATGATCTGGAAACCGATAGCCGTGGAGAAATGCGATAGCGACCGACCGCAGGCCATCGTCAAAAGCCGCCTGTAAATCTGCGCGCAAGCGGGTCTCGTCGAGCGCGGTCAGGACGTCCCCTTCGGCATCGAGCCGCTCGGTGGCACCAATCACGCGCTGATAGAGCAGCTCGGGCAACGTGATATGAAGATCAAACAGGCGCGGGCGGTTCTGGTAGCCGATGCGCAGCAAATCTTCCAAACCTGCCGTCGTCACCAACACTGTCGGCTCGCCCTTGCGCTCCAACAGGGCATTTGTGGCGACGGTTGTTCCCATCTTTACGCTGTGGATCAGCCCGGCCGGAATGTCTTGTTCTGGGCTGAGGTCGAGCAAGTCGCGGATGCCTTGCACAGCGGCGTCTTGGTAGTGCTCGGGATTCTCAGACAGCAGCTTGTGCGTCCGCAAAGCGCCCTCAGGCGTGCACGCCACCAAGTCCGTAAACGTTCCGCCCCGATCCACCCAAAACTGCCACTGCGTCATCGCTGATGTTTCCCCCAATTGGCCCTGCTGTTCGCTTCGCTTATAGATCACTTTTGCCCCCGCTTTGATGCCGAAATATCGAGACGCTCGCCTCAGTGGGAACATTCCGCGCAATTTACTGTGAGTTTTGGTCTAATAATCTGAAAAAGAGCGGTTTTAATAGAAATACGGACCAGAATTTGCGTAGGCTCACTTCTGGAGTGAGGGGTGGAGCGACGCATGATTAATTTTCTAGCATCAATTGAAGATATGCTGCCGCCGGGCTTGGATGCGCGATTCTTTCGCCGGTCCCAGCGCGGCATTTTGGAATTGGCCGACGAAATTCTGCGTCGCAGCGGTGAGGCTTCTGGCTCCGCGCTGGCGCTGGAACTGATCGAGGACTATCGCACCTTGAATCGTGACAAGCGTGCGGCCTTGTTCCAAGGGCTGCTGGACGGCTATGGACCAGACCCCGATCACTTGGAATCGGTCATCTCTGCCTATCAGGACGACCCCTCCCCGCAGACCGCTGAAGGCTTCCTCAAGGCCGCTGAGTCGCGTCGCTTAGACCTGTTCCGGCTGATCAACACCGTACCGGGCGGCACGCGGTTTCTGATCAAAATGCGTGAAGACCTGTTCGTCGCGATGCGCGAGAACCCAGCCCTCAAGCCCGTTGATCGGGACTTTGAGCATCTCTTCGGTTTCTGGTTCAACAAAGGCTTTTTGGAACTCCGCCAACTCGATTGGGAAACCCCGGCCTACATCCTCGAAAAGCTGATCCAATACGAAGCTGTCCATGAAATCCAGGACTGGAACGACTTGCGCCGTCGGTTGGAAAGTGACCGCCGCTGCTTTGCCTTTTTTCACCCCGCTCTGCCCGGTGAACCGCTGATCTTTGTTGAAGTCGCCCTGACCAACGGTCTGGCCTCTTCGATCCAATCCGTGCTGAACGAGCCGTTGGCTGCTGCGGGTGATCGTGTCGACACGGCGATTTTCTACTCGATCTCCAACTGTCACACCGGACTGCGGTCCGTGTCCTTTGGCGATAGTTTGCTCAAACAAGTTGTTGGTTTGCTGCAGGATGAAATTCCCGGTCTGAAGAAGTTCGCAACCCTGTCGCCGGTGCCCGGTTTCATGCGCTGGCTGTCCGAAGAAGACGCGCCGCTGGCTGATGCGGTGAAGACCATTGCGATGACCGATGGCAGTCAGGCGCTGGAGGAGCATAAAGAGCAGTTGATGCGCCAATGTGCGAAGTACCTGCTTTACGCCAAGCGCGGCATCTACCCCACCGATCCCGTTGCACGCTTCCACCTGCGAAATGGTGCGATTTTGCACGCCATGCATTGGGGCGCCGACACCTCAGAAAGCGGCTTGCGGCAGTCTGCGGGGATTATGATAAATTACCTCTATGAGCGGACCAAACTGGTGAACAACCACGAAGCCTTTGTCTCAACCGGCATGATCCCAAGTTCCGCTGACATCACACTTTTGACGAG
>CAJQLX010000016.1 GCA_905479265.1 uncultured Alphaproteobacteria bacterium
ACGACGGCGGCGGTGAAATCGACCTGACAGACACGCGCGGACGGCTGATAAAGCAAAGCAGCCGGTTTGATTTTGAGCACGCCGAAGAAAACACCGATGGCGGTTATGATGTCTTGTCCAACGCGCCGCGTCGCGGGGTCGATGATTACCAAGTCCGGCACTTTGATAGCAGCGGTCAAGAAGTTGGCCGAGCGACTAAGGTTGGTAAGTCTGACGACGCTTTGGCCCTTTGGGAGGACACGTTCGAGTTTGACCTGAATGGAGACGGCAGCATGGGACGGTTCCAACTCGATGGTGTGGATCCCGACCTCGTTTAACGGGGCGGGGTACGGCGTTAGAGGACTTCGTCGAGCGCGCCAATCAGTGCTGTGACATCTTCTTTGCGGGTGTAGTGGACAAAGGATAGCCGCAGCACGCCGTGGTCTGGATCGATACCCAGCCCTTCTAGGCATCGAACGCCGTAGAAATCACCACCCCCGGCCATAACCCCCCGGCTCGCTAGGGCTGCCGCTAGGGTTTCGGCGCGCGTTTGGGAGTGGACAGCGACTGTTGGTGCCTTCGCCGCTGCTTCTTTTGGGCCGATCAAGCGGACAGAATTTCGGTCGGCGAGATAGTCCAATAGGGGCTGCAGAGCCTCAGTCTCATAGGCGCGAGACAGGTCATGAACCGCTTCGGTCTTTGCCGTGAGCGACGCTTCAGCAGCACCGCTAAAGTGATGCGCGTACAGTGCCTCAATGTAATCCACCATTCCGGCGCTGGCCGCGATTTGGGCGTGGTCGGGACCGGCGGGGGTGAATTTTTTGGTTCGATACCCTGCGTTGAAGTAGTGCGCCTGCGATGGGAGCGCATCGGCGAGTTCATGACGAACGACCATAATCCCCTGGTGCGGGCCGAACGTTTTATAGGCTGAAAACAGGTAAATATCCGGGCCAAGCGCGCTGACGTTCGGAATGCCGTGCGGGGCGTAGCTGACACCGTCAACACAGGTATAGGCACCCGCCGCCCGGACCTTTTCACAAATCGCAGCCACTTCGTTGGGCGCGCCCACGATGTTGGAACAATGCGGGAAGCACACGAGCTTTACGTGTGCGTCCATCATGTTCTCCAGATCGCGAACGTCGAGCATGCCGGTTTCCGGGTTCAGCTTCCACTCGCGTACGTCGATCCCGAGCTTGTCCAAGCGCCGCCATGGGCCTGTGTTGGCCTCGTGATCCTGATTGGTCACGATGATCGCATCACCGGCGCTCAGCATCTCCCCAAAGGCTTTTGAGAGAACGTAGGTGTTTTGTGTGGTGGAAGGGCCAAAGGAGACTTCATCAGCCGCAACGCCCATGGCCGCGGCCAGACGGACCTGTGCCTCGTCCATTTCCTCACCGCCCAAGCGCGACGCTTCGTAGGGGCCATAGGGCTGCACTTTACGCTGGGTGTAAAAGCGCGTTAGGCGGTCAACGACCTGACGACAGGTATAGGAGCCGCCTGCATTCTCGAAGAACAACTGCCCATCCAGCGAAGGCTGTTCGAAGGCAGGAAATTGCGCGCGGACAAAGTCCAAGTCGAGAGCAGGGCTCATGGTGTTTCGGCTCCAATATACAAAAGAACCCGCACACCTTACTGATATGGTGCGTTACGCCTAGCGATAATGAATGGCTAGGCTTGGTTATTTTTCTCAGTCAGCTTCAGACCAAGCGAGACCACGAGCGCCTGGCACAAGCACATGGCACCGGAAATCAGGCGGAAACCGTGGGTTTCCTGGCTGTCTGTTTCAAAGCAAAGGTCGGACTTGGCAGCGAGCGGCGACAGTGGCCCATCGGTGATGGCAATGATGGGGCGGCCAGCGGCAGCTACGGCGGTTAGGGCGTCGGTGACTTCGGGCGCGTAGGGCGGATAGGAAATCACCACCAGCAAGTCTCGCGCACCGATCATCTGTGTTTGCTGCAACGCCATACCGCCTGTGCCATCGATGATGTGCGCCGGGACGCCAAAACCGGTAAGGTTATAGGCGAGGTAGGTTGCGACGGGAAACGAGCGGCGCATGCCCATGACGTGAACGCGCTCGGCGGTGGAAAGCATCTCAACGGCGCGGCGCATGTCGTCTGCGGTGACTTCGGATTCAAGGATGGACAAGGCTTCGCGGGAGCTGGCGATGAAGTCAGACAGGACGCCAACGGGTTCCTTTGGGGCTTTATCGGCCGCTTCGGTGATCCGTTCCTTGTAGGTCGGCGTGCGCGCCACCAGCCGGGCGCGGAGTACGCGCTGCATGTCTGTGAACCCCGTAAACCCCAACGCCTGCGCAAAGCGCACCATCGTCGGCGGGCGCACGTTTGCGGCCAAAGAGAGCTCTGCAACCGTCTCCAGCGCGGCTCGGTTCGGATGCTGCACAATGAACTCAGCCACCAACCGCAGTTGGGGTGACAGACCATCAAAGCGGTCTGACAGCACGCGACGAAACGCATCGTAAGTCGCAGGGGCTTCCTGAGTCAGGGTCATGGTGCGGGTTTCCAAAAAACAGACAGCGATACAGCGGTTTGAACCGTCGCGCTTACCGGGTGACAATGATCCCCGGTATCGCTTGCGAACCGCTGAGGACAACAAAGCCCGGATCTGTCGCAGCGGTCAAGCTGGTCGCCGATGGGAAAGCGCCTGAGTCGGTCACGCGAATGGGTAAATATCCGCTATCAACATTTCCGAAAGCGCCGCCCTGACCCAACACACGCAACCGGATTGCGAGCTGGTCTGTGGGCGGTAAATCGACTTTGAGCGCGAGCAGAGCCAGCTTCGCAAACGCCTCCTGCCGCGTGGTGCTTTGGCCCGGCTGCAGCGTTACCGGCGCGGCGATCCCCTGCCGGTCGAGGTTGTAGGCGACATCCATCGTTAAACTAGCCCAAACCGATCCGGTCCAGCGGAATACCTCGAACGGTGGAAACCGGTTCAACAAGTTTTCGGGCTGGAAGGAGATGGGGACCGAGCCAAGGTTGCGCATGGTCATGGCAACGCCGTTGGTCGATGGTCCGTACAACTGGCCAATGGCAACAGCCGCCGGGTAAGTGAGGGTGAATTCAATATCGCCGCTGCGGAACTGAGCATAGCCGGGGCGAAAGGTTCCCGTGGTGGGTTGCTGTGCCAACAACTGGCTGCCCCCATAGATCGGAATCGCCGCTTGATTGGTGCGCAGTGTCGCCCGGGGCAGGGCGGCGGCATCGAAGCTGTTACCCACGCTGTTTGGTCCGCGATCAGGCACGCTGACTGCGACAGCTGGACTGGTGCCGACGGCGGTAAAACCCGGTGTTGGCGCCAGACCGCGCACGGCATCCGCGCGGCCATCAAAGTAAGGCGTTTGCAGGTCAGCGCGCTCAACGGCGGTGTATTGGATCACCTCCCCCCCATTGGCCATCAGTGCCAAAGCGTCGGCGGAGGAGAGCACTTGGAACCCAGCACTTGCGCCATCGATTGAGCTCACAATAGGCGCACGGGCCATGCCGAGGTCTGCGCTTGGGGTGCTCGTGCCCAGTAAGTCGTTCAGGGAGCCTGCGACCAAACCGATCGACGCGCCGCTTCCACCCATTTGGCTGGGGGAGACATCCAACGCAGCATCAAGCAAGGCGGCGTCCGCGCTGCTGACACCGGTTGCGGCGGCTTGGTCCAGCAGGCCGACAGAGGCCGCTTGCATCGGCTGGGGCGCTAGTGTCGTCGCTTGGCTCACGGGTCGCGTTGCTGAGAAAGCCAGCCCCGGAGAGGACGGTGCGACCGGCATGGCGCTTGAGCTCGACGGCATATAGCTGGCCATGGGGTTACCCAATTGCTCATCACTAAAGTCGGGAATGATCGCATCGCGCAGCGGGTCTATGGCACCACAGCCTGCGAGTAGAATACTGCTGGTAAAAAGAATGACCGCAGTCCGCAACGTGCGAGGGCTGTACTTCATTTCGTGCTTCCTTAACCCAAAACAGGGGCTTGGCTCGGTAAATACGCTTTCCCTTGCAAAGATGATACCGACATCTGCACATGTTCAGCGTGAAAGTCTTTGCACAAGTTAGCCGCAAGTGCCCCACCATCGCAAATGAAGTTGGTTTTGTTGTGATTGCGGCCTGCCTTGGAACCCGTGGAACAAAAAAAAGGCCCGGAGCGTGCCCCGAGCCTTTTTCCTTAGCGTATCGCTTTGCGAGGGCTGTTTAAGCCGCCTCTTGCACCATGGAGCGCAGAACGTAGTGGAGGATACCGCCGTTCTGGTAGTAATCCACTTCGTTTGCGGTATCGATCCGTGCCATCAGGGTGATGTCCTTGGTCGAACCATCTGCGAACGTGATTTTACAAGCCACGTCCATGCGCGGTGTCACGCCGGAAGCAACGCCGGTGATGTCATAAGTCTCAGCGCCGGTCAGACCCAAGGAGGCGATGCTGTCGCCGTCTTTGAACTGCAACGGCAGGACACCCATACCCACGAGGTTAGAGCGGTGAATACGCTCGAATGACTCAGCAACAACAGCTTTGACACCCAGCAGGCGCGTGCCTTTGGCTGCCCAATCGCGGGAGGAGCCGGTGCCGTATTCCTTGCCAGCAATGATCACCAAAGGCGTGCCAGCGGCTTCGTACTTCATCGCAGCATCATAGATATCCATCTTTTCACCAGATGGTTGATGCATGGTGTAGCCACCCTCGACAGAACCACCGAGCATCAGGTTCTTGATGCGGATGTTGGCAAAGGTGCCCCGCATCATGATGTGGTGATTACCGCGGCGAGAGCCGTAGGAGTTGAAGTCGTTCTGCTGGATCTGGCGTTCCATCAAGTAGTGACCCGCCGGCGCATCGCGCTTAATCGCACCAGCCGGTGAGATGTGGTCCGTGGTGATGGAGTCACCCAGCAGAGCCAGCGGACGCGCACCTTGGATATCGGCGAAGTCGTCGACGTCTGTGGTCATGCCCTCAAAGAACGGGGGGTACTGAACGTAGGTCGAGCCGTCATCCCAGTCGTAGGTCATGCCGCCCGTTACTTTGATGCCCTGCCAGTCTTTTGTACCGTCAAAGACGTTGCCATAGCGCTCGGAGAACATCTCAGAGGACAGGCAAGCGTCCATGGTTTCCGCGACTTCTTTGTTGGATGGCCAAATGTCTTTCAAGAAGACGTCGTTGCCGTCCTTGTCCTGACCCAGAGCATCGTTGGTGATATCGATGTTCATGGAGCCAGCCAGCGCATACGCCACAACCAGCGGCGGGGACGCGAGGTAGTTGAAGCGGCTGAGCGGGTGCACACGGCCTTCGAAGTTACGGTTGCCAGAAAGCACCGCCGCAACACGTGCATCGGCCGTGTTAATCGCAGACTCGATCTCAGGCTTCAACGGACCGGAGTTACCGATACAAGTCGTACAGCCGTAACCCACAAGGTCGAAGCCGATGGCGTCGAGGTGGTCTTGCAAGCCCGCTTTTTCGAGGTAGTCGGTAACAACCTGTGAACCCGGTGCCAGCGAGGTTTTTACCCAAGGCTTGGATGTCAGACCCAGCTCGTTCGCCTTTTTCGCGACCAGGCCAGCGGCAACCATAACCGACGGGTTGGAGGTATTGGTACAGGACGTAATCGCCGCAATCACAACGTCGCCGTTGTCCATGGTGTAATCTGCGCCATCAACCGGGGCTGAGCCTTTGCCCGCATCCTGCGGCTTTTGCTTCAGGTCCGCTGCGATGTGGTCGGCAAAGTCGCTGTGTGCTTGGGAGAGCAGAACGCGGTCTTGGGGACGCTTTGGACCAGCCATAGACGGAACAATCGTCGCCATGTCCAGCTCAAGCGTGTCGGTGAAGACAGGGTCTGGGGTGCTTTCGTCGTGCCACATGCCTTGCGCCTTGGCGTAGGCTTCTACCAACGCAACGGTTTCCGCGTCACGGCCCGTGAACGACAGGTAGCGACAAGCTTCGGCGTCGATGGGGAAGAAGCCACAGGTCGCGCCGTACTCAGGCGCCATGTTTGCGATGGTCGCGCGGTCTGCGAGCGACAAATTCGACAGGCCGGGGCCATAGAACTCAACGAACTTGCCCACCACGCCTTTGGCGCGCAGCATTTGAACGATGACGAGAACCAGATCAGTTGCGGTCGTGCCTTCAACCATCTTGCCGTCGAGCCTGAAGCCGACGACTTCTGGAACGCGCATGGAAACCGGCTGACCGAGCATGGCCGCTTCGGCTTCGATCCCGCCGACACCCCAACCGAGAACGGCGAGGCCGTTGACCATGGTGGTGTGCGAGTCTGTGCCAACCAGCGTGTCTGGATAAGCGATATTGCGACCGCCGACCTCAGTCGACCAAACCGTCTTTGACAGATATTCGAGGTTCACTTGGTGACAAATACCGGTGCCGGGTGGAACCACGCGGAAGTTCTCAAACGCAGATTGGCCCCAACGCAGAAACTCGTAGCGTTCCTTGTTGCGCTTAAACTCGATCTCCGTGTTCAGGTCAGCCGAAGAATCGCCGCCGAAGTGGTCAACCATGACCGAGTGGTCAATAACCAGATCAACCGGGGAAATCGGGTTAATCTTCTTTGGGTCAGCACCCAGCTCAACGACCGCTTCGCGCATGGCCGCAAGGTCAACAACCGCAGGAACGCCGGTAAAGTCTTGCAACAGAACGCGCGCAGGACGGTAAGCGATTTCAGACGCGCCGCCTTTGCTGTCCATCCAGCCTGCGAACGCCTTGATGTCGTCCGTCGTAACTGTCTTGCCGTCTTCAAAGCGCAGCAGGTTTTCCAACAAGACCTTGAGCGAGAAGGGCAGCTTGGACAGATCGCCGAGTTGCTCATACGCTTTTGGCAGTGAGTAGTAGTCGTATTCCTTGCCTGCAGCGGTCAGTGTGGACCGTACCTGCATGGTGTCGTGACCTGGAACCATGGGATTCTCCTCAATCGATGGACGCTGTTGCGACAGGGGATTTGTCGCAAAGGGCCGGGAGCGTGTCGCATACCCGAAAAAACTGAGGCGGTTGTATCCTCTTTCCGGGCTTTCAACAATTCTCTGCGCCACGCGACAGCGCCTCAATTCCTGCATTGCAGACAATAGCTTGCGCGCAGCTTGGCGATGACAGGGCTTCCGGTTAGCACAGGTTTCCATGCACGGGTTTTTTTGTTGGGGAGCATGACAAGTCGCCGCACACTCCCTACATCTGCTGTCATGTGTACTTATATCCTCCGCTATGATCCCGACTCCGACTGGCCCTTCTTGATTGCCGGAAACCGCGATGAGTTGCGCACGCGTCCGTGGTTGCCGCCGGCGCGGCATTGGTCGGATCGCGAGGATGTTGTGGCGGGTCAGGATACGCTGGCTGGCGGAACTTGGTTGGGCGTGTCAGACACCGGGGTCGTCGCTGCCATTCTGAACAAGAAAAAAGCGCTCGGACCCGCACCGAACAAGCGGTCTCGTGGGGAAATTGTGCTTGATGCGCTGGATCACGCGGACGCTGTTGATGCAGCCAAGGCGATGGCAGACGCAAACGGCGATGCTTATCGCCCGTTTAACCTGATTGTTGCCGACAACCGCGATGCCTTCTGGATCGCGCACGAAGGTGACGCACAGGTGCGGGTGAAGCCCATCGAACCCGGTGTGCATATCATCAGTCACAACGACCTCGACACGGGCTTGCGGGCGGAAACGCACCTCGCGCGTGCCAGTGACGGCGTGCCGCAAGGGGCGATGGAGGATCCGGCCAGTTGGCAAGCGTGGGTCGATCTGCTGAGCGAGCGAGCCGCGCCAGATGCGGAATACTGGGAAGCTGCGCTGAACGTCGACGTGCCAGAGTGGGGCTTTGGCACGGTTTCATCCGCCTTGATTGCCCTGCCCACCATGCAGGATGAGCAGGCCAAGCCGGTATTCCTGTTTGCCGAAGGGCCAGCGGATCAAGCGGCCTATCAACCCGTCACACTGTCCTAAGCGCTGGGCCTTGGCTGCTAGCGCCGGTCCCATTTCTTGAAGTGGTCAGCGTCGTAGACCTTGTGGTCATGGTGCCGGCTGGAATGGCTGAGCAGGAACGTTAAACCCCCGCCAAGCGCCACGGAAATCAGCAACGCACCGCCGATCAACCACCATGCGAACGGGTCCATTTCCGTATCAACGGAGAACCAAATGCGCCACCCCACAGTGATCAACGCGACGGCGACCAGCGCCATAAAGCCCACCAGCACGAATGCGCGCCAGCCCAAGGGGGCTGGTTTTTCAGCGGGTTGATTTTCGGATTGGTGTTCGTCTTGCATGGCTTTCCTCTTTGCACATGAGTTAACACATAGTCTTGTGAGTGCTACAGGCCATATGCGCGCACTACAGCGTTCCACAAAATCGAAAGCACGATTGCCATGCCACGCGGCAAGCAGGTCCACGAAACTTCGGCGAAAATCATCTACGAAGGTTCCGAAGCGGACACCCACATTCAGCACTTCAAAGACGACCCTTCGCCGGGTAAGCGAGGCGACGATGCCGTTGCGCTGTGGCAAGCGGGTCGGGGCGTGCTGAACAATCGTATTTCCGAAGTGCTGATGACGCGCCTCGCCGATATGGGTGTTTCCAACCATCTGATCCGTCGTCTGAATATGCGGGAGCAGGTGGTCCGCGCCAGTGAACGGATGACCATTGGCGTCAAGATCCGAAACCTCGCCGCGGGTGCCTTTGCCCAGCGTTTGGGGATGCCGGAAGGCTTGAAACTACCGCGCCCGATGATCGAGTTTTTTCTCCGCTCCGACGAGCTTGGCGATCCGTTGATCACCGAAGACAACATCGCCGCCTTCAACTGGGCCAGCCCCCAAGACCTCGACGACCTCGTCGCACTGTCGATGCGCACCAACGACATTCTCTCCGGCTTGTTTATCGGTGTTGGTCTCAAGCTGGTGGATTTCCGGTTGGAATTTGGTCGTCTGTGGGAACCAATGGACAATGGACAGGAAGAGATGCGCATCATCATCGCTGATGAGATGACGCCGGATAATTGCCGCCTGTGGGACAATCAGACGGGCGAAAAGCTGGAGACCCTGCGGGACTCAGAAACGGGTCTGGATGGGCATCGTTTGGTCGCTGCTCGGCTTGGAATTATGCCGGATGCTGGCCCTCGTGACTTACAAGGTCCAAAGACAGTTCAGTAATTTTGCACCTGCGCCAAATGATCTGACTATTCAAAACGCCTCAACTAACACTATATTAAAGATAACTTACGCATTTCAGGGAAAACGCCCATGCCCATGTCCTCCGGTGAAATTGAACAGATGATTCGCACGGCAATGCCTGATGCTCAAGTGAGCATTGAGGATTTGCGCGGCGATGGTGACCACTACGCGGCCCACATCGTTTCTGAACAATTCCGCGGAAAAACCCGCGTTGCACAGCACCAGCTTGTTTACGCTGCGCTTCAGGGTCGGATGGGTACGGAGCTGCATGCCCTGTCACTCCAGACCAAAGCACCAGACCTCGGCTGACCGTCCGAGCTGAACGATCTAAAGGACTAAAACCATGGATACCTCTATCCTCTCGCGCATTCAAAGCGACGTCGAGTCGAACCAGGTGATGCTCTACATGAAGGGAACGCCTGTATTCCCACAGTGCGGCTTTTCGGCTGCTGTTGTTGCCGTGTTGAATAACGTGGGCGTGGAGTATCACTCCGTGAACGTTCTCGAAGATCCCGGCGTTCGTGAAGGGATCAAGGAATACACCAACTGGCCCACCATTCCGCAGCTGTATGTGAATGGCGAGTTTGTTGGCGGCTGTGACATTATTCGTGAGATGCACGAAACCGGTGAGCTGACACAGTTTTTGACCGACAACGGCGTCGCTGTTCGCTCGGCTGCCTAAGCAAAAAACCGAGCACTGAGCGTCAAGAGCGCCCTCGCTGCGGCACCGCAGCGGGTTGGGGCTGCTGTTGATCAAGCGCGCAAGATTCGGGTCAGATTGAACCCATAAAAAAGGGGCCACGCGGCCCCTTTTTGTATTCTAGCTGTCCTGACAGACTTAGGCGTCTGGGTTCAGGGATGCTGGATCGATTTTCACGCCCGGGCCCATGGTAGAAGAAATAGCGATTTTCTTCACGTAAGTGCCCTTTGCGCCGGAAGGCTTCGCCTTCTGGATTGCTTCGATGAAGGCTTTAGCGTTCTCAAGGATGTTCGCCTCAGAGAAAGATGCCTTACCGATACCAGCGTGAATGATACCCGCTTTTTCCGCACGGAACTGAACCTGACCGCCCTTAGCCGCTTCGATTGCAGCAACCACGTCCGCGGTAACCGTACCGAGCTTTGGGTTTGGCATCAAACCGCGGGGGCCGAGAACTTTACCCAAGCGACCCACCAACGGCATCATGTCCGGGGTAGCGATCACACGTTCAAAGTTAGTCGCGCCGCCCTGAATGGCTTCCATCAGGTCTTCTGCACCAACGATGTCAGCACCAGCCGCGCGCGCTTCATCAGCCTTTGCGTCTTTTGCGAACACCGCAACGCGGATGGTCTTACCCGTGCCGTTTGGCAGGTTGACCGTGCCGCGCACGTTTTGGTCAGCGTGACGGGGGTCAATGCCGAGGTTCATGGAGATTTCGATGGTTTCGTCGAACTTCGCCGTCGCGCGCTCTTTAACCATTTTTACAGCGCTATCGAGGGTTACCTGACCGTCACGGTCAACGCCTTCGTATGCTGCGCGAATACGCTTGCCTGTTGCCATTGGATTAGCCCTCCACGACCTGCACGCCCATCGAGCGTGCGGAGCCTTCGATAATCTTCATCGCGCCATCGATGTCGACCGCATTGAGGTCTTTCATCTTAGCTTCAGCGATTTCCTTGATCTGATCCTTCGTGATCTTACCAACCAACTGGGTGCCGGGAGCGTTCGCGCCAGACTTCTTACCCGCAGCCTGCAGAATGTAGTACGACGCAGGTGCTGTTTTGGTTTCGAAGGTGAAGGATTTATCGGAGTAAACCGTAATGATAACTGGGGTCGGCGTGCCCGGCTGGACTTGCTGCGTCGCGGCGTTGAACGCCTTACAGAATTCCATGATGTTTACGCCGCGCTGACCCAGCGCAGGACCAACTGGTGGAGACGGGTTCGCCTGACCAGCTGGGATCTGTAGCTTGAAGCTACTGTCCACTTTTTTTGCCATGATATCCTCTAGTGCAAAAAACCATTTGAGGTCCGCGGTCGATACGGGGCGGCAAAGCCCCCTCCCGCAGATGCTGTGGGGATAGGGCAGGAGCCCCGCCAATACAAGGAAATCAAAGCCTTAGGCGCGGAATCCGTCTGCAAATGAGCCATGCAGACGGAGACTCAATGCGTTTCCGCGTTAAAGCGCGTCGATTGCGTCTTTTAAAAGCTGGTATTCAGAGCATGAGCCGCACAGCTCACCCAGCTGCGCGAGGTTGTCGCGGGCGGAGTCTGGATCGTTGGTCTCAAGGAACATAAATCCCTGATAATTCAACGCGCCCAAATGTTCAGGCTCCAACGACAAAGCCCGGTCATAGGCCTGCGCAGACTTGTTATAGTTTTCAACATTTCGGTAGGCAAAGCCCAACTCGTTCCACGCGTCGGCATTAAACGGCGCAAGCTGTGTTGCTTGGCGCAGCAGTCCAACGGCCCGGCGGTACCAACCGCGCTCAACGTAACGCTGCGCCAAGGCCATCAGCTCTTCTGGACTGTCTGCCACGCCAGAGCTGCCGCCAGAGCTGCCACCAGAGCTGCCACCCGACGAACTGCTCGTGTTCGAACCGTAAGACCCGCCGCTTGAACTGGACGAAGAACCAGAGCCACCACCGCTGTCGGAACCGACGGCAAAGGATACCGAACTTGCGGCAACGGACATACCAATGATGACGGCTGCCAGGCTGAGAAGACGACGCATAGAGTTCCCTTTCGATCGACGTGCTTGACCAACCACCTATGGCTTTTGTTCTATGCGACCAGTCCAATGGCCATATTGGCCAAGGTTCCAACGGGCCTTTTCCGTTTTAGACTTTCAGCATCATCATCGCCGCCGCAGCAGCAGCAGAGACATTCAGATGCGGGAAATCTGGGTTGGTAGGCAGTCGCATGAGAACGTCGACCGTTTCTTTCGTTTTCTCGCGCAGGCCTTTGCCTTCGGCGCCGAGTACCAGAACCCGTCGCTTGCGCGGTGGCACAAAGATGTCTTCTGCGCCCTCAGAACCATCCAGTCCCATCAGCACCGCGCCCGTGTCCGCAAGGGTTGCCAGCGCATCGGCCAGGTTCGTGACCCGCACCCAAGGCAGATGATCCACCCCGCCAACGGCTGCGCGTGACAGCGATCCCGTCTCAAAAGGGGCGTTCCGGTCCGTTGTGACGATGGCTTGCGCGTTAAAGGCAACAGCCGAGCGAATGATCGCGCCAACGTTTTGCGGGTCCGTCACCTGATCCAGCACCACAATCAAGCCCGGTTCGTCAAACAGCCGGTCGCAAACGGTCTTCAGCTCCGTATTTGCCAGCGGTCTGGTTTTCAGAACAATGCCCTGATGCGGTGCTCCGTCTGGAACCAACGTCCCCATATATTGCGCCGACGTCGCTTGCAGCGGTGGCGGGTTGTCGTGATTTTCGAGGATGGGCTCCAAGATCGGCCGCAGCGCGTCTTCTTTCTTCTGGTCGAAATACAGCAGACTGGGCTGCCGATCTGGATTTTTCAGAGCGGTGGTTACAGCGTGAAGGCCATAAAGGTGCACCCACGCCGGCGGCTGTGGCCGCTCATTGGGGGCGCCGCGAAACGGGGCGTTTTGACGTCTTGGTCGATCCTGATTCATTCCCCATGACTGGAACGCATTGGCGATAAGTACAAGTGTTGGTCTCGAAGGGCAGGTTTTGCCGTGACAGACAGCGACAGTTGTTCTAAATCGACGTCCTGCACTCGTGGAGAGATGGCAGAGCGGCTAAATGCGTCGGATTGTAAATCCGATCCTTCGGGTACGGTGGTTCGAATCCACCTCTCTCCACCACTTTTTCCCCTTTGTGTTCGAACACTTTTTCTGCCGAATACGGATCGTGGCTATCGGCCCATGAGCTTTGACCCGGTTTGAGCGGGTAACGGCGCGAAGCCAGAGGATTTGGCTCCAAAAAGACGTGGCAATCTCAATACATAACAAGTTTCTAATGTATGCCGCTGCAATCACCCTGCCTGTCCGATCATGATCGTATAATGTTCAGCTCAGCGCGAATGGCGTGAACTGAGATTAAGAGAGAAAATCATGGTTGAGAGTTTCGGTGGAATTATAAATCTGGTGATCTTTGTGATCCTGACCTTGGGTTGGGCTTACTATGCATTCCAAATGCTGGTGGGGACGGCGTCGTTCTTTGATCGCTTCAACATCAGCCATACAGGGATCATCATGGGTCGCTTCGTTGGCAGCTTTGCTGCGGCTGGGGCGCTTTTGCATGTGGTGATGTTGTTTGTCGGTCCCGAGGGCGGCTGGTTCATTCTGACCTTGTTCCTCGTGCAAGGCCTCATCGCCGCCGGTGCGAGCCTTGTTACCATCCAGTCGCAGGTTGGTGTGAAGGAAGGCGTGAAGTACACGGCTGAGCCGGTGATTGCACCGTTGGTCTTTGTGGCGGGTTACGCTTACCTGCTGTGGGCCATGTCGAGCATCGTCTACGCTTAAGACCAAGCACGCACCAGAAATCAGTCTGGTCAAGAATAGAGGGATGGTCCGCGCGACGGCTGACCATCCTTTTTTTGTGCGAACAGGCCCGCCGGGGCAGGCCGATGTTTCAGGGCTGGGGATATAACTCAAGCCATGACGCGCTGAGTCTTCTGGCTTAGGGTCCGCCCATGAACAATGCTGATGATTTTGAAATCTTCCTTGTCGGTTTGCCCGGCCTTGAGTCTGTTTTGGGGCAGGAGGCACGCGAGCGCGGCTTTGCCAAGGTGGAGACCGTCGCCGGCGGCGCAACGTGCCGAGGCGGGTGGCCCGACGTCTGGCGCGCTAACCTGGAAATGCGGGGCGCGAGCCGGGTTTTGGTTCGGATCGCTGAATTCCGTGCGCCGCATCTGGCGCAGTTGGACAAGCGAAGCCGCAAGGTCGATTGGGCTGAGTTTCTGCCCACGAACGTTCCGATCTCTGTCGAAGCATCGTCCAAGCGGTCGCGGGTCTATCACACCGGGGCCATTCGTCAGCGCATCGAGGGCGCAATCACCGACAAGCTTGGCGTGAAGATCTCCCCCAGTGCACCGCTTTGCCTGCGTGTGCGGCTGGACGATGATTTGTGCACCATCAGCATTGATACCTCCGGCGACCCTTTGCACAAGCGCGAACACAAGCTGGCCGTCAATAAAGCCCCCATGCGCGAAACCATGGCGGCGCAGTTCCTGCTGGCCTGTGACTATAAAGCGGGTGAGCCGTTGGTGGATCCCATGTGCGGCTCTGGCACCTTTGTTATCGAAGCCGCAGAAATGACGCTGGGTTTGCAGGCTGGGCGCAGTCGATCCTTTGCCTTTGAACACCTGCCGTCCTTCTCAGCGCAGGCCTTCGCCCAAATGAAAACAGCGCAGGCGCCAGAAGGCGCTGAGGGTCTTCATTTTTGGGGCAGTGACCGCGACGCGGGAGCGATCGAAATGAGCCGTGCCAACGCCGAGCGCGCTGGCGTTGGCGAATGGGCGCGATTTAACCATTTTGCGATCAGTGATTTGCAGCGGCCTTCCACAGAGGCAACCGGGTTGGTGATCGTCAATCCGCCCTATGGCGACCGGATTGGCGACAAGAAAGGACTAGCGGCGCTCTATGGTGCCTTTGGTAACGTCATGAAGGAACGCTTTGCAGGATGGCGCGTTGGCTTGATCACGGATGACCATCAGCTCGCAAAAGCCACGGGGCTTCGGTTCAAAAAACCGACGTCGCCGATCCCGCACGGTGGGCTGAAAGTAAAGCTGTACCAAACGGGGCCCATACAGCAGCCGGCGCAAAACAGCTAACCGCGGCATCTGATGTCAATAGATGGGGTGCAGCCTCTCACTTTAAGCGCACGCCCGCTCTTGCGAACACGCGGCGCTCGGACTATTTGTAGCGCTAAGGATGCGGGCGTAGTTCAACGGTAGAACGACAGCCTTCCAAGCTGTATATGCCGGTTCGATTCCGGTCGCCCGCTCCAAGA
>CAJQLX010000017.1 GCA_905479265.1 uncultured Alphaproteobacteria bacterium
GAGTTTGACGCGGCACCCCAGACAAACCTTCCCATGACAGTCTGCTTACAGGCTGTCAAACCTCTAGTGCGGTGCAGGGGTCTCAAAAACTTGCAAGGCTGGACCCGATTTCCTAAGCCTTGCTGACTTCCGGCGGCGCAGTATGGTTTCGACCAGTCTTTGCATCCCCAACACCCGACCGATCAACTCCGAGGATATTTCATCATGGCCCTGATTGCTGACCGCCTGAGCCGCATTAAGCCTTCCGCGACAATGGCAGTGACCCAGAAAGCGCAAGAAATGCGGGCGGCTGGGCATAACGTCATTGGTTTGGGGGCGGGTGAGCCTGATTTCGATACGCCGGACAACATCAAAGATGCCGCCAAAGCGGCGCTGGATGCGGGTAAGACGAAATACTCCCCCGTGGGCGGCATTCCGGCTTTGCGCGACGCGATTGCGCAGAAGTTCAAGCGCGAGAATGGGCTGGATTATGACGCCGCCAACGTCACCATCGCCAATGGCGGCAAGCAGATCATCTTTGATGCGATGCTGGCGACGCTGAACGAAGGCGACGAAGTGCTGATCCCGACGCCGTACTGGGTTTCCTATCCCGACATGGCCTTGCTGGCGGGCGGTGAGCCGCGTTTTGTTGAGGGCGGTGAAGATACGGGCTTTAAGATCACAGCAGAGGCTTTGGACGCTGCGATCACGCCAAAGACCAAGTGGTTGATCCTGAACTCGCCAAACAACCCAACCGGGTCCGCTTACACCCGTGATGAGCTGGCGGCCTTGGGTGAGGTGCTTGAGCGGCATCCGCACGTTTGGATCATGACCGACGATATGTATGAGCATCTGGTTTATGATGGGTTCGAATTCACCACGATTGCCCAGGTCACACCGTCGCTCTATGCGCGGACACTGACGATGAATGGCGTGTCAAAGGCCTACGCCATGACCGGTTGGCGCGTTGGATATGCCGCCGGGCCGGCTGACTTGATCAAAGCCATGAACAAAGTGCGCTCCCAGTCGACATCAGGGGCAGGAACCATTTCGCAGGAAGCGTCCGTCGAAGCCCTCAACGGTCCGCAAGAGTTCCTCGCCGAGCGCGCGGCTGTCTTCCGGCAGCGTCGGGACTTGGTGGTTGATCGGCTCAACATGTGCGCTGGGCTGACCTGTCGCCGTCCAGAAGGGGCGTTTTACGTCTTTGCTTCTTGCGCGGGGACCATCGGCAAAAAGACACCGAGCGGCGACACCATTGAGACGGATTTGGATTTCGCGGCTTTTCTGTTGGATGAAGCCCAGGTTGCTGTGGTGCCCGGCACGGCCTTTGGCCTTGCCCCGTATTTCCGCGTATCCTACGCGACCTCGACCGAAGCGCTTGAAGAGGCCTGCGACCGAATCGAGGCGGCCTGCGCCAAGTTGGTGTAACCCGGTTAGCAGACTTATTCTGGGTTTAGCGTAGATTTCAGGCCAAGCGCAGGCGGGCGGCTTAAAGGGCCAAGCGGGTTTGCGTTAAGAGCTCTGCTAACGAATAAGCAAAAAGGCCACGTCTGCGTGGCCTTTTTTCATTTTGGTCAGGCGCCCTTGCATCCGGGCTTTGCCGCTTAGGGGCTTAAGCAGCGCGACTGGCTAACGCGCTCAGTGTGGCTTGGAAGCGCTGACGGTCTTCTTCGGTCATGATCGACAGCATCACTCCGCGAAACCCCGACAAACTGTCTGGATCCGCGCCTTCAAACGCCCGGACGAGCAAAGCGCGCTGGGCGTCTATGAGTTCTTCAAGCAGCGCTTCGCCTTCCTTGGATACCAGCAGCAGTCGTTGCCTGCGATCGCTGGACCCTACCTTTTGGTCGACCAAACCGTTGTCGATCAGGCGTCGGAGGACTCGAGCGAGACTTTGCTTGGTGATCTTGAGCGTTTCCAGCAAATGACCAACGGTGATGCCGCCGTTGGTGCCAATGAAATACAGCGCACGGTGGTGGGCGCGACCCAAGTCGTGCTCTTCGAGAATTCGATCGGCTACATCCGTGAAGTCTCGATAAGCAAAGAACATCAACTCGATGGCTTCGCGGGCCGCCGTATCTAAGGCAGCAGGCGACAAAGGCGGGGCTGGGGTTGGCGAATCAGACACGGGGCCATCCAACTGGTCAAGAACAGCAGAAAATATGTCAGGACTGTTGACATAAATCCAGCCCCCCTATAGGTGCGAAGTGTGGGATTTTTCCAAATATTGCGTGTTGTGGAGGCTTCGGTATGGCAATGGTTCCGTTTGATAAGCTAGGCGGAAAACTTTGGTACAACGGTGAACTGATTGATTGGGATGCAGGCCGCCTGCACATCCTGTCGCACGGTCTGCACTATGGTTCCTGTGTTTTCGAAGGTGAGCGCGCCTATGGTGGCGAGATATTTAAGCACCAAGAGCATACGGATCGCCTGTTTAAGTCTGCCGAGATCCTCGGGATGGAGATCCCGTATTCCCAAAAAGAATTGTACGATGCGGGCTATGATTCTCTGCAGGCGCAGGGCTTCAAAGACGCCTACGTTCGCGCCGTTGCCTGGCGTGGATCAGAGATGATGGCGATTTCTGCGCAACAGACAACGACACACGTGGCCGTTGTGTGCTGGGATATGGGCTCGTACTTTGATCCCGAAGCGCGGATGGCTGGCATCAAGTTGCAGTGGGCAAAGTACAAGCGTCCCTCACCCGAATGTGCGCCTGTCCACGCCAAGGCGGCTGGGCTTTACATGATTTGTACGGTTTCCAAGCACGAAGCCGAGGCCAATGGGTTCAACGACGCGCTAATGGTTGATTGGCGCGGTTATGTTGCCGAATGCACCGGGGCAAACATCTTTTTTGTCAAAGACGGTGCCCTGCATACGCCAACACCGGATTGTTTTCTGGATGGCATCACCCGGCAAACCGTGATTGCCCTGGCAAAGGAACGCGGGATTGAGGTGATTGAACGCCACATCATGCCTGAAGAACTGCTGGAAATGCAGGAAGTGTTCATTGTGGGTACAGCGGCAGAAGTGACGCCGATCAACCAGATTGGTGATGTTAATTACCAAGTGGGTGACGTCACCCGCGACTTGCTGACGCTTTACCACAATCACGTTCGCGGCCAGTAGAGCGCCTTGGGACTGACCAAATAGACGGAGCGCTCTGCGCTCCGACTTCTTGCTGGCCTCGGTTGGCCAAGGCCAAACACTCGGCCTTCGTTGCGCCTGTATTGTGGGTTGAGGCACTGACACAATGACCGCTCAAAACGCTTCGCTTTGAGCGGATTCTACGGCTTTCTGAGGAACACGCGCAGGTAATCAGCCGCGCTGAACCAACTCGCCGCTGCTGCCAGCCACAGGGCGATCACCACCAAAGCGCTGGCCAATGTTGTCGGGGCCGGTCGCAGTCCCAGCGCGACGAAGCTGATATCTGCCAAAGCAATGGCGATGGCCAGGCACTGCGCCACGGTCTTGAATTTCCCCAAACCCCGGACTTCCATCCGCCAGTTTTGTGTGAGCGCTGCCTCGCGCAGTCCGCCGACGAGCAAATCGCGGGAAAGCATGAGCGCGATGGGCGCAACCACGCTTACCTCAGGCACCAACACGGCCAAACCCAAGCCGGCGAACAGCATCAACAGCTTGTCGGCGACGGGGTCCAAGACAGCCCCCAGCAGGGTTTCTTGCCCCATCCGACGCGCCAATATGCCATCAAAAACATCGCTCAAACAGGCCATGGCAAACAACGCCAGCGCCACGGGCAGACCCTGCTCAGCATTCAGCGCTCCTGTGGCCGACAGCACCAGCAGCAGCCCGACAGCGGGGGCTGCGATCACACGGAACAGCGTCAGGATGTTGGGCAAATGCTGGATCAACATGGGGCTCACTCCTGATGAAAATGGTCGTAGATTTTCTGGGCGACGGTCTCTGAAATACCCTCGACGCCCAACAAGTCAGCCACACTGGCGCGGGATACCGATCGTGCCGAACCAAAATGCATCAAGAGCGCCTTTTTGCGCCGAGGACCGATTCCCGGCACGTCATCCAGGGGGTTCTTCTTGATCGCAGCGGAGCGCTTGGCGCGGTGCGTCCCGATGGCAAAGCGGTGAACTTCGTCGCGTAGGCGCTGGAGGTAGTACAGGACAGGGTCGCGTTCCGGCATTTGAAACGGCGCGGTATCGGGCAAAAAGAACTGCTCGCGGCCTGCATTTCGGTCCGGACCTTTTGCAATCGCGACCAAGGGGACATCGTCGATGCCCAGCTCATTCAGCGTTTCGACAACCGCAGAGAGCTGTCCCTTGCCGCCATCGATCAGGACCAAGTCGGGCCATTGGCCCTGATCCCGGTCCGGGTCTTCCTTCAAAGCGCGCGAGAACCGGCGGTGGAAGACCTCGCGCATCATGGCGTAGTCGTCACCGGGCGCGGTGTCGGATTTGATGTTGAACTTGCGATAGCTGTTCTTGACGAAGCCTTCTGGCCCAGCGACCACCATCGCACCAACGGCATTGGCGCCTTGGATGTGGGAGTTGTCATAGACTTCAATCCGCTCTGGCGGGCCAGCCAGCCCAAAGGCATCGGCAACGCCGTCGAGTAATTTTCGCTGTGTGGAGGATTCGGCCTGCCGTCGCTCCAACGCTTCGCGGGCGTTGCGGACGGCGTTGGCCATCACGTCGCGCTTAACCCCACGTTGCGGGCGCAGGATCTGCACTTTGCGTTCAGCTTTGGTGGTGAGGGCTTCGCCCAGCAGTGCGAGCTCGACCGGATCATGACTGACCAAAACCAGTTTCGGTATGGGTTTATCGGCGTAAAATTGCCCAATAAAGCTGCCAAGGACATCCGCGATTTCGTCGCTGCGATCGTGGCGCGGGAAGTAGGCTCGGTTGCCGTAGTTTCGGCCCGCGCGGTAGAAAAACACCTGCACGCAGATTTGACCGCCGCTGCTGTGCGCGGCAATGACGTCAGCGTCTTCGATTTCGCCCTGCAAGTTCACGTCCTGATGCGCTTGGACGGCACTGAGCGCACGCAGTCGGTCACGCAGCATGGCAGCGCGCTCGAACTGCAGGTTTTCTGCGGCTTCTTGCATGGATACGGCCAGCTCGTCCTGGATGCGGCGGCTTTCGCCAAAGAGAAAACCTTTCGCCTCGTCCACCAGCGCGTCGTACCCGGCCTGATCGATCTTGCCCACACAGGGGGCAGAGCACCGTTTGATTTGATACAGCAAGCAAGGGCGGGTGCGGTTTTCGAAAACGCTGTCCGAACAGGACCGCAGCAAGAACGCCTTTTCCAGCGCTGTCACGGTTCGATTGACGGACTTGGCGCTGGCGAAGGGGCCAAAGTAGTCACCTTTGCGTCGATGCGCGCCGCGATGCTTGGTCACTTGGGCGAAGTCATGATCCGCCGTCAGCAGAATGTAGGGAAACGACTTATCATCACGCAGAAGGACGTTGTACCGGGGTTGGAACCGTTTGATCAGGTTGGATTCCAGCAGCAGGGCTTCAACCTCGCTGTTGGTGACCACGATTTCCAAGCCCTTGGTCTCCGCAACCATGCGCCGCAAGCGATTGGGCAGGCGGTCCAGCTGGGTGTAATTGGTCACGCGCCGGCGCAGGTTGCGCGCTTTGCCGACATAAATCGGATCACCTTTTCGATCCAGCATCCGATAGACGCCCGGCGAACTGCTGAGCGTCTTGACGCCATCCCTCAGCGTTTGCAGGCCAAAGGCGAGGTCAGTGCTGGCAAGATCAGGTGAGGTTGGCTGCGCGCCGGGTGAAGCCGCGGAACCGTCATCGTAATCGGCGGCCTCGTCATTGAGGGTCAGCGCGACCGATTCGTGCGCTGGCATGGCCGCTCGCTTGCCGCCTGCACTGCTGTCCCGTTCCTGATGAGTCTTTCCGCGTCGCATAATACCAATTCTTAGCTTGCTTTTTTTGGTTTCCAAAGGAACGAATGCAAACAGGTCTCAGTCTGTGGATAACCCTGTCAGTAAAGTTACAGCAGAATACCAGTTTGTCGTGTTTTCAGTACCTTGGCCCTGACAATCGAAATATTGAACCTTCTTTCCTTCATGCGAAATAAGGCATTGATATTAAACGTCTTTTTAGCATCGCGATATAGATGCGCACTGAAAACGTTGGATTTTTTCGCCCGATCTCGAGTCGCAAAATGTAAGAGAGAGACATGTAGACAAGCGTCGCCTGACCAGCGTGATTCTAACCTCAGAGCGGCATTTGCACGGGATTTAATGCAAAAATCTTAAGCGCGGCGTAACCGTACTGTCACAGAAGCGCACTCGGCGTCTTCGAACACGTCCAGCTTTTCCCCGCGCACTTCGAGATTGATCATCCGTTCATCCGCAAACAGCCGATTTGCCAGTTGATCGACAAGGGTTTCGAGCAGATTGAAGTGCCCTTCTGTCACCATGCGTCGGGCGGTCTGGACAAAGATTTCGTAGCTCAACACCTTGCTAAAATCGTCAGAGAGGCGTTCGGGCAAGTCCACGTCAGCACGAAACGACAGGCGCACACGCTGGGGTGCCTCGTGTTCGTGCGGGTAGATGCCAATGTTGGCCGACACCAGCAGGTTGTCGACGGAAATACTGCGTTCGCGAATGATCATCCGATCAGCCTATTCGATGGGAGCAGGTCGGTCTGGCGCAGGCGCGGCCCAGTTTAAGTGCTGACCGCCATCCAGAGCGATCATTTGGCCCGTCATCGATGGCGCTGCAAGGATGAAATCAACAGCGTGACAAATGTCTGCCAGCGGCGTTGCAATTTTCAAGGGCGTGTCTTGTACCTGCTCGTCGAAGTGCTCTTGGCTTTGCCGGGGCGAGGGCAGCGTAGGGCCGGGGCCGATGCCGTTGACGCGGATGGCCTTGGGCGCCAACGCTAGGGCCAACTGCTTCGTCATGCCCCACAGAGCATATTTTGATGCGGTGTAGGAGATAAAGTGCTCGGTCAGGTTCCAAACACGCTGGTCGATCATATTGATAATCGCCCCGCCACTGGCTGGCGCTTGAGCCGCGAGTGCCTGCGAGAGGACAAGTGGCGCGCGGAGATTGGGCTCCATGTGCGCATCCCAACTTTCGCGGTCGGCGGTTTCAGCGGAGTCGTACTGAAAGGCGGAGGCATTGTTGATCAGAGCCGTCAGCGGCAGGCCCAGCCCGTCGCTGGCCTGTGCCAATAGCCCTTGAACGTCTTCCTCGCGCGCAAGGTCCGCTTGCACCAGGCAGGCCGTGCCTCCTGCAGCTCGTATGGCCCCAGCGGTCGCCTCTGCGCCCGCGGCGCTGGAACGATAGTGCAGGGCGACAGCCCAGCCCTGTTGCCCGAGGTGATGGGCCAGAGCCGCACCAATCCGGTGCGCTGCGCCTGTTATGAGAACGGTTTTGGGGGAGAGAGACACGGTAACGTCCTCAGATCAGCAGGCTGAAGTAGAGATAAGCGGCGAAAGCAAGCAGGAAGCCAATACCGATCCACCGTCCGATGCTCTTACCGGCGACAAGAATACCGACCAGCAGAATCGACGTGACGCCAAACAGCAAAAGGCTGGAATGGTAAAGCTCGTCCGCAACGGGCAGCGGTGAGATAAACGCGACCAAACCCAGCACCAGCATGATGTTGGTCAGGTTTGAGCCAATGATGTTGCCGATCACAACGTCTCGATGACCTTGGCGGGCCGCCGCAAGCGAAGCAAAGAGCTCGGGCAAGCTGGTTCCGATGGCGACGACCGTTGCGCCAATGACCGCTTCTGGAACGCGGATCGCTTCGGCCAATTCAACAGCGCCGTAGATAAACGCTTGCCCGCCGACAACCAGGATCGCTAAGCCGCCGAACAGTGAAATGCTGGCCAACCCCCAGCCCCACGCAACGTCGGGCGCGTCTTCGACCGCTTCTTCATTGCCGAAGCGAAAGATCACAATGGTATGGACGACCATGGCAAGCAGCAGCAAACCACCGGCCCAGCGTGGCAAGAAGCCGCCAATATAGGCCAGAGCCAGCACAAAAAGTGTGGCAACGACCAAGATCGCACCATCACGGCGCACGGTCGCCGGGGCGCAGCACAAAGGAAGCACCAGCGCGGTCAAGCCGCCAATCAGCAGAACGTTGGTGATGTTGGACCCGATGACGTTACCAACGGCAACATCCGGCACGCCGCCCAGCGCCGCGCCGACGGTCACAACAACCTCTGGCGCGCTGGTGCCCCACGCGACGACCGTGAGGCCGATGATAAACGGTGAAATCCCAATCAGCCGAGAAGCAGATACAGCGCCCCGAATAAGGAAGTCTGCCCCATAACTCAAACCGGCCAAGCCGACGATAAGCAAAAGCGATGGGATCAGAAGGTCCAAGCGAAAATCTCTCCGGGCGTCGACGGCGGTAACGATTACCGAGCGTTCTTATACTCATGAAATCTTGGCTTGCACGGCTTTGGTTCAAGTGGTCATACCAAAAAATCACATAGGGAACCTGCGTTGCGTCTGGGCAAATTAGCCCTAAGTAACAACTGACCCCTTCAAAGCAACCAGAGGCCGCTCCGTGACCGTTCAAATTGATCCCGAAACCCTTCTGCAGGCGGCACGGGATTCTGTCAGGCTCCACCCTGTCGATGGCATGCCAATCGAACAGGACGCGCCGCTGGAAATTGTCTCTGAATACGAGCCAGCGGGTGACCAGCCTCAGGCGATCAAAGACCTGCTCGACGGGCTGGGTACGGGCGAGCGAGACAACGTTTTGTTGGGTGTTACGGGGTCGGGCAAGACCTTTACCATGGCGCACGTCATACAAAAGCTGCAGCGCCCGACGCTGATCATGGCGCACAACAAAACGCTGGCCGCACAGTTGTATGGGGAGATGCGAGACTTCTTCCCCAACAATGCGGTCGAGTACTTCGTGTCCTACTACGACTACTATCAGCCAGAAGCCTACGTGCCGCGCTCGGATACCTACGTGGACAAGGAAGCCACGATCAACGAGCAGATCGACCGCATGCGCCACTCCGCGACCCGCGCCCTGTTCGAACGGCGCGATGTTATCATCGTGGCGTCGGTGTCGTGCATTTACGGGATGGGCGCGCCTGAGACCTATGCTTCGATGACCATGATGCTCGAAGTCGGGGCTGAGGTCCCGCAAAAGGAAATCCTGCGTCGGTTCGTGGAGCTGCAGTACAAGCGCAACGACATTGCTTTTCAGCGCGGGATGTTTCGGGTTCGGGGTGATTCAATCGAGGTCTTTCCGGCCCACCTCGAAGACCGCGCTTGGCGCTTGTCGCTGTTTGGTGACGAGATTGAAGGGATTTGGGAATTCGACCCTTTGACGGGTGAAAAGACCGGTGAGCTGCAAAAAGTCCGGCTCTACGCCAACTCTCACCACGTCACACCCAAGCCCACGATCATACAGGCGATCCAGAAAATCAAAACCGAACTGGGGCTTCGGTTGGAAGAGCTTGAAGGCGAAGGCAAGCTGTTGGAAGCGCAGCGCTTGCAGCAGCGGTGCACCTTTGATCTGGAAATGATGGAAGCGACGGGCGTTTGTGCGGGCATCGAGAACTACAGCCGCTATCTGACGGGACGCGCGCCGGGTGAGCCGCCGCCAACGCTGTTTGAATATCTGCCCGAAGACGCCTTGCTGATGGTCGACGAAAGCCATGTTTCCGTTCCGCAGATTGGCGCCATGTTCAAAGGCGACCGGGCGCGGAAAGTCACGCTGAGCGACTATGGCTTTCGCCTGCCGTCCTGTCAGGACAATCGCCCGCTGAAGTTTGAGGAATGGGACGCCATGCGCCCCCAGACCGTCTATGTTTCAGCAACACCGAACGCGTGGGAGCTTGAGCGCACCGGCGGTGTCTTTGCCGAGCAAGTGATCCGGCCAACGGGTCTGCTTGATCCGCCGTGCATCATCCGACCAACAGAGAATCAAGTCGATGATCTGATCGCCGAATGTCAGGAGACGGTAAAAGCGGGTTATCGCGTGCTGGTTACAACGCTGACCAAGCGGATGGCTGAGGATCTCACGGATTACCTGAACGAAGCGGGTTTGCGGGTTCGATACATTCACGCTGACGTGGAAACGCTCGAACGCATCGAAATCATCCGAGACTTGCGCTTGGGCGTCTACGACGTGCTTGTTGGCATTAACTTGCTGCGTGAGGGCTTGGATATTCCCGAATGTGCGCTTGTTGGTATTCTGGATGCGGACAAGGAAGGGTACTTGCGATCGACAACATCGCTGATCCAGACCATTGGACGCGCCGCGCGTAACGTCGATGGGCGCGTGATCCTTTACGCCGACAAAATCACCAAATCCATGCAAGCGGCCTTGGACGAGACAGACCGCCGTCGCGTCAAGCAAGTGGCCTATAACGAAGAACACGGTATCACGCCGGCAACCATCAAAAAGCAGATCGGTGAAATCATCGACTCGGTTTACGAGAAGGACCGCGTGACCATTGGAACGGGGGATGAGGATCTCATCACCACCGGCGGCAAAGACCTCAAAGAGGTTATGGCCGACATTGAAACCCGGATGAAAGACGCGGCCGCTAACCTGGAATTCGAGGAAGCAGCCCGACTGCGGGACGAGCTCAAGCGGCTGGAGGCAGCGGACCTTGGTTTGGGCGGTGCCGTCTCCGTTAAGGCCGCAGCCGCCGAGAAAGCGGGCAAGACTGAGGGTAAAACCGCAGGACGGAATCGGGCGCGCCGGGCGGCGGAAAAGGATCTGACAAAAACAAAGGGGGCCGCACTCGACCCCCTGGCTAAAGTCGCTGGTCCTCGAAAGTCACCGCGACGTCGATCTTGATCGATGGCCGGAACGGCTCTGGTTTAGAGCAGTTCTGGCCAGCCCAGCTTATTATTGTTGTTCCGATCGAGGAAATCGAACGTTTCATCCAGCCGGTCTGACAGCTCTTTGAGCGTGAGGCCTTCAGCGGGGAAACCACGGCCCAACAACTTGATCCGCAGCAACAGGGTTGGCGCCTCGTCGCGGGTGACAACATCATCGTAATCAGCATCGAAAGCCGCGTGCATGATGCTGAAGTAGGCCAGCATCTCTTCCCGCGTCAGCGCACCGTCGTTGCTGCGATCCATTCTGGCAAAGTGCCCAAGGAAGGACCGCTTTTCGTACTGATGACGCAGGCGTGCCTTGTCTTCGGGCGTCATGCTGCGCACCCGATCGAGGCCGCTTTTCTCGCTTTCCAGCTGGACCAGCAGGATATCAATCTCTTCATCCGTCATCGACAGAATCTCAGACTCCAAACCCGTCTCTGGCGCCCCAGCTTGCGGGCCAGTGGTCTCGTCTGGCACCGTGACGGTCAGGTCGTTCAGCGCGCCGGATAAGCCCGTCGGCGCATCGCCGGGCAGCAGGGCGGTCGACTCAGTCTGGCGGGTGGCGTCAAGCAGCGCCAAGCCTGCGGCTGGATCTGCGGTGCCGGTATCGGGCTGGAAAGCCACGGTGCGGACGGTCGGCTCTAACGCACGGAGCGTGGCGCTGGGCAGCACAACGGCCTCTGAGCTCTGCACCAGCAGGTCATCAATCCGAGGCGTCGGCGCAGGGATGGGCGTCACGCTGGCTGTTTCCTGCAGCGTTGCGGCTGCTGCGATGGCGGCGAGTGTCGGCTCGGTCAGCACGGCAATATTCGGCTTGGTCTCTTCAACCACGCCATAGTCCATCTTTGGGTCGATGGCCGGACGAATCAGGGGGATGGGCAGCGTATCCAGCCGCGCGGCAAGCTCAATCGGCGCGTCAGAACTCGAAAAAATCTCCATGGGCAGGTCTTCTCGATCCACCAATGGACCCGACACAGCGACCAAACGGCCACCACGGTCATACGTTTCAAGTCCACCCGCCGAGGCGTTCAACATAATTTGGTGGTAGTCCTGTTGTGCTATGCCACTGTTGAAGCCGGGAAAAGGCGATATACTCTGGCCACAGGCCGTCAATCCGAGAGTGAGCACAGCCGGTAGAAGACCAATGCGAAGAGAGATCATTATGGGATTATCCGTTTTTCAAGCCACAAGTCCCGCGTCTCCACGGGCTTAGTTGGACGGGTTTCTCATAATCTATTGAGAAAGTAAAGTTATCAGACACTTGTAAACTGTAGCTGAAGTTAAATGTGATTAATTTGTGGTTTTTTCCGCTCCCTGCCTCTCCAGTCGGAACCTTAAGAAACGGCGCTGTCTCCTTGCGACCATTCGAAAAATTCGATGCGCATACGATTCAAAGTCAAGGAAGTGATCCTTCTGTGGCGCACTGGATGATCAGTTTTCCCGTGCCGTGGCCGCGTTGGTTGGCGCGCCATCGGATCATGCAAGCTCGGCAGGACATGGCGCGCAGCGAAGGGTTTCATTTCGCGATCATCGCAGAGGATTTGCCGGGCCGTCCCATGGTCGGCGCGTGCTCGGCGGCCTTTATCGGGGATCCCAGCCGCCCGCCGGAGCTGGCCTACTGGATTGCGCCTGATTATCAACGCCAAGGCAGAGCGAAGCAGGCTTTGACGATCTTGCTCGCTTTTCTGTTCCAGCGAGACGACCATTTGCGCGCCATTGAAGCCGCCGTGATTGAAGGCAACGAGCCCTCAACCCAATTGCTGCTGAGTCTGGGTTTTCGCTATCATGAAGACGAGCGAGCCTCTGCGCCGCTGAGTTGGAACCGGCCAAGAGACGAGCAAGTGCTGCTGCATCGTCACAGGTTGTGGCGAACGGATTGGCTTAGCGGCGAATGGGCCCATATTGATATCGAACCGTCACTGTAATAGGCCTTTCAACCCATGACCGATTTCAAAGCCATCCCGGATTCCGAATGGAAGCAACGCATGACCGACGAGCAATTTCGCGTCGCTCGAAAGCATGGGACCGAGCGCGCCTTTACCTCGCCGCTGAACGATGTGAAGGGGCCGGGGACGTTCAGTTGCGTGGGCTGTGGTCAGCCGTTGTTCGATGCTGAGGACAAATTTGAGTCTGGCACCGGTTGGCCGTCCTTTACCCAACCCATCGCCGAAGGCGCGCTGGGAGAAAAAGTCGATCGTAGCTTTTTCATGAAGCGCACCGAAGTCCACTGCGCCCGCTGTGAATCGCATTTGGGTCACGTCTTTCCTGACGGACCAGCCCCAACGGGCTTGCGCTATTGTATGAACGGCGTGGTGATGACCTTCGATCAGGATGAGGCGGAGTAGCGCGCTGGGTTAAGCCAAGCGTGCGCCATTGGGGACTGGCTTATCGGGGGCAACCAGCACCACGTGGCCGTCGTCATCATGCAGACCCAAGGTCAGAAATTCGCTCATGAAGGGGCCGATCTGCTTGGTGGGGAAGTTCACCACCGCAATCACCTGTCGGCCTACGAGGTCTTCGGGTTGGTAGTGCTGGGTGATCTGCGCGCTTGATTTGCGCTCTCCAATCTCCCCGCCAAAGTCCACCCACAGCTTGATCGCGGGCCGGCGGGCTTCGGGGAACGGTTCGGACCGCACAACGGTCCCAACACGAATTTCTACGTTCAAAAAGTCATCGAAGCTGATCAGATCCATGATGCCTTCACCTATTGGCTTTGGTTTGCTTGGGTCACGGTCTAAAACCATTTGGTGAAAAAAAGCGAGGGTTAAGCGCGTGATGATTTTGACTTGGGTTCTGGTTGCCTTGGGCGGCTACGTTTTGGGTTCCATCCCTTTTGGTTTGGTCCTGGCCCGTCTCGCCGGCTATGGCGACATCCGCAATATCGGCTCCGGCAACATTGGCGCGACCAACGTCCTGCGCACCGGCAACAAGCCGTTGGCGCTGGCGGTTCTGATCCTCGATGCAGGCAAGGGCGCGATTGCGGCGGCCTTGGCGTGGATGCTGATCGGCTGGGAATTTGGCGTGATCGCAGGCGTCGCTGCCTTTGTGGGGCACCTTTATCCTGTCTGGCTTGGCTTCAAGGGCGGCAAGGGTGTCGCGACAGGGTTGGGAACATTTCTCGCCATTTCGTGGCCGATCTTCATCGGCATGGCGCTGGCGTGGCTGGTGGGGGCTTTTGTGTTTCGGCGCTCTTCGATGGGGGCTTTAACGGCCTTTGCGGTCCTGCCTCTGCTCACCGGCATTTTTAACAGCCGGGCCGACGCGTCCAGCCTGCCCATTCCCTATTGGTTCACGATATTGGGTTTCGCGTTGGCCGCGATCGTATTCTACAAGCACCGCGCCAACATCTCGCGGATCATCGACGGCACCGAGCCAAAAATCAGCTTTGGCAGCGGAAAGAAATCAGGTGATCCGGAGGGCTAATTCAGCCTCTCGGATACCCCGCATCGCCTAGGTTTTGCCCGATAATTCAGCGTTCCGACGTTCCCCAGCGTCCATGGCTTCGGGAAACAAATCGGGCAAACCGCGCCCTTCCGCCATCAGCACGTCGAGCGCTGCTTGCGTGACGCCGCCCGGACTGGTCACACGTCGGCGGAGTTCGGCTGGGTCAACATCCGGCTGCTGATCGGCCAGCAGCGCCGCGCCGAATACCGTTTGGCGCGCCGCCAGCTTTGCCTGCTCAGCGCTGAGGCCTGTTTTCTGGGCCGCAGCGGCAATGCATTCAATGAGCAAAAAGACGTAAGCCGGACCGCTGCCTGTAACGCCGACCAGCGCATCAATCTGGTCCTCTGTTGCGACCCAAATGCTCTCGCCAACGGTGTGGAGCATGATTTCACTCAGCTTGGCCAATTCATCGCTAACGGCATCATTTTTCAGCAGCAAACTCATGCCCGCGCCAACAGCCGCCGGGGTGTTGGGCATCACGCGGATCAGCGGTGTTTCAGCGCCAAACCAAGCTTCATAGGATGCCATACCAACGCCCGCAGCGATGGAGATAACAGCGGCGCCCGAGGCTTTGACCCAATCAATATAGCCCGCCGCCACGGTTTCCATGATCTGTGGTTTGACAGCCAGCATCACCATTGCGGGGGCGCAGTCGGGCAGATCGCCAACCTGTGCCACACACGCGATCCCCGCGGGGGCCGTTCCGGCCTCGGTCATCACCGGGTCAACAATCATGACCGCGTCGCGGGACAGGCCAGATTTCAGCCAACCATCAAGAAGGGCGCCGCCCATGTTCCCGCACCCGGCAAGGATCAAAGGCTTTTCAGTGCTAAAAGCAGATAAATCAGTCATGCATCAGGACATGCCAGACGAATGACAGTGGGAAAAGCCCTAAGCTTCGCCCTGGGTTTCGAGCAAGGACGCAGCCAGCGCGTCTTGCGGGTTGCGACCGCCCCAAATGACGAATTGGAACGCCGGGTAAAACCGGTCACATTCACCCACGGCCACATCAACCAAATCTTCGATTTGCTCGTGACTGACGCCACCAATGCCACGCAACAACAGGGTATGGCGGAACATCAACGAAGATTCTTCGCGCGACAATTCAAAATGGCCGACCCAAAGACGCGAGTTCATCTCGGCCAGCAGCGTGTTGATTTCTTGATTCAGCCGCGCCGGTGCGCGCATTTCGAGCATGCATGTGGTGTGCAAAGCCTGAACTTCGCCCTGCCAGAAGCAATGCAGCTGATAGGTCGCCCACTGTCCCGGGCAGGCGATAACGAGCTCGGATTCGCTGGGGCGCGCAATCGACCAGTCGCTCTCTCCCGAGAGCATGTCTTCGAGTGCGTCAATCGGGTTCAGGATTTCTTCGCGTGCGAAATCCATGCGTGAAAACGCCATCGATTTAGGTCCCCAACAACTCTGGTTCGTTTCTTGCCCGAAGGCTTTTTCCACACATGTGGATAACAGCGGTGCTTGGCGCTACTCTTGCTGAAAATCCACAAACACAAGTCGCCGAGCAACCCGCATTATGCGTTTAATGACTCCACTTGTATCTCAAATCGTCGAGTCGAAGTCCAGAGCACAGGAGGAAATAATTTCAGCGCTGTGCTGTGGAGGGATCCTAAAATATTGAATGATTTCAAACAGGGGCTGGGGATAAGCTGAAAATTAGCCGTGGAAAAACCCAATCAGAGGCGAGCCCGCGCTGCCTTATTTTTCGTTGAGTTTTGCTTCTAGCGTTTCGAGGCGTTTTTTCAGCGCATCGTTCTCTTCACGCGCTGTTCGGGCCATCTCCCGCACCACTTCAAACTCTTCCCGTGGCACGACGTCCATATCCGCAAGAACCGATTCCATGCGTTGCTTAACCAAGGTCTCAACTTCACTGCGTGCGCCGGCCAAAGTGCCTGCGGCTCCGTTAGCGAGACGGGCGATGTCATCGAAAAAGCGGTATTGGGTCTGCATGGCGGCTGTCCTCGTAAAAGTGCGCTCTGTACACATCATATAGCATGATGCCTTTCACTCGCCACAGCCTCGACATAGAAAGGAGGCAACGCGCATTTCAGCCCTGAGAGAAATTAATGGAATTCATGTCTGGCTGGGTCTTGCCCCTATTGGCCGAGATACCCTTCCCACAGATTGACCCGGTCCTTGTCAGCATCGGCCCGATCCCCATCCGCTGGTACTCCTTGTCTTATATTGCCGGGCTCATTTTGGGCTATGTCTGGGTGCGGGCCAACCTCAAGCATACGCGGACCGTTGAGATGCGGGCCATGGACGACTTGTTCCTGTGGATCATCATCGGTGTGGTCTTTGGCGGGCGGATTGGATCGGTGCTGTTTTATGGGTTTCAGCAAGATTCGCAGCGGTATTTCTCGGACCCCATGGCATGGCTTGCTGTGTGGGACGGCGGCATGTCATTCCACGGGGGGTTTCTGGGCGTCTTGCTGGCGGTGGTGATTTGGTCGCGGTTCAATCCCAAGACGCGGTTTTGGGAAGTCACGGACCTGCTGGCCATCTCAGCCCCCATCGGCCTGTTCTTTGGCAGGATTGCAAACTTCATCAACGGCGAGTTGTACGGGCGCCCGACGGACGTGCCATGGGCAATGCGGTTTCCAACCTTTGGCCCTAACGGTGTGAAGGACCAGTGGACCGAACCCCGCCACCCCAGCCAACTGTATGAAAGTTTCCTCGAAGGCCTCGTGCTGCTGATTGTCTTAAACGTCATGTGGCGGAACCCGGCGATCCGGGACCGAGCCGGCATCGTCACCGGGGGCTTTATGGCTGGATACGGCTTTTTCCGCTTTTTGGTCGAGTTCGTGCGCAAGCCGGACAATGGCATTGAAGCGGGTTTCTTCAAATTCGCAGGCCTCGGAACCTTTACCACGGGGCAGGAGTTGTCATTTCCAATGATCATTGCGGGCGTCGCGCTGATGCTGTGGCGACGGAATCAAACCCCTGCGGGGACACTGGCGCCATGACTGAGCAGACACCCCTGACGTCGTTGCTGAAAAGTCAAATTCAAGCCACCGGCCCGCTGACGGTGCCGGAGTTCATGACCTTGGCGTTGCAGCACCCCGAACATGGGTATTACCGCCAGCGAGAGGCGATCGGTGCCGCAGCCGATTTCGTTACGGCCCCTGAGATCAGCCAAGTGTTTGGCGAGTTGGTCGGGCTTTGGTTGGTTCAGCGTTGGATTGATTTGGGTCAACCCAGCCGGGTTCTGCTGTTGGAGTTCGGGCCGGGCAAGGGAACCTTGATGGCCGATGCTCTGCGCGCTGCAAGCGCGATGCCCGGTTTTTTGACGGCTGTTGAGCTGGTTTTGGTTGAGACCAATCAGACGCTTCGCCGGGTGCAAGCGGACACGCTGTCAGCCTATTCCCCGCGATGGATCGAGAGCTTGAGCGCGTTTGAGGCTGATGCACCGGTGCTGGTGATTGGGAACGAGTTCATTGATGTTCTGCCAACCGCACAATTTGCCGTGGCCAACGGGCAGTGGTTCGAGCGATTGGTGGCTTTGGATGAAGCGGGCGGGTTGGCCTTTGTGCTTGGTCAGCCAAAGACGCCGGTGTTGCCGTTGTTGCCCAAGCCGGAAGACGGCCTGTTCTACGAAATCATGCCCTCGCTGCCCGGGTTCCTAAAGGATTTAAGCAGTATCTTGAGCGCGCACGCGGGTGCGGCGCTGTTTATTGATTACGCCCACGATGGTGCCGCGGCGGGTTGGAGCCTGCAGGCCATCCAAAACCATGAAAAAGTGGACCCGCTTGCCGCTGTGGGTGAGGCGGATTTGACGACGTTGGTGGATTTTGAGGCAGCAGGGACATTTGCAGCTGAGGTTGGTTTGACCGCACCGGCACCGGTGACGCAGCGCGATTTCCTGTTGGTACTGGGCGCGTGGCAGCGGTTTGAGATGCTGGCCGAAAGCGCGCCCGATGATGCGCCCGCGCTGCTGCAGTCGCTGCAACGGTTGGTAGGCAAGGCGCAGATGGGCAATCGGTTCAAGGCGTGGACGTGCCATTTCCCCGCGACCTTACCCGCGCCTGCGGGCTTCCCCACCGACACCGAATCTGGAACCGGCACCAGCGGGGCAAGCAATGCCTGAACACTCGACCACCCTGCCGCCCTTTCTTACGGCATCGTCGCTTGAGCTGCATGGCCTGAAGCATGGCTTTTTCACGCGAAACGGGGGTGTGAGCTGGGGCCGAAAAGACCTCAATTGCGGATTGGGTGCTGATGATGACCCGGCACACGTGGCCGAGAACCGCCGGCGTGTGGCGCTGGCGATCGACGCGGAACGGCTCGTGTCGCTCTACCAAGTCCACTCGGCGGATGTCGTCACCCTGACAGCCAAGCCGGATTGGGACCGAGGGCCAAAGGCGGATGCGCTGGTGACGAACGTACCGGGTTTAGGCGTGGGGGCTTTGTCTGCCGATTGCGGGGCCGTGCTGGCCGCTGACCCGGCCGCAGGTGTCATCGCAAGCGCGCATTCAGGGTGGAAGGGAACCTCCCTGAACATCGTGCGAACCACGATCGCAGCGATGGAGCGCTTGGGCGCGCAACGGGATCGGATCGTGGTCGCGCTGGGTCCAATGATCCGCCAACAAAGCTATGAAGTCGGCCCGGACTTCCCGGACCACTTTACCAATTCGGTTGACGATCATTGGCGTTTCTTCAGGCCCGCAACCAAGCCCGGGCACTTCATGGGCGATATTGCGGGCATCATCGCCGCGCAGGTTGAGGCCGAAGGGATCGGCTCGTTTCAAGACATTGGCGGTGACACCTATGCCGCCGAAGACCGCTTTTTCTCAGCACGGCGCGGGTTTCACCGCCAAGAACCAGACTATGGACGGCTGATTTCGTGTATCGCGATCCCGGCCTGAGCAAGGTTACGCGGCTGAACGTGCAGGAATCGCATGACCGCATCTTGGCTTTAGACGGGGGGTTGCGTTGACCGTCGCGCGGACTCTGGGCTAAAACGCGGGCAACTGATCCCTTTCTTGGTGCCAGATGTCGTCGCAACCCTGTGGCGAGCATTCTCGGAGCCGGAGCAAAAAATATGCGTATTTTGAGCGCCAATGCCAACCGTCCGTTGGCCGAAGCGATTTCGCACTATCTTGATGTCCGCCTGACGCAAGCCGAAGTGCGCCGTTTCAATGACAAAGAAATCTACGTTGAGATTCAAGAAAACGTCCGCGGTGAGGACGTGTTTCTGATCCAGCCGACCAGCTATCCAGCGAACGATCACTTGATGGAGTTGCTGGTGGCGATTGATGCGCTGCGTCGGGGCTCTGCGGGCCGGATTACGGCTGTTATTCCCTACTACGGCTACGCGCGGCAGGACCGGAAAAGCTCGCCGCGCTCGCCGATTTCTGCGCGCTTGGTTGCCAACCTGATTGAAACCGCTGGCGCAGACCGTGTGCTGACCATGGACCTTCATGCCGGTCAGATTCAGGGCTTTTTCGATATCCCCACAGATAACCTGTTCGCCGCGCCAATGTTTGCGCAGGAAATCCGTCGCTTGCACCGCGATGATTGTTCGAACGTGATGATTGTTTCCCCAGATGTTGGCGGCGTGGTTCGCGCCCGTGCAGTGGCAAAGGCCATCGAAGTTGATCTGGCCATCATCGATAAGCGTCGCCCCAAGGCGGGCGTGGCTGAGGTGATGAACGTCATCGGTGAGGTTGAAGGCAAGCACTGTGTGCTGATTGACGATATTGTGGACACCGCTGGAACGCTGTGTAAGGCCGCCGATGCGCTGGTCAAAAACGGCGCTCTGTCCGTCTCTGCTTTCGCGACCCACGGCGTTCTCTCTGGTCCGGCTGTTGCCAATATCGACGCCTCGACCATCAGCGAAGTCGTTGTGACAGACTCCATCCAGCCCTCTGAAGCCGTCGTAGCGTGCGAAAAGATCCGCGCCATGACAACGGCTGAATTGCTGGGTGAAGCCATTCGCCGCGTATCAAACGAAGAGTCCGTCTCGACCCTCTTCAACATGTAAGCCAGCCACGCCCCCGCGCGCGACTTGCTTCCCCCACAAAGAACAATTCTGAATTTTTTGAGTTTGAAGGAGAATCCATCATGGAAATCGCAATGACCATCCCTGCAAAGGCCAAGACCGGCGCTGGTAAAACTGCTGCGAAAGCGGCGCGCTACGAAGGCCTCGTTCCTGCTGTCATTTACGGCGGTGATGCAGAGCCTGAAATGGTATCAATCGACCCGCGTCCCATCTGGAAAGGCCTCGCTGAGCGCGGTTTCTTTGCCAAGGTTATGGCGCTGGACGTTGACGGCAAGACCGTGAACGTGCTGCCGCGCGACATTCAGTTTGACCGCGTAACGGATCAGCCGATCCACGTTGACTTCATGCGCGTGGATGCCGACTCCGTTGTTAAGGTGAAGATCCCTGTTGATTTCATCAATGATATGGAATCCCCCGGTTTGAAGCGCGGTGCTGTTTTGAACGTGGTTCGTCACTCTGTTGAAGTGCGCTGCAAGGCGGGTGAAATTCCGACAAAGTTTGATGCCGATCTGACCGGTCTGCAGATTAACGATGCCGTGAAGTACTCCATGGTTCAGGTTTCTGGCAACGTAACCCCGACCATTATTGGCCGTGACTTCGTGATTGCAACCGTGACCGCACCATCGGCTCTGAAGCGTCAGATGATGGATGCAGCCGCAGCAGGCACCGAAGAAGCCGCGTAAGTCTTTCTCGGGCGGCTTTGCCCAGGAGCATAGCGCATGCAGGTTCTGGTTGGACTGGGAAACCCCGGTCGGCAGTACGAGGGCCATCGCCACAATGTTGGCTTTATGGCCCTCGACCTCATTGCGGCGCGTTACAACGCGCCCAAGTGGAAAGAGCGTGCCAACGCGATGGTGACCGAGTGCCGGATTGACGGTGACAAAGTCGTTCTGGTCAAGCCGCAGAGCTTTATGAACAAGTCGGGGCAGCCGCTGCGACACGTTCTGGATTTCTGGAAGCTCAAAGCGGAGGCCGTTACGGTCTTTTACGACGAACTCGATTTGCAGCCCTCAAAGGTGCGGATCAAGCGCGGCGGGGGATCAGGCGGCCATAATGGCATCAAGTCGTTGGATGCCCACATCGGCCAAAACTACCGGCGCGTTCGCATCGGTATCGGGCATCCCGGTCATAAAGATCGGGTTGCTGGCTATGTCTTGCATGACTTTGGCAAGGATGAACGGGCTCAACTCGACGTGCTGCTCTCGGCGATGGCAGACAATCTCCAGCGATTGTTGGATGGGGACGAGTCTGGTTTCATGAGTTTGTCGATGCAGGCGCTTGCGCCTGATCGTGGTGCGCAACGGCGTGAGAAGCCCAGTGTTTCTCCCGGCGCTTCTGCCGGTGCTTCTTCTGAGGCGCCCGCGCAGCCAACGACCATTGGAAAAGGCCCGCCCACGGCTTTGGGTGCGGCGCTCTCTCGGCTGTTGAATCGCAACGCCGATAAAAAGACGGACAAGGAATAGAACCCATGGGTTTTAACTGTGGCATCGTTGGTCTTCCCAACGTCGGAAAATCGACCCTTTTCAACGCGTTGACCGAGACGGCAGCGGCGGAAGCGGCGAACTATCCTTTCTGTACCATCGAACCAAATACTGGCCGGGTGGCGGTGCCGGATCCGCGCTTGGATCTGATCGCTGAAATCGCCCAAAGCGCCAAAGTGCTGCCGACGCAATTGGAAATCGTGGATATCGCGGGTCTGGTGCGGGGCGCATCCAAGGGTGAAGGCTTGGGCAACCAGTTTCTGGCCAATATCCGGGAAACAGACGCGATTCTGCATGTTTTGCGCTGTTTCGACGGTGAGGTTACGCACGTTGATGGGTCCGTGGACCCGGTCCGTGATGCTGAAACCGTAACCACCGAGTTGATGATTGCGGACTTGGATGCTGTTGAAAAGCGAATGGCCAAGGAATCCAAGCGCGCCCAAGGTGGCGACAAGGAAGCCCGGCTGTTGATGGCGGTGTTAGAGCCCTTGGCCGCAGCGCTGACAGAGGGCCGAACAGCCCGCACGGTCGAGTTCGCACCAGAAGATATGCGCCTTGTTCGGCAGTTGCAGTTGCTGACATCCAAACCCGTTTTGTACGTCTGCAACGTGGGTGAGGAAGACGCCGCCGAGGGCAATCACCACTCGCAGGCTGTCGAAGAGTTGGCCAAGCACGAAGGGGCCAGCTCAATTTTGATTTCCGCAGCAATCGAAGCGGAAATTGCCGCCTTGCCAACCGAAGACGACAAGCAGGAGTTTTTGGAGACCTTGGGTCTGGAAGAAACAGGCTTGGCGCGGTTGATCCGTCAGGGCTACGGCCTGTTGGACCTGCTGACCTTCTTCACAGCGGGACCAAAGGAAGCCCGCGCGTGGACCGTGCGTACGGGATCGACAGCACCGCAAGCCGCTGGCGCGATCCACACGGACTTTGAGCGCGGCTTTATCCGCGCTGAGACCATTGCCTATGACGACTTTATCGCCAGTGGCGGTGAAGCTGGTGCTAAGGATGCTGGAAAGTTGCGGGTCGAGGGCAAGGATTACATCACCAAAGACGGCGACATCTACCACTTCCGCTTTAACGTCTAATATAATCGAGACAGGGTGCCTGAGCGGCACTGGCCTAAAAAGCACGCCTTGAAGCTCAGGGAGTCATCGTCTTTTGGCTCGACCGTGGTGTTGAGGGCCGGCATCCGGCCCTTTGGCATCTTCAGCTTGCCTTTGAAGGTTCCATCGCGTTGGGGCTTGAGGTCGCGCAGGAGTTCGCTGTTCAGTATTGAATGGCGGTCTATATCCGGTCCAACCACCGCAGAAATCTTGGCGCAAAACGTATCCCCGCCCTGACAGCTGTAAACCTCCAGCACCGCCTGCATGCCCTCTAGCGGGTTATCCATACGCCAGTAGCCCGTCAGACTGTTGGCCGAGGCGAAAGAAAGAGGGGCGAACAGGGCACAGCAGACGCTGATCAAACTGAGAGATAAGTGGCGCATAACGCGACGGTCCCAAACTTTATAGTACTTTCGATGAATCAGAACCTGAGACGCAAAAACCGGGCCTTTATTGCTAAAAGCCCGGTCCAGAATTCGCCCTATTCAGTAAAAACCACTGAAAAACAGGGGAAACATTCATTAAGCGTACAACATGCATAATATTGTACGCGGGCTGTATTGCTACAGCTTGGTCATTGTTCCCTTACAGAACGGCAGAAAGCACGAGCTGTAAGACAGGTTGCGCTCGTCGATCAGCTTAATGTCCACGGTTGAGTCGCCAACAAAGCTCACTGGGGGATTGATGATGCCCTTGAAGCTGCCGTTCCGCTGTGGCTGCAGATTGCGAATGAGCAGGTAGTTCTGCTGTCCCGCGACCAGCTCGCCCTTGTAAGCGCGAACAATCCGCGCGCACAGACCGACGCCATCTTCGCAGTCATACATCTGAACAACGGCCTGAACGCCGTCCCAGTCTTTGTTGTCGAGCCACAAACCGCGCATATCCACGGCAGAGGCGGAGGTTGCTGTCGTGATGGTGGCAATCAGGGAAATCAAAAAGGCGCGCATGTTGTCCTCGGCTAAGTAAATGACACTGTTGATCAATGACTTAGTGCGACATCTTCGCCGGGCAATGACACAGGCGCGTGAGGGTCAATCAGCTGCCGTCTGTGAAAACCATATAGACGCCGCTGGCGTCCTGTGGGCTGACAATATAGCCGCGCTTGCCCTGTTCCGCTTTCCGGTAGTTGAGTCCGGATTGATCGAGAAACTCGCCGGTTTTGTTGAGATCCGCCACGCGGTAGACCACGGCTTCGGACGCTTCGGCCTCACCATAAATGCGAGACCAGCTTTCCACGGAATAGAACTCCAAGTCACCACCGATTGGTCCGGCAGCATCCTCGCTAAACGCGCCAGAGATGAGGGCTTCGTAGCCACTGCCGATGTTCTGATCATGGCTCATCATGATCTGAATGGCCTGAATGCCAATCGCACCATTGGCGTGTGTCAGGAAGCGGTCTGCCCAAACGATGCCGGGGTTCAGGTGCTCGCAGACAAAAGCCGGAACGGGGGAGAAGGGGCCGCGCTGGGGCCGAACCAGCCGGAACGACGCACGCTGTGAGCGGCCCGGGGTCACTTGCACGTCACGGTGCAGGGCTTCGATGCCAAAGTGGTTGATGCCTTGGGCGTCAAAAACGGTGGTCGCCTTGTCTGCGATTCCTTTGAGGGCGATGGACAGCATGCCTTCGCCTTGCTCGTCCAAATGTTCCGCCAGACCATTGGTCCCAATGTTGGGGTCGCGGATCCCTAGGATTTCCACGTAGTCGCCCTGACCATCCAAGCCGGGGAACATGATGCACGTGTTGGCCGTGCCCCAGCCCACGTGCGGGGTAATTTCCGTCGTGGTAAAGCCGAGCTTGGCCGCGCGAGCGTGCTCGGCATCGAGGTCTTTGACCGCGATGATAACGTGATCCACGCCAGAAATCGGCGCGTCGCTGGCGATGTCGGTTGTGTCTTTACTGGTCGAAAACATGCTGATTTATCTCTCGCATACCCAAACGCACTTTTGCCGCATATTAGAGCAAAGTCGGACAAAATAGAAACAGCAGGACGCAGAGACTTGGGGACAAAAAAAGGCCGAAGCGATGCTCCGGCCTTTTTGTATGATCCATGATCGTTCCAAAACCTAGTGTTCTGGATCTGGCCCGCCTTCAGCGTCGAGCTTTGCGTAAACCTTCGCCGCAACAACGCGGTACGCAAGGAAGGAGATGACCGTCAGCGCCAGCATATACAGAACCACGATAATGCCCCACTGGTGGCGCTCTTCAAGGTACGGATCAGCGGCCCAGTTCAAAAACGCCGTCACGTCGCGCGCTTGCTGCTCCAGGCTTGGGCGCGTGCCGTTGGGGTATTCAAAGTCAGACATATCAGCAGGCCAAGGGTTTGGCATCGAGATGACCTTCATGACCTTGTTGTAATACGCGCCTTCTGGCTGCTCATGGGCGTCATCATAGCCGGTCAGCAGGGCGTAGACGTAATCTGCGCCACCGATGCGGGAACGGGCCATGGTGGACAAATCTGGCGGCGCTTTGCCGTAGGTGGCGATGGCGCGCTTTGGGTTGCCCAACGCCCACGGGAAGGTGTCGTTCAGCACGCCCGGACGCACATCTCTGTCGCCGTCATCGTTGATATAGGGAATCTCGTACGTGGATGCCAACGCCTTCACAGCGTCTTCGCTCACGTCCAGACCGGTCAGCGAGGAAAAGCGGACCAAGCCCAGTGAGTGACAGGCCTGACAGCGGGTTTGGTAAACGTACAAACCATGCTGAAGCTGCCCTTCATCGTAGTAACCCAAGGGGCCCGTGAAGGACCACGTCTGGGAATCGATAGGGCCAGCGGCTTCAGAGATGGCAGGAGCAGCGGCAACCGTTGAGAGAGCGGCAGCAGCGCTGAGTGTTTTCAAAAGAGTTCCGAAACGCATGAAGGATGCTTTCTTTAAAAGAGACTATCTGCGGCGGATGAGAGGGCAGTAACGCCCTCTCCGCGAAAAGCTGTTAGGCCAGAACGGGCTCGCTGATGGAGGCGGGCAGCTGCTTTGGTTTCTCGAACAAGCCAAGAACCGGCAGAATGACGATGAAGTAGGCGAAGTAGTACCCGGTAAAGAGTACGCCCCACTGCTGCGTCGAGCCCCAGACAAATCCATTGCCAGCGTCAATACCCAAAGGCAGACGACCAAACGGTGTTGGGATGAAGAAGGCTTCACCCGACGTTTGCGCGCCGACCAGTGCGAGGATCAAGCAACACAAGACAAAGCCCCAGAAGAAGAACTTGAAGACCGGGCGGAAACGACCGGACCGGACTGGGGATGTATCAAGCCATGGCATCATGAACAGAACGCCAAGCGAGCCTGCCATTGCCAACGCGCCCAACTGCTTACCCGTGATGACCAAACCAAAGAGGTTCAGATCCCACGTGAAGACTTTGAGGATCGCGTAGAATGGCAGCAAGTACCACTCTGGCACAATGTGAGACGGCAGGTTGTAGTCTGTCGGCTGGTTGTTGATCGCCTCTGCCAAGCGCTCGGGCGCCCAAGCGACCACAGCGAGATAGATGGTGAAGAACAGCGCTAGGCCGAAAATGTCCTTGAACGTGTAGTACGGGTGGAAGGACACCGTGTCTTTCTTGGACTTCAGATCAATGCCGAGCGGGTTGTTTGAACCCACAGTCTGCAGCGTCAGAATGTGCAGAATGACCACGCCAGCCAACACAAACGGCAGCAAGAAGTGCAGCGCGAAGAAGCGGTTCAGCAACGCGTCATCCACGTCCTCACCACCACGCAGCAGGATCAGGATGTCATCGCCCAAGATCGGAATGGCCGTGAAGACCTGCGTAATCACCTCAGCAGCAGCAAAGGACATAACGCCCCAAACCAGCGAGTAACCCAAGAACGCGATACCCATCATCAGGATGAGAATGACACAGCCCAAGATCCATAGCACTTCACGAGGCGCTTTGTATGAGCCGTAGTACAAGCCACGGAACATGTGGAAAATCACGGCGATAAAGAAGAATGATGCCCCAACAGAGTGCATATATCGCAGGAACATGCCGCCCTTAACGTCGCGCATGATGTGCTCAACCGAGCGGAATGCCTGGTTGATGCCGTACGTGTCTTCTTGCACCGACGGCTTGTAGTGCATCGCCAGGAACAGGCCCGTGACGATCATCACCAACAGCATGATGCCGGCGATGGAACCGAAGTTCCACCAGTAGTTCAGGTTTTTAGGGTAGGCGTGGGCCGTCATCGAGTGATGTACAGCACGCAAAATAGGGAGACGTTCGTCGAAGCCCTTGAGGAAGGGGTTCTTGAACGGTGAACGAGAGCCAGCCATCGGCCTTAGGCCTCCTTACCAATCACAATCATTTCGTCAGAAGCGAAGAAGTACTTCGGCACAGGTAGGTTCGCAGGCGACGGGCCCTTACGGATCCGGCCCGACGTGTCGAACTGCGAGTTGTGGCACGGACAGAAAAAGCCACCAAACTCACCGCGTTTCTCACCGGAAGCCGTGCCTTGCGGCGGGCAGCCCAAGTGTGGGCACTGCAACCGCAGCACCAGCCACTCAGGACGCTGAACGCGCTCGGCGTCCGTCTGCTGATCACGCAACTTTTCAGAGTCACCTGCAACAGCGGCTTCAATCTCAGCGGCGGTCCGGCGGCGCACGGAGTATTTCTTCCGGCCAGCGGATGCGACGATGCCTGAGCCTTCGGCGATACCTTCCAAAGATACTTCGATCACCCCGCCGCCCGCGACATCACGGGTAGGGGTCATTGTGCGTACCAGCGCCACGCCAGCAGAGGCGGCACCAATGCCTGCCATTGCCATTGTGGACAATACGATGAAGTTCCGGCGATCCGGGTTTGCGACGTCGGTCGGCGTTCCAGCCATTGGCGAAGTCCTTCTACATTAATACTGAGCAGTGCCCGTCAGAGATGACGGACCCTGCCGCGAACAGAGGCGAAATACGCATCATGTCGTCCAAGATTCATCTCGGACAGTTACCCTGTTTGACATGTGTTCAAACTCAGGCCGATATGACGCAACGACGCCCCATTAATCCTGTTGTGTGACGGCTCTACCAAAGCCCCTGTTGAGGGTCTAGTCCCGCTATTCGATAAGCTGTTATTCGAGTTTACTCATTAATCACCTGACGCGCCCGGTTTGCGCCCCTGTTGTGGACCATTTTTGATGCTGATTCAGCCCTCTATCGCCTTGTTTGAACCCGATATTCCGCAGAATGCGGGATCAATCATGCGACTTTGCGCCTGCCTGAATTTACCGCTGCATATCATCGAGCCCTGCGGCTTTTTGCTTAATGACCGCAAGTTGCGCCGTGCTGGGATGGATTATCTTGCCGGAGTGTCGCTCAGCCGACACATAGACTGGTCTGCGTTTGAGGAATCCTCTGGCGGACACCGGCGGGTGCTGGCGTCTGCGCATGCCGACACGCTGTTGCCCGATTTTGCTTTTGAGCCCGGAGACATCATTATCATGGGGCGCGAAAGCGCCGGGGCGCCGGACTATGTGCATCAGGCGTGTCAGCATCGCGTGCGCTTGCCTCTGGTTCCGGGCCAAAGATCCATAAATGTAGCGCAGGCCGCGAGCATCTTTGCGTTCGAAGCCTGCCGCCAGTTGAATTGGTTTACCCACTTGGGAGACGAGCACCGTGACTAAGCCTGCAAGCAGTTCCGAGGATAAACACTGGTGGCAGGGCGCATCGCCGCTGCCGGATGACGTGACGTTGAGCCAGCGCAAGCAGCAGGCAGAAGATTGGTTTCGCGGGTTGCGCGACCGGATTTGCGGCGACTTCGAAGCACTGGAGCGCTCGTGCACGCTGGCGCACCCCCAGACGGACGGCATCGAACCGGGCACGTTCACGCGCACGGCTTGGGACAGACCCCAAGGTGGGGGCGGTGTCATGTCCGTGATGAAGGGGCGTGTGTTTGAAAAGGTTGGGGTGAACATCTCCGTCGTTTCCGGTGAGTTCAGTCCAGAGTTTGCCAAGACCATTCCCGGCGCGGACGAAAACCCGTCCTTCTATGCCGCTGGGATCAGTCTTGTGGCGCACATGCAGTCTCCGCTTGTGCCCGCTGTGCACATGAACACGCGCATGATTGTTACGACCAAGGGGTGGTTTGGCGGCGGGGCCGACCTGACCCCCATGCGCCCGCGCGACGAGGATACTCAGCACTTCCACAGCACATTGAAGCAGACGTGCGACAGCCACCACACCGACTTTTACCCCGCCTTCAAACCGTGGTGTGATCGTTACTTCTACCTGCCCCATCGCAACGAGCCGCGCGGTGTCGGCGGTATCTTTTACGATTATGTCGATACCGGTGACTGGGACGCTGATTTTGCCTTGACCCGTGATGTGGGTGAGGGGTTCCGGCGGGCTTACGTGCCGCTGGTCGAGCAGCACTACAACACGCCGTGGACCGACGAAGACCGCCAGCACCAGTTGTTCCGGCGGGGGCGCTACGTTGAATTCAACCTTCTACACGACCGAGGAACGCTGTTTGGGCTGAAAACGGGCGGCAATGTTGAGGCTATTCTCATGTCCTTGCCGCCAGCGGTGGGCTGGGACTGACCGGACAAAGAAAGAGGCGGCCTCCTGATGGAGACCGCCTTACTCAGAAAAAACAGTGCTGCGGGTCGCCTTAAAACTGCGACGCGCGGACTTTTTCCAGCAAGAAATCGCGGAAGACATTCACCCGCTGTGTGGAGCGAAGTTCCTCAGGATAGACGAAGAATGCTTGGAACGATGGGCCTTCGATGTCGGGAAGCACGCGAATCAGACGATCACGGCCTTCGACCATGTAGTCTGGGATCGCCGCGATGCCTGCGCCTTCTTCAACAACATTCCGAATGGCGAAAATGTTGTTCAAAGACATGGCCGGACGACGCTTGCCGGTTTCACGACCAGCGGTTTCCAACCAGTTCAGATCCGGCACGGGTGGCCGTGTGTCGGTCCCGAAAATAACAATCCGGTGCTGATCAAGGTCATGCAGGGTCGAGGGCGTGCCGTATTCGTCGAGGTATTCTGGTGACGCATAGATGTGGCTGTGCGCCTCAAACAGCGGACGCTGGATCAGGTCCGGCTGGTGCGGTGGGTACAGACGAATTGCGATATCGGCCTGACGCATGGACAGGTCGAGTTCCTTGTCTTCAAGGATCAGGTGCAATTCGATTTCTGGGTATTTGGCCATAAACTCTGCCATCAGCGGAGCCAGCCACGTGCTGCCCAGAGCGACAGTCGCCGTGACGCGCAGGTCACCCGATGGTGAATCTTTAGAGTCGCGAAGGCGCGCCTCAACCAAAGACAGTTTGCCGAACACTTCGTGTGCAGTGTTGTAAAGCAACTCACCCTGTTCGGTGAGGATCAATCCACGCGCGTGGCGGTGGAAAAGAGTGGTCGAAAGACTTTCTTCCAAAGCGGAAATCTGACGGCTAACCGCAGACTGGCTTAGGTTCAGGTCTTCGCCGGCATGTGTGAAGCTGCCCGCTTCAGCAACAGCGTGAAAAACACGGAGTTTGTCCCAATCCATGGGGATTCCTTCAAAACGCAGTACATTTGTATAGGCGAAAGCATTAAGCTCTGCCTTTTTTGCATGGCTTCATGCCTTGAAGTCAAACGTAAAACATCGTTTTGCACGCAAAGTGTCGCGTTTTTGTCAAGAAAGGCGGCATTAGGCGGCGCGTTGCCTAGAATCGGTAGGACTTTTGCTGCGTTTTGGCAAAAACCGTTTATGTTGAGCGTATTATAAGCCCTTGCTCACAAAGGCATTTCAAGCGCTGTCCTTGGCCACAAAAAAGGGCCGAAAGACACCCCTTCGACCCTTTGAATTTCCGTGCGTGTGCGTCTTAGACGTTCAAGGATTCCAGCGTCTGTTCCGCCTCTTCACCTTCATTGCCAGAGAGGGATTTCACCAAAGCGTAAACCCGACGCCGAACGATGGGATGGCTGATTTTGTAATACGAGCGAACCAGCTCCAACGTCTCGCGCTTGGCGAAGGGATCTTGGCCGTCTGGCGTATCGTGGTTGTGTTCATTTTCGTCTGGACGCTTGCCGCCGATGACATCGTCGGTCATGCCTTCGTAGAAATACGAAACAGGCACGTCCAAAATGCGGCCCAATTCATAAAGGCGACTGGCGGAAATGCGGTTGGTGCCGCGCTCATATTTCTGAACTTGCTGGAAGGACAAGTTTAACTCATCTCCCAAAGCTTCTTGAGACATGCCAAGCAACGTCCGGCGAAGTCGCAGACGCTCGCCAACGTATGCGTCAATGGCATGCGGGGACCGGGCGGAGACGCCCTTTCTAGCTGCTTCGTTCATAAAGTACTTTTCCGTTCTGCTGGTGCGCTGAGCCGAATACGAGGCAATGTTCAGGTCTCATTACACGCGTCCACAATAAAATTTGTTTACCTATGGGTGCGGTGGTTGCCAAATCGCTCGCGCAAGTCTTAGTCGTGCGACGTGTTAGCCTTTGCACCCAAGAGCCGCAACAGCATAGTTATATAAATTTGGAACGCGCTATAAAATTTTTTTACTAAAAGTATCTCAAATGAGACTTTAGTTTCAAATCAACGTCGTAAATGGTGTCTTTCAAACGAAACGCGTTGCTCCCATTTCAAAAAATAGAACAAAGAAAGAACTTTTATGTTGACCAGAATCCGAATCACTCCCTAACACAGAGAGAGAACAAAGAGGGATCAAAAAATCTGCCCTCTTCAAACCAATCATGACCCGAGAGTTTTGAGCACCCCATGTCAACTCCTCCGTCTGGTGCGCCAGATCACACACTAGAGTCGTTGCGCGCTTTAATCGCTCAGGTAGAGCGCCGCCCAGCACCCAAATTATCTCGACCCGTTGCCGAGCAACAAGATCACCAGCGGGCTTTACCCTTTGAGGTGGCAGATATTGACGCTGCGCTGCAGGGGGGCATGGAGTACGATGTGCTGCAGGAGGTTTTGCCGGCCAGAACAGAATGGGATGATGGTCTGACAACGGCTTTCAGTGCCAGTTTGCTCGCACGCCGGCAGCAAGAGGACCAGCGCCTTAACCCTGGCCAAAACCAGCCCGCGCCCCTGTTTTGGATCGCCCAGCACGACACCGCAGGTGCGGGACTGTCCGCCCAAGGGTTGGTGAGCCTTGGTTTGGATCCGCAGGCGCTGTGGTTGGTCAACGTTCGAAATGACGCCGAAGCCCTTTGGGCGTTTGAGGAGGTTTTGGATCATCCTGACGCCTTGGGTGTGGTGTGTGAGGTTTGTCATCTGGAGCTGGCGCAGTCCCATCGCCTGAACCTCAAGGCGGCTCATACTGCGCGGGAAGATCGGGGACGGTTGCTCTTAGCTTTGCGGCGGCACAAAGGTGCACGCCGACCGCAGGCAAACCCAACCGCTGCGGCAACGCGGTGGCGTCTGGCGTCCATTCCCCCGCACCTGCTGGCGCCCAATGGACGGGGAAAGGGGCGCGCTGGGACGCCGGAACTGCGCCGCCCCGCCCGAGATGCGGCCGCACTGAGCCTTGGTCCGCAAGACGCTGGAGCCGCCATTCATCCATCCTTGCAAGAAGCCAGTGCAGACTTTGCTGCTGGCGGCCCTGCGCCATCCGCTCACGCCCTGACGCCCCCACCGGCGCATCACCCCATGCGACAGGTTCGCTGGCGCGCTGAGATGTTTCGTCAACGTGGGGGTTCCCCCGCATCCTGGCTTCTGGAGTGGTCTTATGAGACGCATCGTTTCCGTCGTTTGTCCGAGCTTTGCGCTGTGGGCTCAGCCACACCCGAATGACGCCGCGCAAGCCCAGCCTTGGGCATTGACGGTTGAGCGGCGCAATCTGGTCATTGTCCACGACGCCAATCCGGTTGCGCGTGCCGCTGGCGCCCAGCCGGGGCAACCGCTGACCGACGCACGGGCTCTCGTGCCCGGGCTGCGGTCAGTGAGCGTTGATCCAGCACGCATCGAGCGCGCCTGGCAAGCCACCGCACATTGGCTGACGCGCTACACCCCTTTGGTCGCGCTGGATCCGGCCAGCCCGCCCACGGACGTTGGCGGGGCTGCTGGCTTTGTGCTCGATGTCTCTGGGTGCTCGCACCTGTTTGGGGGGGAGCAAGGTTTGTTGCGCGATTTGGTCGAGCGGATGCATGCTTGGGGCTTGCCGGTGCGAGCGGCTATGGCTGATACGCCGCTGGCGGCCTGGGGGCTGGCCCGCTGTGGGGATGCGCCTGTGCAGTGCGTGCCTGCTGGTGAAACCTTGCCTGCGCTGCGGCCTCTGCCAGTGACAGCGCTGAATTTACCGGATGCAACCGTTGAAGCGTTGGACCGTCTGGGTCTGCGTCGCATTGGTGACATTGTCGCGTTGGATCGTCAGGCCTTGGGGCAGCGGTTTTCTGAGAAACTGACACGCAAGCAAGCAGAGCAAGCCCGAACCACATCGGAACGCCTGCTCGAAGCCCTCGATCGCGCCTTGGGAAAGCGACCAGATGCGATAACGCCATTATTGCCTGCGGCGTCCTATGCGGCGCGCAAGCTGTTTCACGAACCCATCGGAACAGCCGCCAGCATCGAGCAAACATTGGTGGACCTGATGGCGGCTGTTCTCCCCATGGTTCGGCGTGCCGGTCAGGGTGTGCGCCAAGCGACGGTGTCGCTGTACCGCGTCGACGGCGCGCGCCAAGACATCCGGCTGCGCTTTCATCGTCCGACGTTGGAGCCGGGGTTGCTGTTGCGGCTGTTCAGTGAGCAGACCGAGACGTTGGACGTGGGTTTTGGGCTGGATGCGGTGGGACTGTCGGTCCAGCGCGCAGAAACCATGCAAGAAAGCCAAGACAGTTTGCTCTCGCACAGCGTTCCAGGCCGCCATCATCCTGTGCTGGATCGCCTGACCAACCGCTTGGGCGCCGAAGCGGTTGCACAGCCGACGCTGCGTCCGCGCCACGATCCGCGTGAAGCGGAGCTGCGGCAATCGGTTGAGAACGCCTTGGCGACCCCACTCACTGCGGTGGTGGGCGTGAGTCAGCAACGCAGTGCAGCGGCTTTGGATCAGGATTTGGGTGACCCCGAAATCGCGGCGCAAGCTGGCTTACGCCGTCAGGCCCAACCCCGCCCGGTTATTCTGCTCGCTGAACCTCAGCCCGTGCAAATCGACGACGCCCAACCATTGACCAGCGGCTTGCGACCGCCCCATCAGTTCCACTGGCGACGCCAGCACCATCGATTGGTGCGGTGGAGCGGGCCAGAGCGCTTGACCCCCGCGTGGTGGGACTGTCCCAACGGGCACTTAGGCACCTACGCGTCTTCCCCCCGAAGCCTGCCGGTGACGAAAGATTACTTCCATGTCGAGGATGAGGAGGGGCGCCAGTTCTGGATGGCCCGCACATGCAGCAGTCCCACAGCCCCTTTTGGTGACAGGACGGGACAAGCAGCCGGTCGGCCACATTGGACGGTTGAAGGGCTGTTTGCATGACCCGCGACCCGGCTTCAGATTCCAGTGATCGCGTTTTGCTGCCCAGCCGCCGATTGGCCTATGTCGAGCTGCAGGTGAGCTCGAATTTCTCCTTCCTGCGCGGCGCGAGCCACCCCGACGAGTTGGCGTTGGCGGCGGGAGCGCTCGGGGTCAAAGGCTTTGCTGTGACCGATCGCAACAGCATGGCGGGCGTGGTGCGGGCTCATATGGCGTGCAAGGACGCGGGCTTGCCGTTCATCGTTGGATGCCGGCTCGACCTTATCCGCGACGCGCGCCCCGAAGCTCAAGGACAGCGCCGCCTGACACGGGTGGCCCGAACCCAAGCCCGCAAGCCGTCAGGAACAGAGCGCACCGCAACACAAGCGCTGGTTGAGCCACAGGATGCACGACCCGGTGGATCGTTTTTGGCCTACCCCACCGACCGGGCAGCCTATGGCCGCTTGTGCCGATTGTTGACGCTGGGCCGCCGTCGCGCGCCCAAGGGCGATTGTTTCATTGATCTCGAAGACCTGCGCGCCCACGCCGAAGGCATGATCCTGATCGCCCTGCCACCGCCAACGATCGAGGCGGATTTCATGATGCGGCTGATTGATCTGGGGCGGCAATGGCAGGGGCGGCTGTATTTGGGCGCGCACCACCATCTCAGCGGGGACGACGAGGTACGCTTGAGCCAACTTGCGGCGGTTGCGGATCGCACAGGTGTGCCGATGGTCGCGCTCAATGACGTGCATTTTCACAGCCGCAGTCGAAAGCCGCTGCAAGACGTGCTGACCTGCATCCGGCACGGCTGCACGGTTGATACCGCAGGAACGCGATTGTTCCCCAATGCGGAGCGGTGCTTGAAGACCGCCGAAGAAATGGCGCTGCTGTTCTCTGATCATCCTGACGCCCTCGCGCGCACGGTCGAAATCGCCCGGCGGTGCACCTTTTCGCTGGACGAGCTGCGCTATGAATACCCGGACGAGCTGACACAGAACGGCCGAAACACCGCCGAAGAACTGCGCCATCTGGCCTATGAGGGCGCGCATCAGCGCTATGGCGCGGTGGTTCCCGAGCGGGTGGTCGCAAGCATCGAGCATGAGTTGGCCCTCATTGGCGAACTCAAATACGAGCCCTATTTTCTGACCGTCTATGACATCGTTCGATTCGCCCGGTCGCAGGGGATTTTATGCCAAGGGCGCGGATCGGCGGCGAACTCGACCGTCTGCTTTTGCTTGGGCATCACAGCTGTGGACCCCGCGCGTGTCGATTTGCTGTTCGAGCGCTTCATTTCCGCAGCCCGTGATGAGCCGCCGGACATCGATGTTGATTTCGAGCACGAGCGGCGCGAAGAGGTCATTCAGTACATTTACACCAAATATGGCCGAGACCGCGCCGGATTGGCGGCGACCGTGATCAGCTACCGCACGCGCGGTGCTGTGCGGGATGTGGGGAAGGCGCTGGGTCTGTCTGAGGACGCCATTGCCGCCATCAGCTCGAATATCTCCGGCTGGAATGAAAGCCGCAGCGCCGCCGCGCCAGCGGATGAGGCGGAGGCGCAGACCACGCTGCCCGCGCGCACGGGCCGCGTTCTGGCCCACGAGCGCTTGAGCGAGATGGGGCTGGACATCACCTCTCCACGACTGGCGATGGCTTTGGATCTGGTCCAGCAAATCCGCGGATTCCCCCGCCATTTGTCTCAGCATGTCGGCGGCTTTGTCCTCACCCGTGGGCCCCTATCCGAATACGTTCCGATCGCCAACGCCGCCATGCAGGACCGCACGGTGATCGAATGGGACAAAGACGATCTAGAGGCGCTTGGGCTGATGAAAGTCGATGTGCTCTCGCTGGGCATGCTGTCGTGCATGCGGCGGTGCTTCGAACTGCTGGAGCATCACTACGGCGCGGTTCATTCGCTGGCGAGCATCCCTTCGGAAGACCCTGCGGTCTATGACATGCTTTCGCGCGGGGACTCCCTTGGCGTGTTTCAGGTGGAAAGCCGCGCCCAGATGAACATGCTGCCGCGCCTCAAGCCGGCGACCTTTTATGATTTGGTGGTGCAAGTCGCCATTGTCCGGCCCGGACCGATCCAAGGCGACATGGTCCACCCCTACTTGCGCCGCCGCAATGGGGAGGAGCCGGTGGATTACCCCTCAGAGGAGCTGGAAAAGGTTCTCGGTAAAACCCTCGGCGTGCCGTTGTTTCAAGAGCAAGCCATGAAAATCGCCATTGTCGCGGCTGGCTTCACCCCGACGGAGGCGGACCAACTGCGTCGGGCGATGGCGACATTCAAGAAAGACGGAATGCTGCACCAATTCGGCGATAAGCTGCGATTGGGTATGGCGGCGCGCGGCTATGATCCAGAGTTCGCCGACCGGTGTTTCAAGCAGATCGAGGGCTTTGGCAGCTATGGGTTTCCGGAGAGTCACGCCGCGTCGTTTGCTTTGCTGGTTTACACCAGTTCGTGGATGAAAAAGCATTACCCCGAGGTCTTCGCCTGCGCCTTGCTCAACTCCCAACCCATGGGGTTTTATGCGCCAGCACAGATCATCCGTGACGCCCGCGAACATGGGGTCGAGGTGCTGCCCCCTGATGTGAATGCATCGGACTGGGACAACACGCTGGCCTTTCCAACCGGTCGACCGGTTGGCTTGCCCTCGTCGCGCTGGCCCGACACCCACCCGCGCGCCTATGCCATCCGGCTTGGCTTGCGACAGGTGAAGGGGTTGAAAGAAGAGGATGCAGAGAAAATCGTCCTTGCGCGGAATAATGGCTACCCGGATATGCTCAGTTTGTGGCGGCGGTCCGGCGCATCGGTTGCTGCGTTGGAGACCTTGGCGCGTGGGGATGGTTACAGCTCGCTTGGCTTGGGCCGTCGAGAGGCGTTTTGGGCGATCAAGGCGTTGCCCGCTGACCCCCTTCCGCTGTTTGCCGCAGCTGCGGCCGAAGAGTGGTCCGATGTGGCCCAAGGCGCAGAAAATCTGCCAGCCATGACCGTGGGTGAGGAGGTTGCGGACGACTACCGCGCCCTGCGCCTTTCGCTCAAGGCGCACCCCATGGCCTTGCTCCGGGACCAACTCGCCGCAGAAGGACGGCTCCCGTCCAAGGCGCTTTGGACGCTCAAGGATGGCGCTTTGGTCAAGCTCGCTGGCGTGGTTTTGGTTCGCCAGCGACCGGGGTCGGCCAAGGGCGTCATCTTCATCACGCTGGAAGACGAAACCGGCGTCGCCAATCTCGTGATCTGGTCCGATCGTTTTGAGGCTTACCGCCGCGAAGTCCTGTCCGCGTCACTGCTGGAAGTATGGGGACGCGTGCAAAAGAGCGGTGAGGGCGATCATCAGGTGATCCATATCACCGCGCAACATTTGGTTGATCGCTCCGCCTTGTTGGCTGAAATGCAGGTGGGCGAGGGCGAGCCGGACATGCTCGACAGCCCGGTAACGCCGCCGCTGGCCCATGCGGATGAAATCGTCCGCGGCATGCCGGACGATCCTCGACAAGCAGACATCGCAGGCCGTCATGACGACGCTCAACCCCTGCGCGCTATGGGGCAGCGGGGACATTGGGGGACCGGGCAAGGGGCGTCGCGCTCCGTAGAACGGCAGCTCAATGCGCCAGGCGGCAGGGGCCCCAAACCCAAAACGTACCAAGAGCGCGAGGCGGCCATCACGGCTGCGCGACAGGCCAAGAAACTGCGCCGGCGCCGTGGTGAGCCAGCCACACCCGGCCCGGCATCAGACCCGGTTCACGGCGCCCGGGCTTCAAGTTTGCCCAACCCGCTCACAAACGTCGGCCAGCCCAAAACCAGCCGCCACCCTCGTGATATCGCCTTGGACGTCCCGACCTCGCCCAACCGAGTCAAAGTCACCGTCGCTGCGCAAACGCCCCATACAGGCCACGGCGCACCCAATCCCTTTGACGCAAAGCCGCCGCGCTCTCGACGAGGGCGATAAGGTGCTTGCAGGATTGGGCGAACACAGTCAGATTAGCCGAATGCGGGTGTAGCTCAGTGGTAGAGCAGTAGCTTCCCAAGCTACGTGTCGAGGGTTCGATTCCCTTCACCCGCTCCAAGACCTCCCAAAAAACCCAATGAAAACAATGATAGCGGGGTTTCAGTAGC
>CAJQLX010000018.1 GCA_905479265.1 uncultured Alphaproteobacteria bacterium
CGGGCTGGACCGCTTGCCGCAGGATGCGCGGGCCGTGGCCGTGCGCATGATCCACGCGTGCGGTGTCCCGGCCATCGTGGATGACCTCGTTGTCTCGGATGATTTCGTGACGGCGGCACGTGCGGCGCTTCAGGCTGAAAAGCCGGTCTACATGGATGCGGAGATGGTGCGCATGGGCATCGTTCGTGCGCTGATGTCGCCGAACGTGCCGCTGTACTGCACCACCCACGACCCCCGCGCCGCGCCCATGGCGAGCGATATCGGCAACACGCGCTCGGCGGCGGGTGTGGCGTTGTGGGAAGCGGATATTGAGGGTGGCTTGGCTGTCTTTGGCAACGCGCCAACGGCGCTGTTTCATTGCTTGGAGCTGATTGCTGCGGGCGCGCTGCCCAAGCCTGCGGCCCTTGTTGGCTTGCCCGTTGGCTTTGTCGGCGCGGCGGAAAGCAAGGAAGCGTTGATCGAGCATGCAGCGGATTTGGGTCTGCCGTTTATCACCCTTCGTGGGCGGATGGGCGGCAGTGCCATGGCCTCGGCGGTGCTGAACGCACTGGCGAAACTGCTCATGGATGAGGCGGCGGCATGAGTGAGCCGTGGATCAGCGTCATTGGCGTGGGGCCAGAGGGCGCGGCGGGCCTGACCCCAGCAGCGCTGGAGGCTCTGGCGGCTTGCGATCACGTGGTTTGCGCGCAGCGTCACGAAGGGCTGCTGGACGGGTTGCTGGCGGAGAAAACCGTGCACCACTGGCCCGCATGGCATCAAGCGCGAGACGTCATTGCGCCGCTGCAGGGTCAGCGTATCGCCGTTCTGGGCACCGGAGAGCCGTTTCATTTTGGCGTGGGCAGTTCGCTGGTGCGCTGGTTCGGTGCGGGCGCGTTGCAGGTGTTTCCCGTGCCTTCTGCCTTTGACCGGGCGTGTGCGCGACTGGGGTGGGCGCAGCAGTCTACGCTGTGTCTTTCCGCCTATGGTCGGCCATTGGGCGCGGTGTTGGTGCAGGCGCGCGTGGGCGCGACGATGTTGATTTTGGGGGATGGCGGGTTGGGTCTCAAGCTGGGTCCAGCGCTGAGTGCCATGGGTCTGGGCGAAAGCCGGATGACCGCGCTGTCGCAGATGGATGGCGCGGCGGAAAGCCGGGTTGATGGGCGAGCGGCGGATTGGACGGCAACCGTGGATCCGATCACGACGTGGGCGGTTTCGGTCGAGGCGTCAGCAGACGCGGCGCGGGACTGGCCGGGCCTGCGCCATGAACCCTTTGGCCTGCCCGATCAAGCCTTTAAGCACGATGGAAAAATCACCAAGCGCGAAGTCCGCGCGGTGAGCCTGAGCGCGCTGCTGTCTGCGCCCGGTGGGGGTTTGTGGGACATTGGTGGGGGCAGCGGGGCGATCGGTCTGGAGTGGTTGCGGGCGCGGCCAACAGGGCGGGTTTTCGCCATCGAACCCCACGGCGAGCGCCGGGGCTTCATGGCCAAGAATGCGGCGCGTTTTGGGTTGGGAACCGACCCGCGTGACCCCTTTACCATCAGTGGTGAGCACGCCCCCGACGCTTATGAAAATGCGGGTTTTTCCCCCGATGCTGTGTTTGTCGGCGGCGGGTTGACCCGTGACGGTGTACTTGAGGGCGCATGGCGCGCCCTGAACAGCGGCGGCGTGTTGGTCGCCAATGCCGTGACTTTGGAAGGACAAGCGGTGCTGACAAATTGGCGCGATCAGGCCCACGGGCAATTCTCGACCTTGGCGGTTGCACGCGGTGAAGCTGTGGGGCGGTTTACCGGCCTGCGTCCCCTGATGCCCGTTTTACAGTGGGTGGGCCGCAAACCGTGAGTGCTGTTGGAACTGTTTATGGTGTTGGTGTGGGTCCGGGTGATCCGGAACTGCTGACGCTCAAAGCCTTGCGCATCATCCAGGCAACGCCCGTGCTGGCCTACGCTGCGGCAGAAGGCGTGCCGAGTTTTGCTCGGTCAATCGCTGAACCGCACCTGAAAGACCTGCCAGCCAAGACGGAAATTCCCATGGTCATGCCGATGGTGGCCGAGCGGTTTCCCGCCCAGGACGTCTATGATCGTGGCGCGGAAGACATCCGCGAGCACCTGCAAGCGGGTCGCGATGTGGCCGTTCTGTGCGAGGGCGATCCGATGTTTTACGGCTCGTTCATGTACTTGTTCGGACGGTTGAACGGCGCGTTTCCTATGACCGTTGTGCCGGGCGTTTCGTCAGTGATGGCGTGCGCTGCTGTTGCAGGGTGGCCGTTGGTTGCGCGCAATGATGCATTTCGCGTGCTGCCGGCAACGTTGGACGACGACGCTTTGCGCCAGCAGATCCGAGACGCTGAGGCTTTGGCCTTCATGAAAGTGGGTCGTCATTTGGGACGGCTCAAGGCGCTGTTGTCCGAGGCTGGGTTATTGGGTCACGCCGTCTATGTCGAGCGCGCCAGTTTGCCCACACAGCGGGTGATTCCGCTGCTGGAATTGGACGAAGACCGCGCCCCTTATTTCTCCATGGTTCTGGTCCACCGTCGCGGAGGCGCACATGTCCTATAAGCCCCAAGAGGTTTTGTTTGCGTCCCCTTTGGACCGTCACAGCGATGCGCTGACGGCCGTTCGCGACGCCTTTGGCGGCGGTGATGTGCACTGTGGTGCGGGTTTCAGCGATGCGGTGCGGCAGGCGTTTCAGGCCAATCGCCCCGTGGTTGGCTTGTGCGCCGCTGGGATCCTCATCCGCCTGACCGCGCCTTTGCTGGCCGATAAACATGCCGAGCCGCCGGTTCTGGTGATGACGGAAACCGGCGATTTTGTCCCCCTGCTGGGCGGTCATCATGGGGCGAACCGGTTGGCGCGTGAATTGGCTGAGGCGGCAAATGGCTTTGCGCTGGTGAGCACAGCGACGGATGCTTTGCTCGGTGCGCCGGTTGAAGACCCCGCGCCCGGCTATCGCTTGGCCAACCCCCAGCACGCTGGTGCGTTCCAAAAGGCGCTGGCACAGCATCCCGCACCCATCGCCATACGCGGGCATTGGCCGCTGCGCAGTGAGCGCCCCGCGGAAACGGACAGCGACAGCGCACTGGCGCTGGGGACCGAAGGTGCGCCCTCGGAGTCATCTTTGGTATACGTCCCAACCGATCTGGTTCTGGGCGTAGGGTGCGAGCGGGGCGCCGATGCCGAGGCGTTGGTGCAGGCCGTAACCGCGCATCTGGCCGCAGCCAAGCTGGACCCCCTGCGGGTCGCGGGGATTGCAAGCGTCACACTGAAACAGGACGAGCCGGCTTTGACCGCTTTGGCGCGGGCGCTGGACGTGCCGCTGCGTGTCTTTGATGCGCCGGCACTGGCGCAGGTTACAACGCCCAATCCCTCTGACGTGGTCCAAGCCGAAATCGGCACGCCCTCTGTCAGCGAAGCCGCCGCTCTGCTGGGTGCCGGATCGGAAGCAGCGCTTGTGCTTGAAAAACAGAAATTCGGCATTGGGACGCTGGCCATTGCCCAAGCGCGCGCGCCACTCACCGGCTTTACGGCGGGACAGGCGCGAGGGCAGGTGCAGTTGGTGGGCTTAGGCCCGGGACGGGCGGACTGGCGCTTGGCGGGGACCGATGCGGTGCTGCGCGGTGCCGATCATTTGGTTGGTTACACCTATTACACCGACCAGGTTCAGCCCCTGCCGCATCAGGAAGTCCACACCTTTGATCTGGGTGAAGAAGAGCGCCGTTGCCAGTTTGCGCTGGATTTGGCCGCCGAAGGCAAATCCGTTGCGCTGATTTGCTCAGGCGACGCCGGGGTCTACGCCATGGGCGCACTGACCTATGAGCTTGCCGACCGATCCCAAAGCCGAGCCGTGCAAGGCGTTGAAATCATCGCCAATCCGGGCATCAGCGCCATGTTCGGTGCCGCAGCGCGGCTGGGCGCGCCGCTGGGCCACGACTTTTGCGCGATTTCACTGTCGAACCTCATGACACCTTGGACGGTTATTGAGCGGCGGTTGCAGGGGGCTTCGATGGCTGATTTTGTCGTCTGCTTCTACAACCCCGTCAGCCGCAAGCGCGATTGGCAACTCGCCGCTGCGCGTGACATCCTGCTGGAAAACCGTCCGCCGGAGACCCCTGTGGTCATCTGTCGGCAAATTGGCCGGGCGGAGGAGACCTTTACCCATCGCACGCTGGGTGAACTCGATCCCGCTGAGGTCGATATGTTCTGCATGGTGCTGGTCGGCTCATCGATCACCCGCCGCTACCAACCGGTCAAAAATGGCCCCATCAGTCTTTACACACCACGCGGTTATCTCAGCCGCGGAGAGGATCATCGCGCATGAGCAACCCCATCAACTTTATTGGTGCTGGCCCGGGATCACCGGACCTGCTGACACTGCGCGGGCGGGATTTGATCGCTGAGGCCGACGTGGTGCTCTACGCGGGGTCGCTGGTGCCCGAAGGCGTGCTGATCCACGCCAGCGAAGGGGCCGATATCCGTGATTCTGCGCCGATGGCACTGGACGAGATCATGGAGATCATGGTGGAGGCTGTGCGCGCGGGTAAAAAGGTGGCGCGCGTGCATTCAGGCGATCCCTCGCTCTATGGCGCCGTGGCTGAGCAAGCGCGCCGTTTGCGGGCTTTGGATATTCCTTACGTCATCACGCCGGGCGTCTCGGCCTACACCGCTGCTGCGGCGACCATGGGGGTTGAGTTAACGCTGCCCACCGTCTCGCAGTCGATTATTCTGACTCGCGTGGCGGGACAGGCGACCGATATGCCTGAGCATGAAACGCTCGAAAACTTTGCGGAAACCCGCTCGACGTTGGCGCTGCATTTGAGCATCCGATACCTGCGCGATATTCAGCGTCGGTTGATCCCTTTCTACGGCGAAGAGTGTCCCTGCGTGGTGGCCTACCGCGTGGGCTGGCCTGATGAGCAATTCATTTACGGCACGCTGACCACCATTCGCGAGCGGGTGCGGGAAGCGAAGATCACGCGCACGGCGATCATCTTTGTTGGCCCAGTGCTCGGCGAAGCGGAATTTCCAGATTCAGCGCTCTATGACGCCGACTACGAGCACATTCTGCGACACCGAAAGTTGAAGCCTGACGCATAATAATTCCTTTCGCGCCTTAGTGCCCCGTCCCTGTGCTAAAAAGTGCAATCGGGTTAGCGAACAAAGGAAGTAGGCATATGCGGGGCGGGGGATCAGCGATATTTTTGATGTGTGCGGCAGTCTGGTTGGCCGGCTGCACAGCGGTTTCTACGGTTCCGGGGGCAACGCTGTTGTACACGCGGATCCTGACGGACTCTGAGGGCAAGAAAACGGCGTTCCGAGCCCACGACATTTCAAACCCCGATCAGTTTTCACAATTCGGTATCGATCCGGAGGAAAACTACGCGGCAGCAGGGCTCGAATTCGTGCTGCCGACCTATATGATTATCTTCAATCCCCTTCCGGGTAAGTCGATCCGGCACACAAAAGACCTCTCAAAGGTCGTGCCCTTGCTGGCGCGGGAGCTGTGTGGGGAGAATGATGTGGGCAGTGTTCAGCGCGAGTTGAACTGGGAAACCAGCGAACGCAATGTCTACATTGAGTGCCAAGCGCTGTTCGGCCTGAACTACAATCTTGGCGGCACCAGCAGCGCGTCGCGTCCCTCTGGGACCAAAGTTGATCCGGAATACGTGATGGAATATCGCGTCATTTTTGATGCGAATCAGGATCCGATGAACGCAACGGTCAAAGTTTTCCCAGACGGAAAGCGGACTGTAACGGCTACGCGCTAGATGATTCCTGTGGTCGCGCAATTAATTATGACAAAATTGCACTTACCCACAGATTTTTGCACTGAATTGTCCACAGAACTCTAGAACTGAATGGCGCAACACGGCTATCACCCGCATAATATAGACAAATGAGGCGGGGTGATGAACCCGCTGGTTTGGGGGGTCTAGGGACCAAAATGCTGAGTGTACTGTTTGTGTGTACGGGGAACATCTGTCGTTCGCCACTGGCGGAGGGAGTGCTGCGCGCTCAAGCCGACCTGTGGGGTATCGGCGACCGCGTGCGCGTGGACTCAGCAGGAATGACACGCTGGCATGAAGGCGAAGAGCCAACATTCGAAGGTCAGGTTTCGGCAGCCTCACGGGGCTACTTCATCGGTGATCTCCGTTCCCGCCCCATCACGTCCCAAGACTTTGATAATTTCGATTGGATCATCTGCATGACGCGTGAGCATCAGCAGGGTTTGAGAGAGCGTCGTCAAAGAACCGATCAGGCCCAAATTCTACTCGCAACCGCCTTTTCTCCGCGCCTTGGTACGATCGATATCGAAGACCCCTGGGGTCTGGGACAGCCGGCCTATGACAGAGCGCTTGACCAACTCGAACAGTGCTGCGCTGATATCCTTGTAAGAGTACGAGCCAGCGTTGCCGCCTAAACGGTGAATTCCACGATGCGCTCAGGATCAGCGCAGACGGGACAGTATGGCGACCACACACCAGCAAGCAGCAGAACCCACCAAACCAAACCGCGGCACAGATGGTCGCATCATCATCGGCATTATTGCTGCGCTGACCGCTGCGCTGGTTTTGGCGATCATGGATGCTGTGGCCTATAATCTGCGCCTGACCTATGGGGTGATCGAGACCCAACTGATCCGCAACGTGGCCGGGGTGATGTTTCTGGTTGCCTTGGCCGGACTGCGCCGAGAGAGCATCTTTCCCAACTATAAAGGCCGGGGGCTCGTCATCGTTCGGGGGATCGTTCTGATCCCCATGGGCTTCCTGATGTTTTCGTCGTTCAAGCTGCTCGACCAAGGGTCGGCGACCGCGCTGGTCTTCACTTATCCCATTGTCCTGACCATTCTGGCCGCCGTGCTGCTGGGGGAGAAAACCGGGGCGTGGCGCTGGGGCGCGGTTTTGGTTGGCTTTTTGGGCGTCATTTCAGTGCAGGTCGCGCTGTGGATGGCCAAGGGCGACGAATGGGCAGCGTTGACCGCGCAACCGATTTGGCTGACGGCGCTCTATAGCCTGATGCCCGTGGGCGCAGCGATCTTGTTTGCGTTCTACATGATTGCCGTGCGCTACCTGCCGCCGGGCTTACCGGCGTTGTCGATCACGTACGTGGGTGCCATCGCGTCGCTCGCGACCATTGTGCCGCTGTGGATCCTGTTTGGTGAGCGGGTGCCGCTGAATTGGCAGGCGCACTGGTGGCAGTTTGTGCTGCTGGCAGTCTGTTCGCTTGGCGCGGCGCAATCGCTCAACATCGCGTATCGCTCGGCCCCTGCGTCTGTCGCGGGGTCACTGGAATACGTCAGCATCCTGTTCGCCACGGGTCTGGCGTGGATGACTCAAGGCCTCATCCCGCCCGCTGGCATTTGGTTCGGCGTGTCGCTGATCACCATCGCCGGCTTAGTGACCGCGTGGCGTGAATCACGGCATCGGCAACGAGCCGCGCCTACGCCCACAGCTGACTAAGCGGATAGGACGCTTCGAGCCGATAGGCTCGCCCTGCGCCGCTGGGGTGGCTAGAGATCATGTGAAAGGCCTCCACGTCCCCCATATTCAGCCGAAAATCCATATTGTCGGCCAGCCAAGGCTGCACGGCGTCCAGTCGGATCGCGCGTGCGCGGGCAAGGGTGATGTGGGGCTTGAACGTTCGTGGTTCGGGCTGAAACCCAGCATTTCGGCACGCGCGGTCAACCTGAGCTTTCAACCCGTCGAGGATGGGGTCTGGGCGGCCAAGAGCATGCAGGTTCTGCACCCGGTCACCAATGCCAAACCACCCCACCCCTTGCATCGTTAGATCAAAGGCCGGCGCGGTGATGCGGGCGAGTTCCGCGTCGAGGTCTTCGGCGTCATCGAGGGAGACATCACCCAAAAACCGCAACGTCAGGTGCAGGTTTTCCGCAGGCTGCCAGTGCACCCCGCTCACCCCTTCCATCAGAGTGCAGAGCCGCCGGGTGTAACCGCTGTTAAATGTCAGGCCGATAAACAACCGCAGCATGGGGTCTGAAACGCGCGCTGATTAAGGGCAGGGGTTTGTGTGCAGCCGGTGCAGCACATCGATATCGGCCAGAACCTCGTCGCTGAGCGTCACAGTGGTGGCTTCCAGCGCGACGTCCAACTGCGCGATGGATGTTCCGCCAGCAATGCTGGAGGTCACAAAGGGCTGCATGTAGACAAAGGCGTGGGCCATGATGGATGGGTCCAGCCCGTGTTTCTGCGCCAGAGCCACGTATTTTTCAGTGGCCGCGATGCCGTTTTCGTTCGTGTAACCCGATCGCTTGGGCCAGAGCGCCAAACGGGAGCCTTCGGGCAGCTGACCGTTGAGGTACTTGCCGCTCAAATGCCCGGCTGCCAGCGGCGAGTAGGCCAGCAGAGAAATGTCTTCGTTCATCGAAACTTCAGCATTGCCGCCGTCGAAAACCCGGTTGAGTAAGCTGTAAGGATTCTGGATCGACGCAACGCGGGCTTGGCCTGAGTTTTCACAGCGGCGCACCCAATCCATGGTGCCCCACGGGCTGTCGTTGGAGATACCCCAAGCCCGGATTTTGCCTTCCTTGACCAGCGCATCCATGGTGTCGAGCGTCTCCGCCCGGTCTGCGCCGCTGTCAGGGTTGGGTTTGGTCTGACCGTATTTGCGAAAGTGCGTCCAGCCACGGTCGGGCCAATGGAGTTGATAGAGGTCGATATAATCTGTCTGCAGTCGGCGCAGCGAGCCTTCGATGGCGGCGCGGATGTTCTTGGCGTCAAAGATCGATGTGCCGTCACGGATCCACGTCAGCTTGTCGTCTGGACCAGCAACTTTGGTCGCCAAAATGGTGTCAGCGCGCTTGCCAGAGCGGGTAAACCATTCGCCGATGACTTCTTCGGTGCGGCCACAGGTGTCCGCAGTGGGCGCGCTGGGGTACATTTCGGCGACGTCGAAAAAATTTACGCCATTGGCCTGCGCCCAATCCATTTGCGCATGACCTTCTTCCAGCGAGTTTTGCTGGCCCCACGTCATGGTGCCAAGACAAAGCTCAGACACCATCATGTCCGTGCGACCCAAAGGCTTCATTTTCATCGTTACAATCAGTCTTCTCGTTGATCCCAAGGGCGAGGCGTTAGCGGAACCCCTTCCGCGCGAGCCTGTAGTAAATGGTCAGCCAAGACAATAGCCACCATGGCCTCAGCCACCGGCACACCCCGGATCGCAACACAGGGATCGTGACGACCCTTGGTCACGACCGACACCGGCTCACCAAAGCGGTTAATTGAAGCGCGCGAGGTGAGAATGGACGACGTCGGTTTGATGGCCAACCGCGTCACCACGGGTTGCCCTGTGGAGATTCCGCCCAAAATGCCGCCCGCGTGATTGCTGTCAAAGGTCGGGTGCCCGTGATTGTCCACGCCCATCTCGTCCGCATTGCCCACGCCGTTGAGCGCTGCGGCCGCAAAACCATCGCCGATTTCGACGCCTTTTGCCGCGTTGATGGACATGAGCGCGGCAGCCAGATCGCTGTCGAGTTTGCTGTAAACTGGTGCGCCCAGGCCTGCTGGAATCCCGTCGGCCACCACTTCAATCACGCCGCCTGCTGAGTTGCCGTCCTTGCGCAAGCGGTCCAACTCTATCGCCCAAACCTCAGCCGCTTGGGCATCGGGGCAGAAGAATGCGTTGCTTGCGGCTGTGTCCCACTGCCATTTGGCGCGGTCGATCCCCAAGCCGCCCATGGCAACCATCGCACCGCGTACGGTAACGGGTTGAGGGCAAATGTCGGCCAAGATGCGCTTGGCAATGGCCCCTGCCGCGACCCGCATCGCGGTTTCTCGCGCCGAAGACCGTCCGCCGCCGCGATAATCGCGCACGCCGTATTTTTGCCAGTAGGTGAAGTCTGCGTGACCGGGCCGGAACTGGTCTTTGATCTCGCCATAGTCTTTGGAGCGCTGGTCCCCATTATGGATGATCAGGCCGATGGGCGTGCCTGTTGTCTGTCCTTCGAAAACGCCTGAGACGATGGAAACCTCGTCCCCTTCGCGGCGCTGAGTGACATACTTGCTGGTGCCCGGCTTGCGCCGGTCCAGATCAGGCTGGATGTCCGCCTCGCTCAGGCTCAGCCCAGCCGGCACGCCATCGACGATACAGCCAATCTGCGACCCGTGACTTTCGCCAAAGGTGGTAAAGCGAAACTGGGTTCCGAAAGAGTTACCGGCCATGAGCGTTATCTAGCCTTTCTTGGCGGCGGTCTCGGTGAGCAACGCGCCCAGTTCACCCGCCTGGTCCATCGCGACCATGCCGTTGATATTGGCACCGCCGTCCACGTAATGAATTTCACCCGTCACCCCGTTTGACCACGGTGAGATCAGGTACAAGCAGGAATCGCCCACGTCTTGAATGGTGACATTCCGGCGCAAGGGCGCGTTCAGCTCGTTCCACTTGAGCATGGTGCGGAAGTCGCCGATGCCCGATGCCGCCAGTGTGCGCACGGGGCCAGCAGACAGACCGTTCACCCGAACACCTTTAGGCCCAAAGTCAGCGGCGAGGTAGAGTACGGAGGCTTCCAAAGCCGCCTTTGCGACGCCCATCACGTTATAGTTTGGCACAACCTTGACCGCGCCCTGATAGGTTAGGGTGACCAACGAGCCGCCTTCGTTCATCATCCGCGCCGCGCGCTGGGCAACGGCGGTGAAGGAGTACACCGAGATATCCATCGTCAGCGCGAAGTTCTCGCGGGAGGTGTTGAGGTACTCGCCCTTGAGCTCGTCCTTGTTGGAGAAACCGATGGCGTGAACCACGAAGTCCAGCTTGCCCCACTTTTCTTCCAGTGCATGAAACAAAGCATCGATGGAGGCGTCGTCCGTCACGTCACAGGTCAGCATTTCTGCGCCAACCTGCTCGGCCAAGGGACGGACGCGTTTTTCCAAAACTTCGCCCTGATAGGAGAAAGCCAGCTCCGCGCCTTCGCGCGCTGCAGACTGCGCAATGCCCCAAGCAATAGACTTGTCGTTTGCAACGCCCATGATAAGGCCGCGTTTACCTGCGAGAACACCCGTGCTCATCCGGTTTTCCTTTTCACCAAAACATTTCCTTGGGTCTACCAATCAGCACACACATTGACCAGCGCGCACGCTAGGCGTCCGATGCGTGATTTGTTAAGAGAGACCCGAACACCAGCGAGGTATAGCGTCTTTGACCATGTTTGAAGCCTTTGAAACGCCTCTCGGGGCTCGTGAAGCGGACCGCACGTGGCGCGGCATGGTTGCGCGAGCACGCCGGGAATACCTGATCCGCCTTATGCCAATCTGGGCGGCTGTGCTGACGCTGGCGAGCTTGGTGCTGGGCTTGCCGGGTTTATATCTGCTGGGCAAAGCAACGGGCGTTTCCAGTAACGAATCGGTGCAAGTCGTGCTGGGTCAAGCGCCGATGGCGAGCAGTTTGGCGCTGGTCAGCCGCTGGGTTGAGCCCCTTGTCTCTGTGCTGAGCCCAACAGGTTTGCGCTTTGGGCTCGAAGCCTTTGCCATGGGCATGCTGCTGATGCTGGGTTTGGCGGCACTGGTGCGCGCCGCCGGTGGGCGACAGTGGTATCAGTCGGTTTATGACGATATTCCACGGCGCCGGTGGTTGTTGCTGGGTCTGCTGTGGCTGGCCCTGCCCATGATCATTGGTTTTCTGGCCATGTTTTTCGGCGCGCTGATGGTCGAGGTCCAAGGGTCGCCGTTTAGCGTCGGTATTCTGGTAACCATCGTGTCTATAGTCGTCCTCAGTGCGACTTTGGTGCTGTTCTATCTGACGTTTTCGGTTCGAGAACCGGCGATTCCCTCGCTGATCGTTGGCGCGGTTGTCGCCGCGATTATGCTGTGCGCAGCCCTGTTGGTGGTCGATGTTGTGCCGGGCCTGCGGACGCTGCCGATTGATGACACCAGCCCGTTCCGCGCTTTGGTCACGTTGTCGGTGTTTCTTTTCGTCTTTTGGTCGATTGTTTTGGCGGGCTCTCAGCTTGCCGTCGCTTTGGCCCGCCGCCATGACCCCATCGAACGTTTTACCAATGCCAATCGGGGCGAGCAGCTCGACTTCGCGCTGGGCTTGGTCCGCGATCTGGAAGCGCAAACGCGCTCGAAGCGCTGGGCCCAGACCGAAGACTTGGCCTTGGCGCTCGCAGCTCCGACAGCGATGGTGACTTTCGCCCTCGACCGCCTGCGTCGTGCGGGCATTGTCAGTTACAGCCCGGACGGCAGTCGTCCGCCGCGCCGCTGGTCGATCAGCAACGATCTCGAAGCCCTGACGCTGCACGATCTTTCCCGCGCTATGGGCACCAACCTTGATCCCTTACCCGGTTTGCACGGACGCTCGAACGAAGACGTTATTCACGCCTTGGCCGAGCGAGAGCACCTCAGCCAAACGCAAAACCTGCTGAGCCTGTTCCGGGATGACGGCGGCGTTGCTGTGGGTGAGCCGATGTTGGCGGTCACGGATGTGGACTATCGCTTGGGCGAGCAAGAAGCCTTTGCGTCCTCCCGCGCTTTCGAGCCGGTGGCACAGGTCGTGGACCGCGCAAAGGGTGATAACGGCGGTCCGGTAAAGGGGGAGGAGGCTTATGTCTTCGTTGATGCTGTTTTGGACGAAGATTTGGTCTCCAACGTGCAGTCTGGCCCATCGGCCTTCCTCGATCCCGATGAGGGCGAGGAAACCGGAGCCGCCATTGCCTTGGATCTGACCTCGGCCATGCAAATCATCCCGACCGATGATGAAAACGGCGATGGCTTTGGTGAGACTCAGACTAAGGTCCGGGATGGGGCCGGAGCCGCTGCCGACAACGATGATGATGACGGCCCGGTAATGGTGTCAGCCGTCACAGACACTGAATTCGAAGACGACGCCCTCTCCCCCAACGAACCAAGCCCGCTGAAGCTCGGCGAAGCCTCTCCGCTCGCGGCGGTTCGGGACGAGATCGACAACCTGCTATCCGACGATCAACCGCGCGCTGTTCAACCCATTATTCCTATGATGGCATGGCAGCGTGATCCTGCGTCCGTTCAAGCCGCTGCGCAGGCACGCGCACGGCGGCGAGCGGCCTTTATCCCCGCTGGCCCGGTCCAAGCCGTAGAGCCGGCGGGTTCGTGGAAACATGGGTTGATCCCGCCCTATAACCGCGCGCTTGATCCTATCGTTGAAATAGACTCGACCGCCGACATTGCCATCGATGACGTGGCGGATCGCACCGCGCCCGACCATGCTGAGTGGCTCTTGCCGGTTACGCCCAGTCGGTCTTGGCGCGGGGAGTCGGCTGTGGTGGAGCCAATGCTAGCTTGGAAACGCAGCGCCCGGTGATTGACCCCCTTTCTAAGCCTTGGGTTTGTCACAGATTAAGGGGTGAAACGGCCCCAATCTCTGCACTGCGAAAGTCCTGCCATGAGCTTTACTGTTACTGACCCCTTTGCGCTTTTCGACCAATGGCTGGCCGAAGCGACGGCGACGGAACCCAACGACCCAAATGCCATGTCGCTGGCAACGCTGGATGCCAACGGCATGCTCAGCAACCGGATTGTTCTGCTCAAAGGGCATGACACAGACGGGTTCCGGTTTTTCACCAACTATGAAAGCCGGAAGGGTCAGGCGCTTGCCGCAAACCCACGCGCCGCAGCGCTGTTTCATTGGAAAACGTTGGGCCGACAAGTGCGGGTGGAGGGCGCCATAGAGCGGCTGACAGCCGAGCAATCACAAGCCTACTACGACACCCGCCCCCGGGGGTCGCGGATCGGTGCATGGGCCAGTTTGCAGTCACAAGCCCTGCCTGAGCGGTCTTCCCTGCAAGACCGAATCGATGCGTTCGAAGCGCAGTTCGAGGGGCAGGAAACCTTTCCCAAGCCCGATTACTGGGGCGGCTTTTTGATACGCCCGGTGGCGATGGAATTCTGGCGGGCGGGCGATTATCGGCTGCACGAGCGCGTGCGCTTGACCCGAGCGCAGATCAGCGACCCATGGCAGCAATCGCCGCTCTATCCCTAATCAGGATGCCCCCTCGGGCGCGTCAGGGTCTGCGGTGATGTGTACCGCCGAGGAATCGTGAAGGTTGAGGGCTTGGGTGCTGAATTCATGGCGCATGAGCGCAAGGGCACTGCCCCCTGCGACGGAAAGCACGGTCCCAGCCGTGCGCTCGCCGGCCATGATCGCGTCTCCGGTTTCCAGCGCGGCTCCAGCGCTTGTCACCGACATCAGGCGTTTTTTGCCAAGGTTGCGGTATTTCATGCGGGCTGTGACTTCCTGACCCACAAAACACCCTTTGCGGAAATCGACCCCGCCTAGACGCTCAAAGCCATTTTCGAGCAGTAAGGCTTTGTTGGGCTCCAGATCGGTGGGGCCTTCGGGAACCACGGCCTCGATTCGCGCGGCGTCGTAGGGTGTGCGGTCGGTGTCGGCTGTTGAGTCAGTGGCGGGGCTATAGATGCGGAAACCAAGCCGGGAATCGCGAGGATCGGCAAAGCGCACGGTGGCCGCTGTGGCCGCTGTGGGCGTGTCGTCAAAGCTGACCGTGACCTGCCAGTCTTCCAGCAGGTCGAGGGCAACCGCAGCGCGGAGTTTGTACATGCGCAGGCGTTTGGCGAACCCGCTGTCAGCGGGAAACTCAACAAGAACCCGATCCGGCTCGGTCAGGCACAGCACATCGGCCAGCAGTTTTCCCTGCGGCGTGAGCAGCGCGGCAAAACGCGCATCGCCGACCTGTTGTGAAACATCAGCGCTGAGAAGCGTGTTCAGAAACGAAAAACGCTCGTCACCGGAAATGGCAAGCAGCGCGCGGTCAGGCAGGAGGATGGAATGGCTCATGCACTCAAGATGGCGCGCCGGGGCGGTTGGCTCAAGGGCTGAAGTGACGGGCGAGACGTTCGTTACGATTCAGGCAGAATCCAACGCGCCGCCTCAGTCCCAAAACTCAGCGCGGGAACATCGCTGGCGGAAAACCGCGTTGCTGACGGCGTTGCAGTGTCACTTGGGCCGCTGAAACCGATTTGCGCGGCAGCGACGGCACCGAAAATGAGTGCCAGAATGGAAAGTCTTTTTATCATGCAGGCCAAGCAGCAAACCGCGTGCCATGATCGCGTAACCTTGCGCGCCGGGGTGCTGCTGTCCTGCCTGCCGCGCTTAGGAAGGGTCGGTGGTGCGCCCGGTGGTTGGCATGACCACGGGCCCGAATTCCTCTTGCACGCTGTCGCCGTTTTGGCTCAGCAGCACGGCGACCCAGCGTGTCGCTGGAACCGACGCAAAGATGATGGCCATCATCACGGTGACAGGCACCGAAATCAGCATCCCAACCGGTCCCCAAAGGAAGCCCCAGAAGGACAGCGAAACCAGAATGATCAGCGGTGACAGGTTCAGGGATGATCCTAGAAAGCGTGGCTCAAGGAAGGAGCCAACAAACTGCTGCACACCGATCAGCAACCCGGTAACGACAAAAATCACCCACGGGCTGATTTCCCAAAATTGGAGAACCGCCATCGCCATGGGCAGGATAACCGCGATGATCGACCCGACCACAGGAATGAAGTTGAGGAAAAACACCAGCATCGCCCAAACAGGCGCGTAGTTGATGTCGAACACCAGCAGAATGATATAGGCGAGCACGGCTGTAATCAGGCTCATCAGCGTTTTCACGGCGAGATAGGCTTGGATCTTTTTGCCGATCGCGCCCAAGACTTGCTGCGCCCGCGCATAGTCGTCGCGGTTGGGGAACAAGTGCTTGAGCTTGGCGTTAAACCGCTGGTCCTCGACCAGCATAAAGGCAACGTAGATGACGATGATCACGATGTTCTGCGTGACCAGCCGCAATTGTCCGGCGAAATTGTTGGCGATGCCAAGAATCCGGTCAAACTGGTTTTGCAGATTGATGTCGAGCGTGAGCCCTTCGGGCAGCAACCCCTGAACCAGTTCCAGCAAGCGGTTGGCGTCTGACACGTACTTGGGGAAATCGCCAACCAAAGCGGCAAAGCTGGCCAGCACGATGTTAATGACGAAGTAGGCGATGGAGCCAATCACCAGCATCGACAGCAGCAGCGAAACCCACCGGGGCAGCTGAAAGCCACCCAACCGAATGTTGGCCATAAAGTCGCGCAGGCTGGCAATCACGTACCAAACAACAAGCGCGAGCACCAAAGGCAGCAAAAAGGGTCGGCCCATCGCCAGCGCGGCCACCACGATCGTCAAGATCAGAAAGGCAGCGCCGATTGTAAGCAGTGGCGGGTTTAAGCGTCGTTTGAGATCGTCTGACGGCATGGGCTCGCTTCTTGTGCGGATAATCTCGGTAAGCATACCTTTTCGGAGGAAACCATCAACCTTGCAACGGCCAACAGTGTTTCTGCTGCTTTTTTATGAGGAAAGTTTGGTGCAACATTCGCAAGAGTATGTCTGGAGCACGTTTTTTCCTGCGTTCATGTTTTTGAGAGGAAGTCCCATGAGTAAAGCCGTCGTCATCCATAAAACCGGTGGGCTTGAAGCCCTGACCATCGAAAACCGCGAAGTCGGCATGCCCGGACCCGGTGAGCTGCGCATTCAAAACACCCACATCGGGCTGAACTATATCGACGTCTATTTTCGCGAGGGGCTGTACGGCACCGAAACCCCCTTTGTGCTGGGGTCAGAAGGCGCGGGGCATGTCACGGATGTGGGCGAGGGCGTCAATGGCTTCAAAGTTGGCGACCGCGTGGCTTATGTGAACAATGGCGCCTATGCCGAAGAAAGGCTGATCGATGCGACCAAGGTTGTGGTTTTGCCCGATGGCGTTTCCAACGAGGCGGCAGCGGCGATTATGCTCAAGGGCATGACGGTGCAATACCTGTTCAAGCAATCCTACGCCATTCAACCGGGCCAAACCTGTTTGTTCCACGCGGCGGCGGGCGGGGTTGGTTTGCTGGCGTGTCAGTGGGCCAAGGCCATGGGCGTGACGTTGATTGGTACAGCAGGCACGGCGGAAAAGTGCCAATTGGCGCTGGACCACGGGGCCAAGCACTGTGTGAATTACCGGGATGACGATTGGGTTGATCAAGTTCGCGCGTTATCGGGTGGGGGTGTGCCGGTTGTTTACGACTCCGTCGGCCAATCCACAGCCGAAGGGTCGCTGGATTGTCTCAAGCCGTTTGGCTTTTTCATCACCTTCGGCAATGCATCCGGCCCAATCACGAATTTTTCGCCTGCAATGCTGGCATCTCGTGGGTCTTTATACATGCAAAGACCAACACTTTTCGCGTATATAGCTTCAAGAGCGCAACTTAATCGGGTTGCGGGGGATCTGTTCAACGTTGTTCGCTCTGGTGACGTGAAACCTGTCATCGGTCGAAGACTGCCGTTTGCCGAGGTCGCAGAAGCGCACCGAGGCTTAGAGGCCCGTGAAACAATCGGGTCCACAATTTTGGAAGTATAGAGAGGATCCCACCTCAATGATTAAAGAATTTCGCGAGTTTATTGAGCGCGGCAATGTTATCGAGCTTGCCGTTGCCTTTGTTATGGGTGTTGCGTTCAACGCAATCATCAAGTCGTTCGTTGCCGACATCATCATGCCATTGGTTGGCCTGGTCACCGGCGGCGTTGATTTCGTCAACCGTTTCATCGTTCTGGGCGCAGGTGAGTTTGCGACCTTGGCCGAAGCACAAGAAGCGGGCGCAGCGACGCTGAACTATGGTGTGTTCATCAACGCCATCATCGAGTTCGTCATCATCGCCTTCGTTCTGTTCATGATTGTACGCACGTACAACCGCATGCAGAAGAAGGAAGAAGAGGCGCCAGCAGCACCAGCAGAACCGCCACGTCAGGAAGTTCTGCTCGAAGAAATTCGCGACGCGCTGAAAAAGTAAGCGTGACTTGCATTCGTGCAAAAAATAAAAAGGGAGACCGCTTTGGTCTCCCTTTTTTCATGCCAATCCGTTGATCTGAAGCGCCGCTAGGATACGGCCTGCGCGCTGAAAGAAATCACCAGCGCTTCGGGCTTGGCGAGGATCTCCACGGGTTGCCCATTATCGTCTGAGCCTTCGATCAGCACGTGCTCTGAGCTGGTCGCCGCGAGTCGGATCATGATGAACGGCAAGGGGTGGCCAGCGACGTGCACCAACATCCGCTGCCCCTGCGCCAATCGCTGGGCGAACAAGGACGCGCGCTCGCCGATCAGCGCTGTTGCTGCCTGTGCCGGGGACGATTCGTCATAGTTTTTTCCCGACGAGACTTCCTGAGGTTTACCAGCATGCAGTCTGGGTTTCGGCGCATCGTTCATTGGGTTCAGCCCTCGCTTGGTCGCTCCGTCAGCGTGCGGCTGACGGCATCGTTCCATCGTTCAATCTTGCGACTGCGCCGCTCAGCGGGCCAGCTCGGGCTAAAGCTGCGATCCAGCTTCCAGCGTTTGGCGAAGTCGTCTTGTCCGCCATAGAACCCAACATGGGCACCAGCAAGGTAAGCAACGCCCAAAGCTGTGGTTTCTGTCAAAACAGGCCGCTCGACCGGGGCGTCGAGGACATCGGCCAAGCACTGCATGGTCCAGTCGCTCGCCGTCATGCCGCCATCGACGCGCAAAATGGTATCTTGGGCGTCGCTCCAATCCGCCTTCATCGCGGCCAGCAAGTCGTTGGTCTGGAAGCACACAGCCTCCAACGCAGCCCGCGCAAACTCGCGAGGGCCAGAGTTCCGCGTCAGGCCAAAGATGGCCCCGCGGGCTTCACTGTCCCAATGCGGCGCGCCCAACCCGGTGAAGGCGGGGACCAGAACCACGTCCTGCTCGTCGTCAGCCTGATCCGCCAGTGCGCCAGATTGTGCAGCGTCTTCGAGAATGCCCAAGCCATCGCGCAGCCATTGCACCGCTGCGCCCGCAATGAAGATCGACCCCTCCAGCGCGTAAGTTGGCGTGCCGTTCAGCCGATAGGCGAGCGTGGTCAGCAGCCGGTTTTGCGATGGAATTGCGGTCTCGCCGGTGTTCAGAACGGCAAAGCAGCCCGTGCCATAGGTGGACTTCAGCATGCCGGGATGAAAACACCCCTGACCCACCACAGCGGCGTGCTGGTCGCCCGCCATCGCCGTCACGGGCACGGCGGAGTCTGCGCCCAGCATGGTGGTGGTGCCAAAATCGGCTGCGTTGTCGCAAACCTCGGGCAAGAGCGCACGGGGAATATCCAGCATATCCAGCAGCGCGTCATCCCATGCTTGATCGTGGATGTTGAACAGCATCGTCCGGCACGCGTTGGTCGCGTCGGTGCGGTGAACGGCACCGTCTGTGAGCTTGTAAAGCAACCACGTATCGACCGTTCCAAAGGCCAATTCGCCGGCCACTGCGCGGTCTCGTGCGCCTTCGACGTTGTCGAGCAGCCATTTGAGCTTGGTGCCAGAGAAATACGGGTCCAGCAGCAGGCCGGTTTTGGCCGTGACCATGGCTTCCTTGCCCTGGCCCTTGAGCGCGTTGCAGAGATCAGCGGTGCGTCGGTCCTGCCAAACAATGGCCTGATGCACTGGCTCACCGGTGGCGCGATCCCAGAGCACCACGGTCTCCCGCTGGTTGGTGATGCCGATGGCGGCGAGGTCGCTGGCGCGCATCCCGGCGTCGCGCAGGGCTTGGGTGGCAACCGCAACGACTGAGTCCCAAATCTCGCCAGCGTCGTGCTCAACCCAGCCTGATTTGGGATAGAACTGCGTGAATTCTTTTTGCGCGACCCCAAGAATATCGAAGTCGGCCCCAAACAGGATTGCTCGGCTGCTGGTCGTGCCCTGATCGATGGCCATAACGGCGTGAGCCATATGCTTTTCCTCCCACAAACAAGTTGGGCGATACCCTAGGGGTACCGCCCGTCAAGAACCAGTGCACAGATGGAAAGTCGGAGCGTTTTCGCGCCCCGTCGGGATTAGAAAGCGGCTTCGTCCAAGCCGATGACTTCATCCGTGCTCGACCGCACAGCTTCGACCAAACCGCCAGAGCGTGGCAGCAGCTGATCGGCAAAGAAGCGCGCGGTTGTCAGCTTGGTTTCGAGGTACTGGACATTCTCGTCACCAGCGGTGAGCCGCTTTGCGGCCTCCAAAGCCTCAACCGCCATGACCCAGCCCCCGGCAACGGTTCCCCAAAGCGTCAGGTAAGGGGTCGCGCCAACGGCAGCGGATGGCATATTCTCCCCCGCCGTTTGCAGCAAGTAATCCGAGGCTACCCGCAGGTCAGCCAAAGCCGGCGCAAGGCGGCTGGCGATGGCGCGCAGTGTTACGTGGTCGGCCGCATTGAGCGCGTCGACACAGGTTTGGATGTCAGCGATCATCTCGCCCACACCCCGGCCCCGATCCCGCGCAAGCTTCCGGCCAATCAGGTCAAGCGCTTGAATGCCGTTGGTGCCTTCGTAGATCGGCAAAATGCGAGCGTCACGGTAATGCTGCGCCGCGCCGGTTTCTTCGACAAAGCCCATGCCGCCGTGAATCTGCACGCCGGTGGAGGCAATCTCGCACGCGATGTCCGTGCCCCAGCCTTTGACGATTGGCGTGAGCAGGTCAACGCGGCGCTGGGCTTGCGCCGCCACCTCCCGGTCCTCAGCGCGGCGCGCAACGTCGATGTTCGCCGTGGCGTGATAGGCCAAACCGCGGAAAGCTTCGACTTGGGATTTCATCAGCAGCAGGTTGCGGCGCACATCTGGGTGCTCGATGATGCGCACGCTGTCTTTGGATGATCCGCCGATTTTGGCCGACTGCACGCGATCCTTGGCGTAGGCCAGCGCATGCTGGTAGGCGCGCTCGGCGATGCCCAGGCCTTGGATACCAACACCAAGGCGGGCGTTGTTCATCATGGTGAACATGCAGGCCATGCCGCTGTTCTCTGGCCCGATCATGTAACCAACCGCTCCGCCGTCGTCGCCATACTGCATCACACAGGTTGGGCTGGCGTGGATGCCGAGCTTTTCTTCGAGCTTGATGCACTTGGCGTCATTGCGTTCGCCCAAGCTGCCGTCGTCGTTGACCAGGAACTTGGGCACGATGAACAGCGAAATGCCCTTGGTGCCATCGGGTGCGCCGGGTGTCCGCGCGAGAACAAGGTGGATGATATTCTCCGCCATGTCGTGTTCGCCAAAGGTGATGTAGATCTTCTGGCCAAAGATCCGGTACGTGCCGTCGGGCTGCGGCTCTGCGCGGGATTTAAGCGCGCCAACGTCGGATCCTGCGTGTGGTTCGGTCAGGTTCATGGTGCCGGTCCATTCACCGCTGACCAGCCGTTCGAGGTACTTGGCTTGCTGCTCCGGCGTGCCGTGCGCTTCGATCGCTTCAATCGCGCCTTGGGACAGCAGCGGGCAGAGCGAGAACGACATGTTGGCCGCAAACAGCATTTCTTGCCCGGCAGCATTCACCGCCCACGGCAAACCCAAACCGCCGATTTCTGGAGCGTAGGCCGCGCCGATCCAACCGGTTTCACGGTATTGGGCATAGAGCTCAGGGAATTTTTCGTAAGTCCGGACCACGCCGTTTTCCAGACTGCAACCGGCTTGGTCCGCGTCCCAATTGGACGGTGCCAGCTCGTCGTTAAAGAACTTCCCGCCTTCTTCGATCATCTGCGCGATGACGTCGGGCGTGGCGTCTTCGAGGCCGGGCAGGGTCGCCAGTTTTTCGAGGTCTGCTAGGGTTTCAAGCGCGAACTGAATGTCTTGTGTTGGGCTTTGGTAGGTCATGGGGACGCTCCGCGGTCGCCGATTTCACATTGGTCCTTCGCGTGTACCCGAAGCGGTTACAGACAATCAAGCCGCCGCACCGCTTAAAGGGCACTTAGCCGCGCCGACTCGCTGGGTTTGGTTGTCTCAGCTTACCAGCTCGAGATTCGCGAATAACAATGATAATCCCGGCAAGCGCAATCAGGATGCCGCCCGTGTATTCGTTCCACTGCGGCACCGATTGGAACAGCACCACGTCCAACATCATCGCGCCGGGCAAACCAACATACCGGAATGGACTGATCACGCTCAACTCGCCAATGCGCAAAGACAGCGCCGAAAAGTAATAGGCGGTGGCAATCAAAGACGAGGACACAAGCAGCTTCAGCCACGTCAGCGGATCAAAATCCGCCGCGACACTGATGAAGCCTCGCCCTTGGATAAAGGGCTCGAAGGTTTGGGGGAACAGGGGCGGGATGGTCAGGAAACACAAGATCGAAGCCGCGCACACAAACAAGCCGGAATAGGCCGCGTTGAACACAGTCGGCAACTTCGACGGCACGGCGCGAGAGAGCAGGTCGCGTGTTGACAGCGCCAAGGCCGCGCACAGCGGCGCAAGCAGAATAAAGCGCATGTTTCCGCTCAGCACACGGCCATTGTCCGGATCGACGGCGCCGTAAATTGAAAGCGCAAGGTCGGGGGCCAGATGGCGGGTGATCGGCTCCCCCAAGGCGATCAGCACCACACCAAAGAAGCCGAGCACCACCGCGCCCCACCGGTAAACCCCCACGCGCTCCCGCAGGAAAGTCGCGCCCAGAGCCGTGGTGATGATGGGCGCGGTAAAGATCAGGGCCGCAGAGACGCCAAGGCTGAGGAACATCAGCGCCGTCAGATAGGGCATGGCGATCATCGCCTCACCGAACCCAAACAGCATCGTCCCTCGGTCCCGAAACCCGTTGAGCGGGTTTTGCCGAACGAAAACGATAATGGTGATCGACAGCAGGGCCATCACCATCGTCGCGCGTAGGCCCACGATCACGTAAACCGGTTCCTGCGCGAACAGGGATTTCATCAGACTGTCGTTGAGATTGAAGCACAATACGGCGAGGACCACGCACAGTACGGCCTTAAGATTGCTTGGCATGGGCTCTTCCCGTGTTGAGCCCTGACCTGACGCGGATCGGGGCTCTTTGCCAAGCATGAAAAAGGCCGCGCAGAGATGCCCTGCGCGGCCTTTCCAAATAGATCGGGTCGACTAGCCGTTAAACGACAGGACCACCACGCGATTCTCTTCGAGCCCTGAACCGAAGGCTTCGGTCTCGCCAAAGCCTTTGACCGGCGTGATCAGGTCCATATCGACACCATTGGATTCCAAGAAGGTGTAGACCGTCATCGCGCGCCGTTCTGAGAGGGCAAGGTTGTACGCTTCAGAACCCTCAATGGAGGCAAAACCGGAGTTGGCAAAACCAACCGCGCCCGAGTGAACAAGGATATCGATATTATCAAGCAACGCTTGCTCGCCATCGGCGGTCAGCATCGCACTGTCGTAATCAAACTGAACAACAATGTCACAGACCACAGACGAGTCGTGCACGAAGCCGCCAGAAGACGTTGTCACCCAGCTCCCGGATGACGCTGCGGTTACAAAGTTATGGCAGTTGCCTCCGCAATCGTCGGCAGTCACGCTCGTCACGACGGACGAGGATAAAAGCACTGCAGCAACAGCAATCAGGAAACGCTTCATCATCTCTTTTTCCCGGCTTTGAACCGCACCCGTTTGGGCGGCCCTAGGTTCTTGTCATCTTCGTAGGCTCAGAAAATTCTTCCCAAGCCCGGGGCCAAATCTTGAGCTCAACTAAGGCAAAGCTCTTATGGCCGTTCGTGCTAGAATTTGTAACCCGCGTTCACGGGGAAACTGACGCCACGAATCCGACATACTCAATTTCACATTATCAGTTCTGGCTTGGGGGTAACTTCTTACGCAAGCCTTTTCATATGATTTAGTGAGAAACGTGGCCAAAGAGACACTCAATCAAGCCCATTGTTAGGCACATATAACGCAAAAATATACCGATTCACTTAGGGTTCTTCTAAATGTATTGAGTATGTGTCGTAATGTTCGCGTCCAACCCCTTGCGATTCGGACAAATATCTAGAAAACCAGAGTCTTGAGCAGCGCATAATCAGGCATTCGCGCGAAAGTCAGCCTTGCACCGCCCTTTTTGGCGCTAGGCCTTTTTCCGCACCACCACGCGCCGATTAACGGCCAATTCGGGCCCAAAGACCGTTGTTGCCCCGCGTCCGACGATATTGATGTGGTCTGTACCGACTCCATGCCGAATCAAATAGTACGACGCGGCTTTGGCGCGACGCCACGACAGGTAATCGTTGGCGATCCGGTCCCCCTCGCGTGAGGCATAGCCGGCCACTTCGTAGATACCGCCAGTGGCGTTGATGGCGTCAGCCGTCATCCGTAGCGCGCGCTTGGCTGACAGCGTGATGGTGTCACTGCTGCCCGTGAACAGGACCGAGGCCGAAAAAACCACGCCGTGTCCCGCGTCAAGCGTCTGTTGGATCAGGGCATCACAGTCCGCGCCCAAGATCATGGATTGGTAGCCGCCGCCCGAGGTTGCAACCAGCGAGCCGTCCGATGCCCGCGCAAATCCACGGCAATAGGCCTCGCCATAGCGACGCGGCACGCCGCCACTGACCATGACGGGAACGCCGCCGGGAATCAGGCCCGCTTGCATCGATGCTGGTTGGAAGCGTGGCCCTGCGATGGTGCGCAAAGGGACGCCGTTTACCACTTGCACGGCCTGTTGGCTGTAAACCTGCGGCGTGTTGAGCACCGCGCCTGCGATGCCCCCCGTGGGGAGGAAAGAGGGCGTCAGACCCCGAAAGGCGGTCTGTGCTGTGGCGGTGTGGCTGAGACCGAGGACAGCAGTAATAATTCCTGCCAGCGCCAGACCACTGAATAGTGTTCGTTTCATAATTTGGTGTGCCCTTTGAAATCACAATGCAGCGCAAAATGCGCGCTAGGGTCGCTCTGGGGGTACACTCTTCAATTCGTTGGCCATTACTGTGGCCCTGCGAGAAAAACAGCAGGTTTCCGCCACATGACTGTGGCTGACGCGCACCAATATTCGGGCAAGCGCCTCAATGTCCTGCTTTATGCGTCAGTTACTAAATATTATGGGCGTTTCGAAGGGAATTGAGCTGCGTTTTACTGTGTCGCTGTTTGGTTTTTATGCGCCCGCAACAGGGTAAGGCTGGCCAAAAGGGTCAGCGCGCCGGCTTGATGGGCGGCACCGAGCGGAATTGGCACCGCATAAAGTAGCGTCACCACGCCCAGCACATACTGTCCGATGACCACCAGCAAGGCGATCCAAGCCCAGGTGCGAACAGCGGCAGATGAGCCCGCCGAACGGATCAGTGCGATCGCGACGCCGATAACGATCAACGCCGCAACACTGGCAAAGGCACGGTGATGGAGTTGAGCGGCGGTTGGGTTCTCAAACGGATTGCGGAACCACGGCAGGCCGTTTTGGTAGTCCGCTGGGACCATGGTGCCGCCCATGGTCGGAAATTCATTATAGATCAGCCCCGCGTTCAGGCCGGCAACGAAGGCGCCAGAAAGCAGCGTCAGGAAGATCAGCAGCATCAGCAGGCTTGGCAAATTCCAGAGCTGGTTGGCTTGAAACCGCACCGGCCCCAGCTGTGCCCGAACGCCCAAGCCGATGAAGTACATAAAAATGACCACGGCCATGCCCAGATGCGCCGCCAGACGATAGGCGGAAACGTCGACCAGCTCGGTGTCAAAACCGCTGCTGACCATGTACCAGCCCAAGAAGCCTTGGAAACAGATCAGCACAAACCCAACAATAGCATGGGGCATGAGCCACTTTTGCTCTGACCAACCACCGCGCATGCGCACGACAGCGAACACGATCAAGCCGATCAGAAATGCCATCCCAATCAGGCGACCCCAAAGCCGGTGAATGTATTCCCACCAGAAAATTTGCTTGAAACCGCTCATGTCCAAAGCGCTCAAGTGCTGTGTTTGGTACTCGCCGGTCAGCTTGTAGACCTCAAACAGCCGAACCCATTCGCCCTGTGACAGCGGCGGAAAGGTGCCGGCAAAGACGTTCCATTCCATGATGCTAAGGCCGGACTCGGTTAATCGCGTGACCGCGCCGATGATGGCCATGGCAAACACGAGAGCCGCGGACCCCCAAAGCCAAATCAAAATGCCGCCCAAACCCGCCTGCTGCGCGCCTTGATTTCGGACAAATGTGCTAGAAATGCTCATATTGCTGTGAAAATCCTATGTTCCTTCACGGGGTGCGAAACTGTGAAGTGACCTTCGCTTCGACTGTGCTTAAACACATAAGACGTCTGGACGAAAGTGACAGGCGATGGAGCGTCGCAGGTATCTGAACTGCGGGGCAATGGACCCAGCGGCGGTTCGCAACGACAGGATGATGTATGACGGAGTTGGCAAGGCAACGGTCGAGACGAAAGCTGCTGCTGAGTTTGGGTGGCTTAACCGTGCTGCCGCTTGGGTTAGCGGGCTGCGAGGCTGTGGACGGCGCGCCCACGCTGGTCAACTTCAGCCGCGACTTTAACGGCGAGGCTCTTGCCTCGGACCTGACAACCATCGATGCCAACCTTGGCGATCCGATCTTGCTGCGGGTGTTCAAGCAAGAGCGGCAGTTGGAAGCATGGGTGCAGCCGGGCGGCAAAGGCGCGTTCAAGCTCTTCCGGGTTTATCCGATCTGCTACTTCTCCGGCAAACTCGGCCCTAAGACCAAGCAAGGCGACATGCAATCGCCTGAGGGCTTTTACTACGCGCGCAGCAACCACGTCCGCCACCAGTCGCAGTACCACCGCGCCATCGATTTTGGCTACCCCAACGCCTTTGATCGCGCCCACGGCTACACCGGCTCAGAACTGCTGATCCACGGCAACTGCATTTCCAGCGGCTGCTACGCCATGACCGATCCTTTGGTTGACGAGCTGTACCGTCTGACCCGGGCAGCGACCAACACGCCGGGAACGGGCTTTTGGATCCACGCTTTTCCCTTCCGCATGACCCAGAACAATATGAATCGGTACGACGACAGCCAATGGCTGGCGTTCTGGAAGCAGCTGAAGAGCGGCTATGATGCCTTTGAAATGACCAAGGTGCCGCCTCAGATCAGGGTGGAAAACCGGCATTATGTGGTGACGGCGGTCGAAACCGCCTAGGCGCCCCGGCTCTCACCTTCCGTTTTTGCATTAGCAGCTTGCATTGATTGCAAGGCACAGGCGCTTGCGACCCTGCCTTTCACTCACCAATTAGCACTCACAAGCGAGGAGTGCTAACACGCGCTCTGAGCCCCGGCTTCTCGGGATTATTTCAACCCTCATAGTTATTGGAGAGAGACTTATGAAGTTTCGTCCACTGCATGACCGCGTATTGATCAAGCGTACGGACAGCGAAGAAAAAACCGCTGGCGGCCTGATCATTCCAGACACCGCAAAAGAAAAGCCAATGGAAGGCGAAGTCGTCGCTGTTGGCGCTGGCGCTTACAATGATGACGGCGACCGCATCAAGCCTGACCTGAAGGTCGGGGACACTGTCCTGTTCGGCAAGTGGAACGGTACGGAAGTCAAGGTCGACGGCCAAGATCTGTTGATCATGAAAGAAAGCGAAATCATGGGCGTGCTCGAAGCCTAGGCTTCGCCGCTTTTTGATCTTTTCACACTGAATTCGACTTAAAGAAGGAGCCTCAATCGATGGCTGCAAAAATCGTTAAGTTTGGCGGCGACGCTCGGTCCAAGATGTTGACCGGCGTAAACATGCTCGCTGACGCGGTAAAAGTTACCCTCGGCCCAAAGGGTCGTAACGTTGTTCTCGACAAAGCCTTTGGCGCACCACGCGTGACCAAGGACGGTGTATCCGTTGCCAAGGAAATTGAACTCGAAGACAAGTTCGAGAACATGGGCGCACAGATGCTGCGCGAAGTGGCGTCAAAGACCAACGACGTTGCCGGTGACGGCACCACGACCGCTACTGTTCTCGCTCAGGCGATTGTCAACGAAGGCGCGAAGTCCGTTGCCGCTGGCATGAACCCAATGGACCTCAAGCGCGGCATCGATGCTGCTGTGTCCAAAGTTGTCGACAAGCTGCACGCCATGTCCAAAGACATCTCCACCAACGAAGAAGTGGCGCAGGTTGGCACCATTTCCGCGAACGGTGAGATTGAAATTGGTTCCATGATCGCTGAAGCCATGCAGCGCGTTGGCAACAACGGCGTGATCACGGTCGAAGAAGCAAAGTCCCTCGAAACCGAGCTGGACGTTGTTGAAGGTATGCAGTTTGACCGCGGTTACCTGTCCCCATACTTCGTGACCAACACGGAAAAGATGATCACCGAATTCGATGATCCCCTGATCCTGATCCACGAAAAGAAGCTGTCTTCGCTCCAGCCGCTGGTTGGCATTCTTGAAGCTGTGATCCAGTCCTCCCGTCCGCTCGTGATTATTGCGGAAGACGTAGAAGGCGAAGCTCTTGCGACCTTGGTTGTGAACAAGCTCCGTGGTGGTCTGAAAATCGCTGCTGTAAAGGCGCCTGGCTTTGGTGATCGTCGCAAGGCGATGCTCGAAGATCTCGCGATCCTGACCAACGGTACGGTTATTTCCGAAGACGTGGGCATCAAGCTCGAGTCTGTCACTGTTGATATGCTCGGCACGGCCAAGCGCGTTGTGATCAACAAGGAAGAAACCACCATCGTTGACGGTGCTGGCGACAAAGAAGCGATCGAAGGCCGTTGTGCACAGATCAACGCTCAAGTCGAAGTCACCACGTCTGACTACGACCGTGAAAAGCTGCAGGAGCGTCTTGCTAAGCTTTCCGGTGGTGTGGCTGTCCTTCGGGTCGGCGGCGCAACTGAGGTTGAAGTGAAAGAACGCAAGGACCGCGTTGAAGATGCCATGAACGCAACCCGCGCTGCGGTTGAAGAAGGCATTCTGCCAGGCGGCGGTACGGCTCTGCTGTACGCGACCCAAGCGCTCGACGGCATGGAAGGCGAGAACTCCGACCAGACCAACGGTGTGGCGATTGTTCGTCGCGCGCTCCAGGCGCCCTTGCGTCAGATCGCTGCGAACGCTGGTGTTGAAGGTTCGATCATCGTGGGCAAGCTGCTCGAAGGTGGTAACGAGACCCAAGGCTTCAACGCGCAGAAAGAAGAGTACTGCGACATGATCGCAACCGGTATCGTTGACCCAACCAAGGTTGTTCGTACCGCTCTGACCGATGCGTCTTCCGTGGCAGCCCTGCTGATCACCACAGAAGCAATGGTTGCCGACGCGCCTGCGAAGGACGGCGGCGGCATGGGCGGAATGCCCGGCGGCGGTATGCCAGACATGGGCGGCATGATGTAATCATCCGACCTCTAGGGTTTAGAAAAGGGCGCTGCACCACTGGGTTCAGCGCCCTTTTTTTGTCTGCTAGCGCAGGGTCGCCAAGCGTTCTTGCAGCAAGGCCCAATAGCCGTCCACGTCTACGTGACGCAAGTAGTTGACGTTCTTCACCCGGTCCGTGACGCCCCACCAGTCCGCAACTGTCATGCCTCGGGTCAGCGCGGAGGCGGTTTCGATTTCCACGTTAATCACCCGTCCGCCGTAAAGCTCGGGTTGGAGCAAAAACGCGATGACGTTGGGGTCGTGCAAGGGACCGCCTTGGGAGCCGTATTTCTCGACGTCAAAGCGCTCGAAGAAATCCAGCAAGCCTGCGCTTGCGGGGCCGGTCTGATTGGGCATGGACCGAAACGCCTCGATGATGGCGTCACTGGTGAGCGTCTGGTGGGTCAAATCCAGCGGGATCATGGTCACGGGTGCGCCGCAGTGCATGACCATGTCAGCGGCTTCGGGATCAACGTAAATATTGAATTCAGCCGCTGGGGTCGTATTTCCGCCTTCGAACAGCCCGCCGCCCATGAGCACAATTTCTTGCAGCCGTTCACCCAGCCGCGGCTCTGCCTGTAGCGCCAGCCCAAGGTTGGTCAGCGGCCCCAAAGCACAGAGCGTGATGGTCTGTGCGGGCGCGTTCATCACGGTTTCAACGATAAAGTCCACGCCGGCCTGTTCCTGCAGCGGCATGACCGGATCAGGCAGCTCATAGCCGTCCAGCCCGGATTTGCCGTGCACATACTCGGCTGTGACCAGCGTCCGGCTCAACGGGCCAGAAGCGCCGGCGAACACCCGCGTGTCGGACCGCCCGGCCAACTCGCACACTTTGCGCGCATTGATGGTGGTTTTGTCGAGCGGCACGTTGCCAGCGACGCAGGTGATGCCGAGCACCGCCAACTCAGGCGAGGCCAGCGCCAACAAGATGGCAAGGGCGTCGTCTTGGCCGGGGTCGGTGTCGATGATGATGGGGCGAGTCATGGGGCGTCTCTCTGTCACGATGAACGCCGAGTGTTCCCGAATTTGGGGCAGGGGTCTAGGGTCGCTGGCCGTCTGGGGCTTAGGTGTTGCCCTTGATCGCGAAGGAGCTGAAGCAGTTTTCGATCTTGGTGCCGTCATCCATCCGGCAGGTTGGCACATCCACCACGTCGAAACTGGCGTAGCCATCACAGCCCTGCTCCAGCTTCATCTGCACCTCTGCAAACCGGATTTTGCCCGCGCGCGGGTTCTTGAACGTCACGCGACGGGTTTGAATGTAGAAGTTATCGCGGTCCAAGAACTGCAAATCGGCCGCGACCTCTTTCAGGCCCACGGCGAAGCCATTGTGCAGACCAAAAATCAGCGTGCAGCGCTCGTCGCTGCTGTCCGAGCCGCGCTCTTGCTGCAATTCCATTTCCAGCAACTCCGAAAAGGTCTGGTCGGGGTCCGTGGACCAGCTGCCATTTTCGTACAAGTAGACACGCTCGCCCTCTGCCGTGAATGCAGATTTCTGGGCGAAGGCCAGTGCGGGGCTCAGGGCCGCTGAGATCAGGACGCCCCAGTAAAGCAACGTGTTATTCATGGCGAGCTCGTGTATGGTTTAACAACCTAATAGAGTATTTCTCGCGCTTTTACTATCGTGAAACGGTCCTACGCTCGACTGGCCTGCCAAACGGTCGCCTTGACGAATCCAGCGTGTCGTTGCACTTCCCTTCTCACACTTCAAGCAACGCACGCAGGTCCACGCAGGTCCATGACCCAACTCGAAAACATCCGTAATTTCGCAATCATCGCGCACATTGACCACGGCAAGTCCACGCTGGCCGATCGTTTGATCCAAACGACGGGTGGCCTGACGAACCGGGAGATGAAAGACCAGGTGCTCGACAGCATGGAGCTGGAGCGCGAGCGTGGGATTACCATTAAAGCAAACTCGGTCCGCCTGAACTATCACGCCAACGATGGACAGGACTACACGCTGAACCTGATCGACACGCCGGGGCACGTTGATTTCGCCTATGAAGTCTCGCGCTCGCTGTCGGCCTGCGAAGGTTCGCTGCTGCTTGTTGATGCGTCTCAAGGCGTGGAGGCCCAGACGCTGGCCAATGTTTATCTGGCCATTGAGAACGATCACGAGATCATTCCGGTGTTGAACAAGGTCGATCTTCCCGCCGCTGAGCCCGAGCGCATTCAGCAGCAAATCGAAGATGTCATCGGCCTCGATGCCTCTGAAGCGATTCACGTGTCTGGTAAAACGGGCGCTGGCGTGCCGGAAGTGCTGGAAGCGCTGGTTACAAAAATCCCTGCGCCCAAGGGCGATCCTGACAGCTCGCTCAAGGCGCTGCTGGTTGACTCTTGGTATGACGTTTATCTGGGCGTGATCATTCTGGTCCGCGTGGTTGATGGCAGCATCAAGAAGGGTATGAAGATCCGCATGATGGGCACGGGCGTGTCCTATGAGGTCGATCGCGTGGGCGTCTTTACCCCGCACCGGACTGAAATGCCGTCGCTCAATGCCGGCGAGCTCGGATTTATTACCGCAGGCATGAAGACGGTGGGCGATACCAGCGTGGGTGACACAATCACCGACGAGCGGCGCCCGGCGAACGAACCTCTGCCCGGATTTAAGCCTTCGGTGCCGGTGGTGTTCTGTGGTCTGTACCCGTCGGAGTCCGCCGATTTCGACAACTTACGAGAGTCGCTGGCGAAGCTGGCCTTGAATGATGCGTCGTTCCAGTTTGAAACGGAAAGTTCGGCGGCCTTGGGTTTTGGGTTCCGGTGTGGGTTCTTGGGCCTGCTGCATCTGGAAATCGTCCAAGAGCGCCTGAGCCGCGAGTTCGACCTCGATCTGGTCACAACAGCGCCCTCGGTGGTCTACCGTCTGCATTTGACCGACGGCAGTGTGATGGACATGCACAACCCGGTGGATATGCCGGACGTGCAGCGCATTGATTACATCGAGGAACCGTGGATCAAGGCGACCATTCTGGTCCCGGATGAGCACCTCGGTCCCGTGCTGAAGCTGTGTGAAGAACGGCGCGGCGTACAGTTGGACATGACCTACATGAACAACCGCGCTGTGGTGGTTTACAAGCTGCCGCTGGCCGAAGTGGTCTTTGACTTCTACGACCGCCTCAAGTCGATCTCGCGGGGCTACGCTTCATTCGATTATCAGGTTGACGGTTATGAGGAAGGGGACTTGGTGAAAGTCTCCATCTTGATCAACGGAGAGCCTGTCGATGCCTTGGCCATCATGGTCCACAAAGAAAAATCAGAATCCCGCGGCCGTGATTTGTGTGTGCGGCTCAAGGAACTGATTCCACGTCAGTTGTTCAAAATCGCCGTTCAGGCTGCGATTGGTGGCAAGGTCATCGCGCGGGAAACCATCTCGGCCATGCGCAAAGACGTGACCGCCAAGTGTTACGGCGGTGACGCAACGCGAAAGCGTAAACTGCTGGAAAAGCAGAAAGCGGGTAAGAAGCGGATGCGGAACATTGGTAACGTGGATATCCCGCAGTCAGCCTTCCTCGCCGCGCTCAAGATGAGTGACGATTAAGCCAGCTTCAGGTGTGGGTCGGCGGACGGTGTCGACCCAAGACCAAAAACAGCGCGCCAAGGGCAATCGCTGGGATCCAAGGCGGCGACTCAGCGATCAATGCTGGCAAGGTTGAAGCGGCACCCGGCCCAACAAACTGGTCAATCACGTCACCCAGTGACAGCACGCGGGTCCATGAGCCGCCAAACGCAGCCAGCATGCCCTCGATAATCAATTGAACAGCAGCGATAGCCGCAAAAACGCAGCCGATTGCCCAGAGGATCAGTCGCATATTTACTCCCTTATGGTCACCGATAAGAGCTATACACCATTCACAGTGCTAAAACAGGTCTTCGCCATTGCGCAGCCGCTCTGAATTGCCTATCAAGCCGCCAGCGCGGTGAGGTGGCCGAGTGGCTTAAGGCGCTCGCCTGGAACGCGGGTATAGGGGAAACTCTATCGTGGGTTCGAATCCCACCCTCACCGCCATTTTCCAAACGTTCCAAAAATCTAAATCTCGGCCTTGGTCAGCCCCCCCGCCCCCGCCCCTCGGGGGTCGCAGTGGTGTGTCCTATGGAACCAACCGGTGCGCCTACGGCTGCCCTCCTGCTGCTCAAGGTGACTACATCTCGGTCGCCGACGCCGCTTCGCGATGATGCGAAACGCACTAAGGTATTTGAGCTATACTGTGCAAAGCCGTTGCGGCTGTTCACGCTTGTTCCCTCGCTAAGCATGAGACGCGTGCCCTGTTTTATGAGGGTCCGTCGAAAACCAGCAGCGATAAATTCGACAGAAAGCGCCCCGTTCTGACTGAAAATTTGCTAGAAAGGGGGCAAGAGCCACATTTTCGTCTAATTTTCGCAATGCTGAACACCAAACCTGTGTTCGAAGTGCAACAAACTATAACGCATAATGTAGTCGCATTATCTTATAGTAGCTTAATTATAATCTCACTCCTAAAGCCATACGAGACACACATTCAAAAATT